>NZ_NJAJ01000005.1 GCF_002632825.1 Xenorhabdus stockiae
CAGTATTCCAAATTTGTAGCCTTCTTTTCGATCTGCTATCGGAGGACACATAATAATAGTTTCAGCTAATTCTTTTACAACATCTTCCTCCATATAACATCGGATAAACTCCCAGTAACCTGACAGTTCACGTCTGCTACCGTAATAACCTAAGCTAAATGTTTGTAATACAGTTTTTTTATCCTCTGCCAATATATGCCCATCAATACCCCACTATGGAAACGCTCCCTTTCCTTTAGCATAAGTAAAAAATAATTTATTCCAAGGGAATGATAATATATCACCGTTAACTTGGTAGACGTATATCACCTTTTTTTCCTATTAAAACGAATAGGATAGTGCGTCTTTTTGAACCATTCTTTTAATGTTAATTTCAGGAAAAATATAATACTGGAGAAAAAATTGCCGTGAGAATAATAACATCATATATTTTAGTAATATCCTCTTCTGAAAAAACATAACGTTCAAAAAAAATAAAATATCCATATAAAAGCAACCCTGAAATAGCCATAAAAATAATAAAAGTAACTAGGCTTGCATTGCCTTTATCAGCGTAATATCTATCCAACCGTTTCCAGATAGGTTGAATTCATTTTAATGACAGTATTCCCATCTCTGATAAATTTGCTCTCACAATGAGGTTTACCTTGATGAAACTGATCTATTTTTTCTTGTTGAGTTAACGGCCGATTAACTGAATAAGGAGTATATAATCCTGTTAAATGTGACATGATGATTTTACTAAATAACTCACTGACATTATTATGTACCAATTAGACATGTATTCAATACAGAAAATCCATCAAATACATGCCACGTGTTATTATTTTTATTGCTCCTTATGACGTCTTGCGACTTTTCTTCTTATCCGTTTTGAGGCTGTCATGCTCTGTTTATAATATTTAATACGATCTTTCATTTTTAAATTAGCGAATACATATCGCCATACATAGGGAATATTACCCTTATAACTTACATCTATAGGATCATCAGAATCAACCTGACACGCCATTTCAACCTCTTTCGGCCACTGTGGAATTCTGCTGGTCTGCATTCCAATATAACGCGAAAATGCTTCCACTAGATAATATGGAAAAAGCGGCAGAAGTAAAACCCAATCAATTTTGGTTCTCATTCGAATGCCATATTGAAGGCCAAATAGATAACCTTCTTTTCTTTCTGCTATTGGAGGACATAAGAAAATAGTTTTTGGTATCTCGTGTAAGACATCCTCTTCCATATAACAACGAATAAATTCCCAATAGTTTGGAAGGTTTGGTTTAGATTCTAAAATAGCCAAGTTGAATGTCTGTAAAACAGTTTGGTTATCATCGGCTAAAATATGTCCGTTAATTCCCCATTTATTTCCTCCATTGAGTGTAAAAAAAATATTGCCCCAAGGCGCAGATAAAACCGAACCATCAATTTGATAAACATATACCATTTGTTTTTTTCGGTTAAATCGAATTGGATAATGAGTTTTTCTGAACCATTCAATCAGGATGAGTTTCACGCAAATAAAAATAATAAGGCAAACTATACCATTAAGGAACAGTAAGGCATAAATAGCCTTAGAACTTAATGATTCATTTCTTAAACGATGAGCTTCGATAGTGCCTTGACATCCCCAAATCATAATGCAAAGAAATGTTATCGTAATACCAAAACATATCAAGCTAAGGAATCCTTTGTTATTATAACTTCTATCAACAGTTTCCAAGTAAGTAGAATTCATTTTGATAACAGTATCATGATCATTAATCAAAGGATTATCTGGGTGTGGCTGACCTTGATAAAGGCGCTCTCTTTTTTCTTGCTCAGTGAGTGTACGGCCACGTAGGTAGGACTTAGATATTCCCTGATGTTTTGATGACATTATTAGCTCCTAACTTGTCAATTGCATTAAATCTTTAAACCCTTTTTTTTCCTGCTCTGCTGTGGCCCATATCGGAGGAATACCTTCCTCTCCTTCTGGAATTTTTCTCCACATACAAGATAATAACCACTCCTTTACCTCCTGCCTTTTTTTGATACTGATATAAATTGCAGCACTGAAAAGGGCGACAGTATAAACCGCTATAGCAACTGGGCCTAACAGCATCCACGCGACAGAAGTAGCTACAAGTGTAGTAGTCGAAACACTTACAACCGCAGCAACTGTAAGTCCAAGAGTGGAAAGTCCGGAAACACCATATGCTATTATTAAACCCATATCCATATTTTCTTTCTGTGACTCTTCATATGCATGATAAATATCCCAAGCAGCACTAACAATCGCAGCGACAGCACAAACTCTTGCAGCAAATTTAAGCCCATTTGAAAAAACTTTTAATCTCCCTTCTCCTACTAATTTCACCACCAACCTCTGATTTTTTAATTGAGAAAGAAATCGATCAGTCCAGTCAGCTGCGGTTCCCACAGCCCCCACCAAATTAGCAAAAAATTTACTTCGATTTTCAAAATTTTTTGCTATCTCATCATATGTTGCAAACAAGGCATAAGTTTGAAAAGCTAATGAGGCAGAGCATCCTGTAAATTGCCAATTTTTTAATTTACTTTGGACACTTTCATTTTTATTATATTCCTGAATATCCTGAACCATTCCTCTATATTCCTCGTCTCTAGGTACTATTTGTTTTTTATATTGCTGTTCAAATAGCTCTTCTCTTATTTCTTTCTCTGATTTAAATACTTTGCTAAGTCGTTTCATTTTTTCGTCCATTGGCAATGGAGCCAGACTCTTAGCTATTTCTGGATCAAATAATGACAGTACTCTTATTTTACCAGTCTGCTCCATTTTTACATCGTCCAAATTCATCTTGCTAATTATTTTATCTGCATATGTATACAAGCGAGAACGATTACTTCTACTCTCCATGCCAAGATGCTTTGCAGATTGATTTACGAATGCGTGGACAAGATCTTTATATTTTCCCTTACATTCAAAAAAACCTACAGCTTGCCCACAACTTAATCCATAACCAATAACTGCTAGTTTTGGAACATCGTTGGCTCCTTTATTCAGTAACTTAGTAAAAGCTCCCACTATAGTATTTAGATAAACCTCTAAATTATCTATGGTGTCAAAATATTTACTTATAGTATCCGTTACTCCATCAAATATCTTATTCCACGGTAAACTGGCATAATCGAAAGCACCATTTACTGCTATATTTAATTTATTAATCACAACATCATCATTTCTAAATATGGCGCGAAGTATGAAATTATCTCTAGAAATTTTTTCTTTCTCCAGTTTATTTACAATATAGTCTATGGTTTCTTTTTTATCTGTCATACCATATACACAATCATTGACTGCCTGTACATATAGCAAAGAGCAAGCATTATTCTTCTTATCATAGTGATGAAGGAGTTTATTTCTTAGCACATCACTATCTAGCCATTTCAAATGCATATCTACCATAGGAGAAACAGTGTTTTCTATATATAATTTTAAATCATTATTATATTCATCAATAAATTCTTTTTCTTTTTTTCTGTCTATATATATTTCATACTCATCATTCCAAGCAGACTCAACCCTTTCATCCAAAGATTTAATATTTTCAGTCAATACTATTTTTTTCTGTTTTTTAAGAAAATCTTCTCGACCAGGGATATTAATTAATAACCTATTATTTCCAGCGTTATCAGTTATCATGTCTTCGAATGAACTATCTTTTTTTTCTATACGTTCCCTAATATCATTACATACATTTTTTTTTAACCCTGAAAGCATTGATGATAGTGCAAGGCCTCTGGCATATTTTTGATCACTTTTAAATTTATCGCCAACAAGATAATTACAAAGCAATGATATTTCTTTAACCATACCAACTGGGTCAGATAAAAATAGAATAATACCTTTTTTATTAAGCTCATTAGCCTCAACAATTATATTGCCTGCTTTTTCGTCTATTTTTGTTTTAAAATAAGCATAATCGCTATTTGGATTAGATGTCTCTTTAATAACTCTATCAAATGATTCCTGTGTTATAGGGCACTCCCTTTCAAGAATTGTTTTACTAAAATTATTATGATATTCCGCTACAGTATTTTTTAGTTCACTCAAAAAATCCACATTTTCATGTGTACCACTCGTTAACCATACATCAACATTAAAAGATTGCATGTTTTTAATACGATGTTCTTTATCTTCATGCTGTTTTTTCATCTCCTCTGACCAAGGTGCATCAGACCATGCAAACCAAACGATACCATTTTCTTTTTCTTCCGGCATAATATACAACGTAATAAAAGAAGCTCTGGCAATTTTACTTCCATTATTCATACAAACTGTTTTTTGCTCTGAGTTTAAACATTGTTGTGAACTACCTTCTTCAGGATGCAAATAATAGTGACCTTTAGAGCTAATAGTATAAGTTTCCCATTGGTTTGATTTTTCATAATAAACATACAAAAATCCCTCTCGTAGTATACGAGCTGTATAACGTGCTCCTCCTGCATCACCTACTGGAAAACTTGCATAATGACGGTAATGCAATCTAGGTAAACCATCTGATTTTTCCATAATAGCAGGCCTAGCTAAAAATACTGGCAACCCTTTATTACGCTGACAAAAACCACAACCAATTTCCGTATTCATAATTAACATTCCTTTTTATTTTAAAAAATAATTTTCATTTCAGTAAAAATTAACTTTTATGATAATACATTCACTTCAATAAGTTTTCTTTTACTTCTTTCAATTTAGGATCATTAACATTCAACATTACTCTGGAAAAATATTCTTCATACTCAGCGCTATCTATCAATAATGCTTTAAAATATTTATGTTCATAAAACGATAAACTCACCGTGACGCCATAAAATGCAAATGCAACCAAATCATTCCTATGAGTTAATTTAAATCTCTCGTTAGCCACCTGAAATAATTCTTCAATCTCTACACTGATTTTTTTACGTTCTTTAACATCAGAAATTGGTGGCATTTTTGCTAGAACCTGATTAATCATACCAATTCTATGAATTCGGCTAATCTGAATATGCGCAGGTAAAATTTGATAAGGTTCTTCCTGCGAAAATGAAAGTGTGTGCCATTTACCGGCCAAATAAAATGTCCAATGCTTAATAGCATCAACTGATAATTGTTGACGAAAGGTATTGATATCCCATATCCATGATAAATTAAATAAAACTCTGGGATCGTAATAGCGCAAGATAAATCCTTTTCTTGATTTATCCTGAATATATAACCCATGTACCAACCGTTTTTTCATTTCTTCCGGTGGTAATTCACTGTCAAAAAATAAGGAAACCATCGGTTGTCTCTGTTCTTCTATCGATTTATTGATAGCAGAAAATAGATTTACCCATTGCGTTGATGACAATTCATGCATAGAAATTAGCCATGGATATAATTCTGCCTGCGGAGCTAATAATGGAGAAACAACTTCGATAACCGGTAATTCATCATCAAGTTCAGGAAATAATGCCCTGTCAATCAGAGCATATCTGTGGTTTTCCAGAGGAAGGGATTCGGGTAGATAAGTCGCGTACATAGCGTAATACCTTAGCTTAAGGGAACAGTTGCATCACCACGGCCTGCTGCTTCTGAGGACAGGGTTTCACAGGCGGTAAAGTTAGGATGTGGCACACTGATTGTCGCTGGCCCTGCGTAGTCGAAGTTTGCACTCTGTACTTTGAAATCGCCTTCTGTACCACTTTCTATCTTGGTCGGGTCAATCGTGATATAAGAGCCACCGCACTCAAATGTGATTTTCTTTTTGGCTGAGATAACGATTTCATCATCGGTGCTCGTAATACTGATATTTTTTTTGGCTGTGATTTCCAGCGCATCAGTCTGAGCCTGAATCTGAAGTTTTCCTGCCACTGCGACTAATTTCATACCTAATTCATGGGCCAGAATAGAAACCGCTTTTTTTGCTGCTATTGCAATACGTTTCAGGGCAGAAATTTCGGTATTTCTGCCCGATGTCATCACAATGTTGTTGTTAGCACTGTGTTGAATGTGGTTAGGTGTTGATAATGCAATTCCCCCCGGCGCACTTGCGGCAATTACAGGCTCGTTAATGCCATCAATGTAACCTTCCAAAAAACGTTCCTGATTGCTGGTATCTAATGGCTCAATTTGCGCTGTTCGCATAATATTTGACAATGACTCAGCCATATCGAGAGCATCAGCTAACTGCTGTTTTATCTGGGTGAGATCCAGCTGTTCACCAAATGCGTGCTCCTGTTCGTCTGCACTGATAAACAATCCTTTCCCCGTCCGAATTGCGCCCCAGCTATCGGTACGTAGTTCGAAGCCTTCACCGCGTTTCTTCTCATTTGAGTCAACAAGATGCCCCAGATTAAGCTGGCTTTTACCGCCATACTCCGTACTCAGTTTGATATGCTCTTGCCCACGGCGGTCTTCCATTCGCAGTTTATTATTGGTCGGGGTACGAATGACGTTGCGTGTGCGGTTACGGGCGGTAATGTGATCCGGGTGGTAGGAATCATGCAGCGCATGAGCAATGTAAGGCCGATCAGGATCGCCTTCGTGGAAGGCTATTGCTACTTCCGTACCTTGAATCAACGGGAAGTGAAAACCGTATGTATCACCGCCATAAGGTTTCGCCAGCCGCACTGGCATACTTTCATAACCTTTCTTTTTCTCATCACCGTCTGCATCGAATTTAACCCAGTACAATCCATCCAGATTCTGGTGAGCATAGGGATCATTGGCTATAGGGCTGGTTACGCGAGCTGTCAATGTGCCACTGATAACAGGACGTGGTTTTAATGACGGACGCCAGCACAGGCCCTCGGTGTACGGTACTGCTGTTATTTTGACTAATAGCGCTTCTGCCCGGCTACCTGTGAAACGTAGTTGAGTCATTAAGATTTTGGATTGGAACGCTGCCGGCAAGGTAGATGGAAAGGTTCTGTCTTCAATTTCCAGAACTTGTCCCGCCATCAAAGTCGCATCAGTACTCTGCCCGTACAGCAGCGTCTGACGTGCCAGAAAACGCTCGTGGTCAAGCTGTGCCCAAAAATTAGCAGTTTCTGGTTCAGGTGAAAGTTTATCCCCTGTCGTCAGATGACGCAGTTTATAGTAACTGACATCACCATAAGTGATTTCTTCACCGTCACCACGGGTCATATCAGCCTGTGCCGAGTTCAGAATATGCTGTGCGGTACGAAAGTTATAATCTTTGGTCTGAACAGAATGTTCAACTACCTGATGACGCTGGGTCAGCCCCCAAATGGAAGCCTCACCGTTATCATTCATTCCTGACGGGCTGTTCAGCGGTAGTGTTTTACCGTATTCATAACACCGCTGTTTATCACCAAAATGCATAACTTCTGTTTGTGTATCCGGTTGTAAACGGAAGGTGTAGAAAATTCCCAGCTCCGATAGCAAACGTTCGATAAACTCCCGATCACTTTCATTGACCTGATTAATTTGCTCCCGTTTCGGATAGGTGTTTTTCAGGTTAAATTCAAACTCCCATCCCTTGAAATTGTGTTCCCGTAAAATTTCTTCGACAATTTCCGGTACGGATTTATTCAGGAAGAAACGGTAAGAACGTTTTTGATTGCGTAGCAGAGCAAATTTCGGCTCCAGAATAATCTGGTACTGTGCTTCATCACGGGAGCCTCCCAACCGTTTGAAGTCCGTTACAACACCATGCACTACACGCTGTGTCTGTGGTGGCGTGTTGATACCAAAAACAGTTTCGCCCAGTGTTCGCAGGGTGAATGTAGCACTGCGACGCAACATCTGTTGTGGTTGAATATCTTGCTCTGAGCTGGTGAAGGCTATACGGTAGCGATAGGTATCGCTCATGGCTTCACGTCCGGTAAAATCCTCCACATCCAGTACAGCATCACAGCCCTGAATCCCCAGAGTGTAACGGTTCAGGGTATTTGCCAGCACTGTTCCTACTTTTTTAGCGGTATCTAATAAATTCATGACCAATCCTCCCCTGATAAGATCTCTTTATCAAATGTCAGCGTGATACCTTCCTCGTCATAACCCAGCGTTAATGTATTAGCTGCCTGTTGAGTAGCCTGACGCATCAGCAGTTGTTGGCTCAGTACCGGCAGGATTTGCTGGTTCAGCAGGCTATCGATATTACGCGCGCCTGTATCTGGTAGCAGGCAGGCTTCCACCAGCGTGTTATACAGAGATTCTTCTACTACACAGTCCAGTCGGTAATGCAGTTTCAGACGTTTTGCTACCTGTGCCAGTTTCATTTCCACGATGGTACGCAGCGCTTGTGCTCCCAGCGGACGGTAAATTACAGTTTGAAAACGCGCCAATAATGCTGGCTGGAAGTGATCACGTAGTATCGGCCGCAACAATTCATGCAGTGTGCTATCCGTCGATTCTGGCTGTTCGTCCAGTAACTGCATCAAATGATCACTACCGAGATTAGAAGTCATGACGATAACGGTATTACGAAAATCAATTTCCCGACCTTCTCCGTCACGCATAAAACCGCGGTCAAACACTTGATAGAACAGGTTCATCACATCACGATGCGCTTTTTCTACTTCATCCAACAACACTACGCTGTAAGGTCGTTTGCGTACTGCCTCGGTCAGAATTCCTCCCTGACCATAACCCACATAACCCGGTGGTGAACCTTTAAGCTGGCTGACTGTATGCGGTTCCTGATATTCCGATAGGTTGATCGTTATCAGCGATTTTTCGCCACCGAACAGACTGTCTGCCAGCGCCAGTGCTGTCTCGGTTTTGCCAATTCCACTCGGCCCCACCAGCAAAAAGACACCCAACGGCCCGTTTTCCGATGCCAGCCCGGTTTTCGCAGCCCGCAAGCGTTGAGCCATACTTTCCAAGGCAGCAGATTGGCCAACAACCCGTTTTTCCAGATGCTGTTCCAGTGACAACAGATCGGCCTGTTCATCTTTCATCAGGCTGGATAATGGAACGCCCGTCCAGTCAGCAATAACAGTAGCAACCGTGCGCACATCTACATCCAGCCCCAGTAACGGTGCTCCGTTCTGAATTTCTGCCAGTTGTTGTTGCAGCTGGGCATTTTCTCCAGCGTTACTCCCTGACTGACGACAATCCAGTAACTGTTCAGTCAGCGCTTTTTCTTGCTGGTATTGTGCTTCAGTCAATTGAAGTTGGTTTTCAAGTGCTTCTCGTTGTTGGGTGATATCAATCAGACGACTGACTTCCACCGCATTACCGACAGAGTGATCTTCCTGCAATGCTTCCGCTTCTAAATCCAGTGCCGCCAGCGATGAGCGTAACCGCACCAGTTCATCTGGCTGGGTATCGAGGCTCATTCTGACTCTCGCACTAGCGGTATCCAACAAATCAACCGCTTTATCCGGTAACTGGCGACCGGTCAGGTAACGGCGGGATAAAGTCACTGCGGCTTTCACTGCATCATCGGTAATATGCACTCCATGATATTTGGCATAACGAGGTTTCAGGCCTCGCAGCATCAGGCTGGCTTTTTCATCATCCGGTTCATCTACTTTGACAATCTGGAATCGACGTTCCAGTGCGGCATCCCGCTCAAAGTACTGTTTATATTCCGACCATGTGGTTGCTGCGATAGTGCGTAGTTCACCGCGAGCTAAGGCTGGTTTCAGCAGGTTAGCAGCATCCGCCCCACCAGCTTGATTGCCTGCCCCGATAATAGTATGAGCTTCATCGATAAACAGCAGAATTGGCGTCGGGGATTGTTGAACAGCATCAATGATATTTTTCAGCCGTTGTTCAAATTCCCCTTTTACTCCCGCTCCTGCCTGTAATAATCCTAAATCCAGCGTACGTAGACTGACAGTTTTCAGGCTTTCCGGAACGTTTCCCTCAGTAATGCGCAAGGCTAACCCTTCCACCAGCGCTGTTTTACCGACTCCCGGCTCTCCCACCAGTATCGGGTTATTTTTACGGCGGCGGGATAGAATGTCGATCATCTGGCGGATTTCATCATCACGACCAAAAACGGGGTCAATATTACCGTCTTTAGCTTTCGCAGTTACATCTAAGGTGAATTTATCCAGTACAGCCAGTAGTGCATCGGATAACGGTTTGTCGGTCAGCGGAGTGGTTCTCGCGGGAGAAGTGGACGGGGAGTCCGGAGAGAATGTTGTGTTTTCATGGCCTAGCATTGCTTGTTGCTGTACTTCCGATCGCTCTTCAGACTGGGCATCCAGAACTGGACGCAGCCGTTGTAACTGAGAAGTTCCCACTGTCAGTAAAGGCCATGCACCTTCGCAACTCACTAATGAAGGCGTTTCCAGCAGAGCAGAAAGTAAATGGATGCTGCGGATATGCCCTTCTCCTTCTTCCAGTGAAGCAGATAACCAGGCATTTTTTATCAAAGTTAATAACGGAGAAGACAGTTGGGGACGGCTGTGAACTGTTCGGGGATAAGCATCGATATGATCTAACAGAGACTGCCACAACGCCCCCATATCCCACTCATAACGGCGAGCCAGCACTGTGATATCACTTTCACCCCGCTCAAGAATTTTGAGCAACCAGTGCTCGACGGTGATTTCAGCATGTGCCCGTGTCTGGCACAGGGAGGCTGCGGCTTCCAGTGCCTGTGCGCAGTATGGGTTTAACCGGCGCAATAACATTGCAGATGAATTTTCCATAGTTCTTTTCTCCTTGGCTTACTTGTCACGATGATTGGGCTTGTCGAATGCGCTTCCCGATATTCCGGCACGCTACCGCCATAACCGTTAACCGAGGCCCATAGGGTGACTAAGATTGATTGTTGCTCCCTTTGCCAAACCTCCGCGTCTGAAATTTTGCAAAAACAGAGGATTGGCAAAATAGCCGCTAAGAGAAACTGTGTTCTGATAAAAGTGTGATGATAAAAGTAAAAAAACAGGCGGTTTCCCGCCTGCTGAAGATGCCCCCGAAATTATTTCTCCATAATATGAGTAGATCCTTTATTCGCTTCCGGTGAAGGTACTGTTACTTCTGCCTGACTGGTATTCTCCGGCGGCACCAGACTGATTTCGACACGGCGGTTCGCTGCACGGCCAACTTCTGTTTCATTGGATGCAACAGGCTGATCTGCTCCATGCCCCTGCACCGCAAAACATGCAGCCGGAATATCACTATTTTGTAGCATCCAGTCACGTACAGCTTCAGCACGTTTAAGGGAGAGTTGTTGATTAAATTTAGGATTACCGGTGTTATCGGTATAACCTGAGATCACAATTTTCTGATTAGGTTTGCCCTTAATTTGTACAAGTGCATTTACCAATACTTTGGTGGCATCTGATTTCAGGGTGGATTTACCCACACCGAATAAGGCTAAGCTATCCAAACTGACGGTCTGAGCTTTAGGCATAACCGGTGGTGGTGTTAATTCGACAGGCCCTGACGGTATGGGTGGTGCCCAACTGGCAATTGCAGCTTGTACAATCAGGAATACTTTTTGTCCCTGATACAAACCAAGCGAATGAGAAAGAGGTTCTCCTCTGCGATGCCAGTCAGATAATAAAGTTGCATCTTCTTTCAGTTGATTCCAGACCTGCGTCTTCGGTTCAGAGGGTTCTTCCACCAAACGTTCAAATAACACCAGATCACCCTGTATCTGCGTCAATAGATTCCGGTTATTCCCATAACTTGCTAATAAAGCCAGAAGTAAGAAAACACCAGTCATTGCTCCCACAACACCGGTATAAATTTCCATATTCGTCAGGCGGCTATTTCGGGGTAATTGCGTCAGAAGTACATCCGGAAAAGGTAACTGAGTCGCAATATCTGCAACCTTAGGCACTGTTAAAGTCGTTGTATTTTTTAATTGTTGTAACCAGAGATTGTCAGCTACTACCTGTAATGGCGAAAAATTAAGTGCCATTGCACAAGGTGCCAAAACGGGTGTCCCCGTTTGAGGTAATTCCAACAAAGGTAAAAATTGTGTATTCAGCCATTGTACAAACTGGTCTAACCAAACCATTTGAGAACAATGCGTCAGATATTCACTCTGCTTAGGTACCGACCAAACTGACAAAGGCTGAGTTGTTTGGCTCGCACTTCTTACCTGAACCCCTGCCGTGGTGTCATGTAAGGTAAACCATGTTGCTTCTGCCTGAGATAACACTGCATCTGATGTGACTAACGGGTTAAGATAACCACATAACCAAAATGGCGGCAGATGACCAATCCACTCCCTGCTTTCATCCAGTGCTCGCCGCCATTCCAATACGGATTGCTGTAATTTATCCTGATTATTTAACTGCTCAGGAATAATACAAAACATAACGGAAAGGTTGGCTAAAAGCGCTGGAGAGTTTTCTGCAATATGTTGCACTGTATGAATAAATGATTTTGGATCTGGTGTCGCAAGATACCATCCCTGTAATGCTTCTCGATGGGTAGAGTCCTGACTGAACAGTCCCTGAGAATAGCCACATACCAGTACCAGTGAACCGCGAAAGTCCTCAGCAGGTAAAGAAAGATGATTAAAATCGCTACTCTGTTCCTGATACTGTTTCGCCTGATGACGCCAACGGAAGATTAAACAGCTCGCTACCGCTAATACCATTAACGATAAAAACAGACGTATACCGGTTCCTAATGACCAAAAACCCCAAATGAGCCAGAAAATCAGTAAGACAGCCAACAGACACAGCCCTTGTTTGAACAAGATTCGCATCGAGGGGTTATCCTTGGTTAAGCAATTGATGAACGAGTTGCTGTAATGATGCTGAGAGTCCCCACCATAATGCCCCTAACGCAATCACGCCTGTGAGCCACCCCATCCAATACATCCGCCGACGGCTGAAATAACGGGCTGGCTGGACAACTAGCGGTTGAGAAGCAACGAGAGCGTAAGGCGGAACTTGGCGTGTTAAGGCGGTCAAAACATCTTCCCTATGATCGTTTTCCGGCGTTTGATATTTACCGCTGAATCCCAGGGTCACTACACGGTGAAAACAAATCAAAACAGCCGGATCTGGGGCTGGCTCGTGTAATACCGTACGAATGCGATCCCAAAGTTTGTCCCCTGCTTCCAGCGTATTGAAATATTTGGTCTGAAGCGGTGATTGCAGCCACTGAGTATACCCTTCATCCTGCACACCACGATTCATTACGCTTTCATCCAATAGCGCACATTGTGCATACGACATATGCTCAACCGCTGATTTGGAATAACCAGCCTGCTCCAGAGATTCGCGTGTTTTATCTATTTGTTCACAGGCTCGGCGATAAAGTGCCTTACCGTTTTCAATCGATACCCCATTACGCAGTTGGCACACCATAAGCCAAGTATCAGCAAACAGAGTATCGATGGTTACAGCTATGTTCTGATTTTTGTCAGGTTGTATAAAGTTAGTCATGAGCGCAGCACAGCAAATAATTCAAGTTGAACATCACCCAAAGTTCCGGGTACGTAAAAAGCACAATGCCCCGAATCCAGCATGGATTTCGCGGAAATATTATTGAGTTCTAACGCGAAATACTGATTTTCAAGCCGCATCGGGATCGCTGCCGGAACGTGAGAAAGTGCCTTGAGTGGTACTCCGTTCAGGGCAACGTTAACCACATTTGCGACTTCATCCGGACTACCCACCTTACATAACAATGGAAACTGAGTTTGTAACAGGTGAGCTGACAGAGAAGAACGTACTGACAGATAAAAATCAGCCTCTTCACGCAGACGGCTATCATTGAGATCACCTTTCCAAAATTGACCATTTTTCGCCAATTCAATCGGAATAACCCGGGAAGGCAGACTCGCCTCTAACAGTTCATTTAGCAAAGCAAACAAAGGTGGGAAAACAGTTCCCGGAGAAAGATGCTGATAGGCAGGAATATCTTCAGGTTGATGCTCGAGTGAAAAAGTCAACAAACTACCCGCCAGACGAACCAGTTCACGATAAAGTAACTCTGGATGACGAGTCGGGCTTGCTAAGAGTTCAGCTAACACGGGTTCAGCACTATTCAGCGCATTCAGCAGCCAAAACAGTGAAACATCCGCCACGGCAAAATCAGCCATCCGTTCATTACTTTCCCGACGAATACTCATCAGACGACGACGTTTTGCTTTCAGGCGATGCATCAGGTCTGTCAGTGATCCCATAAGTCTTTGGCTGGCTGAGCACGCTAACATGGGTGGAATAAAATGACGGTCAAATGTCCACTGCCCTTGAGAATTACGAATAAGGCGAGCTACCGGACAGACCAGATAAGCCCCATTTTCCTCATGGGCATAACGCAAAGTGATGGCATGACGTTCAATCGCAATATCCGTCATTTCGTTACCAATTAAATCTTGTACAGGTACCCATTCCTGCTGGTAACGACGTGGCCGATCATGGTGCCCATCCTGAGCCAGATTACCGCCATTGGCCTGTAATAAAGGCAAGGCCAGTACGATATCAACGCTTTCTTTTCCTTCAATAGAAGAGAGATCAACCGCAGGAGGAAGATTATCGGCAATGGCGGTATCAATGACGGAACCATCAGGAAAACGAACGATCAATTTGATTGCATTCAAGCGAGAAATCGCCAATGCGCCTTCATCAAATTCTGCTTCCAATACGCCCCAGGGGTTAGCGATGGCTAATTGTGCAACAGTATCCGTCAGATACGATTCCCAACGAGCCTGCTGCTGAAATTGTTGTGGAGCTAAAAAGGCACCATCACTCCATAATGGGCGGTAAATTTTCATATTCGTTCCCGCTTACAATCATTTGTATATGGAAAATCACTCATTTTCACTTGCAGAACTTATTACACTTAAAACAATATAAGATAGTTAATTAAGTGATATTATCAATGAGATATTTAAAAAGGGCTGCTGTGGTGCTATATAACAAGGTAACAATAAACAACCTATCCAAAATCAATAGAAAATGATGTTCCTCCCTAACTATATTTAGTCAATCCATCTGATAAATTCACTTTTGGTAATTTCATGACCGTCCTGAATATACAAACAAGAGGGTATTAATGCAGATATTAAATACAGGTCACACATTCATTAATAGATTATTAAATTTGCAAAAACAGGCGATTTCCCGCCTGCTAAAATACAATTTAATTAGGCTGTAGTACGCTCATTCCATGCGTCGGAATGAATGATGTTACCATCTTTATAAGTCCAGGTGATTTTTTCATAACGCAACTCGATTTCTTCCAGATGGTTATGTTTTTCTTTCGCTGGATCTTTAATATCGTGCATCTTCGGTGCGACTTTCACGACTTTTACATTTTCCAGAGTAGTATTGAAGTATTCCACTTCCTGACCTGCATCATCAATGCGGTACCATTTGAATTCTGCGGTTTTCAGCGTCTGACCAGTGGTAACTGCTTTGTACAGATAAGGGCTGGAGGCATCTATTTCTTTAACAAAAATAAATGGGGTGTGGATACGAGTACCTGTCAGTTTGCCGGTATTATTGTCCGTTGGAATGTACAGATTATGATCCTGTGCAACAACTTCGATACTGCCTTCGCGGCTTTGCACATCAACAGAGCCTTTAATATCCGCGCCGCCATCATCTTTCAGCCATAGATAGACAGGAATTGCCATTTTTATTTCTCCATAATTTAAATAAATTCTTCACAAAGTTCCGGTGAAGATATTCATTTGTTATCTGACAGGACTAACCTGTAATAACAAATTAATTTTTAATACAGCAAGTTGATACAACAACTAACTTCCTGTCAGATGCCGTATCTTTAAATGCAACCGGACAACATCAAAACCATAATCCCGTATTGCAAAGTAAGTCAGTAAAGTTTCTACTGCTCTTTAATAATTTCAGCCAGTTCCATTCCTAAGAATGCAATGACTAAAATTATTGAGGCGCTCATCTATCCATGATAAGCATCCATTCTTCATAATATCCCTATCAGCTTTCAAACAGTGACTTTGCTAACCACACCTTGAAATCAACTGGGTACAATCTTTAATTACGCTTTGGCTTTTGGCATCTGAGAAACCAGTGACAAGTTAATGTCCATTCCCTCTACCTGGAAGTGAGGTACTGCATACAGTTTCACGCGGAAAAAACCCGGGTTATCGTCAATGTCCTCTACTACGACTTTCGCATCACGCAACGGATGCGATGCCTGCAAGTCATCACTCGGGTCAGTCATTTCTGTTACCAGTCCACGTACCCAATTATTCAGCTCCAACTCCAGCAGGCGTCGATCTTTTGTCGTGCCGATATTTTCACGCTGGATCAGTTTCAGGTAGTGCGCTATCCGTGATAACAGGAAGATATATGGCAGGCGCGAGTTAATGCGACTGTTGGCTGTTGCATCCGCCGTATCGTACAGTGCTGGTTTCTGGCTGGAGTTCGCAGAGAAGAAACATGCGTAATCGCGGTTTTTGTAATACGACAGCGGAATAAATCCCAGATTAGAAAATTCAAACTCGCGAGTTTCCGGGATCATCACTTCTGACGGAATTTTCACCTGACTGCCCGTACCTAAATCGTACAGATGGATTGGTAGATCTTTCACCGCTCCGCCCGCCTGTGGCCCACGAATTTGTACACACCAACCGTTATTGATAAAGCTTTTCACCATATTCGCTGCAAACGCAAATGTCGCGTTAGTCCACAAATATTTCTCGTGATCCGGCCCTTTTACTTGTTCAACATAGTTGAAATTGCGTACTGGAATTGTATCCGGCCCATATGGCAGACGGCCCAATACTCGTGGCATAGTCAGCCCGATATAACGTGCGTCGTCTGAATCCCGGAATGATTTCCATTTCAGATATTCTGCACGGTCAAAGTAGTTACCGATATCCTTGATGGCTGCCACTTCTTCCATCGTTTCCTTGCCAAAGAAGGCAGGCCCTACTGAGCCAATAAACGGCATATGCGCCGAAGCAGACACTTTGGCAATATTACGTAACAGAGCCACATCCTGCGGGCTACGATTAAACTCAAAGTCGGATATTATCGCTGCTATCGGTTCACCACCCGGAGTGTCATACTCCTGAATATAGGTGTGGTGATACAGGCCGCTTTGAATGATTTCAGGGCTATCTTCAAAGTCTTGACGCAGATCATCTTTCGCCACATCCAGCACTTCTATTTTCACGTTCTGACGAAAATCCGTCCGATCCACCAAAAATTTCAACCCGCGCCACGCTGATTCTACTTTCTGAAATTCCGGATGATGCATTACCACATCCAACTGGTGGCTAATTTGCTGATCCAGCTCCGCAATATGGTGATCCAGTAAAGTCTTATCCAGTCGTTCTACTTTCTGCCCCGCAGACTTCAAACGCTCCAGAAATACCTGCACCGCTGCCGTCACACGCTCATCCGCTGTCGCATCCGCCAGAGCTGCATTATCCTGATATACATTGATATCCCCCAGCGTTGAAACCGGGTTCAAGTTGATTTTCTCAAACAGCGCCGCATATACACCTTCCGGTACCGTTCCCTGAGCCAGCACCGTCTCTTGTGCCCCTTGCATAGTTTCAGTATTTACAGACATCAGCATAATCCTGTAGTCAAGGTATCCATTAAATTAGTCATGTTTCGGGGCCAGACCGGCCAATTCACTGCGTAATTCGTCACTCAGAGATGAGTCTTTCAAAATCGCTTCCAGTTCACGTCGGAATTCTACGTTATCCAGTAGATTGGATTTCAGATCTCGTAGCAGATTACGCATCGCTAACATAGCGCGCAGCTGTGGGATTTGACGGGCTACTTGTTCAGGCTCAAAATCCTTCATGTCCTTGAAGCTCAGGGCCACGTTTTCTTCGCTCCCATCTCCCGCCAGAGTGTTCTCAACAGTTAATTTAACGCCGGGCTGAAAGTCAGCAAGTACACTGTTAAAGTTGTTTTTGTTAATGTTGATTTTTTCACGCTCAGAAAGGGGGCGCTGTTCTTGGCCATTACTATAATCACCCATCACTAATAATTTCAGGGGTAATTCCACTTTCTTTTGTGCCCCGCCCGTGTGTAAATCGAGCTTAATATTGACGCGAGCCTTGGGAACTTCATTCTGGAAACTGTCTGACATGGTTTTTGTCCTTTAAAACACGTGGCTGTCCGCTGTCCAATAGCAATGACTTTCTTGTTCTCAATCATCTCCTGAACGCTCAGAAAACGTAGTTTTAAAACACAAGCAAGCCATAGCACCCTAAGTAACAGGAACCTTATGAGTCATCACTAATTTAAATATCAGAAAGAAATTAAAATCAATAATACATTAGTAAAATTTATTTTTTGAGAATTAAACTCATGAATAAACATGTTTAAATCGCACACATTATGACTTAACATAATACAAAATAATTATCTAAGTGATATTAACTCTTATTCCTTTATGGTATTACTCTCCGCCAATTCAGATAGAAACAGCCTGTAAATGAACACAATTTATAAAAAAAACGCAGTAATATAATACAACGAGTACATAACCTACTATCAGACCATGCTGATAAGGTTAAAATAATCTGTATTAGTTACCACACCTACAAAGATAATTCAGATCATCAAAACAGTTAAGATTAAAGCATATATTAAACATGTGTAATTAGTAGATTTAATTAAGTATATGCCTGTATTCTTTCCTATTGTTTTGTACAGAAACATGCGATAGGAATCATCATCAAACTCACTTAAATACAATAAGTAAGCAGATATTTTTTTAATTTAAAAGATGGCCTTCATTATCAAACCAACCCAAAATATTCATTTCTGATTCAGTGGATTTAGAAAGTACACAGATAATTAAAGAACCGCTCGCATGAATGCGAGCGGTATTATTTATCTATTTTTTGTGATCTTGGGTTCTAAAGCGGATCTACCTTCAAACAAGAAACGGCATGTTTAAAGCTACCTTCCAGCAATGGTCGGGTTTTCGCACATTCCGCATCAGCCATTGGGCATCGGGTACGGAATACACATCCAGATGGCGGATTGATTGGTGAAGGCAGTTCCCCTTCCAGTAATTCAATCTGTTTGTAACGCTCTTTATCAGGGTCAGGAATCGGTACTGCTGACATCAATGCTCGGGTATATGGGTGCAGAGGATTATGGTACACCTCGTCGTAAGTCCCTAGTTCGACTGCGTTCCCCAGATACATCACTAATACGCGATCTGAAATATGCTTCACTATCGAAAGATCGTGAGCGATAAAAATCAGGGAAAGCCCCATTTCTCGTTGCAAATCCTGCAACAAATTTACAACCTGAGCCTGAATAGAAACATCCAATGCGGAAACAGGTTCGTCACAGATAATCAGTTTAGGTTCCAATATCAGGGCGCGGGCAATTCCGATACGCTGGCACTGACCACCTGAAAATTCATGAGGATAACGGTTAATCAGGTTCGGTAATAACCCTACCTTCATCATCATTTTTTTGACTTTTTCTTTTATCTCCACATCTTTCATTTTGGGATAATAGGTTTTCAGTGGCTCGGCGATGATGTCACCGATAGTCATACGCGGATTAAGAGAAGCCAAAGGATCCTGAAAAATCATCTGGATATCATTGCGAATATCCCGCCACTGTTTGTCATTGAGATCAAATAGATTCTGGCCAAGCCAGGTCACTGAGCCACCAGAGGCTTTGACTAATCCAATAATTGCTCTGGCAAGTGTTGATTTACCACAACCTGATTCCCCTACTACGCCCAGTGTTTCCCCTTCGTATAATCGCAGGGTAACTCCATCTACGGCTTTCAACTCTTTAGAAGGCTGCCAAAACCACTGCTTACCATCTTTGATATCAAAGTAAACTTTCAGATCATCCACTTCCAGAAGGACTTTTTTTTCAGTAACTGTATTCATACTAATTCCTCCTGACGTCTGAAGCAGGCACGCAAGCGTCCGGGGTTAAATAGTTCCAGCGGGGGTTCTTCACTCACACAATGTTCAGTAGCAAACTGGCAACGAGGCTGAAATGGGCAACCTTTTGGTAAGCGCAGTAAGTTTGGTGGGTTACCCTGAATTGTAGCCAAGGACTCTTCATCGCCATCCAGCCGGGGAACTGCATTAAGCAAGCCAATCGAATAAGGGTGTGTCGGATGGTAAAATATGTCACGGGCAGTACCATATTCCATCGTCCTACCTGCGTACATAACCAACACTTTGTCACAAATACCCGCAACAACACCCAGATCATGAGTAATCATAATAATGGCTGTATTCAGTTCTTTTTTTAGTTCGTTCAGCAATGTCATGATCTGTGCCTGAACAGTAACGTCCAGTGCAGTCGTCGGCTCATCTGCAATCAATAGCTTAGGCTGGCACAATAATGCCATTGCTATCATGACACGCTGGCGCATTCCGCCAGAAAATTCATGCGGAAACATTTTCATCCGCTTACGCGCTTCAGGCATCTTAACAGCATCCAGCATTCGAACAGACTCTTCGAAAGCCTCACTTTTGCTCATATTTTTATGTAGCATCAGTACTTCGATAAGTTGCTCTCCTACACGCATATAAGGGTTAAGAGATGTCATCGGATCTTGGAAGATCATTGAGATTTCTTCCGCCCGCATTTTATTCAGCGCTTTTTCTTGTAGATTAAGAATTTCACGTCCGTTAAAAACAGCAGAACCACTGACAGTACCATTACTGGCCAGTAAACCCATCAAGGCAAAGGCTGTCTGAGATTTACCAGAACCGGATTCACCAACAATACCCAGAGTTTCCCCAGCCTGTAAGTCAAAATTTAGTTTATTTACTGCTGTTACGTTGCCATCAGGCGTACTGAATACCACATTTAAATCTTTCACCGTTAATAGTGATTCAGCGCTTTTAGCATGTTTTATCGTTTCTACGCTATTCATAGGCTCTCCTTAACGGTCTTTAGGGTCGAGGGCATCTCGCAGGCCGTCACCAATAAAGTTAAAACAGAACAGGGTTAACACCAGAAAGCCCGCAGGAAACAGGAGTAACCACGGAGCCACTTCCATTGAGTTGGCACCATCGCTTAATAATGCCCCCCAGCTACTGAGCGGCTCTTGTGTTCCCAAACCAAGAAAGCTCAGGAAAGATTCAAACAGGATCATACTTGGTACTAATAATGAAGCATAAACCACCACAACACCCAACACATTCGGCACAATATGACGCAGAACTATATTACGGCTGGATACACCACACACCAGTGCGGCTTCAATGAATTCCTTGCGTTTGAGGCTCAATGTCTGTCCCCGGACAATACGCGCCATGTCCAGCCATGACACCATGCCTATCGCAACAAAAATCAGCAGAATGTTTTGCCCAAAGAAAGTCACTAACAGGATGACGAAGAACATAAATGGGAAGGAGTTCAGAATTTCCAGCAGACGCATCATGACCATATCGACTTTGCCACCAAGATAGCCTGACATAGCACCATATAATGTGCCGAATATCACAGCAATCAAAGCCGCTGCTATCCCAACCATCAGTGAAATACGCCCACCAATAGCAACACGGACTAACAAATCACGGCCTGATGAATCTGTACCAAAATAGTGGTGTGATTCAAAATCAGGGGGCATGGTCATCATGTTCCAGTCAGTATCATCGTAAGTATACTGAGATAACATAGGCGCTAAAATGACAAACAATGTGATGACAAACAATATACACAAACTTGTAATTGCTGCTTTATTATGAATAAAACGACGACGTGCATCCTGCCACAAACTGCGGCCTTCAATTTCCAGCTGCTCAGAAAAATTTTCCAGAGCTTCGCTATTTTTCTTATTCAGTAACATTGCGTGCTCCAGTCTTAGTAACGGATTTTCGGATCGATGACGGCATACAACACATCAACGATAGCGTTAAACATAATGGTCAGCCCACCCACCAGAATCGTCAGGCTCAGCACCAGTGAGTAGTCACGGTTTAAAGCGCCATTAACAAACAATTGCCCCAGACCGGGCAAACCGAAGATAGTTTCAATAACCATCGAGCCAGTAATAATGCCGACAAAGGCGGGCCCCATATAGGAAATGACAGGTAGTAAGGCTGGTTTCAGTGCATGGCGGAAAATAATCTTGCGTAATGGCAGTCCCTTGGCTCTTGCTGTTCGGATAAAGTTGGAATGCAGAACTTCAATCATGGAGCCACGAGTGATACGGGAAATACTGGCAATATAAGAAAGGGATAACGCAACCATCGGCAAGAGCATATATTTAGGCGCCCCACCATTCCAGCCGCCTCCCGGCAACCATTTTAATGTAATTGCGAATATCAGAACCAATAAGGGAGCAACGACAAAACTGGGGATAACAACCCCTGTCATGGCAAACCCCATTACCGTGTAATCCCATTTTGTATTTTGATTCAGTGCCGCAATGACTCCCGCACTAACACCAAATATTACTGCCATAATAAAGGCAGCAGCACCTAATTTAGCAGAAACGGGCAACGCCTCTGCCACCAAATCATTTACACTGTAGTCCTTATATTTGAATGAAGGGCCAAAATCCCCTTTCGAAAGTTGAACCAAATAATTGAAATATTGTTTATAGATAGGGTCATTCAGATGATATTTCGCTTCGATATTCGCCATCACTTCAGGTGGGAGTTTTCTTTCTCCGGTAAATGGACTGCCCGGCGCAAGACGCATCATGAAAAACGAAATGGTAATAAGAATGAAAAGTGTCGGGATCGCCTCTAAACAACGGCGTAAAATAAATTTCAGCATTGCCCGTTCCTATTGTCTGACCAAACCGTGGTCATTAATTATCTGATACACAGGTGGTTTATGACTTAAACCACCTGCTGATTCCTAATGTTTGATAATATAAAGATTTTTGGTATGGAAGTTGTCCAGCGGATCTTTGCCGGTGTAACCACCTACGTAAGGTTTTAATAAACGCGAGTTCGTATAGTAGTAAATAGGTACAATTGCCGAATCTTTATCTAATTGCCCATTGGCTTTAGCATAAATTTCTGCTCGTTCTTCATCTGTCTTAGCTTGCAATGACTGCTTCATCAGCGCATCAAATTCTTTGCTCTTATAATGAGCAGTATTGTTGCTACTATTCGATAACATAGAATTCAGGAAGGTAGAGGCTTCGTTATAATCAGCACACCAGCCAGCACGAGCAACGTCATAGTTAGCCTGATGACGGGAGTCAAGGAAGGTTTTCCATTCCTGATTTACAAGAGAAACTTCAACCCCGATATTCTTTTTCCAGATGGAGGCGGCAGCAATCGCTAATTTTTTATGCAGATCGGAAGTATTATAAAGTAGCTTAACTTTTAACGGATTATCTTTGGTAAATCCGGCATCAGCCAGAAGTTTTTTCGCTTCTTCATTACGCTGTTGCTGATTTAGTTTGGTATACCAATCTGGTTTTACATCTTTAAAATCGGCAATATAAGGTGGTGTATAACCATAAGCAGTGACATCTCCCTGATTTTTCACCTTATGAGTTAACAGCTCACTGTCCATACCCAATTTCAGTGCTGTACGTACCCGAACATCATTAAATGGTGGCCTGTCATTATTAATTTCGTAGAAATAAGTACACAATTTCGGATTAACACGTAATTGTTCAGGGATCTCTTTTTTCAGTTTTTGAAACAATTCAACTGGCAAATTATCATAGGTCATATCAATTTCGCCAGCGCGATAACGATTGACATCAGTGATTTCAGAGGAAATAGGCAAAACAGTGACTTGATCAATGACGGTATTTTTATTATCCCAATACATCGGGTTACGTTCGAAAACAAGGCGCTCATTAATCACCCAGCTTTTCACTTTATACGCACCGTTGCCGACAAAATTTTGTGGTTGTGTCCATCTCTCTCCATATTTTTCAACAGTTGCACGATGGACAGGCGATGTTGATGTGTGAACCATTAATCGAACTAAATAAGGCACAGGCTCACTGAGTGTTAATTGGAATGTATGGTTATCTAACGCTTTCACACCCAGGGTTTCCGTTTTTTTCTTACCACGGATAATTTCATCGACATTCAGAATGTGTGCATACTGCATATAACTTGCATAAGGGGATGCCGTGTTTGGATCGACTGCGCGCTGCCAGCTATAAACAAAATCCTGTGCAGTGACAGGATCACCATTTGACCATTTTGCATCTTTACGGAAATGGAATGTCCACGTTTTAAAATCCGGGCTGTGTTCCCAGCTTTCCGCAACACCGGGAATAATGTTTCCATCAGGATCATTAATCACCAGTGTTTCAAACAAATCACGGGCAATATTTGATTCCGGCACGCCTTCTATTTTATGAGGGTCCAGTGATTGTGGTTCAGAGCCATTGTTTCGTACCAGCGTTTGTTTTTCTGCCAGCTGTACACCCGTAGGAACCTCTGCCGCAAATGCCTGTACTCCGATCATCATGCCCAATGCTACTGCAACGCCAGCAGCAATTTTCTTTCTTGTTATGTTTACCATCTTCTTATTACTCCTATTGATTCATCTGGCTTTCGTAAAAGCCATCCCATTCTCAGGGTTAATTATTTTCTGCATCCCAAAAGGAATCGTTTTATTTACAGCAATAGAATATTTGTAATAACAATTAGTTATCTAATTTCTTAATATATAAATTCTTAAGATCAACATAATCGAGAGGATCCTTTCCTGTCATACCACCGACAGTCGGACGAATCAGGCGTGTGGAAACCCGGTAATACACAGGAATTGTTCCTGAATCAGCATCAAGCTGAGCTTCCGCCTTTTGATAAAATTCTTTACGTGTTTTCTCATCTTTGGCTGTCAGAGCCTGATTGAGGTAGTTATCAAAGGCTTCACTGTTATAGAATGACGTATTATTACTGCTATCTGATAAGTAATAATTTAGGAAGGATGAAGGTTCATTATAATCGCCGCACCATGTTGCTCTTACTACGTCATAATTTCCCTGATGACGATTTTGCAATGAAGTTTTCCATTCCTGATTTTGTAACGTGACTTTTGCACCAATATTCTTCTGCCACATAGATGCGGCTGCAATAGCCTGCTGCTTGTTTTGTTCTGAAGTGTTATAAAGCAGGCTAAATTTGAGAGGGTTACTGGCATCAAAACCCGCTTCTTTTAATAATTCTCTTGCCCGTTGATTACGTTGCTCCTGTGTCCAGCTTGCCCACTCTGGATTAACAGTAAGGCCACCACCAATATAGGTAGGAGTGAAACCGTATGCCGGAATTTGTCCCTGCCCCATAATC
Organism: Xenorhabdus stockiae; assembly: GCF_002632825.1. Taxonomy (GTDB): domain Bacteria; phylum Pseudomonadota; class Gammaproteobacteria; order Enterobacterales; family Enterobacteriaceae; genus Xenorhabdus; species Xenorhabdus stockiae. The sequence continues at coordinate 25,107 of NZ_NJAJ01000005.1, forward strand.
TTTTCAGTGACAATATCTCTGTCAAGGCTAAGCTTAATGGCTTCACGCACTCGTTTATCTTTAAATAACGGATTTTTATGATTAATTTCGTAATAAAATGTACATAGATAAGGTACTGTTCGGAGTTGATCGGGAATATCTTGTTTCATTTTCTGGTAGAGTTCTGGCGGGATAGCATCATTAGTGATATCCACTTCCCCACTGCGATAACGGTTTACATCACTGACACCCGAAACAATAGGCAGTAAAATGCCTTTTTCTATAATGGATTCTTTATCATTCCAGTAGTGCGGGTTGCGTGTTAAAACCATTCGCTCATTAATAACCCACTCTTTTAATATATAAGATCCGTTGCCAATAAAATTTTCTGGGGAAGTCCATTTAATGCCAAATTTTTCTACAACATCCTGCCGCACAGGTTTCAGCGGAGTATGGCTTAACATGTTAATAAGATAAGGAACAGGGCGACTTAGTGTTACCTGAAAACGCTGATCATCCAGTGCCTTTACACCCAACTGTTCAGGCGATTTTGTTCCTTGTAAGATATTATCTGCGTTCAATATATAGGTATATTGTAAATAGCTGGCATAAGGGGAACCTACTTTTGGATCAGAAAGACGGCGCCAGCTATAGACAAAATCCTGTGCCGTGACTGGTTTGCCATCACTCCATTTAGCATCTTTACGTAGATAAAAAGTCCATACCTGATGGCCTTCATTTTCCCATTTTTCGGCTACTCCCGGCACAGTTTCGCCATTCAGATCAGTAGTCACCAACCCTTCAAATAAATTACGAATAACATTGGTTTCTGGACCACCTTCAACGACATGAGGGTCTAATGACACAACCTCAACACCATTATTAATGGTAACTTCCTGTTTTTCTGCCAACACTACCCCAGCGGGAACTTTCGCCGCCATCCCTTGTGCTATGGGAAACGATAATAAAACGATAGAAGAAATCAACTGACTCAACTTTGATGGTATTTTTCTCATTATTCTCTCCAAGTGATAAACAGCAAATTAATCGTTTTTTAATCTAACAATCCCGATAACCTATTTTATTAAATAAAGATAATTTATGTGTTTAAGATTCAACCCACACTAGGTTTGTTATACTATTTTTTATAATATGTTTATTAAATCATTAAAGTAATTGTTTGTTCTTAGATATAAGATGTAAACAGAGAAATCAATAACACTTTGATAAAAATAATTTTTCTCATTTTATTTTATCTATCGGATCACACTAAGATTCAAACAAAAAAAGAAAATAAACATTATTTTAACAAAATGCAATCATCACAGATTAAAAGACCATCTTCATCACAAAATATTGCAACAACATCCAGTAATAGACGGTTATGTCATGAATGTATGTGTCAAAAACAGTATTACTCAACTCGAAAAAACAAGCAGTTAAATAAATAATGGAAAGATTTTTAGTGAAAAATAGAAAAACTTTTATTAACTAACCATACTCTTTATTGGATGTCTGTTAATTATTTTTCACTTATTTTATCATAAAATATATTACCAAAATTTACTTAACAAATAATTTCGTAAAAGTTAAATAAATATTTAAAATATTCCCTAATACTTTTTTTGATAATCATTATCAAAAAACTAACAGCTGAATGGTATCAGCTTGCTGTTTTCATGATCTAAATCACTATTCAAAAATCCTCCGATGATAAGCTGTGTTCAAAAGCCATTCTCAGAAAAAACACATAAACCATTTTTAACAATATGAATTAATAAAGTTTTTTAAGGTAATTGGCACTATTTATGCAAGTATGTTAGTGACGAATTTCACGACATGACTTTCAGTCACAATAACCGAACAGCCAATTCCCTGAAAAAATTTAACTTTTATTAGGAGTAATCTTTATGGCTGTCACTCAGATTGCTGAACTGAACGAATTAGTTGCTCGCGTGAAAAAAGCTCAACGAGAATTCGCCAGCTTTTCACAGGAACAGGTTGACCAAATATTTCGTGCTGCTGCTTTTGCTGCTGCTGATGCTCGTATCCCGCTGGCGAAATTAGCTGTCTCTGAATCGGGAATGGGGGTTGTAGAAGATAAAGTAATCAAGAACCATTTTGCTTCTGAATACATTTATAACGCCTATAAAGATGATAAAACATGTGGAATTTTATCTGAGGATGATACTTTTGGTACAATCACTATAGCGGAACCTGTCGGTATTATTTGTGGTATTGTTCCGACAACCAACCCAACCTCAACCGCCATTTTCAAGGCGCTTATCAGCCTGAAAACCCGTAACGGTATTATTTTTTCTCCACACCCACGAGCTAAAAATGCCACAAATAAAGCAGCAGAAATCGTTTTACAAGCGGCTGTCGCTGCTGGTGCACCAAAAGACATTATCGGCTGGATAGACGAACCGTCTGTTGAGCTCTCAAATGCGTTGATGCATCACCCTGATATTAATCTCATTCTGGCAACTGGCGGCCCCGGAATGGTAAAAGCCGCCTACAGCTCAGGTAAACCCGCTATCGGCGTTGGGGCAGGTAATACCCCTGTTGTGATTGATGAATCAGCAGACATCAAGCGGGCTGTTGCATCGATTTTAATGTCCAAAACGTTCGATAACGGTGTGATATGTGCTTCTGAACAATCTGTTATTGTGGTTGATAGTGTTTATAAACAAGTCCGTGAACGCTTTTCCAGTCATGGAGGTTATATTCTACAGGGGAAAGAACTGAAGGCAGTTCAAACTATTATTTTGAAAAATGGCAGCCTGAATGCCGCAATTGTCGGTCAGCCAGCCATAAAAATAGCAGAAATGGCGGGTATCAGCGTTCCCGAAAATACAAAAATTCTTATTGGTGAAGTTACAATTGTGGATGAAAAAGAACCATTCGCCCATGAAAAATTATCACCTTTATTAGCCATGTATCGGGGGAAAGATTTTGGAGATGCCGTCGGAAAAGCAGAAAAATTAGTTGAAATGGGGGGAATTGGTCACACCTCTTCACTTTATATCGACCAAGACAATCAAGCTGCCCGTATTAAATATTTCGGCGATAAAATGAAAACGGCCCGTATCTTAATTAATACTCCTGCATCTCAGGGTGGTATTGGTGACCTTTACAACTTTAAACTCTCCCCTTCCCTGACGCTCGGATGCGGCTCTTGGGGCGGAAACTCTATTTCAGAGAACGTCGGGCCAAAACATTTGATCAATACCAAAACTGTCGCGAAAAGAGCTGAAAATATGCTGTGGCATAAAATCCCTAAATCTATCTATTTCCGTCGTGGCTCATTACCAATTGCTCTAGAAGAAGTGGCAACGGATGGTGCCAAACGAGCCTTTATCGTGACAGACGCTTTCCTATTTAATAATGGTTATGCCGATCAAGTCATCAGGGTCTTAAAATCTCATAATGTAGAAACAGAAGTATTTTTTGAAGTTGAAGCTGACCCTACTTTAAGTATTGTCCGAAAAGGTGCTGAACAGATGCGTTTGTTCAAACCAGATATCATTATTGCTCTCGGTGGTGGCTCACCTATGGATGCAGCTAAAATCATGTGGGTAATGTATGAGCATCCTGAAACTCATTTTGAAGAATTGGCATTACGCTTTATGGATATTCGGAAACGTATCTATAAATTCCCCAAAATGGGTATAAAAGCAAAAATGGTGGCTATTACAACCACCTCGGGTACTGGCTCAGAAGTCACACCTTTTGCTGTTGTTACTGATGATATCACTGGTCAGAAATATCCATTGGCAGATTATGCACTGACACCGGATATGGCTATCGTTGATGCTAATCTTGTCATGGATATACCCCAATCATTATGTGCTTTTGGTGGCTTAGATGCTGTCACCCATGCGTTGGAGGCTTATGTTTCTGTTTTAGCCAATGAATACTCTGATGGGCAGGCTTTACAGGCGTTAAAACTACTGAAAGATTTTCTCCCAGCCAGCTACCAGCAGGGAGCCCAGAACCCAGTGGCCCGTGAACGTGTCCATAATGCTGCAACTATCGCCGGGATCGCTTTTGCCAATGCCTTTTTAGGTGTCTGTCATTCTATGGCTCATAAACTTGGTTCTGAATTCCGTATTCCACACGGATTAGCAAACGCTTTGCTGATCTGTAATGTAATACGTTATAACGCCAATGATAATCCAACTAAACAAACTGCATTCAGTCAATATGACCGCCCTCAAGCAAGACGCCGTTACGCTGAAATTGCAGAACATTTAGGATTAAGTAAACCAGGTGACCGCACCGCTACTAAAATTGAAAAACTGCTGGCATGGTTAGAAGAATTAAAATCCCAACTTAATATTCCAGACTCAATCCGTGCGGCCGGAGTTCAGGAAAGTGATTTTCTGGCAAAAATTGATAAACTCGCAGAAGATTCTTTTGATGATCAATGTACCGGTGCGAACCCTCGTTACCCGCTAATTACTGAGTTAAAACAATTGTTGCTGGATTCTTTCTATGGACGTAAATTTATAGAATCGCCCATATCACAGGAAGGCGCTAAAATTGAAAAATAATAAGAAATAATAAACTAATGTAATCTAAAAGGCATCAGAGTATATCTGATGCCATTTTATTAATTCATTTTTCTAATTTAATCGTATTACCCATACAAACGGATTATATCTGTTCAGCTTTTTTGACTTTAGCTTCATGAATGACGTCATAATAGTGCCTACGGCACACTGAGACATATTTTTCGTTACCACCAATATCAACCTGTGCCCCATCATAAACAACATTCCCATCGCTGCCAAAACGCAGAACACGGCTTGCTTTTCTTCCACAATGACAGATTGTTTTCAGTTCAACTAATTTATCCGCCCAGGCAAGAAGATATTGGCTGCCTTTAAATAATTCGCCCTGAAAATCTGTTCTTAATCCATAACAGAGAACAGGAATATCATCGTAATCAACAATTTCACAAAGCTGCTCAACATGTTCTTTTGTTAAAAACTGACACTCATCAATCAAAATACAATGAATCTTTTCTGCACCATTTTCACGTCTGATAAGCTCAGCAATATTAATGTCTGGTGAAAACTGTAAGGCATCCGCAGATAGCCCAATACGGGAACTTACCTTCCCTTTTCCAAATCGTGTATCTATTTCTGCTGTAAAAATCAACGTCCTCATTCCTCTTTCGTTATAGTTATAGGAAGACTGTAATAATGAAGTTGATTTTCCTGCATTCATAGCAGAATAATAAAAATAAAGCTGAGCCATTGGCCCGTCCGTCCTCTTGTCAAATTTAATCAAGCAATATATGCCCGCAAGTTTACCACAAACTTAACTCAAGGTTATCCTTTGTTATTGACCCAATGGGATATGAAAGAAAAACGAAATGAAAGTAAAAGAAATATTTTTATGATAGTCATCACATTTGTGCATATAAAATCAGCACGATAAGCACTTACTGGATGACAAATGAACAAAATTAATATCAGAAGTAAATATCGATTTTATATTCCACAATTTGCATATTAATAATCAAAACGGTTTACTTTTACTCGACCCATATCGCTATAATCATAACCAGTGGATTACCCATAAAAAAAATTTCATCTCACACTTGAAAACCAATTTATTTTCAGATGAATAGTTAGCATATCTTACAGATTGACTATAAATTAGTTTTATATGTCTAAGTTAATCCTTGAGCAGCTTTGAGTAATCTACGTCTAACCGTTATCGAGAAATGATAAATCCAATAGTAGAATTAAAACACAATATATCGATTATCAAAAAAATTGCATTTTAAAAATGGATCTTTTAGCCTTAGAAAGTAAATTCACTATTGCAGAAAATAAAATAGCATTCTATTATTATCCATACATCAGCCATCATCATTATAATTTGAGACCAGGACAATGAGCGAAAATTTAAAATCCCTAAATAACATCCGTACTTTGCGCGCACAAGCAAGAGAATGTGAACTTGCTACTTTAGAAGAAATGCTGGAGAAACTGACGATTGTTGTTGAAGAACGTCGTGATGAAGAAAGCCAGGCTCGTGCTCAAATAGAAGAGCGCACACGTAAACTTCAAGAATACCGTGAAATGCTGGAAAAAGACGGTATCGAATTAAGCGATTTAGTAGACGCTTTAAGTGGTAAAGCTTCTGGTAAATCTAAGCGTGCTACTCGCCCAGCTAAATATTCATATATTGACGAAGGCGAAACTAAAACTTGGACCGGCCAAGGCCGTACTCCAGCAGTAATCAAAAAAGCAATTGAAGAAGAAGGCAAAAGTCTGGAAGATTTTCTGATCTAATCAGTTACTTTGTCATCTAATAACAAAAATACCCTATGAAGGGTATTTTTGTTTTATGGTTAATAAACCTGACTAAGTTAATTATGGGCTGATGTACGAACACAACCGATTATATGCTCCTTTGCATTCTCGGTGTGAAAAAAACAATTTAACATTAACTTAGTTTTTTATTAACATAGAATTAAAAAAGGAGCTAATAGCTCCTTTTCTTATTATTAAACTAATGTTAAGACATCTGATAAAAATTCAGATACCAATCAACAAATTGTTTCACACCCTCTCTTATTGGTGTATTAGGAGAAAAACCAATTTTCTCGTACAGCGCCCTAGAGTCCGCACAAGTAGACAGCACATCGCCATCCTGAATTTCCATAAAGTTTTTCGCTGCTTTTATCCCTAATGAAGCTTCAATAGCTTCAATAAAATCAACCAATTTTGTTGGCTGGCCATTACCAATATTATAAATACGATATGGCGCTGAGCTAGCAGAGACTTGACCAGTTTCAACTGACCAATCTTTATTAGGTTCGGGAATAATAGCCTGTAATCTGATTATAGACTCGACAATATCATCAATATATGTGAAATCCCTTACCATATCTCCATGGTTATAAACATCAATAGGCCGCTCCTCTAACATCGCTTTAGTAAACTTGAATAAAGCCATATCAGGGCGTCCCCACGGACCATATACCGTAAAGAAACGTAAACCTGTGGTTGGTAATTTATAAAGATGTGAATAACTGTGAGACATTAATTCATCAGCTTTTTTAGTCGCTGCGTATAAAGAGACCGGATGATCAACCGAATCATCAGTAGAAAATGGTTGTTTTTTATTTAACCCATATACTGAGCTTGAAGATGCATATAATAAATGTTCAATATTGTTGTGACGACACCCTTCAAGAATATTCATGTGACCAACAATATTGGCATCAATATATGCCATTGGGTTCTGTATTGAATAACGAACACCTGGTTGAGCCCCTAAATGGATAACTCTCTGAAATTGGTGCTTAGTAAACAATTCAGCGATCCCGACTCTATCAGCTAAATCTAGTTTTTCAAATTTAAAACCGGGATGAGGGAGTAATAAATTTAATCTTGCCTGCTTCAAATTAACATCATAATAATCATTGATGTTATCAATGCCGACAACGTCATATCCCATATTCAATAACCGCTGGCTTACATGAAAACCAATAAAACCAGCGGAACCTGTTACTAAAAATTTCATATCACAACTCAAATAACTGGATTGATAGAGTCACCACGGCCAATGCCATAATATGTGAACCCTCTGGCTTGCAAGCGCTCCGGATCATAAAGATTACGCCCATCAAAAATAACCGGAGTGTTAAGCGAGTCTTTTATAAGATCAAAATCAGGTGCTCTAAAGTTTTGCCACTCCGTGCAAATAATAAGAGCATCAGCACCTTTTAAGGCTGCTTCTTTTGTTCCCATCAGAGCAAGATCATCGCGCTGCCCATAAATACGCTGAGTTTCCTGCATTGCTTCCGGATCATAAGCCTGTATTTTAGCACCACTTTCCCATAAGGTTTCCATCAATACCCGGCTTGATGCTTCTCGCATATCATCGGTATTAGGTTTAAATGATAGTCCCCATATGGCAAATGTTTTACCAGATAAATCGGTCCCAAAATGATGTTTAACGAAAGAAGGAAGTTTTCTTTTTTGTTTTTCGTTAACCAACTCAACTGCCTGTAAAATCTTTGGTGTATAGCCAATCTGCTCCGAAGTACGAATTAGTGCCTGAACATCTTTTGGAAAACATGAACCACCGTATCCACAACCCGGATAAATAAAATGATATCCAATACGTGAATCAGAACCAATCCCCTGACGTACATGTTCAATATCAGCGCCCAGCATTTCTGCCAGATTAGCAATTTCATTCATAAAGCTAATTTTGGTAGCTAACATGCAATTAGCAGCATATTTTGTCAGCTCTGCACTGCGGATATCCATAACTATCATGCGGTCATGGTTACGATTGAACGGCTCATACAGCTCTCTCATAACTTCAACCACACCATCGTCATCACAGCCAATGATAATGCGCTCAGGACGCATGCAATCAGCAACTGCAGCCCCCTCTTTCAAAAACTCAGGATTGGATACGACATGATATGGAATACCCATCCCACGTTCAGCTAAAACTGCCTGCATCACAGCTTTGACTTTATCCGCAGTGCCTACAGGGACAGTAGATTTATCAACCACCACTTTATGACTATCCATATTTTCTGCGATGGTACGGGCTACGGCAGTGACATATTGCAGATCTGCCGAGCCATCTTCATCGGGAGGTGTTCCGACAGCGATAAACTGTAATTTGCCATGTGCTACACCAGCTTTGGCATCTGTCGTAAAACTCAGACGCCCTTGTGCATAGTTTTTCTTAACCAGAGGTTCCAACCCCGGCTCAAAAATAGGGATCTGCCCATTTTTCAGGTTTTCAACTTTTTTTGCATCAACATCAACACAAAGTACGTCGTGCCCTACCTCAGCAAACACAGTTGCCTGGACTAAGCCAACGTAGCCAATACCAAATACAGTTACTTTCATCTCACATCCTAAATTACCAATAGATTATTTTTCAATCTGATCCTGCAAAGTCATAATCCAGTCTTTAAATGATTCTCCCAATTGCTTATGCTTCATTCCATATTCAACAAACGCCTGCATATAACCCAGTTTATTACCACAATCATGGCTACGGCCTTTTAAGTGATATGCTTCAACCGGTTCTTTTTCCATCAACATAGCAATAGCATCAGTAAGCTGGATTTCATCCCCTGCACCCGGCGCAGTTTTTGCTAATAGCGGCCAGATTTTTTCAGATAGTACGTAACGACCTACAATAGAAAGATTCGATGGTGCCTCTTCAGGTTTAGGTTTTTCAACAACACGGGCAATCGGCTTACTGTCACCAGGTTGTAAATTTTCCCCAAAACAGTCAACAATACCATAGTCAGAAACGCTTTCATAAGGAACTGGCTCGACTAGTATCTGACTCGCACCATTCTCATTAAAACGTGACAACATTTCGCTCAGGTTGTATTTCGATAAATCTGTGCTGTACTCATCCAAAATAACATCAGGAAGAATAACGGCAAACGGTTCATCCCCAATCAGTGGCTTAGCGCATAACACTGCATGCCCCAACCCTTTTGCAATCCCCTGACGGGTTTGCATGATTGTCACGTGGTTTGGACAAATAGACTGAACTTCTTCTAATAACTGACGCTTAACCCTTCTTTCCAGAATCGCTTCCAATTCAAAACTGGTATCAAAATGATTTTCTATCGAATTTTTGGATGAGTGTGTAACCAGAATGATCTCGTTAATTCCTGCTTTAATACATTCATTAACAACATATTGAATCAGTGGCTTATCAACCAGAGGCAGCATTTCCTTAGGGATAGCTTTGGTAGCTGGTAACATCCTAGTCCCCAAGCCGGCAACAGGGATCACAGCTTTTTTTACTTTTTTATTTATGACTAACATTACATAATCTCCTGTGGCTACGTTATGACTGAAAAACTCCTTTTACAGCATAAACGATAGCCCAAACTCTTTAAAAAATCGTATGTGTGAAAAATTGAATATGTGAAAAGAATCACATACTAAAAAATGCGCGCAAGAGTATATCAGCTAACTTAACCAGATATACAGTTAATGGAAGTTTAATTATATTTTTTATATGGCAATACATAACATTACCGTAGCAAATATACATATAAGATACATATATCTAACAAGTGTCCGTTTTATTATAGCGAAAATGGGCATAAGAGATGCCTCGATAATATAGACAGCTATGGCTCGTTGCACTCTGGGCAAACATTGCGACCAAGCTCTGTATTCAGGTATTATCAGATAGATTATTACTAGTTATATTCCTACATACCCTTACAGTATTGTTCATGTAAACAACAAGTTTTTTAATTCACCGGAGTGATTTTGACAACAATATGCCCCTGCGGTAGCAGCTTATCTTTCGCACACTGCTGCAGCCCCTATCTTGATAACCATCGCCCTGCCCCAAATGCTGAATCTCTGATGCGTTCCAGATATAGCGCTTATGTAACAAAAAATATTGATTATCTTATTGCAACCTGGCATCCCGACTGTAAAGCCGAAACCTGGCGCTCAGAAATAGAACAAAGCTTTGTCGGTGTCGAGTGGATGGGGTTAAATGTGATCAGCGCAGATAAAGGTCTACATAATGACGAAGCCTATGTCGAATTTTCAGCTTGCTTTATTGAACAGGCAAAGCAAGATAGACAACTGATACATGAGCGCTCCCGTTTTTTGCGCATTGAACAACATTGGTTCTATATTGATGGTATTCGCCCTCAAACTGGACGCAATGACCCGTGCCCATGTGGTTCAGGAAAGAAATATAAAAAATGCTGTAGTTAAAAACTATAAATTTCAAACAAAATCATTCACACAGTAAAAAATTTGAGGTTACATTATTCATGCAAAACGCAATCATACAAAAAAAAATCTTGCGTACTATTTGTCCTGATTCCAAAGGATTAATCGCGAAAATCACCAATATTTGTTATAAGCATCAATTAAATATTGTTCAGAATAGTGAATTTGTTGACCACCTAACTGGCCGTTTTTTCATGCGTACAGAGCTGGAAGGTATCTTCAATGATGAAACATTTCTGACTGACCTAGATGATGCCCTTCCTGCCGGATCGAACCGTGAATTAAATACAGCAGGCCGACGCCGCATTGTTATCATGGTAACAAAAGAAGCTCACTGTATTGGTGATATATTAGTAAAAAGCGCTTACGAAGGTTTGGATGTGGAGATAGCCGCAGTTATCGGTAACCACACCACTCTGCAATCATTAGTTGAGCAGTTTGGTATTCCATTCCATCATATCAGTCATGAAGGTTTAAGCCGGGAACAACATGACGAAGCGCTAATGGCTCAGATTGATCAATATAATCCCGATTATGTTGTACTTGCTAAGTATATGCGCGTTTTAACACCTGCATTTGTTCAGCATTACCCGAATCAAATTATTAATATCCATCACTCATTCCTGCCTGCATTCATTGGAGCCCGTCCTTACCATCAAGCCTATGAACGTGGAGTTAAAATCATTGGCGCTACTGCACATTACGTCAATGATAATCTGGATGAAGGCCCTATCATCACTCAGGATGTAATTAATGTGGATCACGGTTATACGGCTGAGGACATGATGCGGGCAGGACGAGATGTTGAGAAAAATGTGCTGAGTAAAGCACTACACTCTGTTCTTTCTCAGCGAGTATTTGTCTATGGCAATCGCACTGTGATCTTATAATGGAATGAAATTTGTTCTCAGGGATTAAATAACCAGCACTTGATAGCTGATTTTTAAATATTTACTTTACAGCGGCGGTTCATTTGATATGATTCCGTCCGCTGACAACAACAGCGTACAATTCAAAATCTGGTGGGGTTCCCGAGCGGCCAAAGGGAGCAGACTGTAAATCTGCCGTCACAGACTTCGAAGGTTCGAATCCTTCCCCCACCACCATCTAATGATAGAATCTTAATTTACCAATAAATAGAAAGCCTAATTAATTCCCAGAGGGAAGGATGAGAATCTTCGACCAAGGTTCGAATTGAGCGTAGCGAAATAACAGCACTCAGCGCACTGATCCATAGAGTGAGGAAGCTCAGTCATAAATCATTCTTCCTCAACACCATCCAGATAATCCGTTTATTAGCTATCACATTACTCAAGTAAAATTGCTTCCTGCTTCAATAAAGAGCAATTTTCACGAGTTTCGTTAGGGAATATATTGAAATTATTTGGCTATATTCAGATAAGCGCAATGAAATCACGATATGTGCGACATTCTGAGCTGCGAGATAAAAAAATGTAAGGTGAGTATAAATCGTAGTAGCGCGTCATCCTTCCCCCACCATATTCAAAATTATATTCCATTATTTGCATTTACTGTCAAAGCTAACAGATATATTGCTTGGGGGAAGAACCATCTAATTTACTCAATGAGTAAATGAATATTGTAAAATTGGTGTGCTCACAGAACACCAATAGCGGAGCTCTGGAGGATCTGCAATTCGCTCCGCTTATGCAATCGGTTACTCCATATCACTAACAGAATCGATAAAACGATTCAACACGCTTGAGTGTGATTTAGATTTATAGACGTAACACTGATTAACTGCATCAGCTCGTGAAATTGGAATAAAACCCAAACTTTTTCCTTCCTCTAATGCACCAGAACGGGCATCTGTAATAAAAATATAATCTTTAGACTGAATAAAATTAAGACAACACTCCATATTGTCCATTTGTCTTATATTAGCCTTTTCTCCATTTTTCTGCATATCCTCTTCTAAATTCTTTATAAAATCACTTTTATAGAGAACTGGATCGCATAACCATGTTTTATTTTTCAATAGCTGAGTTAAATCACCATTGGATTCATCAATTAATTCCTGACGACAACAAACGCCTAAATTCTGGCCTTCAATTTTTCGCACCAGACTGAATCTATCACTGAGGATTTTTTCAGAACTTAGGATTATGGTATTTCCCTCATAATCAACTATTTCATCGATGTTATCATAACTGAATCGTAATATATTAACTTGAGCATTATTTCTATCTGCAGCTTTATACAGCGAAATCAGATGCCTATCTTTCCCCCAATCATAGTAGATATTAACACTATTACAAATAGTCCCACTAAAGTGTTTCTTTGTAATTTCTTTTTCTTTCAAATAAAGTTCTTTTAAGTCATTATATAGTTCCGCTCCGTCTTTAGTCAGTATCATCCCAAACTTCTCCCTTTTAAATAAGCGCTTTCCTAACGTCGCCTCAAAGTCTTTAATTGATTTAGCGACTGGGGGAGTCGTACGGTTCATCACTCTTGCCGCTTTGCTTAAAGAACCCATTTCCACCACCGCCATGAATGCTTCTAATTTACGAGAAAAAAACATAATTCACCGTTCCTATGTAACTTGTGGCTAAAATAATATCCTTGAAATGGCCTTCTCATCAGGTAACCGCTAAATCAAACTTGATATTGTGAAGGTATAATTTTGTACAATAAAAATAGCTATTTTTCAAATGGCATTTATATGAAATGCCAGCCCCTGATGCAAAAATGCGGTTCAGATGAACTATATTATTCACCTGTATCATGATGAATATTCCATCGTGAATGTAAACCATTAATAAATATAAACATGGCCTACAGGTTCAATTTTCTATCAGAGATTGATTAACTCTTCTACTTTTTCATTAATTATTTTTTGTAACGCGTGACATAGAATAAATTTCAAGAATAAAAAATCTCACCTAAAAACATAATATCGAATGTGAATATAACAGAGCATTACTAATTAAATAAGCATTTATTTATTAAATTTCCACTTATTAAGTATATGCTTTTCTATTATTTAACATGATTACATTCTTTGAATTTGAATAATAAGCGAATTATATTCAATATCACATTACATATATGAGTAAAATAGTGAAACATCTAGATAATCTGCCTAAAATTATTATTTAATAAATGGTTACATTCTTATTTATATCTGATAAGATTGAAAAGAAAAACATTATTTAGGTGATTATAACGATATGAAATTTGTATCATTCAATATTAATGGACTGCGGGCGCGTCCTCACCAACTTGCTGCGATTGTTGAACAACATCAACCTGATGTTATCGGATTACAGGAAACAAAAGTTCATGATGAAATGTTTCCTTTAGAAGAAGTCAGTCAACTTGGCTATCATATCTTCTATCACGGTCAAAAATCTCATTATGGAGTTGCCCTACTGACTCGCCAACAGCCGATAGCTGTCAGGAAAGGTTTTCCAACTGACGACGACGATGCTCAACGCCGCATTATCATGGCAGATATCGAAACTCCTTCCGGCTTACTGACTGTGATTAACGGTTATTTTCCACAAGGTGAAAGTCGTAATCATGAGATAAAATTCCCTGCAAAAGAGAAATTTTATCAGGATCTGCAAACCTATCTGGAAACAAATCAATCTCCGGGATCCAATATTCTCATTATGGGCGATATGAATATCAGCCCGACTGACCTAGATATTGGAATAGGAGAGAATAATCAGAAACGTTGGTTAAAAACCGGAAAATGTTCTTTCCTGCCTGAAGAAAGAGAATGGATGGAACGCCTAAAAAACTGGGGACTGGTTGATACATTCCGGGCTCATCATCCGGAAATCAGTAACCAATTCTCGTGGTTTGATTACCGCTCAAAAGGGTTTAACGATAACCGTGGACTTCGCATTGACTTGCTGCTTGCAAGCCAGCCATTAGCAGAAAAATGCCTCTCTGCTGGTATTGATTATGATATCCGTGCCATGGAAAAACCTTCCGATCACGCACCAGTCTGGGCTGAATTTAAGATTTAAAATAAAATACAGCATCGCACAATTTCGGTGCTGTATTTTTCTCTCTTTATTTCTTAAATTATTCAGCTTTATTTGTCTGCTTGGTTTTAGCTTGCTTACCTTTACCTTTTTTTCCTTTCACAGGAGCAGGAGGCAGATCCCTGAAAGCTTTCAAATTTCTATACTGCTTTGCCTGCCAAATCAACTGTTGCAATGTTTCATGAAGAGGCGACATAAAATCCTGATAACGGAATTGCTTCTCACTGATTTGAGTTAGTTTGGATTCCCAATGTGCGGTCATATCAGGCAAGACAGCCATATCAGGTAAAACATGAATTAACGCACGACCTGCTGGTGTTGCATGAATATATCGTCCCTTTTTATACAGAAATTCCCGCTTGAACAATAATTCAATAATTCCGGCTCTTGTTGCTTCCGTCCCCAAACCATCTGTTGCCCGTAAAACTTTTTTCAGCGCTTTATCCTGAACAAATCTGGCGATACCGGTCATAGCAGATAATAAAGTGGCATCAGTGAAATGGCGTGGTGGCTGAGTCTGCCTTTCCACGACTTCTCCTTTCTCACATAACAGTTCATCACCTTTAGCAACAATCGGCAGAGGTGTGCCCTCATTTTCCTCATCACGTTCTTTGTTGCCCAATAAAGTTCGCCAGCCGGCTTCTGCCAGAAAGCGAGCCTTGGCAATGAACTTTCCACCAGCAATATCCAGTTCAATTGTGCATTTCCGGAATATAGCATCCGGGAAAAACTGCATCAGATACTGTCTGGCTACCAATCCATAAATATGCTGCTCATTTTCTGTCAACTTAACCTGACTGCTTCGCGCTGTGGGAATAATTGCATGATGTGCATCAACTTTTTTATCATCCCAGCAACGATTCTTTTTTTCCGTATCAAGCGCATCCTGAGGCAACAAATGGCTGGCATGTACCGAAATAGCGTTTAAAACAGCCTGACGACCCGCAAAATGTTCTTCTGGTAGGTAACGACAATCTGAACGCGGGTATGTAATCAATTTATGGGTTTCATACAGCCGCTGACAAATATCCAGAACATCCTGAGCACTCAGTCCAAAACGTCTGGCTGCTTCGATCTGTAATGAAGAAAGAGAAAATGGCAAAGGCGCTGTTTCTGATTCCCGTTTGTCCTGATAGGCAGCAATATAGGCAGGCTGCCCGATAATGCGCATTACTACATGTTCTGCTAAAGGCCGGTGAATAACTCGCCCTTCTTCATCCTGAAAATCCACACAGGATTCACTGGGCTGCCATACCGCGGTGAACCGCTCTTCTTTCGGGGTAATAATATGAGCTTTAACCTCAAAGAAATCCTTTGGTACAAAATGTTCTATTTCTTCATCACGGCGAACAACCAAGCCCAGTACTGGAGTCTGCACTCGGCCAACTGATAGAACCCCTTGATAACCAGCATTCCGACCTAATAAGGTATAAGCTCGGGTCATATTGATCCCATAAAGCCAATCAGCCCTTGCTCTGGCTAAAGCTGAAACACACAGGGGAATAAATTCCCGGTTACTCCTCAGACGTTCGACAGCTTTAAGTACTGCCTGAGGATTTAAATCGTTGATCAGACAACGTTGGACATTCTGCTTTTTATTGTCTTCCAGTTGCAAAAAATCCAGCACTTCATCCACCAGCAACTGCCCTTCGCGATCCGGGTCTCCGGCATGAACAATTTCATCAGCCCTTGCCAGAAGAGATTTAATCGTATTGAGCTGTTTAGCAACCGCTTCTCGTGGTTTTAACTGCCATTTTTCAGGAATAATTGGCAAATCAGCCAAGACCCAGCGCGCATAACGGCTATCGTATACATCTGGCTCAGCTTGTTCTAACAAATGACCTACACACCAAGTAACAACCTGACTATCACCACACTCAATAAACCCATCTCCCCGACGATGAGGTTTCGGTAAAATATCGGCAATAGCACGTGCGAGGCTAGGTTTTTCAGCAATAAAAAGACGCATGGAATTTGTAACAACTTCAATCAATGCCCTGTCTGAGTGTGGTTAATTCAGTTCACCTAGGCAATAAATTAATGGGATAAGCTGATGTAGTGGTGTTTATCCTATCCACCACATCAGGTAATGATATATCTAGTAACTCTAACAGTAATTTTTAGAAATAACTGACAAAATCAGTTAAATCTGGTGAAGATACTTTCATTGGTGATTTAAGCTCTGGTGTACCCAGATAGAGGAACCCAACAATTTTGTCGTGCTCTTCACATCCCAGTCCGGCTCTGACTGTTGAATCTTCTGTCCAAGAACCAGAACGCCATATTCCACCAAACCCTTGAGCCACGGCAGCCATTTGCATGGCATGTACTGCACAGCCTGCTGCTACAACCTGTTCCCATTCTGGCACTTTTACATGCTCAACTACTTTAGCAATAACAGTGATAATCATCGGTGCGCGATAAGGGGCATTTTTTGCTTTTTCTGCCACATCTTCACCCATTTCACCATTAATTGCTGCCTGTTCGAGCAATTTACTGAATTTATCAATTCCTTCCCCTTGCATGACAATAAAATGCCAGGGACGTAATGCTCCATGGTCTGGTGCTCTCATCCCGGCAGCAAGGATATTCTGCAATTCATCCCCCGCAGGGACCGGAGTAGTTAAACGTGCAACAGAACGACGATTCAATAAGAGTTCCAAGGCTTTCATAGTTTCCTCCTGAATAAGATAATCTATCACGACCGGACATTCTCTGTTTATTCGTTACCGAATGAAAGTGTAAATATTATTTTTTCAGTCATTTTCGTGATTTCTGGCTGACATTTATCAGTTAGCTGATTAGGATAATCTTATTTGATCTCATCATCGGAGATAGTATGCATACTTTATGGAGGCTTATAGCAGGGCTACTTAAATGGAGTTGGAAACTGCTAAATTTCGCTCGCCAATTTATTTCCAATCTATTATTTATTGTATTTATTGTATTAGTTGCCAGTGGCGTTCTTATTTATAAAGAACAGTTCCCCGCAGATGATAGTGATTATGGTGGAGCATTATACGTCAATTTATCAGGTACTATCGTTGATCGGGTATCTGCTCGTAATCCGCTGGATCAACTGGGCTGGGATCTTGTCTCTCCTTCCAGCGGCCGCATTCAACAAACTTCGCTATTTGATATTGTTGATAGTATTCGACGGGCAAAAAATGACACCAAAATTACCGGTATGGTGTTGAAACTGGATGATTTTGCAGGGGCTGATCAGGCATCGATGCTTTATATCGGCAAAGTCATCAACGAATTTAAAAGCTCAGGTAAATCCGTTATAGCTATTGGGCAGAACTACAGCCAGCCACAATACTATTTAGCCAGCTATGCTGACAAAATACTCCTTACCCCTCAAGGCGGTGTCTCACTTAAAGGTTATTCAAATAATCATTTATTCTATAAATCATTATTAGAAAACCTGAAAATCTCTACCCATATTTTCCGTGTTGGTACATACAAATCAGCCGTAGAGCCAATGATGCGGAATGATATGTCGGATGCTGCTCGCACAGCGGATTCCCTTTGGCTGAATGAACTTTGGAATAATTACCGACAGGATATTGCTACCAATAGAAAAATCCCAATCAGTCAGGTACTTCCTGAACCTTCAGTATTTATTGAAAAACTCCGTAAAGCAGGTGGAAACAGTGCTCTCTATGCTCTCCAGAACGGTCTGGTAGATAAAATCGCACCTCTGAATGTCATTGAGCAGAAGCTGGAAAAAAAATTCGGCTGGGATAAGAAAAACCAGCATTTCAACTACATCACTATCAATGATTATATTGCTAAAAAACCCATCGAAGATGCTTATCAGAACGATGGTAATATTGCAGTGATTGTGGTTGAAGGGGAAATCATGGATGGCAAACAATCCGGCAGTATAGCTGGCAGTGATACCATCGCAGAACAACTACGCCAAGCACGCCTGAACCCTAATATTAAAGCCATTATCTTGCGAGTAAACAGCCCCGGTGGCAGTATCAGTGCATCTGAACTTATCCGCAGTGAACTGGTAGCCATTCGGGAAGGTACTGATGCAAATGGCAAAAAGATCAATCAAAAGCCGATTGTTGTTTCCATGGGAGGACTTGCTGCATCAGGTGGTTACTGGGTTTCCACACCAGCTAACTATATTATCGCCTCCCCGAATACTTTAACTGGCTCAATTGGTGTTTTTGGTGCTATCACTACTTTTGAGAAAAGTCTTGATTATCTTGGTGTAAATACAGACGGTGTTTCAACTTACCCACTGGCTGACATTTCTACAACAAAAGGGATAAATCCTCTGTTTTCTGAAGTCATACAAATGTCGATTGAAAACGGCTATAGCCAGTTTATCGGGCTGGTAGCAAATTCTCGCCACAAAACAACTGCTGAAATTGAAAAAATCGCTGAAGGCCGTGTCTGGAGTGGTAGTGATGCTAAAAAGAATGGTCTGGTTGATCAGCTAGGCGATTTCGATGACGCCGTTAAGAAAGCCGCTGAACTGGCAGGCCTTAAAACAGTATCGCTAAGCTGGATGCAGCCTGAACTTTCATTTACTGAGAAACTGATGCTGGAATTTTCTTCATCAGCACAGGCAATTATGCCAAATACTTTACAGTCAATGTTGCCAGCTCCATTTGCTCAGGCAGCACAGGATATGAAAAAGCAGGCGGTATTTTATAGCCGCATGAATGACCCGCAAAATATTTATGCTTATTGCCTGAACTGTAGTGATATCCGCTGAGAATTCATCACCAGAACGTGATAATCACAATTAAATATAAAGCCTGATTGCCATACACAATGGGTTTCAAGATGCGTCGCGGCGGCAAGGGAGTTCATCCTCAGGAGCATAGATAACCGTATGTTTATAAAAACGGTAACTAGGGTGAACGAGTGCAGCCAACAAAGAGGCAACTTGAAAGACGAAGTGTATATATACCAGTATCAGGCTTTTTTTATTCCTTATACCCCCTATAATCGGCAGAGAATTTTAAACTACCGCTACTGGGTTACGACCATGCAGAAGAAATCTATCTATGTTGTTTATACGGGTGGAACCATTGGGATGCAGCATTCCCCTAATGGTTATATTCCCGTTTCCGGTCATTTACAGCGGCAGCTGACAAAAATGCCCGAGTTTCACCGCCCAGAAATGCCAACATTCACGATCCGTGAACATCATCCCCTTATTGATTCTTCTGATATGAGTCCAGATGATTGGGGAATTATTGCCAGTGATATTTATCAGAATTACCATGATTACGATGGTTTTGTGATCCTGCATGGCACAGATACCATGGCTTTTACCTCTTCAGCCCTCTCTTTCATGTTTGAAAATCTTAACAAGCCAGTTATCGTGACAGGGTCACAAATTCCATTGGAAGCACTGCGTTCAGATGGTCAGACAAATTTGCTCAATGCCCTGTATCTGGCAGCCAACTATCCCGTCAATGAAGTCAGCCTGTTTTTCAACAATAAATTGTATCGAGGGAACAGAACTGTCAAAGCCCATGCTGACGGTTTTGATGCTTTCTCTTCTCCTAATTACCCTCCGCTTATCGAAGCCGGTATCAATATCCGGACATTTAACACCGCTCCACTGCCCGTTGGTCACGGCGATTTTGTTGTACATCAAATCAGCTCACAGCCAATTGGCGTAGTCACTATCTATCCGGGGCTGTCGAGCCAAGTAGTTGAAAATATCCTGATGCAGCCTGTCAAGGCATTGATTTTGCGTTCTTATGGTGTCGGCAATGCTCCTCAACGCCCTGATTTATTGAGAATCTTAAAAGAAGCAACTGAAAGAGGAATCATTGTAATCAACTTAACACAATGTATTTCCGGAAGGGTCAATATGGAAGGTTATGCTAACGGTCATGCACTGGCTGCATCAGGTGTGATCAGCGGCTACGATATGACATTTGAAGCAACCTTGACAAAACTTCACTACCTGTTAAGCCAGCACTATGCAACCGAAGAAATTCGCTCTCTGATGCAGCAAAATCTACGCGGAGAATTGAGTTACTCCGACAAATAATAAGCATATTCAAAATATTAACGGGCAGACTATAAGACGAAAGTATGAATTAAGGAATAGAATGAAAACCGCACTATTACTTATCGATCTACAAAATGACTTCTGTACAGGTGGCGCACTGGCGGTAAAAGGGAGTGAAGAAGTTATCACCGTAGCAAATGAAGCTATTCAATTGTGTCAGCAGTACAATGTCAGCATCATTGCAAGTCAGGACTGGCACCCGTCTAATCATATGAGTTTTGCAGTAAATTCAGGCCAGCCAGTTGGTGAATTAGGTGTGCTAAACGGTATCCCTCAAATATGGTGGCCTGTACATTGTGTACAGGGGCAATCAGGCGCAGCTTTCCATCCAGCCTTAAACCAAGCTGCTATCCAGGAGATTTTCCGTAAAGGTGAAAATCCACAGATAGACAGTTACAGCGCATTTTTCGATAACGATCGTAAAAATGCAACCCGATTACATGGCTGGCTATCAGAGCAACATATCAATCGCCTGCTTATTCTTGGTATCGCTACCGATTACTGCGTAAAATTCACCGTATTAGATGCCTTAGAACACGGGTATGAAACTTACGTTATTACGGAAGGCTGCCGGGGGGTTAATATTCACGCGGATGACAGCCAGCAGGCTATTGAGGAAATGGCAGCTAAAGGCGCCAAATTTACTTCATTGAAGGAGATAGCTGCCCTTTTTTAACGTACCAAGCATAAAAATATTTTTAAACCGCTGACCACTATAACTACATATCCTAAATCAGATTAGCCTCGTTCTTTATGCTCAATCAATAGGGAGAACGAGGCTACCGATTTAATCTACTGGCTCATTCTTCTGATTGCGGCTTCAATCTGGCAACCATCTCTGACTGAAACATTGCTTTCAGTTCTTGTTTACTTTTTACGGCAATTTGGCCATCGGTGCCAATCGTCATATGTTCCGGATCGTGATTATGTCTGGCTTGCCAAAGCATTACCATTTGCAGGCTATGCTCTTTTTGCTCTGGTGTTAATGGAACACCATCCTGCCATTTCCCTAATTCGACAGCCTGAACCAGTCGCTGGTAAATCTCAGGTGTCATGGCAGAAAGTAAATCATCTACATTCATCGGTATTTCCTTAAGGCTATTATTTCCTTAAAACTATATACTAACATCTCTGGCTGAATCGATTCTATATAACTTGCCAATTCGCATCATATTTGGTCAAAAAACGTCGCCACTTATCATATTAACCGGCGGTTTCTTCTCCTGAGTCTTCATCAATGAAGCGTAACGCAGCCGAATTAATGCAAAAACGCTCTCCTGTAGGTTTAGGGCCATCAGGAAAAACATGCCCCAAATGTGCCTGACAATGGCTGCAACGCACCTCGATCCGATGCATACCATAAGAATAATCATCAATATAATTAATGGATTTATCATTAATCGGCTGATAAAAACTTGGCCACCCACATCCGGAATCAAATTTTGTGTCGGAAACAAATAGTGGCTGAGAACAGCACAGGCAATGATAAATACCACTTTTCTTGTTGTGCAACAGTTTTCCTGAAAATGGCGGCTCTGTACCTGCTTCTTGCGTCACATAACGCTGCATTTCACTGAGCTGCTCAAGAGGAGAAGAGATATCTTTAGCCATGATAACCACCTTTTAAGGCCAGTATTTTCAACAAAAGGTACCGAAAACAACAAAAAGCAAATATTAAACTGTTAAATCGCATTTTAACCCATTCAACATGATGATTTACTTTACTAATTGTGATAAATCTCACATATCTCATTAATGGTAACTTTAAATATCTCCTTATACCCCGATAATAGTGAGCGTAAAGATTGTTACAGTTGTATAACGGATATCCAGATAGTGGTTTTTAAATTGATCTTTTTCAATTGTTGACACGATTCCGCTTGACGACTGGCAAGATTTTGGTAACTTTAGAAACAACTTTTAATTCACTAAAAAATAGCTGGTGGAATACTATGACTATCAAAGTAGGTATTAACGGTTTTGGTCGTATTGGCCGTATTGTTTTCCGTGCTGCACAAGAGCGTTCTGACATTGAAATCGTTGCAATCAATGACCTGTTAGATGCAGATTACATGGCTTACATGCTGAAATACGATTCAACCCATGGCCGCTTCAAAGGTACAGTTGAAGTTAAAGACGGTCATCTGGTTGTTAACGGCAAAACCATCCGCGTTACATCTGAAAGAGACCCAGCTAACCTGAAATGGAACGAGGTAGGTGTTGATGTTGTTGCTGAAGCAACCGGCATTTTCCTGACTGACGAAACTGCGCGTAAACACATCGCTGCCGGAGCGAAAAAAGTTGTCCTGACTGGTCCTTCAAAAGACGATACCCCAATGTTCGTTATGGGTGTTAACCACAGCGCTTACGCAGGTCAAGACATCGTTTCCAACGCATCTTGCACAACTAACTGCCTTGCTCCACTGGCTAAAGTTATCAACGATAAATTTGGCATCGTTGAAGGTTTGATGACAACTGTTCACGCAACAACAGCTACTCAGAAAACTGTTGATGGCCCTTCTGCAAAAGACTGGCGTGGTGGCCGTGGTGCGGCACAAAACATCATCCCATCTTCTACCGGTGCTGCAAAAGCAGTAGGTAAAGTTATTCCTGAACTGAACGGCAAACTGACTGGTATGTCTTTCCGTGTACCTACTCCTAACGTTTCTGTTGTTGACCTGACTGCCCGTCTGGAAAAACCAGCAACTTATAAAGAAATCTGTGAAGCAATCAAAGAAGCTGCTGAAGGCGAGTTGAAAGGCATTCTGGGTTACACTGAAGATGACGTTGTATCCACCGATTTCAACGGCGAAAAACTGACTTCTGTCTTCGACGCAAAAGCAGGTATCGCACTGAACGATAACTTTGTAAAACTGGTTTCTTGGTATGACAACGAAACAGGTTACTCAAACAAAGTTCTGGATCTGGTCGCACACATTTCTAAATAACTGAACCTGTCTACCTTATAAATTTCAGGTTGCAGACAACAAAATCTCAACCTGAAAGATAACAGGTATAATCATTGTTCAATAAGCCACCTTTTACGGTGGCTTTTATTTTACCACTCTTTCACAATAAGCTATTCTTGCCTTCATTAACCATCAATACAAGTTTATATAAGGTCATGATGATGCTTGATAAAATTTTCTCTTTGCCAATTGTAAAGCAGATATCTCCTCATATCAGTCAACGGGATATTGATGGATTTCCATTAATTGTGATTAGTCACCCGAAAGTCCGCAGCGCAATCAGTATTCAGGGTGCGCACCTTATGGCGTGGCAGCCCAGTGGTGAAAAGCCAGTATTATGGTTAAGCAATAATACAAAATTCCGTGCAGGAACAGCCATCCGTGGTGGTATCCCCATCTGTTGGCCGTGGTTTGGGCCTCAGGACACGCCGAGTCATGGGTTTGCCCGGATTTTACCATGGGAATTCAAAGGGCATCATGAACATGAAAATGGTGTCATTTTGATGTTCACACTACAAAACAGCGAATATACCAAACAACTATGGCCACATGAGTTTACACTTATTGCCCGCTTTAAATTAGGTGAAACCTGTGAAATAGAGCTGGAATCCTACGGAGATTATCAAACCACATGCGCTCTCCACTCTTATTTTAATATCAGCGATATAGAGAAAATTCAGGTCAGTGGATTAGGCAGTCACTTTATCGATTCGATAACCAACAAAAAACAGCAATCGACTAGTGAAAAACTCACGTTTCAAGGGCGAACCGATCGTATTTACACCAAGCCAGAAGATTTCAGCCTACTTAATGATAAACAATGGAAGCGTACCATCGAGATTCATCACTATCATCACAGTGATATCGTTTGCTGGAATCCCGGAGCAGAATTATCAGGCAGCATGCAAGATATGGAGAACGAAGGCTATAAAACTATGGTCTGTGTTGAAACTGCTCGTATCAGTAGCCCCTTGTATTCTAAAAACGGGAACCCCGGCAAGCTATCTGTCGTCCTTCGTTGCCGCCAGACAAGCTGAACATAACTTATTGGTCAGAATTAAAATGGGATGAACAGGCATTGATTCAAACTGCATGGAAGCGGTACGAAAAAATGCCTGAGAAAATAATAAACCCTTTATCATTAATCAACAACCACCGGAACACGTCTGGCTAAAGCGCACAACAGTTCATAACCTATCGTTCCAGCAAACTCTGCGACTTCATCCACGGGTAATTTTGCTCCCCATAGCTCAACAGAGCTACCGATTGTGGCTTCTGGGCATGGTGTCAGATCCACCGTCATCATATCCATTGATATCGCTCCCAGCACACGGGTGCGGATACCATCAACAACAACAGGTGTTCCTGTTGATGCATGACGAGGATAGCCATCAGCATAACCGCATGCAACAGTACCCACTCGGGTTGGAGACTGTGTGGTATAGCGGCTGCCGTAACCAATTTTTACCCCTTTAGCCAGTTCATGGACCGCGATAATTTCACTTTTCAGACTCATCGCAGGTCTCAATCCCGAATCTGCAATATCACGCCACTTTCCGCTGGGAGACGCCCCATATAGAATGATCCCCGGCCTGACCCAATCACGATGCGTTTGCGGGTGCCATAGAATGGCGCCAGAATTAGCCAAGCAATGCGAAAGATCGTCCATTCTGAGCTCTTTAACCACTGTAAATTGCTCACTAACACCCATTTCATTATCGGAATTCGCAAAATGGGTCATTAAAGTGACTGATCTGATATTCTGTATCCCATTTGCCATTGATACTATCTGTGGATATTCATCGGGAGTGAAACCCAGACGGTTCATGCCACTGTTAAGTTTTAAGTAGACATCTACAGGTTTATCGAATTCTGCCTCTTCTATTGCCTGAAGCTGCCAGCGACTATGTACTGCCGTTGTCAGATTATATTTATTGATTATCTGCAAATCTTCGGCTTTGAAGAAACCTTCCAACAACAGGATAGGCCCTTGCCACCCCTGTTCTCTCAAATAAATAGCTTCATTCATATCAAGCAGAGCAAAACCATCCGTCTGCGTGAGTGATTGCCATATTCTGTCCAACCCATGCCCATATGCATTCGCTTTCACTACCGACCAAATTTTACTGTGACCGACCTTCTGACGGATCATTGCCAGATTATGGCGGAATGCATCAAGGTGGATCGTCGCCAAAATAGGACGTGGCATATTGACCCCTTCTAATTTACTTTACGCAGTATGTAAGCGATGCTTCGCCCGAAGTACTTTGGTATTAAACCCATCGGTGTATCTGAATACAGAAAGATCATCCGCGGCAATATCAGTTTTTTTGCCTGAGATTAAGTCAGATAACAGCTTTCCTGAACCACAGGCCATCGTCCAGCCTAATGTGCCATGTCCGGTATTCAGATAAAGGTTAGCGTATTTCGTCGGGCCAACAATAGGTGTGCCATCCGGTGTCATCGGGCGTAACCCAGCCCAGAATGAAGCTTCAGCAATATTGCCACCGTCGTGGTAAAGATCATCAACGACCATTTTTAGTGTTTCACAACGGCTTTTTAGTACGTCCAAGTTAAAACCGACGACTTCTGCCATACCGCCAACCCGGATACGATTATCGAAACGCGTAATAGCAATTTTATAAGTTTCATCCAGTATCGTTGAAGTCGGTGAACGAGTTTCATCCATTACCGGCATTGTCAGCGAATAGCCTTTCATAGGGTAAACCGGAATTGTGACAAGACCTCTCAATAATTCGGTGGAATAAGCCCCCATCGCTATCACATACTGATCAGCGGTTATAACACCATCATCACACTGAATACCGCTAACCTTATCGCCATCCATCAGAATTTGTTTAACCTGCTTGTTAAATATAAATCTGACACCTGCTTTTTCTGCCATTTTGGCTAATTCTTTGGTAAAAATCTGGCAATCACCGGTTTCATCATTAGGAAGTTGCAATCCCCCCGTTAATTTATGGGAAGAGTGGACAAGAGCCGGCTCTACTGACGCTAATTGTTCTGCCGTCAATAATCGATAAGGAACACCCTCCTGCTCCAATACCGCAATATCCTTGGCTGCGCTATCAAACTGCTTAGCAGTTCTGAACAGTTGTAATGTTCCCCCTAGACGCTCCTCATACCGAATACCTGTATCCGCTCTCAACTGTTTAATACAGTCACGGCTATATTCAGCCAAACGCACCATCCTGCTTTTATTCATCGCATAATGGTCAGCATCGCAATTGCGTAGCATTTGCCACATCCAGCGCAACTGAAATAATGAACCATCAGGGCGAATAGCTAGCGGAGCATGGCGCTGAAACAGCCATTTGAACGCTTTTAACGGAATACCCGGAGCACCCCAGGGAGTTGAATACCCGGGTGAAATTTGCCCGGCATTGCCTGCACTCGTTTCTTCGGCAGCACTCTGCTGACGATCCACGACGATCACTTCATGACCTTCCTGAGCCAGATACCAGGCGCTGGTGACGCCAATAACACCACTGCCTAAAATAAGGACTTTCATTCTGCCACCTGCTGATAAGAAATATACGAAGACAAGCATAATATGCTAATTAGAAAAATCCAACACAGAATAATAGACCATGAAATGATTAATTGAATTTTAGGATTTAAATCACAATTCCATTACAAAATCATGATAAAAAACTTTCTTATTATCAGATGAAAAACAAAAAAACAATCTAAAATACAATCAAATAGTAAAGAATTAAATGCTGTTAATTGATTATATAAGTGTTCTGAAAAGTGATTTTTACGGTAAAAAAGCAACATTAAGTTCACAATATTCGAATTTATATTAATTCAAAAAAATGAAATAATTAAGAATTAAATCCCGAACCAATGTGAGCTGAACAGTATAATAATTTAAAAATTTGAATTTTACAGCTTGAGTGGGTTTTCACCATTTATGAGGAGATAAGAAAACACCTCTTCATAGGTATAATTATTAAAAAATGGGAAGCAGCGAACTACACAAAGCAGTTCGCCTTTAAAGAATAAGCTAGATTAGAAAATCAACTTGATAATTGGAAAAGATATAATTTGATTAATTCTGACGTGCTGCTGTTAAGTCATTGAACATAATGCCTTGCATTTCATGCCAAATGGTTCCGCTTTCTTTACCATAATTACGTACGCATTCCATGATTTTATCGTAGGCTTCTTCCCGGCACAGTACGCTTAATTGCTGATAGAAATTCAGCGCCAGTTTACGAGCCTCTGGGTTCGAAAAGTAATAACGACCCACACGAGTATAAAGCCCTTTTAATCCGTTAATGATCAACCCATAAATAGGATTTCCTGACGCAAATGCTAAGCCACGGAAAATATCATAATCCACAGAACTGAAAGACTCCGCAGTGTCTTCTGCTTTATCTTTTTCAGCCAGAACTTCCAGTGCTTTTTCCGGATTATGTCTGAATGCAGTACGGATAAAAATGGCCGCAATATTTGTGCGCACTGACAGTAAATTATCCACCAGCTGAGGCACACGATCATGATCTAAACGTGCCAGAGTTTCCAGAATATTAAGACCTGATGTTTCCCAGAAGTTATTGACCTTTGTTGGTTTTCCATGCTGAATAGTCAACCAGCCATCACGAGCAAGACGCTGCAATACTTCACGCAAAGTGGTACGAGTGACACCGATTAATTCAGATAATTCACGCTCTGCTGGCAGAATGGAGCCTGGTGGAAAACGATTATTCCATATACTTTCAATGATATACTCTTCCGCAAAACTCGCAGGACTCTGAGCCTTAATTACCATATTTAAACTATTCCAAAACTGTTTTCTTGGCTAATAATAGGTACTGATCATACCAGAATGCGCCAGATCGACATAGTTACATAATAAATAAACCATGAAAGAGTGAAAGAGGTCATAAAAAAATATAATTAT
Organism: Xenorhabdus stockiae; assembly: GCF_002632825.1. Lineage (GTDB taxonomy): Bacteria > Pseudomonadota > Gammaproteobacteria > Enterobacterales > Enterobacteriaceae > Xenorhabdus > Xenorhabdus stockiae. Next base: position 53,834 of record NZ_NJAJ01000005.1, read on the forward strand.
TACCCAATTAATTATGAGATTATCCCCTTAAATTACCACCAGTTAGAGCGTACGATACCCAATGTATTTCGAGTTGCATCAAAACAGTCAGGAAGCGTCTCCCAGAGGCATAATCACTAGATGACTGGAATAAACGAGCGCAACCAACAGAGAGGTAACTGGAAAAACAGCGGGTATGTTGTGCTTTAGAAATGTCCCATGTATCCACAGAAGAGGAATATTAATAATAATGGAAATCAGTATCCGACGTGCAGTGGTGAAAAACTTTCTCGGCAATTCGCCGGATTGGTACAAATTGGCTATCGTTGTTTTTCTTATCATCAATCCACTGGTTTTTTTCTATGTCAGCCCCTTCGTTGCAGGCTGGATGCTCGTTGTGGAATTTATCTTCACACTGGCAATGGCGTTAAAATGCTATCCGTTGCAGCCGGGAGGTTTACTTGCTATTGAAGCTGTGCTTATCGGCATGACCTCACCAAAACAGATAGGGCATGAGATCAGCAATAATCTGGAAGTTATTCTGCTGCTGATTTTCATGGTTGCCGGTATTTACTTCATGAAGCAACTTCTGCTATTTGTTTTCACTAAACTACTCTTGAGCATTCGTTCCAAAAAAATGCTGGCTCTGGCCTTCTGTCTGGCAAGTGCATTTTTATCTGCTTTTCTTGATGCCCTGACAGTTATAGCCGTTGTTATCAGCGTATCTGTTGGCTTTTATTCTATTTATCATCGTTATCTTTCCAGCCAGAATAATGGCAGTACAGATCTTAACGATGATCAATTTATTGATAATGAAGATAAAAGACAGACACTGGATCAGTTCCGGGCATTTCTGCGCAGCCTGATGATGCATGCCGGTGTCGGTACAGCATTAGGCGGTGTGATGACGATGGTCGGTGAACCACAAAACCTGATCATCGCAAAACATGTTGGCTGGGATTTCGTGACATTCTTTATCCGTATGTCTCCTGTCACCGTGCCTGTTTTTATCTGTGGATTACTGGTTTGTCTGCTGGTTGAACATTTCAAACTGTTTGGTTACGGTGCCGAACTACCTGAGCGTGTCCGCTCTGTTTTGGAAGACTATGCGAAAAAAGCCGGTGAAAAACGTACCCGTCAGGAAAAAGCTCAGCTTGTTGTTCAGGCTTTAATCGGCATCTGGCTGATTGTTGCTTTGGCATTCCACCTAGCTGAAGTCGGTTTGATTGGCCTGTCAGTGATTATTATGGCTACTGCTTTTTGTGGTATCACGGAAGAACATGCTTTAGGTAAAGCCTTTGAGGAAGCCTTACCGTTTACTGCATTATTGACAGTCTTCTTTTCTGTGGTTGCGGTCATTATTGATCAACAACTATTTACCCCATTTATTCAGTTTGTACTGCAATCCTCACCAGCGTCACAACTTTCCCTGTTTTATCTGTTTAATGGTCTGCTTTCCGCAGTATCTGACAACGTATTTGTAGGTACTGTTTATATTAATGAAGCTCTGACTGCGCTTAAAAGTGGTCTTATTTCACAGCAGCAATATGAATTTTTAGCTGTAGCCATTAATACAGGAACCAACCTACCATCCGTAGCGACACCAAACGGACAGGCTGCTTTCCTGTTCCTGCTGACATCTGCGCTATCGCCACTGATTCGCTTGTCTTATGGGCGTATGGTACTAATGGCTCTACCTTACACAATTGTGATGACTCTTGTGGGTCTGCTGTGTGTTGAATTTTGGCTACTGCCTGCTACTGAATATCTTGTAAAACTTGGTTGGGTTATCCCACAATAATCCCTTATATTTATTATTAAGGAATTCTGCCGGATAGGGTGTAAAATCCCCCTATCCGGTTTTTTTATCCCTTCGAATATCCAGTCGATTTCATGCTGCCTCCGGCGGTACAGGAACGAATTTGCACCACCAACAAAAAGGCAATTTGAAAGAGGATGGGTATAATTTAAAAAAACAACATAATTGACCTTAAATTGATTCTTTTGTGATTTAAGAAACGGCAGAATAAACGGCTACCTATATATACGATACGGGAAGAAGAAGAATGTTACATTTTCTAAAATGGAGTTCCCAAGGGCGAAGCGCATGGTTGTTAATGGCGTTAACAGCTCTTTTACTGGAGTTTGTTGCTCTTTACTTTCAACACGTTATGCAGTTACAACCCTGTGTAATGTGCATTTATGAGCGTGTTGCTCTATTCGGTATTTTCGGGGCGGCCCTGCTGGGAGCTATCGCCCCCAAAACCCCGCTGCGCTGGCTGGCTATTTTACTCTGGCTTTATAGCTCATGGCACGGATTACAACTGGCATGGGATCATACCATGATGCAGTTATACCCCAGCCCTTTTAATACCTGTGAATTTTTTGTCAGATTTCCGTCATGGCTGCCGTTAAATGAATGGCTGCCTTCGGTGTTTCAGGCTTTTGGCGATTGTTCAATAAAACAATGGTCATTTCTGACACTGGATATGCCGCAATGGCTGATTGGTGTCTTTGCTGCTTATTTATTAGTGGGTGTTCTGGTTCTGATCAGCCAGTTTTTCCGGCTGAAATATAAGTATTAAGAACAAAAAGGCTGTCTTTCCTACGCGGGGAAAGCAGCCTTTTTCGCTAACTCTAATTGATAATCCCTTCCTATCCGCTATTATTGTTTCCTTTTCATGTTCTCCGCCATAAAATCATCGTAATTTTTTTAAGGGCCTTTAGTCGAACAGCCATCAGAAACAGTAAAGAACAACCAGAAATGAATACTCAAAAAGAACAGTATAATTTTAATAAATTACAAAAACGTCTGCGTCGTGATGTCGGGCAAGCCATTGCAGATTTTAATATGATTGAAGAAGGCGATCGCATTATGGTCTGCCTTTCTGGTGGCAAAGACAGCTACACCCTGCTGTCTATTTTGCAGAACCTGCAAAAAAGTGCCCCTATTAACTTTTCGCTTATTGCCGTCAATCTGGATCAAAAACAACCAGGTTTTCCTGAGCACATCCTTCCGGCTTATCTGGATGAACTGGGCGTCGAGTATAAGATTGTCGAAGAAAATACCTACGGTATTGTCAAAGAAAAAATCCCGGAAGGAAAAACAACCTGCTCTCTGTGCTCCCGACTACGTCGTGGTATTTTATACCGCACCGCTACTGAACTGGGCGCAACCAAAATCGCTCTGGGGCATCATCGTGATGATATCCTGCAAACTGTCTTTCTGAATATGTTTTATGGCGGCAAATTAAAAGGCATGCCACCTAAACTAATCAGTGATGATGGTAAACACATTGTTATACGCCCGCTGGCTTACTGCCGGGAAAAAGATATCGAACGCTACGCAGAAGCGAAAGCATTTCCCATTATTCCTTGTAATTTGTGTGGCTCACAGCCAAACCTACAACGTCAGGTTATCAAGGATATGCTGCGTGACTGGGACAAACGCTATCCCGGACGCATTGAAACTATGTTCCGAGCGGTACAGAACGTGGTTCCATCACATCTCAGCGATTTTAATCTGTTCGACTTCAAAAGCATTAATCACGACAGTGAAATTATTGCTGGAGGGGACCTGGCTTTTGATCGGGAGGAGTTACCCGTACAACCTGCTATTGACCCTGATGAACAAATTGATTTTCAGGCGGATCGGCTGGATGTTATCGAAATAAAGTAATAAAAAAATAGCCGATGCTAAGGATTTTAGTATCGGCATAATGTCAATTATAATCGGTATAAAATTCAATATGAGAAACACTACAATCATGGAGCACAACGTTCATCGCTCAACGTTGTATTCACCTGCAGGGTTATAGTGCCTCAACTTGAGATACTGATTATTGATATATCTCAAATCCGCATGAAATTAACCATCAGATTCAATGAACATTCGGTTCAGAACTCACGGCAATCGCAATTTTTCCTATAACCACTTACTTCGCTTTAACCACCATGCGAACCCCGCTATCAATAACGACAGCAGCAGGCTGAATAAACCAAAGCCAAATTCATCCTTATTTCCGGGGATCCCGCCAAGGTTAACACCAAATAAACCGGTTAAAAAAGTACTTGGTAAGAATATCATTGTTAACAATGACATCATGTAAATACGACGGTTCATCGCATCCGCCATAATGGAAGTAATCTCATCGGCAAGGACCGCTGTCCTTGCGATACAGCTATCCAAATCATCCAGCCCACGCCCGAGACGATCAGAGACTTCCTGAATCAGATGACGAGCCTCGTCACTCATCCACGGCAACTTCTCACTGGACAGTCGTGTCAAAACATCTCGCTGGGGTGCCATATACCGACGAAGAACAATCAATTGTTTGCGTAATAACACTAACTCACCTCGTCCTGGGATCTTCTGTTCCAGAATGTTATCCTCAAACTCAATCAGGTTGTCATGCAACTCTTCAATAAAATCGTTCACTTCGTCGGTGATAGCATCGGCGATTTCAACCAGCCAGTGCCCTGTATTTTTTGCTCCTACGCCATTATTTAAATCAGCCAGAACCTGATCAACCGAATAGACTTTTCTATGGCTGCTGGAAATAATTATCCTGTCATTAATGTAGATGCGAAACGATACCAAGTGATCAGAGCGGGCATTGTCATTGCGATTAATTGTCCGCAACATAATCATCGCCCCTTCACCGGTACGAATGAGTTTGGGCCGAATACTCTCACCCACCAGCCCTTCTTTTACCGGGACTGGTAGTTGGTTAGTTTTCATAATCCATTGATAACTAGCTTGATTTTTATAATCAAGATGCTGCCAGAATGGTTGCCCTACCGTCGCAGATACATTTTCGCTAAAACCTGTAGTCCCTCCCTTCCCATTCAATTGGCAGGCATACACAGCGTTTGAATCTTTAAATGCTGAGCCATAAATCGTTTCCACATCCTCTCCTGTTCAACATTTAATGTTTTTTAATGATATACATAGTATGGCTATACGCCACATCTTCAGGATTGGTGATCGGGTATCCTTTTAACCATTTTTTGATTAACCGACCATTAGTGTACTGATAAATAGGAACAATCGGAGCCTGTTCTTCAATCATTTTTTCAGCCTGATTATAATCCCTGTTTCTGGCGGCATCGTCTGTTTCCAGACTAGCCTCTTTTAACAAAGCGTCATAAGCTGGGTTATGAAATTTGGCCAAATTTCCGCTATGTGTTGATGTCAAAAGTGATAAGAAACTTGATGGCTCATTATAATCTCCGGTCCATGATGCCCGGACTACATCAAAATTACCGGTATTCCGGTTATCAACGTAAGTTTTCCATTCCTGATTGACTAACTTCACCTCAACGCCCAGTTTTTTCTTCCACTCTGAACTGACTGCAATGGCAATACGTTGATTATTCTCTAAATTGTTATAGAGCAAAGAAAGTTTTAGTGGATTATCAGGGCCATAACCTGCTTCTTTCAGCAGTAATCTTGCTCTTCTATCTCTTTCCTGCTGAGTTATAATCTGTTGCTGACTTTTTTCTGGATGAAAACCAGCCGTAACGTCAGGTGTAAAATGCCATGCAGGTTTTTCGCCTGTGCCTAATATCTTTTCTGCAACCAGATTCTTATTGATGGTCATGGCAAGCGCCTGCCGGACACGGATATCATTAGTCGGTGCACGCTGAGTATTAAATGCGTAGTAATACGTTCCCAATTGATCCGGAGTGAACACCTCTCCCGGAATATCATGCAGTAACTTGTGGTACATATTCTTAGGGAAAGATTCAGTAATATCCAAATCCCCTGCCAGATAGCGGTTAACCGCATGAGATTCCTGATTGATTGGTACAAACGTCACTTTTTTCAGTACTGTTTTCTTGTGATCCCAGTAATAAGGGTTAGGCGACAGAACAATTTTTTCATTTACTACACGCCCCGTCAGCATGAAAGCGCCGTTACCCACCAAATGGCCTACCTTGGTCCAATCATTACCGTATTTTTCAACGTTCTGTTTATTCACCGGATAAAGGCTAAAGTGAGTAGTCATATTAGGGAAATAAGGCACTGGGCGATCCAGCGTAACTTTTACTGTATAAGCATCAAGAGCCTCAACACCTAATTTTTCCGGGGGTAATTTACCATCTATAATTTTTTGGGCATTCTGAATTCCTGCCAGAGCAGCAAACCAAGAAAATGAAGAAGCATTTTTAGGATTAACCAGCCTCTGCCAGCTATATACAAAATCAGAGGCGGTGACTTTGTCACCATTAGACCAGCGGGCATCCTGTCGTAGCGTAAATATCCATGTTTTGTTATCTGTCGTCTTCCAGTTAATCGCAACTCCCGGAACGGGCTTACCATCGGCATCCTGATTAACGAGACCTTCCAGTAAATCACGCAACACCTGCGCTTCTATTAAGCCGAAGGATTTAATCGGGTCAAGTGATGCTGGTTCATCTTTCAAATGGCGAACCAGCTCCTGATGAGGGTCTAACTGAGTTCCTACAGGAACATCAGCAGCATAAACAGAAAGAGGTAAGGAAAGCCCTGTCATCAGTAATACAGAAGGGAACAAGGTAAAATTGTGCATAAATATTTACTCTTTTGGTCTAATAATTATCCTAAAATAAATTATAAGACACTGTTAATTAAACAATAGATGAGTATTTATAAATATTACAGCTATTTTTGTGGGCAAGATCGCACTATTCCATTACACTGGCACCGCAGTTTACTTATATAGAGGGATAAAACCATGACACAAACCGTCAAGTTCCAAGGTAGCGATATCACCGTAGCTGGGCATTTTCCACAAGCTGGTGAAACAGCAAAAGAATTTACGCTGGTAGCTAAAGATCTTACTGACGTGGCACTGAGCCAATATGTAGGGAAACGTAAGGTACTCAATATATTCCCAAGCATTGACACCGGCGTTTGTGCAACTTCTGTACGTAAATTCAACCAACATGCCGGTGAACTGAACAATACTGTCGTACTTTGCATTTCAGCAGACCTGCCTTTTGCACAATCCCGTTTTTGTGGCTCTGAAGGCCTTTCGAATGTTGTCACTCTATCAACACTGCGTGGTGGTGAGTTTCAGGAAAATTACGGTGTAGCCATTAGCCAGGGTCCATTAGGTGGATTGACTGCACGTGCTGTCATTGTTCTGGATGAAAACAATAATGTTATTTATAGCCAGCTCGTAGATGAAATTACTAACGAGCCTGATTATGACAGCGCATTAGCAGCACTGAAATAATTCGTTATAAAGAACCTCTGGCGGTAATTATTATGTTGTTACCGCCAATTTTATCTTTTTTTCCCCACCACTTCTCCTCTCTATTCTTATTTTAAAACATCTTAAATATAACCTAAACAGATAATAGCAGCCTATTCACTCATTGCCCTCGCCGCCCTCAATTTTATCACTTTGTTAACTTTATCTTTTTATTTATTAGATATAACACATTAATTTAAACGATAAATTAATTATTTAAACGATAAATGAATTATCAGTAATTTTTCTTTTTAAGGTTATCTTAAATATAGATACATTATCCTAATTTAATTAACCATGTTTTATGATATTAGAAAAAAGTTTACCCGACATAATTCATTAATTTAATATAATTACTTATAATCTCCTATCTAACTAATCTAAAATTATTTTATACAATAAAAACAAAGTAATACATTGGGTTATTTCTTTTTATAAAGACAAAATATAAACACAAGTTATATATTCCTTAAATAAAACATTCTCTGGTGATTACACATTCTGACTATTGTGCTTAACTCAATATCAGAAACCAACAGCTACATATTTATTATATATCCGAAATGCCTTATAACAGTAAGTTCCACCAGCTATCATATATTCCCGCATCCAGCCGGAATAGGCGGTAGCTTTGCATAAAAGCGAGTCCATATTATGGAAAGACAGTTTATCGCACATACTTCATCCGGCGAAGAGTTATACTTTAAATCACTTAAAGGAATAGAAAGATTATCGGAACCTTATGAATTTGAGGTCGAATTACTGAGTAAAAATAGATTATCTGATCCTATATCGCTTCATAATACTGTACTTACCGTAGAAATAAAAACCCCGTCAAAACAAACAAGATATTTAAGTGGCTATATAGAAAAAATCTCTTATTCGCCATTTTATAAATATGATGACAGGCTTTATTTATATACTGCTACAGTAAGGCCTAAGCTTTCGGAACTAAAAAAGAAATCCGGTTATAGCATCTGGCAGGAAAAAACCGTACCTGAGATTGTCACTACAGTATTACAGGGTGCCAATGTTAATTTTGAGGATAATCTCATAGAAAACTATCGCCCATGGGAATATTGCGTTAAATATAACGAAACTGATTTCGATTTTATTCATCGTCTAATGGCGCATGAAGGTATTTATTATTACTTTAAACATGAGAATGGCAACCACACTATGGTATTAGTCGATATGCCCCAAATGCATTATCCAATGCCGGGGTATGATACGATTAAATATTTCAGTGTCGGTAGCATCTTCAGGAAATTGGACCAAGAATATATCTATACTTGGAATATTAGCAGTTCGACTATCCCCAACAGTTTCAGTACTGATGACTACGATTTTCGTAAGCCCCGGGCTAAATTACAGTCTCTCACTCAAACATCGCTCAGTTCTGTTGATAGTACAGAGATATTTATGTGGCCGGGACGCTTTATAAAAGGTGATCAGGGGCAGTTTTATGTCCGTATACTTCAACAGGCTTCAGAAGCACAAAGTGAGCTGATTAATGGAACAGGCAATGTACTGGGAATGGCTCCGGGCCACACTTTCACACTCTCTCTGCCTAATAGTATCAAAGGGGATGATTACAATGATTATCTGATTACCGGAGCACAATATTCATTTTATGAATCCGATTATGGCTCAGTCTTTGAGTGTGATAGTGATGACGATGATAGTGATGATGATAAGCCTGACAAAAATATTGTTCAGTTTGAAGCTATCCCCTCCAATGTCCATTGGAAACCACAAGCCATCACGCTTTGGCCAAAAGCAACCGGTGTTGAAACTGCGGTCGTAACAGGTCCTAAAAATAAACCGATATGGACTGATAAGTATGGCCGGATAAAAGTGAAATTCCGTTGGGATAAAACAGATAAAAAAGACGATACCAGTTCCTGCTGGATACGTGTGGCAACGCGTTGGGCTGGCTGGCGATACGGCAGTATCAACGTTCCCCGTGTGGGAGAAGAAGTTGTTATCAGTTTTGTCAATGGCGACCCGGATAAACCTTTTGTTATCGGTAGTACTTATAACAATGAAAATATGCCGCCGTGGGAACTTCCCAAACATGAAACTCGCAGTGGTGTGATGTCAAATACCAAAAATGGTAAGCATGATCAGGCTAACTATCTTTTTATGGATGATGAACCGGATAAAGAGTTATTTGATCTGCACGCAGAGCGGGATATGAATATCTCCGTTGAAAAAGATAAGACAGTCAAAATTGATGGGAAGCGTACTACGGAAATTAAAAAAGAACAAACAGATACGGTGACAGGTAAAGCGAATTTCACCTACAAAGATAATCGGGATACGACTGTCAACGGCAAAGATACCTTAACGATTGATAAAGGGCAGCAACGAACCATTAAAAAAGGGCGAAACACCGAAATCGATGGTGGAGATACCTACAAACTCACAGGCAATTTAACTGCCAAAATTGATGGAAACTGGACTCAAAATATTACCGGAACAACGCTAATCAACAGCCCTAACCCCATTACAATCAAGAGTGATACTAATGTTATCGTGGATTGCCCAACGTCTATATTTTCTGCCAATATCGGCAACATAAGTGCCACCGGATTTAGTATTTCTGCCACGGGTTTTCATGCGTCCACCACTCACACTAGTGTTTCAGCCAATGAGCTTGTTACATCCGTCACAGGAATTTCCGTCGGTGTTACTGTCATCAATCTAAGTAAAACAGGAGTAAATATTACAAAAAATGATGTCAAAGTAGCCGCAAACGCACTTGCTGTTGCACAATCAAACATCCGACTCATTGCTTCCTCCCTACATTTATTTGTCTAATAATTTAACAGTTCAATATTTCAATGAAAATCATCAAACCACTACGCTTAAGTCTGCTTTATCGGCCTTATCGCTGGATGCAGAAAAATCATCTCGGCGTCACTGTGATGGCTCTGACTGATATGGGCACAACTCCCCGTCTGAGACCGGAGCCGGAGCTTTGGCAACTGGCAGAAAAAGAACTGAAAACCTGTAATGGTATTATTGATCTTGCCATGCCTAAATCCTGTGCTGAATTTCTGGCGACAGGTTATGCCTATACCCATCATCAGACTGATAAAACCGCCTGTAATGTGCGTATTAAAGTTGATCAATTGGAAAAAAAACTGGCTGTTTTTGGTGATCGTTACTGGGTGGGAGGTACTTCTTCAAAACCTCAAGCCTTTGAACAAATGCGACTGGACTGGAGTCGGGCTTTTGGAGGAGAAGGTTATGATGATAACCCACACGGTATTGGTTTCACGCCGGAAATATTAGAAAACGGCACTAAAATTCATCAGTTACCTAATATTGAAGCCTTCCAAAAACAATTGTTATCTCCGGAAGATACTCCCGAACCCTCTAGTTTTTGCCCTTTGGATTTTACATGGCCACGCCGGTTTGAACGCATCGGTAAGCAATATGATAAGGAGTGGCTAGAAAACGAATTTCCGGGATATGCCCATGATATTGACTGGCGGTTATTTAATGCCGCACCACAAGATCAGTGGTGGGAGCAACTGCCTGCCCTGCCGATTAAAGCTGCATGGCGGATTGAGAACATGCATCCGAAAAAACCGGTGCAGGAAGGCCGTCTGCCAGCATGGAATGTGCGCTGTTTTATCAGACGGCTACGTCTTAATGAAGAGATTGACGAAGAAATTGTCATGCGCCAGACAACCGTATGGTTCTTTCCTCATCTGGAGCAAATGCTCCTGATATGGCACGGAAGTACACGGATAAATGAAGATGATGCAGCCGATGTATTACAGATGATATCCGCGCTGGAACATCAGGATAGCCTACTACCCGCCAGTCATTATCTGGCGGTGGCCAAACAGCGCACGGACAAAGAAAAAGGGGTGTTGTACACGTTCAGGGAAAAAGATCTTATTCCTGAGGACATTATCGGCTCATGGATAGATACAGAGTCCTCAGTAGAAAGCAGCCCGATACAGGAATCGATACTTAGGCGTCAAAAGCTCCTCCATGAACAGCAAGCTGCACGTTTAGCTGAACAGGGTTATGATATCAATACAATGATCCCACCCACTTCTCCGGTCGCAGTACCTTCAACCAGTCCCCGACTGGATGAACTACCAGAATTCATGGAAAAAATCGAACAGGAGGCCGATCAAAAAAAAGCCGAAGCCGAGCTGAAACAAACAGAGATAACCGCCAAAGCAAAAGAACAGGGTATCGATACGTATTTATCTCTTCCAGAGAGTAATACCAAAGGACCGGAAGGAATTTATTCAACACGGGATATATTGCGTAAGCAACAGCAGCACACCGGATTGAACGATCAAGAACTGGCACAAATTGAACAGTCGCTACGTGATACCTATTTTTTGTCGGTGCAATCCCAGAGTCCTGCTTTGCGACTGAAGGGGGAATTATCAGAAATCATCCGCAAACGGGCACAAAAAATTATGGCACAAGGTGGTAATTTCAGTGGCATGGATTTTACTGGTGCAGATTTATCTAACATGGATCTACGTGGCGCAAACTTTTCCGGCGCATTATTGGAAAGTGCCTGTTTTAATCACAGCCAACTGGATAAAGTGGATTTCAGTGAAGCAATGCTGGCCAGAGCAGAATTCTGCCATACTTCCCTGTCTGGTGTGAAACTGGATAAAGCGAATCTGGTACTGGCTAAATGTGAGCGAAGTGACTTTTCCAATACCGATTTCAAAGAGGTCCAATTGCAGGAAGCCCTATTTGATCACTGTCAATTTAACCACTCCACATTCACCGATCTTTTACTGAGACAGGTTTTTATTACACATGGTGATTTTCACTCTTCACAATGGAATAACTGCACACTGACAGAACTGGAATTACCCGCTCTCAGCTTTAATCACGCAACGCTGAATAAAGTCACTTTTCTTAAGTGCAAACTGGAACAAGCCGTTTTTGATGAAGCACAATGTGAAAGTTGTTCATGGGTAGAAACGGAAGTCAATCACATCCGGTTCTGTTCGGCAAGTCTGTTGAATTGTGCTTTTGTGATGAACAGTACGCTTAATCAGGCTGATTTTACTCAGGCAATACTGACTGAGTGTAATTTGCGTCAGATGCCGTTGGTTCAGGCCCGATTTCATTCCGCTATACTGAATAACAGCGATTTGAGTGAAGCTGACTGTCGGTCAGCAGATATGCAACATCTGAATGCAACAAAAAGCATTTTCATCAGAACCGATTTTCGGGAGGCTCTGCTGAATAATGCCAACCTGATGGGTGCTCTGATGCAGAAATGTAGCCTGCATGGTACTGATTTACGCGGCGCGAATTTATTCCGGGCCGATATGTCTCAGTCTATCATTGATGATTCAACCCAGTTTGAAGGTGCCTATCTGCAAGGTATCAAAACCTTACCTAAACGCGATAAGGAAGTGATATGAATTCACTGTCAGCAGATGAACTGATCGCAAAAATCAAACAGGGTGACATCATTGAAAAAGTCAGTCTGGCACATATCTCACTGGCCCAGCGGGATTTAACCGACGGAATATTCAAAGAAGTCGATTTTTCCGGTACTGATTTTTCCCACGCTCAACTGAAAGATACCATTTTTTCCGCCTGTCAGTTCAAAGAGGCAACATTCGATTCCACCCTCTTCGAACATAGTGTTTTTGAACAGTGCAGTCTGGCAAGTGCCACCTTCGATAAAAGTCACATAAACAACAGCCTGTTTAATCAATGTGATTTAAAGAAAACCCGCTTTACAGAAACAATACAGAACGACTCTCAATTTACCTCAAGTATTCTGCAAGAAGCCGATTTCAATCACAGCGATCTTAAACGAATTGCCTTTATTGACTCATCGCTTGATCAGGCACGCATCACTTCCAGCGATCTTTTTCTGGTTACCTTTTTTCGCCAGAATTTACGGAAAACGCACTTTTCTGCCAGTAAATTCACGAAAGCGGTTTTTTTTGAATGTGACCTGCGTGGTCAGGACTATCAACAACAACAATTTCAGGAATGTCAATTTACCGGTTGTCAGCTTGAAGCCGTGAATTTCAGTCATGCCAGATTAACCAACTGTAACTTCAAAGGAGCGGGGTTACAGGGGGCAGTATTATCGAATGTTAACGCGACCCAATCCCTATTTATCGAAGCGGATTTGACTCGGGCACATTGCAGCAACAGCTTATTTATCCAGTCTATTTTTGTCAGTGCCTGTCTCGAATCCGCTGACTTCAGACAAAGCCAGCTAACACAGGCCATTATGCACAAAGTTCATGCCGTCAATGCCCAGTTTACCGGTGCTGACATGACCTATGCCGATCTTTCCTACGCCAATGTCAGCAACAGTGATTTTCGTACCACGCATTTTATGCGAACACTTTTTCATCGTGCTGAACAGGCTGGGGCATTGTTCTCCGATCGTAATGGCATTCTGGAAAATGATCCTGAACTGTTTGCCGCCGAAGAGTGGGAGCTACAACGCAAGATTTAATCAGGAGAACTAAAATGTCAGAACTTTCTTACGCGTCCTATACACTTTCTTCGCCTTTGCTTACGGATGAACCTTCACAACAGGTTGCCGGACAGGTTATCAACCGCCTTCAGGATGGTAGCTTGATGGTAGAAAGCCACAGCCGGGGATGGCATTGCCGACGGGCTGCCAGTTGTTTACTGACACCTGAACTGGGTGATACCGTCTTACTCACAAAAGTGGAGGGGAAACTCTGGGTGCTGGCTATATTAGAACGCCCTGAACAACAACAATCGGCAGAAATCAGCGTACCCGGTGATTTGACTATTGCACCTCATGGCAATTTACATTTAAACAGCGAAGGATTGCATATTGATGCCAACGATGGGCAATGCCATATCAAGAAAATGCAATACACGGGTGAATCTCTCTCTGCCTGGGTGTCAGTGACCCAATTGGTTGGCAATAAACTTGAATCAGTCTGGCAGACCGTTACACAACTCAGTCACCGCCTGTTTCGTCATACCACACAGACAGAGCAAGTACGGGCGGGTCAGTTAGATATGCAGGCTGAAAACTACCTGCGTCTGCATGCCCAAAATACCATGATGTCAGCAAAAGCCATTACCAAAATAGATGCTGAACAAATTCATATTGGTTAAGGAGATATTATGTTTGCCAATACTCAAAGCGGGGGGATGGATCTGGCTACCCCTGATGTCTGTATGACTCCCCCTTTTTCAACACCTATACCGTATCCCAATATGGCTCAGGGACCTACCGGTATTACGAATGCCATGAACATTTTATTTGCAGGAGCACCAGCCCATAATCTGATGACAATCTATCCCATGACTATGGGCGATAACGCCGGCGTTAATACTGGTGTGGCTTCCGGTACGGTGATGGGACCGGCACGGCATACATTAGGGGCGAATACTCTGTTAATCAAAGGCGCTCCCGTGACGCGACTAACCAGCATGTCAATGCAGAACTCGACCAACTCTGTCGGCTGTCGTATTACACCAAGCCAAACCAAGGTGCTGATTTTATCAGCCTGATACCCAACTTTTCTTTTATTCCATACTGGCTATACTAAAATTATTAATAATTCATGAAATTTATTACCTTATATTTTGTACTGCAAAAAACGAAATATTTTAATAAATACCTTGTATTCAATTAGTTGTATTTAATTAACTGTTGGGTGATAACTGCTGGATGACGAAAAGAATTTTATTAACGTTTCTATTAATCATGGCAGGCTGCTCATCACAGCAGCCAGAAAAATTACCTCCTTACCAATTAGTTTTTAATATTGCACCAAATGTTAATGATTCAGCTCCACTGAAGATTGACGTTATGCTATTGAAATCAAAAGAAGAGTTTATGTCGGCAGACTTTTTTTCACTTCAGGGCAACGCGAAAGCAGCACTGGGGGATAAATTAGTCAATGAGGATCGGTTTTTTATCCTCCCTACCGAACATGTCCGTCATCTACTGGAACAGAATCAGCCAGAAATTCATTACATTGGAATTGTTGCCGAATACAGGCAATTAGATGGAAAGAAATGGCGTATTGCTCTTCCGGTATCGGTACCAGCAAAGCCTCCGTTTTACAAATTCTGGCGTTCTGCACCTGACAAACTACAGGTGTGCATTAAAGTTACTGGCTCTGGTTTAACTCCTGACTTAACTTGTGCTGCATGAACTGAAGAAAATCATGAATAAATCTGAAAAAGTCATTTGGACAGAAGGGATGTTCTTACGCCCTCATCACTTCCAGCAAGCTGAAAGCTATCTGGAAGCCTATGTCCGTGATTGGGGGAAAGCCCAACTGCCTTATTATTGGGGTTTTCTGACTCTCGAACTGAATCAGGAATTTCTCAATCAGGGGAAAATTATGCTTTCCTCTGCGAGCGGTATTTTTCCGGATGGAACTCCATTCAGTTTTGATGGCGCTGACGCACCAGAACCTTTACAACTCTCTGAAAATCAGACCGATATTAATGTCATGCTGGCGCTTCCCCACTTTCGGCGGGGCAGAGAAGAAGTCATTTTCAGTGAGCAGAAAAATTCGCTGGCGCGTTTTATCAGCTTTGAAACCGAAGTCAATGACTTTAATGCCATGTCAGTGGGCAGTGCTGCTTTACAATTCGGCAAAATGCGCCTGCGCCTGATGGCGGAATCTGATTTAACACCAGAATGGACTGCATTGAAGATTGTTCACGTAGTGAATAGAACCAGTGATAATAAAATATATCTTGATCAACAGTTCATTCCTCCCCTGCTCAACTGTTATGCCAGCCCGCAAGTAGCCGGGTTTGTAACCGATATTCAGGGGTTACTGGAACAGCGCCGCCAGCAGATAAGCCAGCGTTTATTACAACTGGGGCGACATAATGACTCTGAAATCATGGATTTTCTCTTACTGTCCCTTGTAAATCGCTATAGTGGTCAGGTAAACCACGCACACAATTTATCACTATTGCATCCGGAAAGATTATTCAGCGAATGGCTGCAATTTGCCACTGAGCTGGCGACATTCTCCCAAAGCCGTGTTCCTGATGAAAATCTTCCTCTCTATGATCATGATAATCTGACCCTGAGTTTTAATCAGCTTATGTTCCATCTGCGTCAGGGGCTGTCCATCATTCTGGAAGAACACGCTATTCAGTTACCACTCACCGAATACTCTCATGGTCTGAATATCGCCACACTACCTAATGCCAATATGGTGAATACATTCAGCTTTATTCTGGCGGTCCATGCTGAGACCACTAATGAAACCTTGATGAGCCACTTCCCGGCTCAGATGAAAATTGCCCCTGTCGGACGTATCCGTGAATTAGTGCAGTTGCAGCTACCCGGTATTGCAATACGAGCCTTACCATCCGTGCCGAGGCAAATTCCCTGGCATTCAGGATATGTCTATTTCGAACTAGAAAAAGAGGGTGATTTGTGGAAACAAATGGATAAAGCCGGTGGCTTTGCATTACACCTGGCGGGTGAGTTTCCCGGTTTAAATATGGAGTTTTGGGCTGTCCGTAACCAGCCTAAACAAAGGTAACGACACCTATGATGAGACAAGAAGCTCTTCATACTGATCAGATATGGCTTGCTGATGACACCAGTGAAAATCCGTTGGTGGCTGCGGCCAATCCTCTGCTGAATACGATCCCAAAAATCCGGCATACCACCTCCCACCCGGATCCCGCAAATTTACGGCAGCATCTGATCGATGAAATACGACGCTTTGAAGTCGCATGTCAACAGGCAAACCAGCCCTATGAAGTTATTATCGGGGCGCGTTACTGTTTGTGCACCGCCTTAGATGAAGCGGCCGCACTGACTCCATGGGGAAGCCGTAGTGTCTGGTCAGGTAGTGGGTTACTGGTCACGTTTCATAATGAAACCTGGGGAGGTGAAAAATTCTTTCAGCTTCTGGCTAAACTATCACAAAGCCCCAAAGAAAACTTATTTCTGCTGGAATTGATTAATTTTTGTCTCCAGCTCGGGTTTGAAGGGCGCTACCGCATCATGGATAACGGTCGTTCTCAGCTGGAAACACTAAAACAACGTCTGTACCAGTTGATCCATTCAATCCGGGGCAATTATCCGGCCGAGCTGTCAACTAATTTGCAGTTACTCAAAAAACCTAATAAAGCCTGGAAACCTTTTTTACCTATGTGGGTTTGTCTGCTATTTCTGTGTTTTTTGGGTTGTATCCTGTATATCAGCCTGAACTGGCGACTGGGTAATATCACTACCCCGGTTTTATCCTCTATCTACCAGACCAGTCTGCCCAATGTGCCCGACAGAAAAATATCACCGCTGCCACCTCCTGCGCCAGTGAAAGAGGAAAAACTGAATCTAAGAAGCCGATTGCAAGCTGAAATATCTGCCGGACTGTTAACCGTCTCCGTGAATGATAAGAGTGTGATTACACTGGAGGGTGATGGTGTATTCAGGTCTGGTTCATCTCGCATCAAGAAAAACTATTTATATGTTATCAAACGTATTGCAGAAGAGATGAATCATTACAAAGGTGAAATTCTGGTGGTCGGATATACCGACAATGTGCCCATTTATTCATCATCTTTTGCCTCTAATTACGCGTTATCACTGGCCAGAGCCAAATCTGTCCAAAAAGAACTCCAGCGCTATCTGGATCAGCCGGGACGCGTCAAAACAGAGGGAAAAGGTGCAAGCGATCCTCTGGTACCCAATAACACCCCCGCTAACCGGGCTAAAAACAGACGAGTAGAAATCACGCTGTTAGTTTCTCCTGATGCTCAAATAAAGTGAGGAAACTAAGATGTTGAATGTGCTCCTTTCCATTATCACCAGCCGACTGACATGGAGTTTTATCGGAATAACGATACTTGCTTGCATTATCGGTTTCTGGGGGCCCATTATTTCTGTTGGTGATGTTGTACCATTTAAATCATTTACAATACGGGTAGCCACCATTATCGCTCTTTACTTTTTTTGGGTTTTTAGTTTACTCGTCCCTCACTTATACCGGACTTGGCTGAATAAAAAACTGGCTAATCAGCTGAATATTATCAAAGGCAGCGAATCCGAAAAAGCGCAGGAAAAACAACAAAATGAACAACACCTGTCCCTGTCAGAACGTTTTTCTGATGCTGTAAAATTATTAAGAAAGGCTTATTTTTCCGGCCTGAATGGTAAAAATAAACCCACCCTGAGAGGTTTTTTCAGCCGCCAGTATCTGTACCAATTACCCTGGTATTTGGTCATCGGGGCGCCGGGTTCAGGTAAAACAACTGCGCTATCGAATTCCGGTCTGAATTTTCCACTATTAGATTATTTCGGCAGAGCTGCTCTGCACAGCATGCAGGACAGTAATAGCTGTAACTGGTGGTTCACGACTAATGCCGTTCTGCTGGATACCGCCGGGCGCTATACGATTCAGGATAACACTGTCCAAAAATCCAATTTCAGGGAATGGAAAACATTTATCAAGCTGTTGAAGAAATACCGCACACGTCAGCCTATTAATGGAGTTATCCTGACCCTCAGTGTGGAGGATCTGCTGAATCCATCGACAGAAGCCCGTGATAACCACGCCTATATGCTTCGCAGGCGCTTATCGGAATTACATGAAAAATTTAAGATCCAATTTCCTGTCTATCTTTTTATTACTAAAACCGACTTGTTAAAAGGCTTCACTGCCTATTTTACGCACCTTGATAAAGCATCACGCGAGCAAATTTGGGGACTGACCTTTCCACAGAACGAAAAAATGGATTGGAACATCAATGCTACCTTTGACGAACAATTCCATCAGTTACAACGGCGACTGGATGCTGAATTACCCTATATTCTGCTGAATGAATCCAATCCACAACAATCTGCTGAAAGTTATCTGTTTCCCCAAGAGTTTGCTGCCCTGCATCCGTATATTGCCCAGTATCTTGAGATAATTTTCGCCCGATCCGGATTTGAAGCTCCCAGTTATCCCAGAGGGCTTTATTTCACCAGCGGTAAACAGGAAGGAATTCCGTTTGATTCTGTGATGGAAAAATTTAATCAAAATGTCCAGTTACCGACTGATAACAACAGTATTTCGATGTCATGGGGCAATGGTGAAGATAAAGGAATGCACTATCCCTCTCAGGCCCAGCAGCCGTACTTTCTGAAAAACTTACTGGAAGGCATTTTTCAGGAAGCCGGGCTTGCCAGTTATAACCGTTGGTGGATATACAAGAATCGTCTGGTTAACTGGTTAGGTTATATGACACTGATAGCGATCCTGATCGCGGTAACCACCTTATTTCTGACCAGTTATCACAATAATGAAAATTATCTTGCTGAAATTCAGGCAAAAATGCCGTCGATTACGAAACTGGGCGATGAACTAAAGCAAAACACGAATAATGCTAATGAAGCAAATAATATCTATAACTTATTACCGATGTTGAACACGCTGGCCAATCTGGCCCAAAGTCAGCATTTTTCGCTGGACGATCCACCGATATCTTATCGCATGGGCTTGTACACAGGTGAACTGGTCAACGATGCCGGACATGACCTGTATACGAAAGCACTACAATCATTACTGCTGCCACATGTAGCAAGGCTTATCACCGATCAACTAAAACAGGTCAGTAATAATGATATCGATAAAACATATAGTGCATTAAAGGCCTATCAGATGTTATATCAACCCAACCATTATGACGGTAAATTTCTGCGTAACTGGGTAATGCAGTATCTGGAGGCACAATTAGCACCCGATACTCCTGAGATACAATTCAAACAGCTGGACTGGCACCTCGGCCAGTTACTGGATAATCAACCGGTTACATCACCCTATGTCTTTGATAGCTCGCTGGTTGAAAGCAGGCAGGCATTCATCAGCAGTACACCTCTTGCAGTACGAGCCTACGCCAGACTACAAAGCACTCTGCTGAACAATCCCGATTTAGAACCGGTCAATTTAGTTACCCTTGCCGGTCCACAGGCTGATCTGGCTTTTTCTCATATCAGTAATGAACCAATAACCAGTGGAGTTCCTGGGCTGTTTACGCCAGCGGGTTATCATAAAATCATCAAAGATATGGAACCGTTGATTGCCAATTCCTATATACAAGACAGTTGGGTGCTGGGTTCTTACGCCAAAAAACAGCCAGTTAAACTAGTTGAACAATCTGTCCGGCAAATTTATGTTAATGACTATATTTATCAATGGGATAAATTTCTGGGTGATATTCGTTTAAACCATATCGATGATTTAACGCAGCGGGCTAACACTGCGCGCTTACTTTCATCTTCAGTTTCACCCTTGCGTCTTCTTCTGATCAATATCAGTAAAAATCTAACCTTGAATGATCCGCTCAATAGCCTGATGAATAAAGGCAAGAATATTGCAAAACTGGGTAGCCTAAGCAGTAAGACCAGTAATTTAGCTAATAAAGCCAATAGGTTGGCTAACCTGGCTCCCCAACAGATGATTTTGCAAAATAACGGGCAACCCTCACCGGAAAATATGTTAGAAGCACATTTTGCGCAAATTACCGATTTAGCGAAAAATCCGGATGGAAAAAACCCGCAAATACCTTTCGATGATATTTTGAAAAAAATCGGTGACTTATACCAATACCTGACTTCAGTACAAAATGCCGTGAATACCGGTTCAACTTTTCCTCCCAATAATATTATCACTCAACTACAGACCGCATCAGAGCGACTGCCTATGCCGTTCAGGGATATGATCACCTCACTGGCAATCGGTGCCAGCAGTGATGCACAAATCAGCGATATGAGAAGTGTCGGTAAACAGCTCAGCTCTGAAATCGGCGGGTTTTGCAACCAAGCCATCACAAACCGTTATCCGCTGGTCGCTACGGCACATGTCGATATTAAACCAGATGATATGGCTCGCATGTTTGCCCCCGAAAAAGGGATGATGGACAGTTTTTACAAAAAGAACTTAGAGGGAAAAGTCGATACATCCCAGCCCCAATGGCGCTTTATGCCGGGTGTGGATGGCAAACCTCTGCCGGGAGGAACAAGATTACTCCGGCCTTTCCAACAGGCTAAGATCATCAGTGATACGTTCTTTGGGAACGGTACTCCTACCCCGTCATTTACTGTCATGGTTCAGCCGATCAGTATGGGTAACCAAATATTGAGCATGGTTCTGAATGTCGGAGGGCAACAATTGCAGTACAGCCACGGCCCTCAGGTTTCACAACTCATCAACTGGCCGGGGTCTACCGGGGTTAATCAGGCCAGTATTCAACTAAACCTAGTTGATGGCACAACCGCCACCTTATCCGCTTCCGGCCCCTGGGCACTGAACCGATTGCTGGATAAAGCAAAACAAGTCTCACATAGCAGCTCTGCCCATCATGATGATTCGGCTCTACAGGCCACGTTTAATATCCAAGGCCATACTGTTGTACTGGCATTTACACCAAGCAGTATTTTCAGTCCGTTTAAACTGCCTGCATTCTCCTGCCCGAATATGAAGAGCATATAAACGCCATGAGCCATGAAAACAGTACGAATATCGATGCATTACTTGCGCCAATAAGCAGCGAGTCTCCTTGCGGAGAGAATCTCGAATACGATGATGATTTTCTGCTATTAGAGCAAAGTCTAGTTGGCAAAACAGAACAGCAGTTCGGTGATTTCCTGATCCCGGCTGAACCCCCTAATTGGCTGGAAGTAGAAAAACAGGCCACAAACCTACTGCTGTCCCGGACTAAAGATCTGCGTATTATTATCGCTCTGATGCATGCATGGGTAGAAGCTCGGGGATTATCCGGATATGCCGATGGTCTGTATCTCCTTAGACAAACACTGGAACGCTATTGGGATGAGGTATGGCCAAAACTGGAGTTTGATGGTGAATACGATCCTTTATTCCGTCTCAATACGCTGGCAGATATTGAGGACGGCTCTCCTCTGACCCTGAAAGTACAGAATTCCATTCTGCTGAAAAACGTTTTGCAGGAGTTATCATTCCGCGATGTCTACTCACTGCTCGACGGGTCAATAACCGAAATTAGTGGCTATACAGGAGGGCGTACACGTTTATTAAAGGAGTTAAAACAGCAATCGAGTAGCCCGGAACTATCTATATTGGTGATTATTCATGATCACGTCATAGCTCTGTCTGAACTGATTAACCGGCATTTATCCGCCAGCCATTCACCTGAATTTTCTCTGCTGTTAAAACACCTGAATACGGTGATTGAGTTCAGTCTGTTAAAACCACCAGCCTCAGCAGAAGCGCCTGTGACTGATAGTGATAAAGCCGCTCCTGAATCTGAATCAGTGAGTAAACCGGCACCTACTTCAGTAAAAAATACGCTAATCCCCGTACCATCAGCTGACTTATCCTCATTCGACTGGTATGAAGTGGAAGCTCACAATCGCGAAGAAGTACGTATGCTGTTGGAAAAAGTGAAACTTTATTTCATCACACATGAACCGAGCCACCCCGCTCCGATGATGATTGACCGCATTCAGCAGCTGATTGATCGTAACTTTATCGACATTATTTCTAATCTTGCACCAGAAGGGTTACATCAGCTCGCCATCATTTTTGGCTATGCTGATAATCCCAGTACAGATACAGACCAAAATGATACCTACTAACCGCTTATAACCTCTATTCAGAGACTCAACGAATTATTCACTCACCCCTTAATCTATCTAGCCAGTATTGGAGAATTTGTCATGAAATCCAGCGGACAAAAATTTATAGCTCGAAATCGCGCTCCCCGTGTCCAGATTGAATACGATGTCGAGCTTTATGGCTCAGAAAAAGTGGTTCAATTGCCGTTTGTCATGGGGGTTATGGCTGATTTGGCAGGGAAATCCACAGAAGCCCAGCCAGAAATTACTGACCGGAAATTTCTGGAAATCGATGTTGATAACTTTGACGAACGCATGAAGTCAATCAAACCCCGGGCTGCCTTTCAGGTTGATAACACCCTGACAGGTGATGGCAAACTGAATGTTGAACTGGTTTTTGAAAGAATGGAGGATTTTCAGCCAGATGCTATCGCTAAAAAGGTAGAGCCTTTGGCTAATCTGTTGGAAGCACGTACCCAACTGGCGAACCTGCTGTCTTATATGGATGGTAAAACTGGTGCAGAACAACTGATTGCCGAAATACTGCAAAACCCGGCCCTGTTGAAATCACTGGCGGAAGCGCCAAAACCTGAAGACAGCATTTCATCTGAAGACAACACGCCAGGATCAGATGAAAACACTGAAAATAAGGAGTAATTGATGAGCACGACCGAACAAGAAACCTTGTCTCAACAAGAGCAGACGCTAAAAGAGTACACGGCTGATGAGTTAAGTGTATTGCTCGGTAAGGAATTCCGCCCGCAAAGTGATCAGACCCGTAGTGCCGTTGAAAATGCGGTCAAAACACTGGCGCAGCAGGCACTGGAAAATACCGTGACGCTCTCTGGTGATACCTATCGTACCATCCAGTCACTGATTGCCGAAATTGATACCAAAATCTCACAGCAAATGAACCATATCCTGCACCATGATGAGTTTCAGACACTCGAAGGCGCATGGCGGGGTCTGCATTATCTGATTAATAACACGGAAACGGATGAAATGCTGAAAATCCGTGTGATGTGTCTGTCCAAAAAAGAACTCCGTAACACCTTAAAACGCTTTAAGGGTATCAGCTGGGATCAAAGCCCACTGTTTAAGAAAATCTATGAAGCGGAATATGGCCAGTTTGGTGGTGAACCTTTCGGCTGTCTGGTGGGAGATTACTATTTTGACCACACGGCACCGGACGTTGAACTATTGCGCCAAATATCGCAAATCAGCGCCTCAGCACACTGCCCGTTTATTGCCGGAGCCGCACCCAGTGTGATGCAGATGAACTCCTGGCAGGAGCTGGCTAATCCACGGGATCTCACCAAAATCTTCCAGAATACGGAATACGCCCCCTGGCGGAGTTTACGTGAATCAGAAGACGTCCGTTACATCGGATTAGCATTACCGCGTTTTCTGTCCCGTTTACCTTATGGTGCTCTGACAAATCCCGTTGATAACTTCAATTTTGAAGAGAATACCGATGGGCCTACCCACGAAAATTATACCTGGGCGAATGCAGCTTATGCGATGGCCGTTAATATCAACCGTTCATTTAAACTGTATGGCTGGTGTACCTCTATCCGTGGCGTAGAATCCGGCGGCATTGTGGAAAACCTGCCTTGTTATACTTTCCCCTCTGATGACGGCGGCGTGGATATGAAATGCCCCACCGAAATTGCCATCAGTGACCGCCGTGAGGCTGAATTAGCCAAAAATGGCTTTATTCCGCTCCTGCACCGCAAAAACACCGATATGGCCGCCTTTATTGGGGCGCAATCACTACAAAAACCCTCGGAATATTATGATCCTGATGCAACTGCGAATGCCAACCTTTCGGCTCGTCTGCCCTATTTGTTTGCTTGCTGCCGCTTTGCCCATTATCTGAAATGTATCGTCCGTGACAAGATCGGGACATTTCAGGAGCGCAGTGATATGGAACGCTGGCTGAATGAGTGGATCACAAATTATGTCGATGGTGACCCAGTCAATTCAACACCGTTCACTAAAGCCAAGAAACCACTGGCAGCCGCAGAAGTTCAGGTCGAAGAGATTGAGAGCAACCCAGGATACTATCAGGCTAAATTTTTCCTGCGGCCTCACTATCAATTAGAAGGCCTGACAGTTTCTCTACGCCTGGTTTCAAAATTACCCTCACTAAAAGGAGCATGATACTAATCAATTATTTTTCAACACAAAACCCAATATCACTACTTTAGTTATCTTTATGTAGCAGTACCCTTCCCTCTATATGTGTATCCCAATAAACATCAATGGGATGCCAATGTTACATACAATTCCTTCATTAAACTTTAATTAAGATTAAGGCGAAAAATTATGTCTACTCTTCCAACGCCCGATGCGTATATTTTCTTCACTGATATTAAAGGTGAATCAGGTGATGAAAAACATAAAGACTGGACAGCCGTCCATTCCTTTAAAATAGATCTGATGAACGATGTCACTAAATCTAATCAAGGGACTGGTTTGGGTGCAGGCATCGTTCAAGTTAGCCAACTCCATTTAAATCTTCTGTTTGATAAATCATCCATAACCTTGCGCAAATACGTTGCTTCAGGGAAACATATTAAGGAAGTTAAACTCAATGTTCGTCGGCAAGGCGGAACACAAGAGTCCTGGTATGAACTGACCCTGACACAAGCTGTGGTCGCAGACGCCAGACTTGTATACGGAGATGGTAATTTCTATTGTGACGTTCAGCTTGCCTTCCAAAAACATAAAGAAAGCTACTTCCCACAAGACTTCCAGGGTAAAAAAGGTGCTGAAATTACCTACACCTGGGATTCCTACACTAATAAACTGGAATAATACACCGTGGATTTTACTGATAACCTCCTTGAAACAAGGAGGTTATCCTCATCCACATTATCCTTATCAACAATAAGGATCCACGCTTATGCGATTCACCATTGTTAAAAACAACAGTACAAGCCAGCCAACACAACTGAGTTATGAATTCTCTCCTCCGGGAGGAACTATCGGCCACTGTAAAGATAATAGTTGGGTTTTACCTGATGCTGAGCAGGGCATTGCCCGTCAGGCTATTGTATCCATCAATACAGATGGCAAATGTCGGATCACCAATCTGGGTTCTGCAACTGAGCTTTTGCTGAATACAATCCCTGTGGCTCCGAATCGTCAGGTTGAAATCCGCGATGGTGACGTACTGAATATTGGCAGTTATCAGATTCAGGTCATTGATCCCTACCAAAATGCACAATTACAAACTGATATTTCCGCTACCAGTGTATCCTCTGAATCGGATACGCAGGGTATTCCCAGTGAAGTCTGGGATGGCCTTGAAAAAATTTTTACGATCCCTGATACCCCGACATCCTCTGACAAGCATCAGGTATCATCAGATGGAAATGACCATAACCCGCTGTTTCCCTCCAGCCAACAAGAAAATGATGAACGTAATCCCATTGATCCATTAGCAAAAATCAAAACAACCGCTGATTTAGATACCCTACAGCTACGGGCGAAAGATCCCGTGACTATGTTCAATTCAGATCCCCTCTTCCGGCAGGAAGATATTCTTAATGATAATACGCCGACAACCTTACTCCAGAATGATAAAGAATATGATCTTGAGCACAATGATAAGGAAGGTGAAGTTGATCCACTGGCGTTATTTTCTGACCAGAATGTTAAACAAAAACAAAATATTAAAAATGAAGACCCTCTGGATTTGATGTTAGGCACTGCCGCGCCACTAACATCTCCTGATCATCCCAAAATTGCCGAACCTAAATCGGTTTCTGTCACACAATCTGCATCTGATCATAATACACAATCAGAAGCTCAATTCTCTCCTTTACCTCCGCTCTTCACAACAGAAGAGCTATCCAGAGAAATAAACCAAGATTTAGTCACAAACCAGTTCGGCACAGAAACAGAAGAAACAATGGGAGAAGATACCTTCTTTAACCCACCTAATAAGCAGACTGACCAGAGTCATCAGACTTATATTAATCAGCAGATTAAGCAACTTAACACACCACCACATATCAGTAATGATGACCCTATTTATGAACGGCTGAATATCGATCCCATCAGCTATAAATCCGATGAACATGTCACAGAAGGTGTCAAACTGGAAGGAAAATTACTGGCGGCCCTACTAGAAGGTATGGGACTCAAAAATCTTCGCCAGCCACAGTTTGATGAACACCGTATGTATCAGTTAGGCCAGCTTATCAGCCAGTTATCTCAGGGGCTTGTTGCATTAAATACTTCACGTACCCTACTGAAACGGGAAGCCGAAGCCGGAATAACCCAAATGTTATCAGATACCAATAATCCCTTTAAATTATTACCTTCTGGTCAATCAGTACTGGTTCAGATGTTTGGTGATCATATGCCGGGATTTATGTCTATTGAGCAGGCAACCCGCGATATTTTAATCGAATTACAAGCGCACCAACTGGGAATGATTGCCGGGATGCGAGCCATTACGGTAGATATCCTGCAACTCTTTCACCCCACTATTCTTGAACAAAAAGCACGGGACGAAGGCGGCATGCCACGTTTGTCATTATCATCAACCTATAAAGCATCTTTATGGGAGTTTCTTACTAAGCATTATCAAAAAACAGCCAGTGAATTTGAGCACAATTCCGGCCTGTTTGGTAAGAACTTCCTGTTGGCCTATGAAAACGAAGTAAATAATTATAAAAATTCCCAGAAAAAAATAAAAAAACAGACCGGATAAAACTATCAACTCCTCAGATACAAATATCCCATGAATTTCAGCTTATAACCTGAAAGACAATGGGAACAAACCTTTCAGCATATCAATCCTATTGCCCATAGTTATCTATATATCACGACTAACTATCATCACTGCTAATAATTAATAGGCTCCCCATGAATAACGATACGACTTTGATACATAGTGGCTATCATCGTCCGGGTAATACCAGACACATCACTGCCAGAGACAAAATGCGGCCTTCCCTGCTGGACAGGCTCACCGATAATGAACCGGATAAGAAAAAAGAGGCAACCAGTAATCACCTGATATCACATAATATATTACGCCAGAATCTTCTGCGGGATTTACAGTGGTTACTCAATAGTATCAACGGCGAATCCGAACAGAACCTTTCCCCTTTCCCAGAAATCCGTCGCTCCGTCTATAACTTTGGCCTGGAGCCTCTGGCCGGTAAGCTCATGTCTGAAATCGAATGGGAGGATATCCAGCATAAGATCACTAAAGCGATACATATCTTTGAACCCCGCATTCTTCCCGACGGTCTTGAAGTTAATTGTGTTTCAGATACCCACTCACTGACTTTATACAACAGATTATCCATCGAGATCAGAGGGTTTTTATGGTGTGTTCCCTGGCCACTGGAATTCCTGTTTCACAGTGATATTGATTTAGAAAACGGCTATTTCACTATTAAAGAAGCTGGGTAAACCGGCAAAAAACGGGAGAATACATTTTGGATAGCAAACTGCTTGAATACTACAATCGTGAACTGATCTATTTACGTGAGATGGGCAAAGAATTTGCCGAGCGTTATCCGAAAGTCGCCAACCGGTTGGGGATGCATGGCATTGATGTGACCGACCCTTACGTTGAACGGCTGATGGAGGGTTTCGCTTTTCTGACCTCCCGTATTCAGTTGAAAATGGATGCGGAGTTTCCGAACTTTTCCCAACAATTACTGGAGATGTTGTGCCCCAATTATCTGGCCCCCACACCGTCAATGTCTATTGCCGAACTTCAGCCCGATACCAGTAAAGGGGATATCAGCCACGGATTTTTAGTACCACGCGGGACTATCATGCATTGTCAGTCACTGAAAAAAGACGGTATTACGCTTCAGTACAGCACGGCACAGGATGTTATTCTGCAACCCCTGCACTTGCAAAAAGTTGAATTGGGAAAAATTCCGGCCAATATTCCGCTGGCTTCTTTAAATCTTCATCAGTGCGGTGCAGTGAGTGCGTTACGTATTCATCTCACCTGCAAAGGTAAATTCTTCCTCAGTGAGCTGGAACTCAATAAACTGATCTTTTTTCTTTCCGGGCCAGATATTCAGGCTCAGCAATTGCAGGAACTGCTGATGGAACATTGCGTCGGAATGATCTGTCAGACTCTCGGTGATACCCCCCAGTATCAGGTATTACCTGATATCTCCCCGCATCACGAAGGGTTTGATGATGAACAGTCATTATTACCCAATGATCCACGCACGTTCAGCGGTTATCGACAGCTGCATGAGTATTTTGCTTTTCCGGCTCGTTTTCAGTTCTTCAGCATTAGCGGTATGCAATCTTTGCTGGAAGAGACTAAAAAAGAGAGTGAGTTTGAACTGATCCTACTTTTGGACAAAATTGATGAGGATTTAGAGCATCTGGTTGATGCCTCTTACTTAGCCCTGAACAGTACTCCTGTCATTAACCTGTTTCCTAAACTGACTGAACGGGTCACGCTAAAAGAGAGCACTAATGAGTACCATTTAGTGGTTGATAATACCCGACCACTGGATTATGAAATTTTTTCAGTACAACGCCTGCACGGTGCAGATATCAAGCGACGGGAAACTCAGATCTTCCGACCTTTTTGGTCAACTTTCAGTGATGATAAAGGAAATTATGGCGCCTATTTTTCCCTTCGTCGTGACCCCCGTATTCTGTCTGAACACTCCCTGCATTATGGAACCCGAACCAGTTACCTTGGTACGGAATCATTTGTTTCCATTGTTGATGAACAACACTCACCCTGGCCGAATGAACTCAAATTTCTGACTGCGGATGTGATGTGCACCAACCGTGATTTATCTGCAATGTTGCGGCAACAGGATATCGATAGTTTTGTCATGCTTGATTCCATTCCAATCAACCAGATTGTATTTCTTAAAAGGCCGACCATACCACATCCGGCTCTGGCACAGGGTTCAGCTTCCTGGAAATTAATCAGTCAGCTACAGCTCAATTACCTGAATTTCATGGATAAGGATGATGAGCAAGGTACTCAGGCATTACGGCAATTGCTTAGTCTTTATGCCAATCTTTCAGAGCCGGCCACCGCCCGTCAGATTAATGGTATTCGCCATTGTTCACTGAAAACAATTCATCGCAGAGTACCAGAACCCGGCCCAATCGTTTTTGCCCGTGGTGTCGGAATTGAACTGGAAGTCGATGAGCAGGAGTTTGCCGGAACCAGCCCTTGGTTACTGGGTAGTGTTCTGGAACGACTCTTCTCCCATTTGGTTACCATGAACTCCTTCACTGAAATGACACTCTATAGCCAGCAACGAGGCAAAATCGGTTACTGGCCGGCCCGAATGGGAAAAAAACAACTGTTATAATGGGGGGAAATGACGATGAGTGAAACAGGTGCTGTCGCCATTCACAGCATAAGCCGTCTACCTGATAATTTCTGGCAAGAACTCACCCAGACGCCGTGGCAGTTCGATCTGTTCCAGACCCTGCGGCGGATAGATGCGCAATCCGGGGAATATTATATGCTGGGTTCATCCCCATTACCGCGATACGACCTACTGCGGTTAGGGCAAAAGGCATCAATGATATTCGCCCCTTCTACTATCTCCGAAGCAAAACAACGGAAAAACTCAAAACAGTATGATGTACTGATTTACAGTTTTGGTTTATTCGGGCCAAACGGCCCCCTACCGACTCACATTACCGAATATATCTATGCCCGACAGTATAATTATCAGGATCCGACGCTGACGGCGTTCGCTAATTTATTTCACAATAGGTTAATCCAATTATTTTATCGGGCCTGGGCGAATGCCCAGTCTACAGTATCGCTCGATCGTCAGGATAATCAGCGTTTCTGCCATTATCTCGCTTGTCTGGTTGGTATGGGTTTACCTGCCCAGAAAAACTCAGATTCTATTCATGAACATGCCCGCTATTTATTATCAGGGCATTTATCTCGTCAGGGGCATGGTGCAGAAGGTCTGAAAAAAATACTGTTCACCTACTTCAATATTCCGTTAAAGATTAAACAAAATATTCCGCAATGGCTGGAAGTTGAGGTTCAGGATCAGGCCCGGTTAAAAGCCGGGCGCAACATGCCACGTTTAGGACAGTCAGCCTTTTTGGGGACTGCATTATATGATGTTCAGTATAAATTCCGCATCAAACTTGGCCCACTGACAATATCAGAGTATGAAGACTTCCTGCCAAACCAACCGAAGTCACAACAATTACGTGACTGGGTACGTCAATATCTTGGGATTGAGTATGCATGGGATATCCAACTGGTACTTCATCGTACAGATATACAGAGTATCCATCTGTCAGATCCGGTAAAACTAGGACTAAGCAGTTGGCTTGGGAAGATGGAGCAGAAAATCCATCGTGATGATTTAATCTACAACCCCTAGTTTTGCCTGCACGTTCCCGACCAACATACCTCTTCTTGCCTTTTACTCTCTAATAACTGGTTGTTATTTAAGCGCTCGTTATTACTTACGTACCTAAACATTATCAACGACAACATCACGGATTATATGCTATGTCAGAAATCAGCCGTTCCGTACTTTTTGGTAAGCTCAACCCGACCCTGTTCACATCATTAGAAGGTGCCACTGCTTTCTGTAAGTTACGTGGTAACCCTTATGTTGAACTGGTCCATTGGCTACACCAAATCATGCAACAACAAAACAGTGATTTACAGAAACTTATCCACCATTTAGGGCTGGATGAATCTGCATTGACCAAAGATATTGTTGCTGCGCTGGATCGCCTGCCTCGTGGTGCCAGTGCCATTTCTGATCTCTCAGAACATATTGACAATGCCGTAGAGCGAGCCTGGGTTTACGGTTCGCTGAAATTTGGTGTTGCTCAGATCCGTAGTTCGCATTTACTGATAGGCATATTAAAAACTTTCAATCTTCGCAATGCACTGAAAGCAATTTCTCCTCTGTTTGATCATATCAATGCCGATACCCTGATCGATAATTTTAACAAGATATTTGATGGCAGTGATGAGGCTCAGGAAAGCATAATATCATCAACCGAAACTCAGGGAGCACCACCACAGGCTGCAACAGGCTCAGCTTTGCAACAATATGGACAGGAGTTAACAGCACGGGCACGTAATGGTGAAATTGACCCTGTATCAGGACGCGATGAAGAAATCCGCCAGATTATTGATATTCTGATGCGCCGCAGACAAAACAATCCATTACTGACAGGTGAGGCTGGCGTTGGTAAAACTGCGGTCATTGAAGGTCTGGCTTTGAGAATTGTGGCTGGCGAAGTTCCTCCCCCGCTGAAGAACGTTCAGCTTTGGCTACTGGATATCGGTATGTTACAGGCCGGTGCGGGTATTAAAGGAGAGTTTGAATCCCGTCTACGGAAAGTCATTGAAGAAGTCCAATCCAGCCCGACACCCATCATTTTGTTTATCGATGAAATTCACACTCTGATTGGAGCCGGAGGACAACAAGGTACAGGCGATGCCGCTAACTTATTAAAACCAGCACTAGCACGGGGTCAGCTGCGGACACTGGGCGCTACAACTTGGTCAGAATATAAAAAATATATCGAAAAAGATCCGGCCCTGACCCGCCGTTTTCAGGTTGTTCAGGTACATGAGCCTGATGAAACCAAGGCTCTGATAATGCTGCGTAGTCTGGTCAATACGCTGGAAAAACACCATCGTATTCTTTTACTGGATGAAGCGGTTGATGCAGCAGTACATCTCTCCCATCGTTATATTCCTGCCCGCCAGTTACCGGACAAAGCCATCGCATTACTGGACACCGCCTGTGCCAGAGTGGCAGTCAGCCAGCATGCAGAACCCCCGCAGCTGGAAAACTGCCGCCATAAGATAGATTCGTTGAATGTTGAACTGGGAATAGTGGAACGGGAATCCAAAGTTGGTTTGGGCGATCCTCAGCGGGCAGAAAATATCCTCAGCCAATTAGCAACGCTGGCAGAGCAACAAGAGCAACTAGAAGCACGCTGGCAACAGGAACTGTTACTGACAGATAAAATTATCCAACTACGTCTTCAGTTACATGAAGAACAAGACGATGAAGAACAAAGCAATAATGATAAAATTACTCTTCATACGGAGCTGGCTGAGCTGCAACAACAACTGGAAATGTTACAGGGTGAAGAGCCTCTTATCTTTGCCGCAGTAGACAGTAATGTTGTTTCCGCTGTTGTCTCAGACTGGACTGGCATTCCTTTAAGCCGCATGATGAAAGATGAGATTGAAGCTGTATTGCAATTAGCCGATACCCTTAACCAGCGTGTTATTGGTCAGTATCATGCGTTAGAAACCATCGCAAACCGAGTACGCACTTCACGGGCAAAACTGGACGATCCTAATAAACCGGTAGGGGTCTTTATGCTGTGCGGGCCTTCTGGCGTCGGTAAAACTGAAACCGCACTCGCTCTGGCGGAAACGCTGTATGGTGGTGAACAAAACCTGATCACTATCAATATGAGTGAATTTCAGGAAGCACATACTGTATCAACATTAAAAGGTGCTCCTCCCGGTTACGTCGGATATGGTGAAGGGGGTGTCCTGACCGAAGCAGTTCGCCGTCGTCCATACAGTGTCGTATTACTGGATGAAATTGAAAAAGCGCATCCTGATGTCCATGAAATTTTCTTTCAGGTATTCGATAAGGGATGGATGGAAGATGGTGAAGGCCGCCATATTGACTTCCGTAATACGATTATTATTCTGACATCGAATGTCGGCGCTGATTTAGTCAACTCAATGTGCTACCAGCATTACCAACAGAGTAATACACTACCTGAGCCGGAGCAGCTCAGTTCAGCACTACGCAAACCGCTATTAAACACATTCCCTGCCGCTTTACTGGGGCGTTTATTAGTCATTCCATACTATCCATTAGATGATGAAGTCATGACCAGTATCGTTTATTTACAGCTGGGACGCATACAAAAACGATTGCTGGAAAATCATGGTATTACTGCCACTTTCGATGAAGCCATGGTTGAAAATATTGTCAGTCGTTGTACCGAAGTTGAGTCGGGCGGTCGTACGGTAGATGCTATTTTAACCAATACTCTATTGCCTCAGATAAGCCAGCAGCTGCTATCTGCCTGCGCCCATGGTGAACAATATAACCAATTACAGGTGTCGCTCGAACAGGGAGAACTTAAATTCCAGTTTTCTAATGATATATAGATCCTGCATGATATCCGTGTGTAATTTGTCATGCGTAGTTTATAAACATTTCCTCAAGAGTATAAATAATTTCATACCAACCATGTCACACTCCCACATAATTTAACAGGAGGACTAAATGTTCGGAGTAAATAAACACAGCCAATAAAGAGGCAACTTGAAAATTCGACAAAAAATAGAACATGAGGTTCAAGAGGCCATCTATTATGCAGAATTCTTACAATAACTCTCTTAAGACCAAGCATCCATTATTACAGGCATTACCCATTGGATACTGTTTCAATGAGTTTGAAATTGAAAAAGTTGTGGGTAAAGGAGGATTTGGTATCGTATACCGAGCCTGGGATCACAGCAAACAGTGTGCAGTTGCCATAAAAGAATATCTGCCATCCATGATTGTGGTTCGCCGTAATGATTTGAAACTAAAATTACGCCACCCAAATTTACAGGAAAGATTCAGAGTCGGGCTTCACAGTTTTATGCGTGAAGCCCATATCATGACTTGCTTTAACCATCCGTGCCTACCCCGCTTCATACGTTTCTGGCAACAGAACAGCACCGCTTATATCGCCACTCCCTTTTACCATGGCATAACCCTGAAAGTATTACAGGCCAAGTATGCAAAGATAGTGACACAGAATTGGCTGTGCCATATTTTGTCTCCTTTGCTTGATGCCATCAACACCCTCCACCAAGCTGGCTATCTACACTGTGATATTTCGCTGGATAATATTTTACTTCAGAATGACCGATTACCTGTTTTGCTGGATTTAGGGTCTGCCCGGAAAATAGCAGAACGTTTATCTGACGAAGAAGAAATAACGGTCAGGCCGGGGTTCACACCCTGTGAACAATACACGGCCAATGAAGAGGGGCAACAAGGCCCCTGGAGTGATATTTATGCGCTGGGGGCAGTATTACATACTTTGATTGTCGGGAGACCACCACCGGTAAGCATAGTACGCAATATTGAAGATCGTTATCAGCCTTTAACGGAACGGCGTCTTACCGGTTATTCTTTATCATTTCTACATACCATAGATTGTATGTTGGCAATAAAAATAGCAGAACGGCCATCCTCTATTTCTAAATTAATCCCGATGATAAAATCCCCTATCATCCAAACCTGTTTCCCTCCTAACTTCTCCTCATCTCTACAAAATATCCTTACCACCTGCCCACCTTCAGAAGATTCAGAGCAAGAATAAAAGGGGAAATTTATGCCACAAGAAATCTGTATATTTCATTACCAAAAAATTATTCATCACCCGATTCAGCATGTTTTTTTCCACTCAACCCATATTCACGCAATTTATTCGCAATTGCAGTATGAGAAACCCCAAGCCGTTTCGCCAGCTTACGAGTACTGGGATAGTGACGATAAAGGCGCGTCAGGACAGAGCGTTCAAAACGTTTGCTGATTTCATCCAAAGAACCAACCAGAATATCCTCGCTGATAAATGAAGTTTCTGCTTCTAAATGCGGTAACTGAATATCCTGTGAGCTTAACTGGTTATCTTCAAGCTGCGTCAATGCCCGATAGATGGCATTGCGCAGCTGCCTCACGTTTCCGGGCCAGTAATAGCTGCATAGGAACTGTTCCAGATCAGGAGCAAATTTTGGTTTTTCTACACCCTGTTCTTTGGCAAAACGGGTCACGAAATAATCCGTCAGTGGCATAATATCCGCCTGACGTTCCCGTAAAGGCGGTAATGTGATAGTTAATACATTAAGCCGATAGTAGAGATCTTCCCTGAACTCCCCTTTCCGTACCAACTCAACCAGATTCTTCTGAGTGGCGCAGATGATCCTGACGTCCACTTTCACTTCATTATCTTCCCCCACCCGACGAAATGTTCCATCGTTAAGGAAGCGCAATAATTTAATCTGCATCTGGGGTGACATTTCACCAATTTCATCCAGCAGAACCGTACCGCCATTTGCTTGCTCAAAAAAGCCTTTTTTACTTTCCGTTGCGTTAGGATAGGCACCTGCTGCATAACCAAACAATTCACTTTCGACTACGTCATCCGGCATAGAGGCACAATTTAAGCCAAGAAAAGGCTGTTTTCCTCTTGAACTGCGCAAATGACAGGCTTTGGCAAATTCATCTTTCCCCGTCCCCGTATCACCAATCAGCAACAACGGCACATCCAGCATAGCCATTTTACGGGCCTGCTCAACGACATGAACCATCTTCGGGCTGACAGCAACAATATTTTCAAAAGCCTGATCATCATTGACGATGCGTTTTTTCTGGGCTGGCTCTGCCTGCGTGGAGACACGCAGCATAATGACCGCTCCGACACATTTAACTTCCTGGTTTTCATCAGCCAGCGGCATCGGGATCACATCCATCAAATAGGTTTTCTCTTTGATGGTTAACGTGACTGAATGAGGTTCGGGATGTTCACTTTCCAGCCAACGGAGAAAATTATAATTACTGATAAGCTGGCTGATATTTTTCTGGCTGATTTTTTCTTTACTGATGCCAAACAATGACTGTGATGCCAGATTGGCTAAATCAATATTTCCTTTCATATCAACGGACAAAATCGGGTCCGGTACAGACTCCAGTAATGTACGCATCGCCCGATGTTCTTTCTCTGATGGCATAAACGCCACCGTCCTGACATCCATCACGCCATTAATACGACGGATTTCCGCCATTAACAAGCGGAAGGTATTGAAATCAATTTGAGTAAAATTAAGGTAAATACGACGAGCAGGAGAAATCTCAATTCCTTTCAGGTCAATATTTCTTAAAACCAATAAATCAAGTAACTCGCGAGTCAGTCCGATTCGATCCTGACAAGTAACTTCCAATCGCATTTATTCCGACCTTATTTACACAATGTTCATAACCGCCTGAAATATTACTCGTTACTGTGCGATAGATGAAGCCCCCTGTCAGTTAAAGTTGACAGTAAGACAGAGTGTCAAGCTTAAATGACAGTATCATCTGAGTTATGAGCCTGACTTTTTGGCTTCATTTCTAGTTTTCGGCTTAGTCGCCAGTGTACTTTTTAGCTGGCTAATTAACTGATACCGGAAATCACCTAATTTAGGTTTATCGCCATCAATCCAGGGTAAAGGGCGGCACAGCTCCATAGCCTTAATTCCCAGCCGGGCAGTAAGCAACCCAGCGCCAATGCCTTGTGCAGCACGGGCTGAAAGCCGGGCGGCAATATCCTGTGACAGCCAGTCCATACCCACTTCCCTGACCAACTCTGATGCCCCAGCAAAAGCAATATTCAACAATACCAACCGAAATAAACGAATTCGGCTGAAATAACCCAATTCAATCCCATATATTGCCGCAATTCGATTAATAAGACGAATATTTCTCCATGCAATAAAAGCCATATCGACCACGGCAAGTGGGCTGACTGCGATCATCAGCGCAGATTCTGCCGCTGAACGGCGGATCTCTTTTTTAGCCTGCTCATCCAGCACAGGCTGAACCAGTTTGCTGTATAATATGACCATTTCCCGATCATTGTGCGTTTCATGTATCGCACTCTGCCAACGCTGTAACGCCGGATGCTGCTGGCCTATACCTGCCTGATCAGCCATTTTTTCGCAAAACTGTCGTCCTTTGCCAATGCCGTGGCTCTGCAATAATGTTTTTGCGATATCACGCTCTTCTGTCCGCTGACGCAAACGATAAAGACGACGCCATTCACCGATAACAGCACCTATTCCGGCAAAAACAATCATACTGCCTGCGGCTGCTACACCCAGTGCAATCCAGTCCTGATTCTGCCATGACTGATATATCCATTGAATAAACTGAGCGATAACACTGAAACCCAATAACAGTAAAGCTCCCGAAAATATTTTCCGCCACGGGCCGCGTTTAGGTTTCAGGGCCGCATTCACTGCACCTTCAAGCTCACTCTCCTGCTCTTCCGTATTTAATTCTGGCAGAGCCGGATAGAATTCACTTTCCTGTTCATTAAATTCTTGCTGGGATTTCAGGGAAGGTTCTGAAGATACTGATAACATGTCATCAAAATCCACTCTTGGTTTTAAAGAAGCAGAATCTTTATCCTCTGTTTTTAAAGAGTCTGTCATGTCAGTTTGTCTCCCAATAAAAACTCCATCGCGCTGTCCATACGGATATGGGGTAATGATGCATCAATACTGATCTGACGTGGCCGGAATGATTCAAAATTAAAGCCCTGTTTCTGCCAGAAATCATTACTGGGCAAACGCTGTGGCACCTCACCCGGAAAGAATGTCAGTAGTTTGTCATCTGACAGGCGATTTCCTTTGATAGCCGGGAGCTGTTCTCCCTCGTGCATCACAATACCACTTTCAGTTGCCTGAACAGACGCCAGACCAACACAATCCATGCTGATCCCTTCAAATGCTGCATTCTGCCACGCTTCCTGCACAAGCTGTTGAAGCAACGACACAAGATTAACGTGCTGATCTGCTGTGACATGATCTGCTTTACTCGCCGCAAACATCAACTTATCAATGCAAGGGGAAAATAAACGGCGGAATAACGTCCGTTTACCATAATGAAAGCTTTGCATCAGTTGGGTCAGTGCCAGCCGCATATCATTAAAAGCGTGCGGGCCGCTGTTTAATGGCTGTAGGCAATCAACCAGAACGATTTGCCGATCAAAACGCAGGAAATGCTCTTTATAAAAGCCCTTTACGATGTGATCACAATAATAATTAAATCGTTCACGTAACATACCGATATTAGTTTGTTTATCCGCTTTCAGTAATTGAGGTTCTCCAATTCCGTCAATATCCGGCCACGGAAAAAATTGCAGGGCAGGCGCTCCCGTCAGATCTCCCGGCAGAATAAAACGCCCCGGCTGAATGAAATGCAAACCTTCTGTTTTACATTGGTGTAAATAATCTGTGTAGGCCTGTGCAATTCTGCTCAGCAGATTTTCATCCGCTGGTGCCAATGGATCACACTGTTTACATAATTTCAGCCACGGCTTCGCCCACTCAGCCCTGTTTCCTTTCAGTAAGCCATTCATTTGCCGTGACCATGCCAAATAACTCTGTTCCAGCATAGGTAAATCCAGCAGCCACTCTCCGGGATAATCGACAATTTCCAGATAAAGTGTTGAGGTGTCTTTGAGATAGCGGAGTAAAGAATCTTCTGAACGATAACGCAGCGCAAGGCGGATTTCGCTCACGCCTCTGGTCGGTATCGGCCAATACGGCGGGGTATTGTGCAAAGCAGCAATGTTTTCATCATAGGCAAAACGAGGGACACCCAAATCCCGCTGTGGTACACGTTTCACACCTAATAAACGACCGTCACGGACGGTAGAAAACAGTGGTAATCTGGCACCAGTATGAACATTCAGTAACTGATTGACCAAAGAAGTAATAAATGCTGTTTTCCCGCTACGGCTTAACCCTGTTACTGCCAGCCGTAAATGACGATCTATTCCACGATTAACAAGTGACGTCAGCTCATTTTGCAACCGTTTCATATTTCTCCTGAGTCGGACACTATAATGTTGTAATTTCAAACCGGTCTCCCCTCACCCAACCGGGCAAGGGGCCAGCAGTTTCTGTGGTATTCCGCCGTTCTTATTTAAATCTGTTCTGGCTTAGAGCTGGCGAAAACGACTGCGTACATTATAGGTGTCAGAAGTAATATAGCGTTCCATTTGACGCAGGCGCTCTTCTCCTGCTCTCAATTGGTAATCAACTTCATCCAGTATTTTCCGGGTTGATGGTGCTCTTGTTTCCTCTGGCTGATATCCCACAGGTGCAGGATCCATCACAAAGGACAAGATAATGTAGGCCACTACCGTTATGGCAGATAACCCAAAGAATATCGACAGTATGGCAATGGTACGGATAAGGGCAACAGGGACATCAAAATAGTTCGCTAACCCGGCACAAACACCTTTGATCACGCCCTGTTCCGGTAAACGATAAAGTTTTCCCCGGTAAGAACTGCTCATTATGACTGCCTCCAGTTTGGATGCTCAGCATCAAGAATATCTTCCAGCGTTTTGATACGTTCCTGCATACGCCGGGCGTTTTCTGACAACTGCTCCAAACGTTGAATTTCATTGCTCTCCAGTTTCCCTCTGTTCTGGTTGTTATAGTGCAGCCATAACCAGACAGGTAACACGAAGAGTACAAATAGGATCAGCGGGATCCCCAGAAATATATAAGCCATTACCTTTCCTTAGTTGCGAACGGATATACGAATAGTCTTCTCTATCATTGTGGATCTTTAGCACTCATTTTAGCTTTGAGAGCAGCAAGTTGTGCACTAATTTCATCATCCGCTTTCAGTTCTGCAAACTGCTGTTCCAGAGATTTCTTTTTCCCAAGGCCAACTGATTCCGCTTCTGCTTCCATATGGTCAATACGGCGCTCAAACTGTTCAAAGCGAGCCATCGCCTCATCGATTTTACCGCTGTCCAGCTGACGACGGACTTCACGGGAAGAAGCCGCAGCCTGATGACGCAGCGTCAGAGACTGCTGTCGTGCACGCGCTTCTATCAGTTTATTTTCCAGCTCAGTCACTTCCCCTTTAATGCGATCAAGGGTTTCATCCAGAATCGATAGCTCATTTTTCAGTGTTTCAACTAACTGGCTGACTTTCTGTTTTTCAATCAGAGCTGCCCGCGCAAGATCTTCTTTATCTTTGCTCAATGCCAGTTCAGCTTTTTCCTGCCAGCCTTCAATCTGGCTTTCTCCGGTGCTGATACGGCGAAGAAGCTGTTTTTTCTCAGCCAGCGTACGCGCAGATGTTGAGCGTATTTCCACCAGCGTATCTTCCATCTCCTGAATCATCAAGCGGATCATTTTCTGCGGATCTTCTGCTTTATCCAGCAGAGAAGAAATATTAGCGTTAACGATATCAGCAAAACGAGAAAAAATACCCATAGTCATAAACCTCTTTCATTAGAATGTATGTATGTTATGCCTGTGTACTGTTAAATAATGTATAAGATACAAGGTAAGGCATTCAATTAAATACAAGATACATGCCAACTTTTTATTTCTTATTATCACATTGAAATATATAAATTAATTTTTATTTGCTTTTTTATTACAATATCTTAATGTAGTTAAATCAACCAATAATTGGCGAAAAATACGATTTGTTAGTGGAGAAATCATGAATCAGTTCACTGATAACCTATTAGGGGAAGCAAACAATTTTATTGAGGTTCTGGAACAGGTTTCTGCACTGGCAAAATTAAATAAACCTGTTTTAGTGTTAGGGGAACGGGGAACAGGTAAGGAGTTAATTGCCCACCGTTTGCATTATCTTTCTCCCAGATGGCAAGGCCCTTTCATTTCCCTGAACTGCGCTGCTCTCAACGAAAATTTGCTTGATTCAGAGCTATTTGGCCATGAAGCAGGCGCATTTACCGGAGCACGTTCAAAACATCAGGGGCGTTTTGAGCGAGCGGATGGCGGAACTCTGTTTCTTGATGAGCTGGCGACCGCGCCAATGCAGGTACAAGAGAAACTCTTAAGAGTCATTGAATATGGATACCTTGAACGTGTAGGAGGTAACCAGTCTTTACAGATTGATGTCCGGCTGATTTGTGCCACCAATGAAGATTTACCGGCTATGGCCGCCAACGGGAAATTCCGGGCAGACCTACTGGACAGGCTGGCATTTGATGTTGTTCAGATACCCCCACTACGCCAGAGACAGCAGGATATTATGGTACTGGCTCAACACTTTGCCGTTCAGATGTGTCAGGAACTGAATCTTCCTTTTTTCCCCGGATTGACTGAAAAAGCAAAGCGACAGTTACTTGCTTACTCTTGGCCCGGCAATGTCCGTGAACTGAAAAATGTGATAGAGCGCTCCATCTACCGTCATGGGGATAATCAAAATGCCTTAGACACCATCATTATTAATCCCTTTGCCGTATCTTCAGAAACTCATGCACAAAAGTCAGCCAACGATTCACCTATCAAACATAAGACTGATAATCGCACTCTACCTGATTTACCACTCGATTTAAGGCAATGGCAGAATGACTGTGAAAAGCAATTAATTATACAGGCAATAGCAGAAAGCCAGTTCAATCAGAAAAAAGCAGCAGCAAAACTCAGCCTGACATACCATCAATTACGCGGGTTAGTAAAAAAACACAGCATCAGTGTGGCAGATTAAAAAATTCAATAAATGATATACCCAATAGTTTTCGAGCTGGAGCACTGCTGCAAGGGAATAACAGATAAAAAAATAGCCAGCACCCGAGCTGGCTAATAAAAAATACTGGAAGCAATGTGAGCAATGTCATGCGTATTGAGATCTCAGACTGGGGTCATAAAATACATATCTCAACAGCACGATGAGAATGATAATGCTTATCACTTATGTTTGTAAAGCGTTTTATTGAGAATTTTTCTCACCCGCGTGATCTGGTTGTTGTTTTTGAGCAGAAAGGGCTAATTAAGTTACAATAGCCAGACTTTTCCCATAATTGATGTTTTATATGCGCTATTTGATTTACTGGATCATATTATTGCTTTCAACTCCCGCTCTGGCTATTGAGAAAGCAATTCCAGAAACGACTAAAGCCACAGCCAAAGTTGCTTACAGACAGTCGTCGGAAAGCCTATCCTATGCTCCGGCAACTATACGGCAGCATGGCTTTATTTATTGCGTCAACGGCAA
Source organism: Xenorhabdus stockiae (assembly GCF_002632825.1). Taxonomy (GTDB): domain Bacteria; phylum Pseudomonadota; class Gammaproteobacteria; order Enterobacterales; family Enterobacteriaceae; genus Xenorhabdus; species Xenorhabdus stockiae. The sequence goes on from NZ_NJAJ01000005.1 coordinate 96,454, forward strand.
TCTGAGTACGTTTAACCCGCAGATGGCTATCAGCGGCCTGACCGTGGATACTCTGGCTGCCCAGATTTATGACCGCCTGTTGGGAGTAGATCCCCTGACCTATCGGCTAATTCCTGAATTAGCTTCTCGTTGGGAAGTTCGGGATAACGGAGCAACATATCGCTTCTATTTGCGCCATAATGTCGCGTTCCAGTCAACAACGTGGTTTACTCCGACCCGCACCATGAACGCCGATGATGTTGTTTTCAGCTTCCGCCGGTTATTCGATAAAAAACATGACTATCACTATGTTAATGGTGGGCATTATCCCTATTTTGATAGTTTACAATTTGGTGATTCCATTCAGGACATCCGAAAAATTGATAAATACACTGTCGAGTTCCGCCTGAACGCCCCTGATGCCTCCTTTCTCTGGCATCTGGCGACGCATTATTCGCCTATACTGTCTGAAGAATACGGACAAAAACTGCATAGCATAAATAAAGAGGAACAAATTGACTGGGATCCGGTAGGAACCGGGCCATTCATGCTGGAAGATTATCAAATGGGGCAATTTGTCCGTCTTATCCGACATGATAACTACTGGAAAGGCAAGCCACTGATGGAACAAGTTGTTGTAGATATCGGGGCAGGTGGTACTGGCAGAATCTCCAAACTGCTCACAGGTGAGTGTGATGTATTAGCCTATCCTACAGCCAACCAATGGGACATACTCCACAATGACCCCAATCTGCGTCTGACCCTGCGTTCAGGAATGAATATTGCCTATCTTGCTTTCAATACCAGTAAGCCACCTCTGGATAAACTGGAAGTTCGTCAGGCCATTGCCTATGCCATTAATAATCAAAGACTGATGCGAGCCATCTATTATGGTACGGCTGAAACTGCCGCCTCTATTTTACCAAGGGCATCATGGGCTTATGATAACCGGGCAGAAATTACCGAATATAATCCTGAAAAATCCCGCCAGATACTGAATAAACTGGGGTTAGATGGTCTGGAACTGACACTGTGGGTTCCCACCACGTCGAAACCCTATAACCCAAGCCCTTTGAAAATGGCAGAGCTGATTCAGGCAGATTTAGCGCATGTTGGGATTAAAATGACTATCCGCCCCCTTGAAGGCCGTTTTCAGGAAAGCCAGCTCATGGATAAATCTCATGACATGACATTAGCAGGCTGGTCTACTGACAGTAATGATCCCGATAGTTTTTTCCGCCCGCTATTTAGCTGCGCAGCTATCGCATCTCAGACAAATCTGAGCCGTTGGTGTGACGCAACTTTTGATAATGCAATCCATCAAGCGCTGTTAGATCAACAGTTAGCAGCTCGCATAAAAAGTTATCATATTGCTCAGCAGATCCTTGCTCAACAATTACCTGTACTGCCACTGGCATACCCAATGCGATCACAGATATTTCGTTATAACATTAAAGGATTAGTTCTGAGTCCGTTTGGAAATAGCTCATTCGCCGGTGTCCATCGGGAACAGGAACACTCTACTTCTTCTGAAAAGACATCCACCGGAAATACACCTGCTGAAAATAAAAAAGGAAGCAAATGATTATTTATATATTGCGCCGTTTGCTACTGCTGATTGTGACACTGTTTTTTCTCTCACTGATCAGCTTCAGTCTGATGTATTTTACGCCTCACGGCCCTTTAAGCGGCGCATCTTTGCTTGATGCTTACCTCTTCTATTTTCATGGATTACTGCAATGGGACTTTGGCATTTCCAGCATCAATGGTGAGAGAATTGTTGACCAACTCTATGAGGTATTTCCGGCAACGCTTGAGCTCTGTCTACTCTCATTCACTCTGGCACTATTAATTGGCATTCCATTAGGGATTGTTGCCGGCGTATGGCGTAATAAAAAAGCAGATAAAATTATCAGCACACTTGCTCTGTTTGGTTTTTCCATTCCGGTATTCTGGTTAGCCCTGTTACTTACACTCTTGTTTTCACTGCATCTGGGCTGGTTACCGATATCAGGGCGGATTGATTTACTGTACCGAATGGAGCCTGTAACAGGCTCTGCCCTGATTGATGCATGGTTGTCAAAAAGCCCTTATCGTAACGAGATGATCATGAATGTAATACTACATATGATATTACCTGTCATCACGTTGTCTGTCGCGCCAATGACTGATGTTATTCGTTTAATGCGTAATAGCGCAGAAGAGATTTCAGCATCAAACTACATAAGATCAGCAGCGACTCGCGGGCTATCAAAATTAACCATTATACGTCGCCACTTATTGCATAACGCCCTGCCCCCTATTATTCCCAAGCTGGGGCTACAGTTTTCAACCATGCTGACCTTAGCTATGGTGACAGAACAGGTGTTTAACTGGCCGGGGCTGGGGCAATGGCTTATCAGTGCCATCCGCCAGCAGGATTACTCCGCAATTTCAGCAGGTGTAATGGTAGTAGGTACTTTAGTTATTTCGGTCAACGTGCTGACTAATATTATTGGCGCGATGGCTAATCCTTTAAAACATAAGGAATGGTATGCCATTAGATAATTTTTACCGTGAAAAGAAAGCGCCATCGCCTCTGAGGGTCATTTGGCGTTTTTTCTATGCCGATGCACTGGCAATGACCGGTTTTTACGGCGTACTGATTTTAATTATATTAAGTCTTTTTGGTAGCCATCTTGCACCCTATCAGCTTGACCAACAATTTATTGACCAGCTGATGCCCCCTTCGTGGTCACACTACGGTAATGTTGCCTTCTTTCTCGGGACAGATGATCTGGGGCGGGATATATTCAGTCGGTTACTGATTGGTACTTCCTCCACTTTTGGTGCTGCGCTGGTTGTGACTAGCGCGGCGGCAATTGTCGGGTTAGTTATCGGCAGTCTTGCCGGCATCACACACGGGCTGAAATCTGCGATCCTGAATCACATTCTTGACACCCTACTTTCCATACCTTCACTGTTATTAGCCATCATTGTCGTTGCTTTTATGGGAGCCAGCCTGCAACATGCAATGATCGCTATCGGGCTGGCATTACTGCCAAGAATTGTGCGGGCAGCCTATACCGCTGTGCATGATGAACTGGATAAAGAATATATTATCTCTGCTCGTCTGGATGGCGCTTCAAATTATCATATTTTACGTTACGCTGCTTTTCCGAATATTACCGCTGTGATAGTAAACGAGTTAACCCGTACTTTCTCGATTGCCATCCTTGATATTGCTGCTCTGGGTTTTCTCAATCTTGGCGCACAATTACCCTCACCTGAGTGGGGCGCTATGCTCGGCGGATCACTGGAGCTTATCTACACAGCCCCCTGGACTGTAATGTTACCGGGAGCAGCTATCATGCTGAGCGTTCTGCTGGTTAATTTACTGGGCGATGGCCTGCACCGTGCCATTAATGCAGGAGTCGAATAATGCCGCTACTTGATATTCGTAACCTCACCATTGAATTTATGACGTCAGAAGGCCCCGTTAAAGCCGTTGACCGATTAAGTATTTCATTAACAGAAGGTGAAATTCTCGGGCTGGCTGGTGAATCCGGTTCTGGTAAAAGCCTTATCGCCAAGGCAATTTGTGGGGTTGCAAAAGATAATATTACCGTTACCGCAGACCGCTTCCGGTTCAACGATATTGATTTATTACGCCTGACGCCGCGACAGCGCCGTAAAGTCATTGGTCACAATATTTCAATGATATTTCAGGAACCTCAGTTATGTCTCGACCCGTCAGAAAGTATTGGTAAGCAACTCATTCAGTCTATCCCCGGCTGGACATTTAAAGGCCGCTGGTGGCAACGTCTCAACTGGCGAAAACGTCGGGCTATTGAACTGCTCCACCGGGTGGGTATTAAGGATCATCACGACATCATGAACTCTTATCCTTATGAGTTAACTGACGGAGAGTGTCAAAAAGTGATGATTGCCATTGCGCTTGCCAATCAGCCAAGACTGCTGATCGCGGATGAGCCGACCAATGCGATGGAACCAACAACGCAGGCCCAGATATTCCGCCTGCTGTCGAGCCTGAATCAGAATAACAATATGACTATTTTGCTGATTAGCCATGACCTGCAAATGATGAGTAAATTAGTGAAACGTATCAACGTGTTATATTGCGGACAAACCGTAGAAAGCTCTACACCGGATGAACTGCTGGTCACTCCTCACCATCCTTATACACAGGCACTGATTCGGTCTATTCCTGATTTCGGCAGCTCTCTACCCCATAAAAGCCGCCTTAATACACTGCCGGGCGTCATTCCGTCACTGGAACATTTGCCTATCGGGTGCCGTCTCGGGCCTCGTTGCCCTTATGCCCAGAAAACCTGTATTGAAGCACCGCGGTTACGCGGCAGCAAAAGCCATACCTTCGCCTGTCACTTCCCCCTGAACATGGAGGAACAATAAATGGTCGAGACATTACTGGAAGTTAAAAACCTGACAAAAACTTTCCGTTACCGTACAGGCTTGTTCCGGCGCAATCATCTTGATGCAGTGAAGCCAGTCAGTTTTACCTTGCAACCACGAAAAACATTGGCAATTATTGGTGCAAACGGTTCTGGCAAATCCACACTGGCCAGAATGCTGTCAGGTGTAATAGAACCGACATCAGGTGAAATATTAATTAATCATCACAAGCTGATTTATGGCGATTATAGTTATCGCAGCCAGCTCATTCGCATGATTTTTCAGGATCCGAGCACATCATTAAATCCCCGCCAACGTATTGGTCAGATTCTGGATATGCCCTTAATTCTGAATACAGAGCTGCCACCTTCTGAACGGGAAAAACGCATCAATCAGACACTACGTCAGGTTGGTCTCCTGCCAGATCATACCAACTATTACCCACATATGCTGGCATCTGGTCAGAAACAACGGGTAGCACTGGCACGGGCACTGATATTACAACCTCAGGTTATTGTTGCTGATGAAGCCCTCGCTTCTCTTGATATGTCGATGCGTTCCCAGATTATTAATCTGATGCTGGAATTACAGGAGAAACATGGTATTGCTTATATTTATGTCACTCAACATCTTGGTATGGTGAAACACATCAGTGATCAAGTGTTGGTTATGCATCAGGGGGAAGTCGTAGAGCGCGGTAATACTGCTGAAGTGCTGGCTTCTCCGTTACACGATATCACCCGCAAGTTGATATCCAGCCATTTTGGTGAACCTCTGTCTACCGAAGCCTGGAGACAGGATATCACTTGATTTTTACTGAGCAGATTTTATTCACTCATCGGAACAGCAGTGGAAACTCAACACATTTTTCTCCGGCGTGGTAGAATCTCCTCCGTTTACTAACAACGAATACCCGATTTATGTAGGTTATATTTTTAATACACTACACTATTAACTCTGGTATTTTGAACATTAAGAACAATAAGGAACTGATATGGGTTTCATGACCGGCAAGCGCATTCTAATTACTGGCGTCGCCAGCAAACTGTCTATTGCTTATGGAATTGCGAAAGCAATGCACGAACAAGGTGCAGAACTGGCTTTTACCTACCAGAATGACAAATTGAAACCTCGTGTCGAAGAATTCGCAGCATCTCTGAATTCAAACATCGTTCTGCCATGCGACGTGGCTCAAGATGAAAGTATCGACACATTGTTCGTTGAACTGGGTAAGGTATGGCCGAAATTCGATGGTTTTGTTCACTCTATCGGTTATGCCCCTGCCGAACAACTTGATGGCGATTACGTTAATGCCGTCAGCCGTGAAGGTTTCAAAATTGCACATGATATCAGCGCATACAGCTTCGTCGCATTGGCAAAAGCATGTCGTAGTATGCTGAATCCTGACTCAGCGCTGCTAACTTTAAGCTATTTAGGTGCAGAGCGTGCAATCCCTAACTACAACGTGATGGGATTAGCAAAAGCTTCTCTGGAAGCAAACGTGCGTTACATGGCGAATGCTATGGGTGCTGAAGGTATTCGTGTTAATGGCATTTCCGCAGGCCCAATCCGTACTCTGGCAGCATCCGGTATCAAAGATTTCCGTAAGATGCTGGCACACTGTGAATCAGTCACACCTATCCGCCGTACCGTCACTACAGAAGACGTAGGTAATGCGGCTGCATTCCTGTGTTCTAACCTGTCTGGTGGTATTACCGGTGAAATCCTGCATGTTGATGGCGGCTTCAGCATCGCTGCCATGAACGAACTGGAATTGAAATAATTTCAATAATCATTTGATATAATGAAATAAGCCCAGAGGTAGTTTTATCTTTGGGCTTATTTTTCGCTACGCCGTTTACTTATAGGAAACGGCTTCCGGTATAAATTTGCCGGAAGCATAAAGATATTAACTGCTTTTATACTTAATCGATTTGCATGGCTTTGAATTTATGGGCTGGAGTCACCATCTTATCCTGGGCAGCAACAAGCTGTAATTCAAATTCTCCGCTTTTTTGCGTTTCCAGCATAACTTCGTAAACACCTGCTGTCGTATGCTCCAACGCTGCCTGTAATACCGAATTTGTCAGCGATGTGCTTTTCAACAAATTAGCAAGGAATAAGCCACTGGTTAAATCACCAATTCCAACGGGCTGACGCTCACCGGTATCAATCAATGGACGGCTGATATGCCAGCTATTTTCTTTAGTCACCAGCAACATTTCGAAATTATCTTTCTGATAACCTGCTCGGCTGAGGTGTTTGACTAAAACAATTTTTGGGCCTTTTTGGCATAGCTGACGGGCTGCTGATACCGCCTGCTCCACATTTTTGATTTCCATTGCCGCCAATGTTTCAAGCTCCAATAAATTAGGCGCAATGATATCACTGATAGGCAATGCCTTTTCACTGAGGAATTCAGAAACTCCCGGAGCCACAATACATCCTTTCTCTGGGTGGCCCATAACAGGATCACAAAAATACCATGCTTCAGGGTTAGCCTGTTTCACCTGCTTTACAATATCAAGGATATAGTTTCCCTGCTCCGCAGAACCAATATACCCACTGAGAACAGCATCACAGGATGCCAATTTATCAATTTCACCAATTCCCTGCACGATTTCAGCCAGATGTTCTGGTGGCATCACACAACCACGCCATTGTGGATATTGAGTATGATTAGAAAATTGGACTGTATTTAATGGCCATACGTTCACTCCCATACGACACATCGGAAAAACAGATGCGCTATTTCCTGCATGGCCAAAAACGACATGAGACTGAATTGAAAGAATGTTTTTCATGATTAGGCCTGATTTGTTATTTTAAGAACCGTAAATGAGTTATAAAACAGCCAGATACTTTAAGGGCAACAATGATGTTGCCCTTAGTAATACTTTTATGAATTATTTCCAATCAATTAGGCAATAATGTTTTTTACCACGACGTAATAAAGTATAACGCCCGAACAGACGATCTTCGTCCGCAAATACATACATCGCTTCAGACTGTTTTTCACCATTGACAGAAACAGCATTAGAACTAATCATGGTACGAGCCTGCCCACGGGAAGGTACAAACTCAGCAGTGATCAGTGCCTGCTGTAAATCAGCACCATTCTCAAGCTCAATCGCTGGCATACCATCCTGTGCCAACTGTGCAAAGTCATCTTCGGTTAAATCAGCGACTGCTCCAGAGAACAAACTCGCTGTGATACGCTTCGCCGCCGTTAAACCTGCTTCTCCATGAACCAGTTTAGTGACTTCTTCTGCCAGAACATACTGCGCACGCGGAGCTTTACCACTGTTTTTATCTTCTTCTTCCAATGCATTAATTTCTTCAATGTCCATGAAAGTGAAGAATTTAAGGAAACGGTAAACATCTGCATCAGCTGTGTTAATCCAGAACTGATAAAATTTGTATGGACTGGTTTTCTTCGGATCCAGCCAGACTGCTCCACCTTCTGTTTTACCAAATTTAGTACCATCGGATTTAGTAATCAGAGGTACTGTCAGACCAAATACCTGTTTCTGATGTAAACGACGAGTCAAATCGATACCTGATGTAATGTTGCCCCACTGATCAGAACCACCAATCTGCAATTCAACACCATATTTTCCATTCAGATTAGCAAAGTCATAAGACTGCAACAGGTTATAAGAAAACTCAGTGTACGAAATACCAACATCATCACGATTCAGGCGTTGTTTAACCGCTTCTTTATTGATCATCTGGTTAACGGAAAAGTGCTTACCGATATCACGCAGGAAAGAAAGGACATCCATTTGACCAAACCAGTCATAGTTATTGGCTAATTCTGCACCATTTTCACCCTCAAAGCTCAGGAACGGAGAAACTTGGTTACGAATTTTCTCAACCCACTCTTTAACCGTGTCTTCTGTGTTTAATTTGCGCTCCGTCGCTTTAAAACTAGGATCACCAATCAAACCTGTCGCACCACCTACCAAAGCTACCGGTTTATGTCCATTCAGTTGGAATCTTTTTAAACACAGCAAGGGAACCAGATGGCCCAAATGCAAGCTGTCAGCGGTAGGATCGAAGCCGCAATAGAGAGAGACCGGACCTTGCGCCAGTCTTTCCGCTAACGCTTCTTCATCCGTTACCTGGGCAATAAGGCCCCGCTCTTGCAGTTGTTTAATCAGGTTATTGCTAGACATCAATGACTCCATTGGTTTGTATTCTTTACTTATATCCTTCATCTTCCAAGTTGCAGCTTTATCGGGTGTATCATTTGTTCTTAATACTACCGGACTGCAACTTGCAATCTATCAGGCATATATCATTGTCTAATTGTCGCGATTCGCTGTAAATCGCGTGCTATAGCATAAAACGCCAGTACTATAAGTGCCAGTATTAAAAACGGTAATTAATGCAGTTAAGGCGCCAGACGATCAATATGCCACTCATCTCCTTCACGCAGGTATAGAAAACGATCATGCAGACGGCTTGCTCCCCCCTGCCAGAACTCTACTGAATCAAATTCAACCCGGAACCCACCCCAAAAACTGGGCAATGGCACTTCGCCATTCTGGAACTTCTGCTTCAGCTCTAAAAACTTCCCTTCTAAAATACTTCGGGCAGAAATACGGGAAGATTGTTGTGAAGCCCAGGCTGCAATCTGACTGTCTCTCGGGCGGCTATGGAAATATTTCACTACTTCGAGAGGTGATAAACGTTCGGCTTTGCCCAGAAAGCTGACCTGACGTTCAAGCTGATACCAGGGGAAATGGAGGCTGATACGGTTATTCTGGGCTAAATGTTTCGCTTTGCGGCTACCAAGATTGGTATAAAAAACCAGACTGCGGTTATCAAAATGCTTCAATAGAACGATACGCTGATAAGGCTGCCCATGCTCATCGACTGTTGCTACGCACATCGCTGTTGGGTCGCTAAGCCCAGCATCACAGGCCTGTTTCAGCCAAAGCTCAAAAAGAACCATCGGCTCTTCAGTAAGATCCTTTCGCCGTAACCCACCACGCATATATTCACGGCGCAGCTCTGCTATATGAGTATCATTATGTTCTGACATGTCTAATTCTCTATTTCTAAGTGAGTTTCAGCATAACATTGTTATCAGCCAGCAACAGGATAAATTGCACCTAAAATTGTTTCCCTATCAGCACCAGTCACCGATGGCAAGTTACCCGACAACCCAGACATGGTACGGAATGCCAGCCAAGCAAATGCTAGCGCTTCCATATCATCACCACTTAATCCATATTTGTCTGTTGTTGCAACTTCAGTATCAGGCAACAAAGCAGATAACCGACGCATTATAAGTGGGTTTCTGGCTCCACCGCCACAAACCAGTAAGCGCTCACAACCGTTATTTAACAGTACTTGTTCAGCAATGCTAACAGCTGTCAGTTCAGCAAGAGTGGCCTGTACATCGACCGGACTGACATCAGGGAAATCAGCCAGCTGTTTTTCCAGCCATGCCATATTGAAATATTCCCGCCCGGTGCTTTTTGGTGCAGTACGTGCAAAATAGGGGTCTGAAAGCATCTTCTGGAGCAAGGCTTTGTTTACATTACCCTCTCCTGCCCATTGTGCATCTTTATCATAAGACTGCTGTTTATGACGCCATGTCCAGGCATCCATCAACATATTACCCGGCCCGGTATCATATCCCTTAACCGCAGAATTTGGCAGAAGAGCGGAAATATTCGCAATTCCGCCAATATTCAAGATCACACGCCTTTCCGTTGGATCACCCAATACCGCCATATGGAAAGCAGGAACTAAAGGTGCACCTTGACCGCCATAAGCCATATCACGGCGACGAAAATCACCTACTGTTGTAATATCGGTTAATGCCGTTACACGGTTATTGTCACCAATTTGCATCGTAAATGGCTTTTCACCATCCGGTTCATGCCATACAGTCTGACCATGACACCCAATTGCAGTGATATCATTCGCAGTTAATCCGGTTTTCTTTAATAACCCTTTGACTGATTCAGCAAAAAGCGTTCCCAATTCATAATCGAGTTGCCCAACTATTGATAATGTGGTTTGCTGGCCCTGACAAATAGCCAGTAATTTTTGCTTAAGCTCCTGAGGAAACGGATGGCTGTAATTTTCCTTTTGTATAACAGCTTTATCACTGATTTCTGCTAAAACGACATCAACTCCATCCATACTGGTGCCAGACATCACACCAATATAACGTCCTGACTTCATAAATATTCCCCTATTTAAAGAATGGATTACATCTGTAAATAAACCTGTGTAACTATAAAACACATTGATTTGGACTATATATGTTTCACTCAGAATATAAGAGATAAAATCCGAGTTTTGGAGAGCTCTTCACAAAACATGCTAAACTTTTGGTCAGGAATTATTCCTATTGGCGTTCAATGTAGAAATTTATTATATATTTATAGGGCGGCTATTAATGTATAGAATAAGTAACTCGTAAAATTATTATACTTGTTACTGATCATTGTAGCCGAATGCTTGATTGTAGGATTATTACCAGATTTCTCTTGAGGCATTAAAATTAGGAGTAACTATGTTCAAACGTTTCCTGGTTGGTGCAGTTGTAGTAACAACATTATCTGGATGTGCTGACATGGGAGCACTGTCTAGTGATACTTACTCAATTGATCAGGCCAAACAAGTTCAAAACGTAACCTACGGGACTATTTTGTCCGTCCGTCCGGTCACTATAAAAGGCTCTCAGGCTGGCAACCAAAACATGCTAGGAGCGATTGGCGGAGCAGTATTGGGGGGATTGTTAGGTGATTCGGTTGGCGGCGGTAGAGGACAGAGGCTTGCAACAGCTGCTGGGGCTATTGTCGGTGGAATGGCAGGTCAAGGAATTGAAGGTGCTATCGATCAAACAAAAGGTGTCGAATTGGAAATCCGTACTGACAGCGGAAGAAATATTGTTGTGGTGCAAAAACAGGATCAAGTTATATTCAGTAAAGGGCAACGTATCAAAATTGCCGATAGTGGCGACTCAACAACGGTCTCTCCTATCTAATAGGGTTAAAGTATATTTAAACAAAAAAATCGCGGATCACCAAAATATGGCCCGCGATTTTCTTTTTATCGATTAATTTTTATATTACCTGTTTATGTAATTGGCTAATATTTTTTTCGATTTTTTTTATTACAGAAGCAAGTAGAATTAACTCGTCATGAGTAATTCCCTCCAAGATGTCTTTCCTCGTCGAACCAATAACACTATCCACTTCTCTGATAAAATTTTCTGACTCTTCTGTTAATTTGATTCTTTTAGCGCGCCTATCATTAGCACATGTGTGCCTTGTAATGAGTTTCTTTTCTTCTAATTGATCTAAAGTTCTTACCAGGGATGGTTGTTCAATACCAATTGCTTTTGCAAGTTGTATCTGTGACTGCTCCGGTGGTAACAAACTAATATTGTAAAGAGTAACCCAATGTGTCTGAGTTAATTTCAACGGCTTCAAACGATGATCAATTAAAGCGCGCCAAACACGAACTAAACGTGCCAGGTCTGATCCCAATGTCAATTCCAATTACCCCTCCTTATAATTAGAGACTCATATAACATCAATGAATTATCCAATCAGTTTATTCATATGAATAATGGATACGCATCCTATATCTTGCTCACATTAGTAGAGTCAGATATTTCGCTAATTACTTAATTAGTATCGCGTTGGCTTGTTACTTAAAGTTGACATCTTCGTCGCCCTAAAGAGCGAAGTTTTACGGCGCACCGAACAAAATCGCGCATTAATCCACCAACGATATAAACTGTATAAAATAATCCTCCAACTTAACTATTAAGATTTTAAATATCAACGAAACAGATACAAACTCCAAAAAATAGACACAATACCGCTCGGTTAAAGTTCTATAAGAATAACCGCCATCCAAATACTAATCTATATATTTTTACATTAATATCATTTTTATCTTACAGTTAGCGTTAAGTGGACAATAAAGTTCATTAAAAACAAATAGATAACCAATTAGCGCGATTATTGTTCAATAATTAATTATTTGATAAGAAACCTTTACCTTAAGGGTTTAATTAGTCAATCTCTGTAATATTTTTAAATGACCTATATCAAATAAAAAATAGGTAATATGAATAAAATATCACTTTATCATGGCAAAAGTTCTTAACCATAATGAAAATATGAAATATTATTCATATAAGAAAGTTTTATTAACAGTTAAAAATGTGAATTAAAATAACCCAAGCTGTTTTGATGGAACAACTTCATCATGACCGTTATTTTTCAGTGTCCGCAGATATCTGGCATGGCATAGCCGCAATATTTCTCTTTTTTGCCCATCAGATAATTTCATCCACATAAAGCGCTCTTCTCTATTACGATAGCAACCTCGACAGAAACCACGGGGACCAGATTCACAAATCCCCTTGCAAGGATTAGGAATAACAAAAAACTCTAGTTGCTCAACCATGTCATCCTCCTGTATACAAAATTACCTAAACGATTATCTCTGAGAGAATTGCAACACTATCTAGATCCAGCTCACATCAAATAATGGATTACAAAATAGTAGCGAGTAAAACTAAAGGTGAAAGGACGCATTGAATTACCTTATGTTTACCATATATAGTTAAAAAACAATGGGGTCAGAGCACGAAATTTTGCTCTTTTGCTATTTCGTAAAATTAATATTTTGATATAAAACCATAAACATAAGAGGTAATCATGCGTCTACTTCATACAATGATCCGTGTTGGCAACATGCAACGTTCGATTGATTTTTATACTAAAGTAATGGGCATGCGTCTACTTCGTACGAGTGAAAATCCAGAGTATAAATATTCCCTCGCCTTTGTAGGTTACTCTGATGAAAGCCAAGGTGCGGTCATCGAATTAACGTATAACTGGGATGTTGAGAGATACGAAATGGGTACAGCATTCGGCCATATTGCTTTAGGTGTTGATGATGTTGCGGCAACGTGTGAGCGTATCAAACTTGCCGGGGGAAATGTCATTCGTGAAGCTGGGCCAGTGAAAGGCGGAACAACTGTTATCGCTTTTGTTGAAGATCCTGACGGTTATAAAATCGAACTTATTGAAAATAAAAGCGCCAGTAGTGCATTAGGCCATTAACTATTTTCCATATGCAAGTCTCCATATACAAGGGCATCTTTAACATGCCCTTCGTTTCCACTAGGTAGATATTACTTCTGCAATGCTTAATAAATTTTGTCATAATATCCGCTATCCTGAAGTTAAGAATAAAATCAGATGTCTAATATAAAAGATCAAAACATGCTCAGTGGGCGCTTTCGTGGCTATTATCCCGTTGTTATTGATGTAGAAACCGCTGGGTTTAATGCGCGGACAGATGCTTTACTTGAAATAGCTGCAACGACGTTAAAAATGGATGAAGAAGGTTGGCTGGCTCCGGCTGATACGCTGCATTTCCATATTGAGCCCTTTGAAGGAGCCAATCTTGATCCCGCCGCGCTGGCATTTACAGGTATTGACCCGACTAATCCATTACGGGGTGCCGTCAGCGAATATACTGCGCTGCATGCCATTTTTAAGATGGTCCGTAAAGGTATGAAAGGGAGTAATTGCAATCGCGCCATTATAGTTGCTCATAATGCTAGTTTTGATCACAATTTTGTTATGGCAGCGGCTGAACGCTCTGGTTTAAAACGTAATCCATTCCATCCTTTTGCCACGTTTGATACGGCTGCACTGAGTGGTTTGGTGCTTGGTCAGACTATTCTGGCAAAAGCCTGCATTACAGCAGAAATCCCCTTTGACAGTAATCAGGCACACAGTGCTCTCTATGATACAGATCGGACAAGTCTGCTTTTCTGCGAATTGGTTAATCGCTGGAAGCGACTAGGTGGTTGGCCTATGGCCACTCCGGACGGTGAAGTCTGATAAACTAAGAGCCTATTTTATTAGGCTCTTAGTCCAATAATGATTATCAAATATTACTGGCTGTCTTCTTGCTCACGGTATTTATCTGCGGTCTCTTTAATCAATGTTTGCAATTCACCGCGTTGATACATCTCCATCAGGATGTCACATCCCCCGACTAACTCACCATCAACCCAAAGCTGAGGGAATGTCGGCCAGTTAGCATACTTAGGTAATTCAGCACGGATATCCGGGTTTTGCAAAATATCCACGTAAGCAAAACGTTCACCACAAGCAGATAAAGCCTGAACAGCCTGAGCAGAGAAACCACAGCTTGGCAGTTTCGGTGAGCCTTTCATGTACAGCAAAATCGGGTTTTCATTAATTTGGCGTTCGATTTTCTCAATTGTCGTCATTTTTACTTCCTTAAACCGCAGGTGCTGTTTATCAGCATCAGAAAAGATTGATTCAGAATACCACTTTCTGGTGCTGATTTTCTACAGCGAACGTGCTGCTACAAATTTTTATCATGAACAACATTTTGTAATCGCTGAGATTTCCATCCCCTATAAATATTTAATCCATTAAAACTGAACAGTTCTACATCAGCTCATCATTAAATCGCATCTTTTTCCCTGTTATTTAGCAGAAAAGTTGTTAAGATAATCACTAAAATAGCAACATGATAATAAGCTTAAATTTGCTCTATCCATGATTAATACTTTACGAATCATGGTTTATAAAGCCAAAAACCCGATATTAAAAGGAGTATGCAATGTCTTTTGAATTACCAGCATTACCTTATGCTAAAGATGCCTTAGAACCTCATATCTCAGCAGAAACTCTGGAATATCATTACGGCAAACATCACAATGCTTATGTTGTGAACCTGAACAACCTGATTAAAGGTACAGAATTTGCCGGAAAAACACTGGAAGAAATCATCGAAACTTCTGATGGCGGTATTTTCAATAATGCTGCGCAAGTATGGAACCATACTTTCTACTGGCACAGCCTGTCACCAAACGGTGGTGGTGAACCTACCGGCAAAGTTGCAGAAGCAATAAACAAAGCTTTCGGCTCTTTTGCTGAATTCAAACAGCAATTTACTGATGCAGCCCTGAAAAACTTCGGCTCCGGCTGGACATGGCTGGTCAAGAAAACTGATGGTAGCCTGGCTATCGTTAATACTTCCAATGCAGCAACTCCGCTGACTGGTGAAGATAAGCCTGTTCTGACTGTTGATGTTTGGGAACATGCTTATTACATCGATTACCGCAATGCACGTCCTCAATATCTGGAGCATTTTTGGGCTCTGGTTAACTGGCAGTTTGTGGAAGAAAATCTGGCTTAATTAGCCTATCAGTTAAATACAAGGGTAAGTTTTTCCGGTTCTTCACACATGTTCCATTTATGGGTACCTTCTGAATCGTGAAAAACTTCCCCTTGAAAAAATAGATGGCGTTTCACCACAATATTATTTCTGGGTTTAAAATTATTTCCGGACTCAAGCGATCAAACAGAGACTCGCCAGAAAAACAATCATGACTAACGCACTACAGGCAGTCAATAATCCCAATTTCAGGTCTGTATCCATAAACCATCCTCATCGTGAAAATTAAGACTCAGCAACATCATAAATTTTAAGTGGTTATTTATCTCAAAGATTAAAAATCGCACTGTGATATTTAATACATATACTTTATAGCATCGATTACTGCTTTCACTTTTGAGCTAGATCAGACAAAATCCACGGTTTCTCGCTAAATTATTGCCAGTTATCTTCCTATATACAAATATAATACTGGCAAATGATTAACAAAGTTCTATATCCAGATAAAGGGTATACAAATTTAGACCAAAAGGTCAGGAGTCCTTTTTATCATGGCAACGATTAAAGATGTGGCTAAACGCGCTGGTGTTTCAACCACAACCGTATCCCATGTTATTAATAAAACCCGTTTCGTCGCCGAAGATACGAAGGCCGCAGTATGGGCTGCCATTAAGGAACTGAATTATTCTCCCAGTGCCGTTGCCCGAAGCTTAAAAGTCAACCACACAAAATCTATCGGGTTATTGGCAACCTCAAGTGAAGCACCCTATTTTGCTGAGATAATTGAGTCTGTCGAAAATAGCTGTTATAGCAAAGGCTATACATTGATTTTATGTAATTCCCATAACAACCTCGACAAACAAAAAGCTTATCTCGCGATGCTGGCGCAAAAGCGCGTAGATGGTTTATTAGTTATGTGTTCAGAATATCCTCAACAGTTGCTGGGGATGCTGGAAGATTATCGCAATATTCCTATGGTTGTCATGGATTGGGGAGAATCCAGAGGGGACTTTACGGATGCCATTATTGATAATGCCTTCCACGGTGGTTATTTAGCTGGCCGGTATTTGATTGAACGTGGGCATCGTGATATTGCCTCCATTCCCGGCCCATTAGCCAGAAATACAGGGGGTGGACGTCATCAGGGTTTTCTCAAGGCATTGAAAGAAGCCAATATCACTATTCGGGATGAATGGGTTGTTCAGGGGGATTTTGAGCCTGAATCAGGTTATCAGGCAATGTGTAAGATCTTAAACCAGAAACATCGCCCTACTGCTGTGTTCTGTGGCGGGGATGTAATGGCAATGGGGGCTATTTGTGCTGCCGATGAAATGGGTTTACGCGTTCCTCAGGATATTTCCATCATTGGTTATGACAATATCCGTAATGCACGCTATTTCACACCAGCACTGACGACCATTCATCAACCTAAAGAACGGCTGGGACAAATGGCTTTCTCCACGCTACTTGATAGAATTATCAATAAACGTGAAGATGCCCAAACCATCGAGGTCCATCCACGTCTTGTAGAGCGTCGCTCTGTTGCCGATGGTCCTTTTATTGATTATCGTCGCTAACAGTTAGTCTTCTTGTAGCCATTCAGCATTAAGCGTTGTGTTATCACCAAGATATTCAAGCAACCAGCTTAATGCAGGTGAATGGCTTTTTTGTGACCATGTCAGACAGCACGGACTATCAGGTAACGGCTGCTCAAGCTCAAGCACACTCAATTTTCCCTGACGAATAAGCGGTAATGCCCGGTGTTTAGGCACCATTCCCACACACAATCCCTCCATTAAACAGGATAACCCCGCTTCCCAGTCAGGAACAACCAGACGCCGCTGATTATCTAAAGCCCATGTATCACGTTTAGGCAGGCTTCGTGATGTATCCTCAAGACATAAACTGGCATAAGGCCGCAATTGGTCATCATTTAATTTTTCCGTTACGAGCGCCAACTCATGCTCAGGGCTGGCAACACACAGCCATGGCATAAAACCCATATCCCTGAAACTGTATCGCTCACCAACCGGAGAAGCGCGTGTTGCTCCAATAGCAACGTCAACACGCCCATCCACCAGCGCATCCCATACACCATTAAAAACTTCGGGATAGATAAATAACTCAATATCCGGAAAATGACGATAGAAATCCAGAATAAGCTGACGTGTCCGTTCTGGTTTAACAACCTGATCAACAGCGATACTGAGTTGTCCTCGCCATCCGTTTGCTACCTGCTGACATTGGTGCCGGGTATGATTCATTTTTTTGATAACAGAACGGGCTTCCTTGACAAAAATGGCTCCTGCTTCAGTTAACTCTACGTCACGGTGACGGCGTTCGAACAAAGAAACTGCTAGCCATTCCTCAAGTTGCTTTATCGTATAACTGACAGCAGAAGGCACACGGTGAAGTTCTGATGCAGCCGCACTGAAACTTCCTGTTCTTGCCACCGCATCAACAACTTCCAGAGAATATTCAGACCACATGTTTCTTCCTTTTAATTTTTTTCATAGCATGGTACAAATAATACCGTTTCACAATCAAAAATCACGCCATATAAAATAAGCTCCATATTTCTTTATCAATTACCACACCGATTGACTAACGCGATTTATTAACACAATGACAACAAATAAAAACTCTCTTCCATTTATGTTTTATCTTGCTGGTCTGAGTATGCTCGGCTACTTAGCCATTGATATGTATCTGCCCGCCTTTGATGCTATGAGTAAAGATTTAAACACATCAAAAGGTGCCATCAGTGCAAGTCTTAGCATTTTTCTCGGCGGTTTTGCCGTTGCTCAGCTTTTATGGGGATTACTTTCCGACCGTCTGGGAAGAAAGCCTGTTCTGATTATCGGTTTGTCCCTGTTTTGCCTCAGCTGTCTGGGCATACTTTGGATAACAGATGCGACTCAATTACTTGTCCTGAGATTTATTCAGGCTGTTGGGGTCTGCTCTGCTGCCGTTTCCTGGCAGGCTCTGGTTGTCGACAGATATGATGCTGAGCGCACGAAACGTGTTTTCGCTATGATTATGCCATTAGTTGCGCTTTCCCCTGCCCTTGCACCATTATTAGGCGCATGGTTACTGTCACACACAAGCTGGAGGGTTATCTTTCTTGTCTTGATGGTGGTAACGCTGTTACTACTGATACCTACACTTTTTCTGACGAACAAACGTGTTCCCATTGATACCAGCGCAGATAATCATAGTGCTTCTTTCTTCACCTTATTGAAGTCATCAGTTTTTAGCGGCAATGTTTTGATTTATGCTTCCTGTAGCGCCGGCTTTTTTGCCTGGTTAACAGGTTCACCAACTATTTTGAATAGTATGGGTTATGACGCGACAGATATCGGTTTAAGTTATATTCCACAAACTTTGGCATTTATGGTGGGTGGGTATGGCTGCCGTATTTTGTTAGAAAAAGTTAAAAGTGAAACTATATTCCCTATCTTATTGGCAGGTTATGCCATAAGCATGATACTTATCTATTTAGCTGCTTGGTTCTATCCTTCTTTCATCGTTATTCTTATTCCTTTTTGTGTTATGGCAGCAATGAATGGCGCTTCTTATCCGATTGCTGTAGCAAATGCTCTTTCCATTTATCCGAAAGACAGCGGTAAAGCTGCCGCATTGCAAAATGCTTTACAATTAGGCCTTTGCTTTATTGCCAGTATGCTTGTTGCTATGTTTATGAAAAGTCCTCTCTTATCAACGACAACAGTGATGGTAGGTACCATTATCCCAATGGTGATAGGTTATTATTTACAAAAGAGAAAGGATGATATTGTTAACTAATTATCAATCAATTAGTTACTCTACAATATAATACCTAAGAATATTCTCAACGAATGGCCATATGATGATATGGCCTTTTTCTTGCTTATTGTTTAAATATTATTTCACTCATATACTCATATGGATTCATTATTCTAAAAACTCGGAATTTGAGGTTTAGAAGAGCAATGAAGCTCTCTTTTATATCACGGACGAACGGCATAACTGCCTTTAAGTCATTTTCTGATTAGTTTCAATATTCCTACGGATTTCAAAATGCAGTTTAACGGCAAGAAAACAAATCCCGGGAAGCATAAATAACCAGTAACAAAGAGGTACCTCAAAATTCCACCACATAAATGTTGGAGAGTATATGAGTTCATCTTTCGTTGAAGAAAATAAAAAAATCACTGACCAGTGGCATAGGATTGCGAATGACCTGCTTCAGGAGGCGGGTATTCAAATTAATGGAAAACGCCCTTTTGACATACAAGTCAAAAACCCTGATTTTTATAAAAGAGTATTGAAACAGGGATCTTTAGGATTAGGCGAAAGCTATATGGATGGCTGGTGGGATTGTGAGCGTTTAGATGTTTTCTTTTATAAAATATTACGGGCTGGTCTGGAACACAAAATTCCAAAAAATTTTAAGGATATTTTGATGGTTATGACTTCCCGCCTGTTTAATTTACAGTCCCCTAAACGGGCATGGATTGTAGGGGAAGAACATTACGATTTAGGTAATGACCTATTTACACTCATGCTTGATCCCAATATGCAATATTCATGCGGCTACTGGAAAGATGCGAATTCACTGGAAGAAGCTCAGTCTAATAAACTTCGGCTGATTTGCGAAAAATTACAGTTATCGCCGGGTATGACTCTGCTGGATATCGGTTGTGGTTGGGGCGGATTAGCCGCTTACGCAGCCAAACATTATTCCGTTTCCGTCACTGGAGTCACTATTTCAGTGGAGCAACAAAAATATGCTCAGGAGCGCTGTAAAGATCTGGATGTGAAAATTATCCTTGAAGATTATCGGGATCTAAACCTCCAGTTTGACAGAATCGTTTCTGTCGGCATGTTTGAACATGTCGGCTCCAAAAATTATGCTAACTATTTCGACGTAGTACGTAGGAATCTGAAGCCTGATGGTCTTTTCTTACTGCACACCATTGGTTCCAACCGGGATAAAGTGAATGTCGATGCGTGGATCGGTAAATATATTTTCCCTAATGGGCATTTGCCATCGATTGCAATGATTGCCAAAGCCAGTACCGGGAAATTTGTGATGGAAGACTGGCATAACTTCGGAGCTGACTATGATCGTACTCTGATGGCATGGTATGAACGTTTTATTACAAATTGGGATAAAATAGCTCATAATTATAGCCCCCGCTTCAAACGAATGTTCAGTTATTATCTGAATGCCTGCGCCGGGGCATTTCGCGCCAGAGATATCCAGTTATGGCAGGTTATGTTCAGCCCACGTGGAATTGAAAATGGATTAAGAGTTCCGCGTTAATATTTTACTCGTGGGTTTGGAATACCATTAAAAAGCTACAGAAGTGAAAACTGTAGCTTTTTTCTGCAATATTTTAATTACCTTCCAACTGTGATAATACTTTTTCTTGTTCTTTCTGAGCCATGAAGCGTTCAACAGTATCTACAATCGCCTGAGTCTGTGGATCAATTTCAATATTCACTTTATGGCCGATACGCTTTTTACCCAATGTCGTGCGCTCTAATGTTTCCGGTATCAAATGAACACAAAAACGATTATTTACTACATCTCCGATGGTCAGACTAATCCCGTCAATGCCAACAAATCCTTTATGCAGGATATATTTCATCAATTGTTTGTCATAAATACGGAACCATATTTCATGGTTATTTTCTGAAGTGAAAATTTTCGCAATTTCAGCTGTTGTAATCACATGCCCGGACATTAAATGCCCGCCAATTTCATCACCGAATTTTGCTGCCCTTTCCAAATTAACTAAATCACCAATCTTAAGCTCACCAAGATTAGTCAGACGCAATGTCTCTTTCATCAAATCAAAGCTAATCAAGTCACCATCAATTTTTGTGACAGTCAGACAACAGCCATTATGAGAAACGGAAGCTCCCGTTTCAATATCAGGTAATAATTCAGCCGGAAATTTGACTATATGAGTCCGAAAATGTGTTTTTTCTTCAATAGCAACTATAGGCGCCTTTCCCTGAACAATGCCTGTAAACATGGGGAACCTCTTTCATCGTTTTACATAATAAGTTAGTGTAACCCACTAATCTCTTTTAAACACTATTTCACGTGTAATGTTATTCCTCATTTAGACTAAATATCAAACAATGATTGGATTAGTAAAATGAGTCCTATACAATACCTATGTTAACAAGAGGTTGCTTTTCAAACAGTTCTGTTTGCTCGCAGAAATATTCCTTGTTTTTTCTATCGTCAATTTTTCAATTAAAAGGTGTAGTACGTGCAGAAATATTTAAATGAAGCGCGTAGTTTGCTCGCTCTGGGGATCCCCGTCATTATCGCTCAGTCTTCACAAACTGCGATGGGAGTCGTCGATACAGTCATGGCCGGTAAAGCAGGTGCAATAGAAATGTCCGCTGTTGCTATAGGGACATCAATCTGGCTGCCAGCGATTTTGCTTGCTCAAGGGATTTTGATGGCTTTAACGCCGATAGTTGCCCATATGAATGGCTCAGGTCAGAGAAAAAATGTTGCAGGCCAGATCCAACAAGGTTTTTGGCTGGCAACATTTCTTTCTATCTTTGTAATGACGATTTTATATAACTGCCGATTTATTATAGAAGCGCAGCATAATGTCGATCCTGTTCTGGCACAAAAATCCATCGATTTTATCCATGCAATTATGTGGGGAGCACCCGGTTGCCTGTTCTATCAGGTTTTACGCTGCCAGTGTGAAGGGCTGTCAAAAACCAAACCAGCGATGGTTATTGGCGTTATCGGGCTATTAGTGAATATCCCTGTCAACTATATTTTCATTTACGGTAAGTTTGGTGCACCAGAACTTGGTGGTGTAGGTTGTGGGGTTGCAACCGCGAGCGTTTACTGGGTTATGTGTCTGTTACTACTTACCTATGTTAAACACGCACCATCCCAGAAAGATATTCATACATTTGAGAGTTTTTCTCGTCCTCATTGGCATACACAAAAACGCATTACTCTGCTGGGATTGCCTATCGGTCTGGCTATGTTCTTTGAGGTGACATTGTTTGCTGTTGTCTCCTTACTGCTCTCACCTCTTGGAGTAGTGGATGTTGCAGGACATCAAATCGCGCTTAATTTCAGTTCACTGATGTTTATGTTCCCGCTGTCATTTGGTATCGCAGCCACTATCCGGGTGGGTTATAACCTCGGACAGAAATCAACTGAAGGTGCCAAAGTATCAGCTTATACGAGCCTTGCGCTCGGGTTAATAATTGCTAGCATAACCGCCGCATTCACGACAATATTCCGTGAACCGATTGCTATGATGTATAACGATAATCCTGAAGTGGTCATATTAGCATCTAATCTGATGCTATTTGCTGCTATTTACCAGCTTTCAGATTCTGTTCAAGTCATTGGCTCAGGTGTATTACGTGGATATAAAGATACGCGCTCTATTTTCGTTATCACTTTCATCGCCTATTGGATGTTCGGATTACCAAGTGGCTACATTCTGGCATTGACCAATTTTGTTACTGAACCTATGGGTCCACAAGGTTTCTGGATTGGGTTTATTATCGGATTGACCGTTGCAGCAATTATGATTGGCTACCGGATTTTGTGGTTACAAAAGCAGCCTGATCATGCTGTCCTCGCTCGTTCTACCCGTTAATTTAGTCCATTAAATTAATATCTCAAGGGAAAAAAGCTGCAAATTCACACTAAAAGATGTAAATGCGAGCAATTAAACACGAATTTGCATTTTTTCCCTTGCCAGATAGCTCAGCGATCGTTAATATTCGTCCCCGTTGTCACCCATAGAAATTTAGATTGCGTCCGTAGCTCAGTTGGTTAGAGCACCACCTTGACATGGTGGGGGTCGGTGGTTCGAGTCCACTCGGACGCACCAAATCTCTGGTTGGCATAGCAACTCAAATTTATGTGCGTCCGTAGCTCAGTTGGTTAGAGCACCACCTTGACATGGTGGGGGTCGGTGGTTCGAGTCCACTCGGACGCACCATTCACTTGATATCCTCATTTTTATCATCTGTAATACCTTTGCTATTTTTCTGATAACCACTCGAATTTTTTATAAAAACACTTTTTTCATCTGCAATATTCAAGCTACTAAAAATTATTTTTTCACTGTTGCGCAACAACTCTCTGATTTTTCTGATATGAGTATGTTCATTTTTTATTCTTCCCAGATAAATTTTTTTAAGAATCACTTTTTGATTCATTTCACAGAAATTAGCCTCTATAATACGGCCCTGTCATTAGTTGAATGGTTTCAGCCAATTAATTTACCGAATCCAGAAAAAATTGCAGATGATTAATCGCTCTAAATCCACATGGTTAATACATGCCTGGCTTGATGAAAAACAACCAATTGACACTTTTCTGCCATCCGTTTTCCATGTATGTTGCGCAACTTAAAATGCCAGACTAACAGAGCCAAGTGACACTGGCATATAATGTCAATGGTTGGTAATACACTCTTTTTAATCCATTAAAACCAGTAGTAGATAGATTGTCATGAAAAAAACCAAAATTGTTTGTACTATCGGGCCAAAAACTGAATCCGAAGAAAAACTGACCGAACTGCTTAACTCAGGCATGAACGTTATGCGCCTGAATTTTTCTCACGGTGACTACGAAGAACATGGTCAGCGTATTAAAAATATCCGCTCAGTCACTGCAAAAACCGGTAAAAAAGCAGCTATCTTACTGGATACTAAAGGCCCTGAAATCCGTACCATGAAGCTGGAAGATGGTAATGATGTTTCCCTGACAGCTGGTCAGACTTTCACCTTTACAACTGATCAATCCACTATCGGCAATCAGGAGCGCGTTGCCGTAACCTATTCAGGCTTACCAGCCGATTTATCTGTAGGTAATACAGTTTTGGTCGATGATGGCCTGATTGCCATGACAGTAAAACAGATCACCGCCACTGAAGTTATCTGTGAAGTTCTGAACAACGGTGACTTAGGCGAAAACAAAGGCGTCAACCTGCCGAATGTTTCTATCAACCTGCCTGCGCTGGCAGAAAAAGATAAGCAAGATCTCATCTTTGGCTGTGAACAGGGTGTTGATTTTATCGCTGCCTCTTTCATCCGTAAGCGTTCTGATGTTCTGGAAATTCGTGAACACCTGAAGGCTCATGGTGGTGAACATATCCAGATTATTTCTAAAATTGAAAACCAGGAAGGTTTGAACAATTTTGATGAGATCCTGGAAGCCTCAGACGGTATCATGGTTGCCCGTGGTGATCTGGGTGTTGAAATTCCGGTAGAAGAAGTCATTTTCGCGCAGAAAATGATGATAGAGAAATGTAACTCTGCACGTAAAGTTGTCATCACTGCGACTCAGATGCTGGATTCCATGATCAAAAATCCACGCCCTACCCGTGCCGAAGCTGGTGATGTTGCCAACGCAATTTTGGACGGAACTGACGCAGTAATGCTTTCTGGCGAAAGTGCGAAAGGAAAATATCCAGTTGAAGCCGTTTCCATCATGGCAACTATCTGTGAACGTACAGATCGCGTTATGGGCAGCCGGATTGAAAATACCAAAACACAGAAATTGCGTGTAACTGAGGCAGTTTGCCGTGGCGCAGTAGAAATTGCGGAAAAACTGGAAGCCCCTCTGATCGTTGTTGCAACTTATGGCGGTAAATCAGCAAGATCTGTGCGTAAATACTTCCCTAATGCACGGATCCTCGCATTAACTACCAATGAAATCACTGCCCGCCAGTTATTGCTGGTTAAAGGCGTTTCTACACAGGTTGTCAAAGAAATTGCCTCTACCGATGACTTTTACCGTATCGGTAAAGAAGCTGCATTAGCCAGCGGTATGGCAAGTAAAGGTGATATCGTTGTGATGGTATCCGGTGCATTAGTACCAAGCGGCACAACAAATACATCTTCTGTTCATGTACTGTAATTATTTTTGATTACAAAGCAGATCGCTCGGTAATTGAGCGATCTGCACTTATAAATAATCCCTCCATATTTTTGTCCCTTCCCCGCTAATAAAAAATGTGCTCCTGTAATAAGCGCAAAAAACAGCAATAAAAGATGTATAATAAACACACTAATTATTTTAAAGTTATTGACGCTAATTCGCATCCTTAAAGCATTTTACTCACTTAACCCACGGATTCTGCCAGAGAAAAATGTGTCAAAATAACAAAATAGGCAATGGGATATTATTGGTTTATTACATCAGTACAGTGAAAAACTGGAAGATACATCACGTAATGTTTGAGATTTTTCTGATTTAATTATTCCTCTCATTACCGTTTTATTGTAGTTATCTAAAAATTATTAACTTATTTTAGAGCGAAAAACAGTAGAATTTGTTTATCCGGACAAAATTTATTCTCTTTCTAAAAAAGTTTGTGTAATAATTAGATAGCTACTTGAAGATTAACTTAATCTAGAGGGTATTGTGATGAATCGTACTAAAATTGTACTTGGCGCAGTAATTCTCGCTTCTACGATGTTAGCAGGTTGTACAAGCACGGCTAAAAAGGTTGACCAGCTTTCTTCTCAGGTTCTAACTTTGGGTTCCAAAGTGGACCAACTGAGCAACGAAGTTGGCTCAATGCGTTCTGATGTACAAACAGCTAAAGACGAAGCAGCTCGTGCTAACCAACGTCTTGACAACCAAGTTCGTTCCTACAAAAAATAAATTTGTAGCATTTTCAAGAATGGCGTACTTAATAAGTACGCCATTCTTTATGTATATCTTGGATTATCTACAGCTTAGGTCAGGACTTAGTCTGATAGACCGGTGTGGGCTGATTCAACAGGGGTAGTTTAACTGGCTGAACGTTCAGAGTTTCGTCTTCACGCTCCTCCACTAACTGTGATATCTCTTTCTCCCTGTGACTGGATGAAAGCCCTTTCTCATTTACCGCTACTGGTATTCCAGAACGACGAATAATTTCCTGATCGACCAAAACAACATTGGTTCCCTTGTTTCCAATAAATTTTAATAACCCTTCCGTGCGCTTAATTGGCATGGTCTGAGGATCATCCGATTCTGTTTTTGACAAAGGCTGATGGACTTCAACATAACGTTTTCCATCCGGCTCTACTGCATATTTGATCGGTTCATTAATAATCTGAACACGGGTTCCTCTTGGAACATTGTGAAAAAGTGCTTTAATGTCATCAGGACGTAAACGTATACAACCGGAGCTAACACGCATGCCAATACCAAAATTGGCATTGGTGCCATGTATCAGATATTCCCCTCGCCCAGCGGACAGACGCAAAGCAAAATCGCCCATTGGATTATCTGGCCCGGCGGGTATTACAGCGGGCAGGATAATCCCTCGACTCGCATAATCCTTACGAATATTTGTAGTAGGCGTCCATGTAGGATTTTTAATAAGCTGGCTGACTGAAGTTGTCATTGTTGGCGTATTGCGCCCAAGCTGCCCGATGCCGATTGGATACACAATGACACTATTTTTCCCTTTCGGATAATAATAAAGCCTCATTTCAGCCAGATTAATAACAATACCCTGACGGGGAGTATTGGGAAGCAACATCTGTGATGGGATGACCAGCTTGGTTCCGGGTTTAGGTAAATACGGATCAACACCAGGATTGGCTTCTAACATCGCCAACAAACCTATTTGGTATTTAGCGGCTATGGCTTCCAGAGGAAGTCCATCATTAGGTACGACATAGATGGAATTCTCACCAATCAGGCTACTGTTAGCAGGTGGTAGCGGATATTCCACCGCATAAGCCATATTAGCTATCCCGCAGAACGACAACATGCCGATCAAGAAAGTACTGATAAAAGTCAAAAATCGCTTCATACACACTTCCTCAATGATATTTGAATGCCAGTGGTTAATTAATAGCCTCACATAAGGCTATTTTACCCCCCTTTGCCACAATAAAAACTAAGCAAACTGCTTTTATATACCAAATATTAGGACAATATCGCTGTAGTCAAACGAGATGTGCAACATAATTGTTGCTGTCCGTTATAAATATCAATCTGCCAGACCTGATGAGAACGTCCAAGATGGATTGCTTTGCAGACTCCTTTAACTATACCATCACGCACGGCTTTAATATGATTCGCATTAATTTCGACACCGACAACTTTTTGTTCACCTTCTGAGCAAAGATAGCCAGCGAGTGAACCCAGTGATTCTGCCAACACCACAGATGCCCCACCATGCAAAATCCCGAATGGCTGTTTAGTTCGTTGATCAACCGGCATTGTGCCTTCAAGGAAATCATCACCAAGCTGGGTTATTTCTATTCCAACATATCCTAACATGCAGTCATTTCTCAATTGATTTAGCATGCTGACATCTGCGCTACGTTTCCAAATTTGTTGTTTCTGAATCACTACACTATCTCCAATAAAGCTTGTAATGGGTGTTTAAGTACTTTTCCTTCTATTCGCTTCACCTGACTACGGCATGAATAACCGGTGCTAAGGCAATGCTCCAAAACAAGGTTGTTCAATGCTGGCGCCCATGAAAGCCGGTAAATACCAAGCGAGTTTTCGAGATTCTTTTTTTCGTGACCATACGTTCCAGCCATACCACAGCACCCCACGTTGACGTTATTTAAATTACCGCCAAAATGGTGAAAGATGTCACTCCACTGTTTACCGCTGTTAGGTAACGCTGTCACTTCTGTACAGTGCCCAAACAGATACCAGTCATGACTAGGTGTTACATTGTCACGTTTTTCTGTTGGAATAATTTCTGGCAATATATTAACCAACCATTCATGAACTAATTGGACATTAAAATTACCCCGATGTTCACCGAGAATATCCCTGTATTCATCCCGATAACACAGAACTAAGGCTGGATCGACACCCACCATCGGAATATCCAATTGTGCCGCCCGATTCAGAAAATCAGCCGTTTTCCGGGCTGTCTTGGCAAACTTATTTAAGAAACCTTTGACGTGTTGCGCTTTTCCATTGGGAGAAAACGGTAACAACACTGGCTGATATCCAAGTTTCTCAACCAGTCGCACAAAATCAGTGACCACTTTTGCATCGTGATAACTGGTGAAAGGATCCTGAACAATAAGTACATGCTGTTTACGCTGAGGTAAGGATAAGGTTTCAAGCTGTTCCAGTGTCGTTCCCACCGCATAGTGTCCTGCCAATTGCTGCTGCAATGTCGGATAGGAAAGCTGAGGCAGATCAGCCATACCAATAGTATGCTGGCTGAGTTTTTGCACCCATGGCTGCCGCAGGAAGAAATTAAATACGCGGGGTGCTTTTGCCATTAATGGAGTACTGTCTTCAACGTTAGCGACGATGTGATCACGCAACGGGCGTAAATAACGGCTATGATACAAAGCCAGAAAACGGGAACGGAACGATGGCACATCAATTTTAATCGGGCATTGTGTCGAACAGGCCTTACAGGCCAGACAGCCTGACATCGCTTCTTTTACTTCATGTGAAAAATCATACTCTCCCCGCCATGCCTGCCAACTATAACGTGTTTTTTCAATCAAACCACGCAGGCTGGGGCGCGACTGGTCAAGCCCATGCTCCAGTAATTCAGGTTTAACACCCTGCTCCGTCAAAAGCCGCAGCCATTCCCTGACAAGAGTAGCTCTCCCTTTGGGTGAATGGATCCGATGCTGGCTGATTTTCATTGAAGGACACATCGGGCTTTTAACGTCAAAATTGAAGCATAGGCCATTACCATTACACTCCATTGCTCCACGGAATGTGCTTCTGACATTAACGGGGATCGTTCTGTCAAAAGTGCCTCGCTTGGCCTCATCAACCTTCATCATGGGAGCATCAATGCCGATCGGCGGGCAGATTTTTCCCGGATTCAGCCTGTTAAGCGGATCAAATGCGGCTTTAATCCGACGCAGTTCGTCGTATAATATTTCACCAAAGAAAGAGGGACTATATTCTGCCCGAAAGCCTTTTCCGTGTTCTCCCCATAACAATCCACCATATTTGGCCGTCAGATGAACTATTTCATCGGAAATCTGCTTCATTAGCATTTCCTGCTGAGGATCGCACATATCCAATGCAGGCCGCACGTGTAAAACACCTGCATCCACATGGCCGAACATACCATAATTAAGCTGATGGCTATCCAAGAGCTGGCGAAATTCAGCTATATAATCAGCAAGGTGCTGAGGAGGAACACACGTGTCTTCCACAAATGGAATGGGTTTGGCTGCACCTTTACTATTGCCAAGTAAACCAACAGATTTTTTCCGCATCGCATAAATGCGTTCAATATCATCTAAATGGTGACAAGTCTGGTAACCGATTATCCCGGCCTGATTGTTCACCATCAGTTCATCAAGGCGCTGGCAGAGCGTACTAACCTGTTGATCAATTTGCTGTTCATCATTGCCACTGAATTCAACAATATTCAGCCCTTGCATATCCTTATCAGGCACATCGGTAATCAGCTCTTTTACTGAGTGCCAGATGATATCTTCCCGTGCAAGGTTGAGAACTTTAGAATCCACTGTTTCAACAGAAAGTGCCTTCGCTTCAACCATAAATGGAGCATTACGCAAGGCTGAATCAAAAGAATCATATTTTACATTTACAAGCCGCCTGACTTTTGGCAACGGCGTAATATCTAACGTTGCTTCAGTAATAAAAGCCAGAGTACCTTCAGAGCCGGTTAAGATGCGTGTTAGGTCAAAAGATTGCAGATCATCGCTATAGACATGGCGTAAATCATACCCCGTTAAAAACCGATTAAGTTTTGGGAATTTTTCAATAATTAATTCCCGTTGTTCACGACAGCGTTCGAGTACGGTTTTATAGATATGCCCAACAGTTGAATTTTCTTTCGCAATCGATTCCGCCAATGTTGTATTCATTGGGCGGGTATCAAACATTTCTCCACCCAGTAGAACAGCCCGAACACCAAGTACATGATCTGACGTTTTTCCATACACCAGCGAACCCTGACCGGATGCATCGGTATTGATCATCCCACCCAATGTCGCACGATTACTGGTTGATAATTCAGGAGAAAAGAAATAGCCGAAAGGCTTTAGGTATTGATTGAGCTGATCTTTGATAACTCCGGCTTCAACTTTAACCCACCCTTGCTCCGGGTTAATTTCCAGAATTCTTTTCATATAACGGGACATATCCACAACAATGCCATTGTTGAGTGCCTGCCCATTCGTACCCGTTCCGCCTCCCCGGGGGGTAAATGTCAGCGAATGGAAGCGCTCTTCTCCTGCAATTCTTGCCAACAGTGCAACATCAGCAGTTGAGCGGGGAAAGATAACCGCTTGTGGTAGCAACTGATAAATACTATTATCTGTCGCCATAGTGAGTCGATCAGCGTAATTACTGGCAGTATCACCTGTAAAACCGGCTTCTTTCAGTACAGTCAAATATTCCTTTACCAGTTCACTGACTCGGGGGGCTTGTGGTATACGTGGGATCATTGGCTCATTGCCCCTTTTCTAATAATTGTCCACATTGCTATAGTTATATACTACCTTCATTGTCGGGTTCAGACAGGGATCTGAACAGGCAGGCTTTTAACAATATCACAATATTTGCCAGTTTTGAGCAACATGTGAAATAACGTTATATTTATTTACCATTGTGGATCCCGACAGTATTTTTAATCGCCGAGAGAAATCATTTCATGGAAAAATCGCAACCACATCAGGATTTACCCAAGCTGCTATTTGTACTGTTCTTCATTTTACTGCTCATTACGACCAGCTTTTGGGTTTTAAGTCCATTTGTTTTAGGATTCATCTGGTCAGGAATGGTAGTTATCGCAACTTGGCCGCTAATGGAAAAAATACAGCGACGTTTATGGGGAAAACGTTGGATAGCAGTTTCCATTATGACGTTACTGCTCATTTTATTATTTGTTATCCCTATAGCATTATTGGTCAGCAACCTGCTGGAAAACAGCGCACCACTCATTGAATGGGCAAAATCTCCATCCAATATGCACCTACCTCAATTGGAATGGCTAAATAAAATTCCGGTCGTCGGTCAGGATTTATATATTAAATGGCAGAACATCATCTCTGAGGGCAGTAATATGCTCATGGCTAAAATTCCGCCTTATATCGGAAAAGCAGCCACATGGTTTTTTGCTCAGGCTGCCAATGCCGGCCGGTTTTTATTCCATCTGACCTTAATGGTACTGTTCAGTGTTCTACTTTACTGGAAAGGTGAACACGTGATGCAGGGGATTCGCCATTTCGCCATCCGACTGGCAGGTAAACGGGGCGATGCGGTTGTTGTACTGGCTGCCCGTTCTATCCGCGCCGTTGCCCTTGGCGTAGTTGTAACTGCCCTTGTACAAGCCATCGCAGGCGGTATTGGGCTAGCAATTGCAGGTATTCCCTATGCTATGGTTCTGACCGTTCTGATGTTCGTACTTTGCGTTGCACAGTTAGGGCCTCTGTTAGTTCTTATTCCGTCTATTATCTGGCTTTACTGGACAGGCGAAACAACTCTGGGAACAATTTTAGTGGTCTGGAGTTTAATCCTGGTCACTATGGATGGTGTTCTTCGGCCTTTCCTTATTCGTCTGGGTGCCGATTTACCTATGGTTTTAATTCTTACCGGCGTCATTGGCGGCATACTTTCGCTGGGCGTAATTGGTTTATTTATCGGGCCGGTTGTACTGGCTGTTTCTTACAGCCTATTGCTGGCATGGATGGATGAAGTGCCCAAACCCGAAATTAAATAGAAGTCACTAAGCTGTATTTCAAAAAAGCTCATATGTAATAATAAAACACAAAGCGCGGAGAATTATTTTTCCGCGCAATTATCATTAAAGTAAATGTATTATCTCTTGCCTATAAAAAACTCATATTAATTCCAACAGTAAATAATCTCAGAAAATTTGTTACGAGAAAGTTGCTTTTTAAATTTGTTTTTCCAATTCTGATTTATTAAGAGAATTCTTAATGAATAAACTGATTTATTAAATTAGTATTCATTTCATCGAAACTATGTTTCCCATGAATAGCAGTCTTAGTTTGTAAACGCCACAAACTGAGATGTGTGAAGTAATATATATTGCTGTGTGTAGTCTTTGCCTGTCAGCCCATGATAGGCTTTTTTTTTGGAAAAAATTCCCGTTGGAATTATATAAAATAACCTTCGCATTAAAAAAGATCGTGTTATAAAGAAAAAAGCCTGAAAATGTTTTTAACAGGCTTTTTAATTCATGTCTGAATTAGATGTTTATTAATTATTTCCTGCTAAAGAAACCCAGGTTTTCACCACCGTATCGGGATTTAATGATAAGCTGTCAATTCCTTCTTTCATTAACCACTCGGCAAAATCCTCGTGATCTGAAGGCCCCTGACCGCAAATACCAACATATTTTCCCTGACGCTTGGCCGCCTGAATAGCCATAGAAAGTAGTTGTTTCACCGCATCATTACGCTCATCGAATAATTCAGAGACAACACCTGAATCGCGATCCAAGCCTAATGCCAATTGAGTCATATCATTTGAGCCGATAGAGAAACCATCAAAATGTGCCAAAAATTGTTCCGCTAATAATGCATTTGATGGAATTTCACACATCATAATGACTTTTAGCCCATTTTCACCACGCTTCAAGCCTTGTGATGCCAACTCTGATACAACGGCTTCGGCCTGCGCCACAGTGCGTACAAATGGGATCATGACTTCAATATTTGTTAATCCCATAACATTACGTACCCGTTTGACTGCCTCACATTCCAGAGCAAAACACTGGCGGAAACTGTCAGAGACATAACGACCAGCACCACGGAAACCAAGCATCGGGTTTTCTTCATGTGGTTCGTATAACTCGCCGCCCACCAGATTCGCGTATTCATTCGATTTGAAATCAGACAAACGTACAATAACGCGTTTAGGCCAGAATGCAGCGGCCAGCGTTGCAATACCTTCTGTCAGGCGTCCGACATAAAATTCAACAGGATCATCATAACCGGTCATTAAAGATTTAATCTGTGCCTGTAATTCAGGGGATTGCTCAGAAAACTCAAGCAGTGCACGAGGATGAACGCCAATCATGCGATTTATGATGAACTCCAGACGTGCCAGCCCTACACCTTCATTCGGCAGGCAGGCAAAATCAAATGCACGATCTGGATTACCAACGTTCATCATGATCTTAACATCCAATTGTGGCAGCTCATCAACCTGCGAACTTTGGATACTGAAATCCAGTTTATTTCGATAAACAAACCCCGTATCCCCTTCCGCACAGGAGACCGTGACCAGTTCACCTTCTTTCAGGCGTTCTGTTGCATCGCCACAACCCACAACAGCAGGAATACCCAGTTCACGGGCAATGATAGCAGCATGGCAGGTGCGCCCCCCTCGATTAGTCACAATCGCTGCTGCTTTTTTCATAATTGGCTCCCAATCCGGGTCAGTCATGTCTGTCACCAGCACATCACCGACCTGAATGCGATCCATTTCACTGAGATTGTGAATAACCTTAACTGTACCAATACCGATTTTGTGCCCAATTGCACGGCCTTCCACCAGCACACTGCCCTGTTCATTAAGCTGATAGCGTTCCATCACCTGCTGATTGGAACGGACTGTTTCAGGACGCGCCTGTACAATATACAGTCGGCCATTATGCCCGTCTTTCGCCCATTCAATATCCATCGGGCGACCATAATGTTTTTCAATCAGTAGGGCCTGCTTTGCCAATTCTTCGACTTCATTATCGGCAAGAGAAAAGCAATTACGCAATGCTTCAGAAACATCTTCTGTCCGAACCTGCTGACCGTGTTCTTTGCTGTCTGCATAGACCATACGTATTTTTTTGGAACCCAGATTACGTCGAACTATCGCTGGGCGATTATTTCTTAATGTAGGTTTATGCACATAAAATTCATCAGGATTTACTGCGCCCTGCACAACCATCTCACCTAAACCATAGGCAGATGTAATAAACACAACCTGATCAAAACCGGATTCAGTATCAATCGTAAACATGACACCGGATGATGCCAAATCAGAGCGTACCATCCGCTGTACACCTGCTGACAGCGCCACGCCACGGTGATCATAACCCTGATGGACACGGTAGGAAATAGCACGATCATTAAAGAGAGATGCGAAGACATGTTTAATGGCAACCATCACCGCATCAATACCCTGTACATTCAGGAAAGTTTCCTGCTGCCCTGCAAAAGAGGCATCCGGCATGTCTTCAGCCGTTGCGGAGGAACGGACAGCGAAAGAGGCATCAGGCTCTCCTTCAGACAATTGCAAGTAAGCTTCCCGGATATCTTTTTCCAGTTGTACTGTAAATGGCGTATCAATCACCCACTGACGGATCTGTGCACCAGCCTTAGCTAATTGATTGACATCATCAACATCTATTTCATCCAATAATTGATAAATACGCTGATTAACACCACTTTGTTCCAAAAAATCATTAAATGCCTGTGCTGTTGTAGCAAAACCATTGGGAACAGATACACCAAGGTCGGCCAGATTGGTGATCATTTCACCAAGCGAGGCGTTTTTACCACCGACCCGATTAACATCATTCATGCCTAGTTGGTTATACCAAAGTACATTACATGGGGTGAGGCCATTATTGGACATTGAAACTATCCTTTTTACATTCGGAGGTACAAATCGGAAAATTAGTGCTGCTCTTTACAGCAGGAAATAGCCTAGCACAATGTATTGCTATATATGGAAAGGTGAATCGATCAACCCAGCAATATTATTTTTTTACAGGTATAATCCAAAACGCTATCTGTAGTTATTATTTGCAATAAAAACGATTCAGCCAATATTTTAATATATCCATCTACCCAATAATAAAAGAAAATACAATGATAGAGATCCCATTCCCGCAGAATCAAGAAAATGAGCCACTGGAGCGTAGTGTCTTTTTCATCTCCGACGGTACCGCAATTACAGCAGAAGTCCTCGGCCATGCTGTATTATCTCAATTTCCGATTACGATGACGTCTTATACCTTACCTTTCGTCACCAGCAAAATAAGAGCCGAAGAAATCAGAAACCAGATAAATAATCTTTATCAGGCAACAAATATCAGACCACTGGTTTTTTATTCCATAATTTCCAGCGAGGTTAAAAATATCATTACCAGCAGTGACGGCTTTTGTCTGGATATTGTCCAGACTCTCGTCGCACCGTTGCAGCAGGAAATCGGGCTGGAACCAAAACCAGAGTTACACCGTACACACGGTTTATCTAAAAAAAATCTGAGTCAATATGATGCCCGTATTGCAGCCATTGATTATGCTCTGGCACACGATGATGGTATTTCACTGCGTAACCTCGATCAGGCACAAGTCATTATTCTGGGTGTTTCACGCTGTGGAAAAACTCCCACCAGCCTTTATCTTGCCATGCAGTTCGGTATTCAGGCAGCAAATTACCCTTTCACTGCTGATGATATGGATAACCTACAATTGCCGGCTGACCTTAAACCGTTTCAGCACAAATTATTCGGCCTGACGATAAACCCTGAGAGGCTGGCTGCCATCCGTGAAGAACGCAGAGAAAACAGCCGTTATGCTTCATTACGACAATGTCGTATCGAACTTGCTGAAGTTGAAGCTCTATTTCGTAAAAATAAGATTAATTACTTAAATACCACCAATTATTCTGTCGAAGAGATTTCAGCCAAGATTATTGACAGTATGGGATTGAAACGGCGTATGTTCTGATCCAAAGGATCAGCATAATTCAGGCATCATTAAAATTTCATACACAAGCGTTTCGCTTAAATTGACGTTAATGTTTTGTTGAATTTATCGGAGGCTGAGTTATTGTAATTTCTATCACGCCAGACTGCGCCTCAAAATGAAGTAGAATTCGAGAAAGTATATGTACAAAACAGATGAGCTACGAACCCGCTCTATTGATAAGCTGATAACACCTAAAACCCTTTCTGAACAGTATCCGATATCAGAAAAAATACGCCAAAATGTGACGCTGTCACGAAAACGCATTGAAGCCATTCTCAACGGTAACGATCAACGTTTACTGGTTATTATCGGTCCCTGCTCTATTCACGATACCGATGCTGCCCTTGATTATGCATCACGCCTGCAAGTATTGCGTGAAAAATATCAGCATAGTCTGGAAATCGTAATGAGAACCTACTTCGAGAAACCGCGGACTGTTGTCGGCTGGAAAGGATTAATTTCAGACCCTATGCTGGACGGTTCCTGTCAGGTCAATAAAGGGATCTCACTTGCACGTAATTTATTAATAAATATCAACGAATTGGGAATGCCTACCGCGACAGAATTTCTGGATATGGTGACCGGGCAGTATATTGCGGATTTAATTAGCTGGGGTGCTATTGGTGCAAGAACAACTGAAAGCCAAATCCATCGGGAAATGGCTTCCGCCCTCTCGTGCCCTGTCGGATTTAAAAACGGTACTGACGGCAATACTCATATTGCGATTGATGCAATACGTGCAGCAAGTGCCAGACATACGTTCCTGTCACCGGATAAAGACGGGCAGATGACAATTTACCAAACCAGCGGAAATCCCTACGGGCACGTTATCATGCGTGGCGGAAAAAAACCTAATTACTACGCTGAAGATATTACTGCAACCTGTCAGAAACTGCGTGAATTCCGCTTACCGGAAAGGTTAGTCATTGATTGCAGCCACAGTAACTGCCAGAAAATCCACCGTCGGCAACTGGATGTCGCCAGAGATATCAGCCAGCAGATTAATTCTGGTTCAACAGCCATCGCTGGAGTTATGGCGGAAAGTTTTTTAGTCGAAGGTTCCCAAAAAATCATGTTGGGAGAACCGCTGACCTATGGACAATCGATTACTGACCCATGCCTTAGCTGGCAGGATACAGAAGAATTCCTTCATATACTGGCCGAAGCAGCTAAAAAACGTTGCTGAATACCTCTTCTTTAGTATCTATTTTTGGCTTCTGTGCATAATGGAAGCCATAACCTGTTAAAAAGTCCTTAGATTACCCATTCTTCCTTATATAAAAAATAGCTTGAAGTTAATCATCATAGAAACGATAATTATTCTCAATATTAGAATAATTATTGTTCATATTGGCTATGAAAATACTAACTGACTACCCGTACTACCACATTACCCCTTTGCAACAGCAGATCCTTTTGGCATTACATCGTGGTTCAACCTTAAACAAAATCTTATTTTGACTTAATCATAATCCTGAAAATAAGGCATATTCATGTCATGGGATTAAAACCACTCGTATGTTTTAAAACACCATTAAATCATGGAGATAACTTGCATGTCCCGGATTCAACCACCAAACCTGAAATTGTCTGCATTAAGTATTGTTATTTTAACAGGGTTGTCTTCTGCTCACGCAGCCAGCATTCCAACTGACAAAAAAGACACAACCGAAAAAAGTAAGCATAAAGATACGATAACGGTTTATGCCACAGGCAATCAGCGTGACAGTTTTGAAGCTCCAATGATGGTAACAGTTGTTGAAGGGAATTCAGCCAGCAGCAAAGTTGCAGGTAATGCTAACGACTTACTGCGTAAAATCCCCGGGATTAATGCCGCTGATTACGGGCGCGCTAATGGGCAAGATATCAGCCTGCGTGGTTACTCCCAAAAAGGGGTTTTAATGCTGGTTGACGGTGTTCGTCAGGGAACTGATACCGGGCATATTAATGGTGTTTTTCTCGACCCAGCGTTGATTAAACAGGTTGAAATCGTTCGTGGCCCATCCGCCCTGCTCTACGGTAGTGGTGCATTAGGTGGTGTGATTGCCTATCAAACAGTCGATGCAGCAGATCTCTTGCAGGAAGGGCAAAATAGCGGTTTTCGTGTTTTCAGCCGTGCGGGAACAGGAGATCACAGT
Organism: Xenorhabdus stockiae; assembly: GCF_002632825.1. Taxonomy (GTDB): domain Bacteria; phylum Pseudomonadota; class Gammaproteobacteria; order Enterobacterales; family Enterobacteriaceae; genus Xenorhabdus; species Xenorhabdus stockiae. Next base: position 134,895 of record NZ_NJAJ01000005.1, read on the forward strand.
TGGGGGCTTGGCGCTGCTACTTTTGGCAAAACTGAGAATCTTGATGGCCTGTTTACTTTCAGTACCCGCGATGTTGGCAATATTCGCTATGGCGGTGGTGTAAAAGGTCGAAACGATGAAAACATCGGCAATGTGATGGCGAAAGGCACATGGAAAATTGATGATATCCAGTCAATTGGTGGTGAATTGCGTTATTACCACAACAAAGCCCACGAACCAAAAGATCCACAGGATATTAATGACCATAGCGATAACGTCTTGGCAGATCGCACAACAGCACAACGTGATATTCAGCTGACTTATAAACTGAATCCGTCGAGCTATGACTGGCTGGATCTGAGAAATGATATTTATTATTCCGATATCGCCATCAATACCAAAACGAAAGAAAAAGGCTTTGAAGGCCGCAGACAAGAAACTTTTGGTATAAAACTGGAAAACCGTTCTCATTTGAGTGCTATTCCTTTTGCTGCTCATCAATTTACTTATGGCACTGAAGTTTATAAACAGAGACAAAAACCAAGCAGCGATAATCTTAATGGCTTTCCAAAAGCAGATATCCGTTTCGCATCCGGCTGGGTACAGGATGAAATAACTATTCGTGATCTGCCCGTTTCAGTTGTCGTTGGTACGCGCTATGACAACTACAAGGCTTCAAGCGATAACAAAAACAATAAGTATAAAGATATCAGTGCCGACAAATGGTCATCAAAAGGCGCTATCAGCATTACTCCTACAGATTGGTCGATGCTGTTTGCTTCCTATTCTCAGGCATTCCGTTCTCCGACCATGGGAGAAATGTATAACGACTCTAAGCATTTCTCTATAAATAAAAAAACAGAAAGGGGCTCTTTCACCCTAACAAATTACTGGAAACCTAATCCTAATCTTCGCCCTGAAAGCAATGAAACTCAGGAATTTGGGTTTGGGTTACGTTTCGATGATTTATTGCTTTCCAACGATGGCCTGAAATTCAAAGCAAGTTATTTTGATACCAAAGCAAAAGATTATATTTCTACCACTGTCACTCCTGATATGAGGTTTACAACATCAATCAATATTCCTAACGCCAAAATCTGGGGTTGGGATGTTTCAATGAATTATGGCACTGACTGGTTCTCGTGGGATCTGGCTTATAACCGCACCACAGGTAAAGATGGACAAACTGGCAAATCTATTGATGAGCTCAACCCGGATACCGTAACCAGTACATTAGATATCCCTCTTTCTGATACCGGCGTATCTATTGGCTGGGTAGGCAAATTCACTAGCCAGACTAATTTTAAAGATAAAAATGGGAAGAAAAATGCTTTCCAACAGTCAGGTTACGGCGTCAATGATTTCTATATCAGCTACCACGGCGAAAACCAGCTAAAAGGTATCACAACTTCTGTCGTGCTCGGCAACGCTTTTGATAAGCAATATTACTCAACATTGGGTGCTCCACAGAGTGGCCGTAATGCCAAACTGTTCATCAGCTACCAATGGTAAATAATAAAAGTACTATTTTTAAACTATACCCCATTTTTTTAAGGAGCTAGCAACTGTGAATCAGTCACTTTATGAACGTTACCAACAGGCAAAAGCAGATAATAAAGCCAAATATGCACGCGATCTGGCGGCTTATCTTAATGTCAGTGAAGGAGAATTACTGCACAGTCGTGTCGGTATCGACGCGAAACGTCTGAACGTTGATGCTCCTACTCTGCTGCAAGAACTGGCAACTGTTGGTGAAACCAAAGCCATTACCCGTAATGACTTCGCAGTTCATGAGCAGGTTGGTCGTTACGAAAATACCAAGTTCAGCGAACATGTTGGCTTGATCCTCAATCCACGTGAACTTGATTTGCGTGTATTTTTCGATCACTGGAGCAGTGTTTTCTATCTGGTAGAACCAGCAAAGAACGGTCTGCGTCACAGCGTTCAGTTCTTTGATCGTCAGGGTGATGCGTTGCACAAAGTGTACACCACCTCTAATACAGATATGGCTGCATGGGAAGCACTGATTGAAAAATACCAGACAGAAGAAAACCCTGCTCTGGAAGTTCAACCGGCAAAAGCCCCTGAATATGCAGAAATGACTGAACAGCTGAAAGTGCAGTTGGATGAAGAATGGCGTGCAATGACTGACGTTCACCAGTTCTTCATTATGATGAGCCGTCATAATCTGAACCGTCAGCAAATCTTCAATGCTGTCAAAGATGATCTGGCTTATCGTGTAGATAACTCCGCTCTGACTCAGATCCTTGAAGTTGCACACAAAGATCAAAATGAAATTATGATCTTCGTCGGCAACCGCGGTTGTATCCAGATTTTTACTGGTAAACTGGAGCGCTTGATGCCTTATCAGGAAGAAAACTCTTCCCAGAAGTGGGCTAACATTTTTAATCGCAATTTCACATTGCATCTGATTGAAAGTGCTATCGCTGAAAGCTGGATCACACGTAAGCCAACAACAGATGGTTTCGTCACCAGCCTTGAGTTGTTTGATGCTGAAGGTAACCAAATCGCCCAATTGTATGGTCAGCGTACTGAAGGTACTCCTGAGCAGGCACAATGGCGTGATCAGGTTGCCGCTCTGCCTAAACTGCAACCAGAAAAGGAAAATTGTGTAGCATGAAAAAGTGGCTTCTAACATTTATGCTTACCATCTCTGCCAGTGCGTTCTCTGCTGAACGTATTGTCACAATCGGTGGTGATGTGTCTGAAATTGTTTTTGCACTGGGTGAAGGGCAGCATGTTGTTGCCAGAGACAGTACCAGCAAAAATCCTCAGGAAATACTTTCAATTCCTGATGTGGGATATATGCGCATGCTGAGCTCAGAAGGCGTTCTGTCTATGCGTCCATCACTGGTGCTCGCAAGCGAACTGGCTCAACCTTCTCTGGCACTCAAGCAAATCGAAGATTCCGGTGTAAAAGTCATTAAAGTGACAAGCAAAGCCTCGTTAGAAGCCGTTCCTGAAAAAATTAAGACCGTCGCTAAGGCGGTCAAACAGGAAAAACGTGGTGAAGAGCTGATCACTCAATATCAGCAACAGCTGGCTACAATCACCACGTCAGAGATCCCAACAAAAGTCATGTTTGTCATGAGTCACGGCGGGATCATGCCAATGGCTGCCGGTCAGAAAACAGCAGCAGATCAGATTATTCACGCCATTGGTGCTCAAAATGCCATGCAGGGATTCAATGGATACCGTCCTCTGTCTCAGGAAGGTGTTATCGCCAGCCAACCTGACTTGCTGCTTATCAGTACCGATGGGCTAAAAACTTTGGGTGGAATGGATAAACTGTGGCAACTTCCGGGGATAAGTTTCACGCCCGCTGGCAAGAAAAAACAGGTCGTCGTTGTGGATGAAATGGGCCTGCTCGGATTCGGTATCGAGACACCCGCTGTCATGAAAAAAGTCCGTGAGGCTGCGGAGAAAGTGCAATGAGTCGTTCTCAATCCCCCAGCCTTGGCTTGATGTTACTGACTGTATTGCTGTTTATTCTGGCAATCAGCTCAGCCAACATGGGGGCATTGCCTCTTTCTTTTAAAACGCTGTGGGAGTCCTCTTTGGAGGACCCACACTGGCAAATTTGGTTAAATATTCGCCTCCCGCGCATTTTGCTGGCTATTCTGGTTGGAAGTGCACTGGCTATGTCTGGAGCTGTCATGCAAGGGCTATTCCGCAACCCGCTTGCAGATTCCGGGCTATTAGGTATAAGCAGTGGGGCGGCACTGACGGTGGCATTGACTATTGTTGTGCCTCTTTCCTTACCTGCGGGTATTGCATTATACGCCCATATCATTGCTGCTTTTATCGGCAGTTTACTGGTTTCATTCCTGATATTTTCACTCAATAAATACAACCACGGCAATATGTCAAAATTGCTGCTTGCCGGTATTGCCATCAATACCCTGTGCGCATCGTTTATCGGTGTATTGAGCTATATCAGTGATGATCAGCAATTACGGCAATTCACCATTTGGATGATGGGCTCATTAAACCAGATTGAATGGCCAACACTGATTATTGCCGCTTCTATTATTATTCCTGTTTGCCTACTGACACTCAGCCAGTCACGAAAACTGAATCTCCTCCAGTTAGGAGACGAAGAAGCACACTATTTAGGCATTAATGTTCAACGGACTAAGTTTCAGTTACTACTACTGAGTGCCCTACTGATTGGCTGCGCTGTGGCATTGAGCGGTGTTATCGGTTTTATCGGTCTTGTCATTCCTCATCTTGTCAGGTTGCGCTTTGGTGGAGATCACTCTTGGTTACTGCCAATATCCGCATTGGGTGGAGCATGCCTGTTATTAACTGCGGATACATTAGCCAGAACGCTAGTGGCTCCCGCTGAAATGCCGGTCGGTCTTATCACTGGTTTAATCGGTGCGCCTTACTTTTTATGGTTGATTCTTAAACCATCAGGAGGCCGTTTGTAATGGAGCCAATAATGCAAAAAAGTTTGCTCGAAGCTAAAAACCTGAACTATTTTATCGGGCAACGCCAAATTATCAAGGATGTGTCCCTTTCTCTTAATCAGGGGGAAGTTGTTGCAATTATTGGGCCTAACGGCGCAGGTAAATCCACTCTGTTACGGCTGTTAACAGGTTATGTTTCGCCAGCCAGTGGTGAGTGCCTGTTACAGGGCACTTCCCTTGCTGACTGGGAACCGCAAAAACTCGCTCGTATTCGCGCAGTAATGCGGCAATATAGCTCGCTTTCCTTTCCTTTTAGTGTTGAAGAAATCATTGCGATGGGGCGTGTTCCTCATGAAAGCACCCATAAGAAAACGGCTATCAATGAAGCGATTGCATTGACCGAATGTGAAGAGCTGAAACATCGTAATTACCAACAGCTATCCGGAGGAGAACAGCAACGGGTTCAATTGGCCAGAACATTGGCTCAGCTCTGGCACCCAGAGCCTACTGGGTCTTGCTTGTTTTTGGATGAGCCAACATCAGCACTGGATCTTTACCACCAGCAGCACACATTACGGCTTGTTCATAACCTTACCCGGCAGCGCCCTCTGGCTGTCTGTTGTGTATTGCATGATCTGAACCTGGCTGCACTCTACGCAGACAAAATTCTTCTGTTACATAAAGGAGAATTAGTCGCCTCAGGTACACCGCAAGATGTTCTGCGTGATGATATTCTTAAACAATGGTATCGGGCTGATTTAGGCGTTATGCAACATCCTGAAACTCATCAGCCACAGATTTATCTCCGTCAATAGTCTATTCCCTTTCTAGAGGCAACTTTTGCAAATTTCAGCAAAACTTGCCTCAATAATCGCATCGGATATGCAATATCAGAGAAGAATTACTTCATATCCATCAGCCGTTGCTTACGGGCCGATGGTAGATACCAAAATATCGCTATCAGGCATAAAGCATAACCCAACATTTCACAGCCTTCTTCCACCATATTTTTGACTGCTCGATTAAAATGCTCATCCATCAACTCCTGCCAAAGTGCCCCCATACCAAACAAGCGGGAAAATACTAATACGCATAAAAGCCCGCAGATCATCATTGAATAACTTTGATGACGGGTGAAATGCACAAGCCCAGTAAGAGTTTTAGAACCCTGCATGACCGCGTAACTGATACAGAGCAGAGCCAGAGGAATAGCAAACCACGCCCATGCTCCGTGGAAAATAACATCAAAATATACATCCAGTTCTCTGATTAATAGGCAACTAAAAAAGCCAGCCATCAAAATAAGCGATGCCCGTAATTTCGAATTTCTCTTTGCTTCATAAAATAGCAAAATCGCAATTATAATTAGAGAAAGCTCCTGAAAAATTTCTGTAATTGACTCTTCCTGTACATTGTTATGTAAATAATTAACATCTAAAAATAACAAACCCGTTGTTCCCGCTATCACCAGTGCATATAAAATAAAAAACATCAATTTTTTGGCTAAAAAGATAAACATGCTAAATACCCACCAAGAAAAACAACAAATTCAAAACCACACAAAAATCACATACCCTTATATACACAATGGATTTCAAGATGCATCGTGACGGCAAAGGAGAGGCAGGGATCAACCTCTCAGTAACCCCCAAAAGCATAGATAACCTATGCCTATAAAAACGGTGGCTGGGGTGAACGAGCACAGCCAACAAAGAGACAACTTGAAAGACGGAGTATATATAACCAAAAAGCACCCAGTAATGAGTGCAGAAGCTGATTTTATCTGGTTCGGAAATATATTTTATACTTTCCATGCCCTTAAATTCCTTTCAGACAGTATCAGATAAAGTATTCGCCTCTATTTTGTCCAATATGAAAAATAGTGCTATGTGAAAACGGAAGAAAAAATATCCAGAGATATAATCAGGGATTAAATATAATTAATCCTTATTAATTTAAGATCGCACATTTTGCGTATACGCTATAAAATATATTATTAAAATGAGCCATTCCAATAATATTAATTATCATTTGTATATCACTCTTTTTTAGCACAAGCCCACATTAGTGGGAGGTATATATGTTAGAAAGTGTTATCAACGATATTGTTAAATGGTTAGAAAATCAGCTTCAACTGACTGAAGGTATTAAAATAGATGCCATTGCCCATAAAAGTGGTTATTCAAAATGGCATTTACAACGCATTTTTAAAGAATTGAAAGGCTGTACATTGGGTCAGTATGTACGTCGGCGCCGCCTTCATGAAGCCGCCAAGTCGTTACACGAGGATGACTTGCCGATTCTGGATATTGCCCTGCAATATGGTTTCAGTTCTCAGGCTACATTTACACGGATCTTTAAAAAGCACTTTAATACCACACCCGCTAAATTCCGAGAAAATGGCAAATTACCTGAGTTAAAGACATTCTTATTTTGCGAAGAATAACTCACAGTCATTATCATTCTTTATGGTCAACATCCCTGTTGTTGACCTTCTTTTAGGTCTAACCTCTGCCAATTATTTCCTATCTCAGTTCATTTACCAACCAATATGAAAATTGCTGCAACTCCGCATCCAGTAAGGGGTATTGTTCTCTGATAGCTTGAATTATCTGCTCAACAGCTTCTGGCTGATATAGCACACCTGTCAGTTTTTCTGCCAGTACTTCAAGTGGTGCGGGTTCGAGACTGTCAGTGAAAATTTGGCAACGACTGATAACTCCATGCTCAATATCAACATGTAACTCAATACCTCCCCAAGAAAACCGGGTATCCAGTGTATGGCTGAATGCGGGGGCCTGCCCGAAGTTCCATTCCCAGCTACTTTGCTTCTTAAAAACATCAACAAAACCGGGTAAATTTGGTAACGCTTGCGGTGAAATAATTTCCGGCTCTACCACTTCACCAAAATACTCAAAAAACGCCTCGGTGATCCCCGCACATATTTTTTCATGTGTGATGTCTGGCAACAAATCTGACAGGTTTGCCACTCTGGAACGAACAGAAGTAATGCCTTTAGCCTGTAATTTTTTAGGATCAGGGTTGAGATAATCAGCAAGGCGGTTCAAATCTGCATTAATCAGCAACGTCCCATGATGAAATCCGCGATCTTTAGTTTCCCGATATGCAGAGCCTGAAATTTTACGCTCTCCTTCCGGAGATGATAAAACCAGATCATTACGACCAGAAACCATCGCATGAATACCTGATTTTTTTAGTCCGTCCAGAATAATCTGAGTAGAAATCTCTTTGTTATAGGCTGGCTTACCAGCCATAAAGGTAAAACAGGTATTCCCCAAATCATGAAAAACGGCACCACCGCCACTACTGCGCCGGGCTAGCTTTACACCATCCTGCTCCATGCGCCGCGTATTACATTCCTTCCACGGATTTTGCGCACGCCCTATGACAACTGTATTGGCATTGCGCCATAGGAACAAAACACTCTGCTCTGGTGACATTTGCCGAAAAATACATTCTTCAACAGCGAGATTAAACCAGGGATCATAAGAATCAGACAGCAGCAATCGTAATCTAGACATTACTTGTCTCCAGACAAAGAAAAACAATGCCTTAGGATATCATAACGCTCAGATTAAATTGGTGATTCAGGTCGTGGTCATATTCTGCGGGCTTGCCAAAATACACGCTGCCAATAAACATTATCAAGAGAGGAACGCATAACACCATTGCTGGTAGAGGCATGAATAAATTCATTATTGATATCATAAATCCCAACATGTAATCCGTTAGCACCACTACCGGTTTTGAAAAATACCAGATCACCCGGCATCAAATCCTTTTTGCTGATCCGGGTTCCCAGTTGAGTTTGCTGATTTGTTGTCCGTGGAAGGAGGATATTAAAGCGATCATGAAAAGTACGATAAACAAAACCTGAGCAATCCACCCCTCGCCGATCCATACCTCCATAGCGGTAAGGTGTCCCCTGCCATTGTTCAAGTTGCTCTTTTAATTTTGCGATAACCATAATCGGATCAGACAGAGCTGCTCGCAATGGGGGTAGATTCGATTGCGAAACAGGGTTAGAACAACCAATAAGTAACAGACTCAGTAGCAGACATAAATGCCTGATTTTTAGTGACATCAATCAGCCCTCCTGCTTTCTGGCCTGCTAATAAACCAAACACCGAATAGAATGAGCAAGATGCCTATCGTTTTTAATGGCGAGGTATTTTCATTAAACCAAGGCAATAATACTGCCATTAAATAAACAAAAATGTAACTCAGGCTTAGTAGTGGATACGCTTTATTCAATGGCAGATATTTCAAAGTAAAAAACCAGCAGAACATTGATAATGCGTAACTGGTAAGCCCTGCCATCACCACCAGCAAAGGATTAATATTCAGCCATAACCAGTCTATATTGAACCAATGTAGCAATAAGGATAGTTCAGGTAACCGAGCCATTCCCCACTTCAAAAATAGCTGCGCGCCCGTAACTAGTAAAACATTTGCTACTCCCCAAAAATACCCCTTCATTGATTCAGACTCATTAACAAGATCCCCGACATAATGGCTAAAACACCGATCCAGTGTTTTAACCCTACTTTCTCCTTATACAAAAATTGCCCGATCAATGTTATTACCACAAAATTAATGCTCAGCATCGGATAGGCGATGCTGAGCGGTAAAAATTGTAGTAATCGCAGCCAGAATACCATTCCGGCTCCCAAAAGAAGCATAGCAGCCACTAGCCATACCGCCACGAGTGATGTTTTATAGGGAGTCTTTTTTCCCCAGCAGATAACCGCTTGTTTCTGACAAATTTGTCCTGCACAGGTTAATAAACTAACGAGTATCAATAATCCTGCACTACTGTTCATCATGGTTGCTTCTTATAAATAACAAGAACAAAACGGGATTTTCGCTGTACAAGATCCGGTTTGGGTAACTCAGGCAGTTTCCCTTTTGACGATAATAAAAAAACAACGGCAACCTGACCATCTTTCCGTGCGCTGGCCAGCCAAACGGGGAATTGCTCTAGTGTTATATATCGGTTTTGGCTATCTGGATAATCCAATCCATACGCCAGTTCACCCTTGTTTTGGAATAAATAGATATCATTGCGTTTTAATTCCCACGCCAGTGCCGCCCCTACCCCAACGGATGCCGATAAAATATATTTACTTTCTGCTAATTCTTTTTCGTATTGTTGGATGAAATCCTGTGGAAGTTTGGAATTAATCGTTTTATCAGGCAGTGCGCTACCTATTGATAAGCTAAGCATAATTGAACATGCTGCGGCCCATTGCCAGTGCTTACCGTTATGTCTGAAACAGAAATATCCGACGATACCCCAGACAGCAAATGTCAAAATTCCTAATACCCATTTATGTAATTCATTAGACTGATAAAGAGGATTTTTGGGAAATATCTCCAAAAATACCAGTGCCAGTATTGCAATCAGTCCAATGAAAACATTAACTAACCCATTAAACTTCAATGCCTTTATTTTGCCATTCCTCATACTATCAACGGCGTATTTTGCCATCATCAATGCTAAAGGCCCCATACATGGCAAGATATAGGTCAGTAATTTCCCTCTCGATATACTGAAAAATATCAAAGGAATACAGAACCAGCATAAAAGAAAAAACATTTCAGGATGATTTTTCTTCGCTTTCCAGCCGGTAAATAATGCACCGGGTAATAATCCTAACCACGGGATGACACCCAAAATCACTATCGGCAGATAAAACCAGAATGGTGATGCATGTTGTGCATTCTCGGAAGCAAAACGCTGTATATGTTCTATCCAGAAAAAATAATGCCAATAATCAGGCTCCCGAACAGCAACCGCAATCACCCATGGCAGACTAATTAAAACAGCGCCGATAACGGCAATCGGACCAAAACGGAGCATCTCCAGAAAACGTTTTTGGTATATCGTGACTGGTATCATCGAGATCACCGGCAGAACCAATGCCAGAAAGCCTTTTGTCATAAAAGCCATACCACAGGTTATACCCAGCACAAACCAGGCAAAAAACCGCTCTCGGCTACTGCTGGCTTTCAGTGCCCAATAGCAGCTGACAATTCCTGCCGTGACCCACAATGAAAACATAGGATCGAGAACACTATAAGTCCCTATAGAAAACACAATGAACATGGAGATATAAATCAGACAGGAGATAAAGGCTGTCTGACGGCACTGCCACATCATCATGGCTAATCGATAAAGAAAAAATGCGCTGAGCATAATGCTGAATACTGAGCCAAAACGCACTGCGAAATTGCTATCGCCAAAAATCCACTGGCTAATGTTATTTATCCAATATCCTGCTACTGGTTTTTCAAAATAACGGATACCCAGAAAATGAGGCACGATCCAATCACCACGCTGTAACATATCCCGGCTGATTTCAGCATATCGAGTTTCATCTGGTTGCCATAAAAGACGTCCATTCAAAGGGAGCAAGTAAGTAAAGATAAAAAAAAGAGCCATTAAAACGGCCCCGGCTCTACTCATTCGAACATTCGACATATTTCTTTATACCTCTTGTTGGCAACCTAACCAGCCTTCACGACCAGGAAAATCGGAACGAACAATTCTCCCAACTGGCAATGTTTCCGGGTTTTCAGGTAGTAAATGACCTAATTTACAAAACTGAATATCTTGCTGATGCAGCATATCCAATAGTGCCTCAAATTGTGATGATTTAGACATTCCTTCAACTTCTGCGTGAATAGTATAAACAGGAACACCGCGGGCATTTTGAATGGCATCCAGAATAAAATGGTTAAAATTGATATCACTGACCTGTGTGCCGATAACTTCATCATAAGTTGGCAATGTCACCGGGATTTGAACGGTTCCTAAACTTCCATCAGGCAAAAGTGGCCTGAATGGATGTGTTCCACGGCAATCACTGTTGTAATCAAAACCAAATTGCTGTTTAGCCACCAGCACCCGCTCATCTGCGCGCCAGCCAGCAACAGCCGAACATGTTACAGCCTGCCCTGTCTCCTTTTCTAAGGCATCAACACCAAGCTGTATCTGTTCTGCTAATTCTGATCCTGACCAACGACCTACTTTCGCCTGCCAGCTTTGATGATCCCAGGCATGCAGACCCACCTCATGACCTTCTTCTATCGTCTGTTTCATCAAATGACCCAAATCTTTTGCAATTTTCTTTCCCGGCCAAGCGGTACCCGCTAATAGAATATCCGGGCCATACAGAGAAACAGCGTTTGATCTCAACATTTTCCACAAAAATTTAGGTTTCAGCAGCCGCCACAAATGACGCCCCATATTATCCGGGCCAACACTGAAAAAAAAACTGGCCTGAATATAATGACGCTGTAAAATTTTAAGTAAACGCGGTACACCTTCCTTGGTGCCCTGATAAGTGTCTACGTCAATTCTTAAGCCCACTTTTTGCATCATATTTACCCTGTATGTTGCTTTTTCCTTTTCAGTTCCTGCACAGCATCACGCAAGAAGAAATCCAGTGTCTCATCGATCGTCTGTTCCATACCGATAGTGGGCTTCCACCCCAGCAGGCGTTCCGCATTCTTAATACTGGGTTTACGATGCTCAACATCCTGATAGCCTTGGCCGTAATAACTGCTGCTTTCGATTTTTTTAAATCCGGCAAAAGGAGGAAAATTCCCGCGTAATTCGTGTTTTTCAAAACTATTCAGCAATATTTCAGCTAATTGACGAATACTGGCTTCATTCGTCGGATTACCGATATTAATAATCCGCCCATCACATAAGCCATTTTTGTTTTCAATAATTCTGAACAGCGCTTCAATCCCATCATGAATATCAGTAAAACAGCGTTTTTGCTCTCCGCCATCAACTAATTTTATCGGGGAGCCTTCAACCAGATTTAAGATTAACTGAGTAATTGCTCTGGAGCTGCCAATACGTGCTGAGTTTAAATTATCCAACCGAGGTCCCATCCAGTTAAATGGGCGGAACAGGGTAAATTTCAAACCTTCTTTTTCGCCGTATGCCCAGATAACACGATCAAGTAATTGTTTGGATACGGAATAGATCCAGCGTTGTTTATTAATTGGTCCCACGATAAGGCGTGACGTGTCTTCATCGAATTCCTTATCATCACACATGCCATAAACTTCGGAAGTAGACGGGAAAATAATCCGCTTGTTATATTTCACACAATAACGAACAATTTTCAGGTTTTCTTCAAAATCCAACTCAAATACACGCAGTGGATTACGGGTATATTCGATAGGCGTAGCGATGGCGACTAACGGCAGAATAACATCACATTTTTTGATGTGATATTCAATCCACTCAGTGTGAATACTGACATCACCTTCAATGAAGTGAAAATGAGGGCTACCAATAAAGCGCTCTATCGCAGAAGAGCCAATATCCATGCCGTAAATATCATAATTACCATCATTCAGCAGACGTTCTGTCAAATGATTACCGATAAAGCCATTTACTCCCAGAATCAAAACTCGCTTACGGCGGGGGATCTGTGCGGTGGCTTTCTGCCCAACCTGAACACCGGTAACTATACCCATCTCCTGAGCAAGTCGGCTACCCTGGACGTAGATGCCTGATTCGCTCTGCCCACTAACAATTTCCAGAGCGCCTGTTCCACACGCAATAACCAGCGGGTCGGTGGAGAGCACTGTTCCGGCCTGTTTATCGTGTGTTGTATTCAGTGGAGCTGAGCGCCAGATCGTAATTTTTCGCTCACCGAGAAAAGTAAATGCACCGGGATAAGGTTCTGTCACTGCCCGGACAAGGTTATTGATCTCTTCAGCCGATTTATGCCAGAAAATTTCACCATCTTCAGCGGTTCTGCGACCAAAATAAGTAGCCTGACTTTCATCCTGTGGGATTGAAAGGTAATTATCTGCTTTAAAGCGAGGCAGAATATCATTCAGTAATTCAGTTGCTGCTTCACGGATTTTCCCATGTACGATCAATGAAGTATCAGTTTTCTCAATCTGTACGGCCTGTTGTGCAACAATATCTCCGGCATCGGCCTTTGCAGACATTTTATGTAATGTCACACCGGTTTCTGTCTCACCATTTAAGATAGCCCAGTTAACCGGGGCACGACCACGATATTTTGGTAGCAAAGAGCCATGCAGATTAAACGCGCCTTTTTTTGCCAATGATAAAATATCCTGGCTGAGCATATCGCGATAATAAAATGAAAAGATAATATCCGGCTGCATTTCACGAATATGTTCAACCCAAAGCGGGTGATTCACATTTTCCGGCGCAAATACGGATAAACCTAGATCCGCACCTGCACGAGCTACAGAAGAGAAAAAATTATTTTCATTTGGATCATCAACATGTGTAAAGATAGCCCGAATATCGAAACCTGCTTTCACTAATGCATTAAGTCCGGCGCAACCAATATCATGGTAGGCAAAAATCACTGCTTTCATTCTTTTTCTTCCTGATTATCGTTGGTCTTTTTATCTCCGACCACTTTTTGAATAAAGTAACGTGGGCGGGCACGAACATCGTTATATATGCGACCGATATATTCTCCGAGTAACCCCATTGCGACAAATTGAGCGCCAATAAACATAAAAAGAATGGCAAATAGGGTAAAGACGCCTTCAGCAGCCCATATAGCACCAAAAATCAGGCGCAAAGCGATCAGTAATACAGCCAACAGAAAACCCGTTACGGCAATAATACTTCCCACTACACTCAATAACCGTAACGGTGCTGTCGTCAGGCAGGTCAGCAGGTCATACATCAGATTTATCAACTTCATAAAACTGTATTTGGAATCACCGAATTCGCGTTCTGCATGAGTTACATCAATTTCAGTCGTTCGGCGAGCGAATGTATTGGCAAGAATAGGAATAAATGTACTGCGCTCATGGCATTGCAACATCGCTCGCACAATATGGCGGCGATATGCACGCAACATACAGCCGTAGTCGCCCATAGAGCGCCCCGTCACTTTCGTTATCATTGCGTTGATCATTTTAGAGGCCGTTTTACGGAACCATGAATCCTGTCGGTTGGCACGGCGTGTACCGACTACATCATATCCCTCTTCAGCAACCTTCACTAAACGGGGGATCTCTTCTGGCGGGTTCTGCAAATCCGCATCAAGTGTGATAACAAGATCACCGCTTGCCTGATGGAACCCCGCCATAATTGCAGAATGTTGCCCATAATTACGGTTCAGCAAAATTGCAATGACATAACTTTCGGGATCTTCAGCTGCCCGGGTTAAAATCTCCACAGAGCTGTCACGGCTGCCATCATCCACCAGAATTAATTCATATTCCTGATTGAGTTGCTGGCAGGCAGAGATAGTTCTTTTTAATAATTGAGGCAGACTTTCTTCTTCGTTATAAACAGGAATAACCACCGAAACTTTTCTAATTTCTTCAAATCCCACTGTTTTTACTCCGCAATAATTTCCAATACCGCATTAACAACCCGATCCACATCGTCGTTACTCATATCTGGAAAAAGGGGTAACGAACAAAGTGTCGCTGAATTCCATTCAGATTCAGGCAGAGACAGAGTTGGATAGCGTTCCCGATAATATTTTTGTGTATGTGCCGCTCTGAAATGTAACCCTGAGCCAATATTGCGTTCTTTCAAACGAGCCATGAAAGTGTCACGGTCAATACCGCAGACTGTTTGATCAACTCGTACCATAAATAAGTGATGAGAATGCTGGTGTTCATATTCAGGAACACTCAGTATTTTTAGAGGAGAATCATGAAGAGCAGAGGTATAACGGGCCACCAGCTCCCGACGGCGGGCATTCATAGATGCCAGTTTCCCTAACTGGACAACCGCTATGGCCGCATGAATATCTGACAGGTTGTATTTGAAACCTGGTTCAATGACCTCAGCCTGTGGCTTCCGGCCCTGAATCTGCCGATCAAACGCATCAACAGCCAGACCGTGGAATTTCAGACTGCGGATTTTTTGCGCCAGCTCATCATTATCTGTAACAAACATGCCACCTTCAGCGCATGTCATGTTTTTAATAGCGTGGAAAGAGAAAATAGCGGTTCCTCGCTCACCTACCCATTCATTTTTATAACGGGTTCCTACTGCATGAGCCGCATCTTCAATTAAGGGAATGCCCGCCTCTTCTGCAACCACACGTAAAGCATCAAGGTCACAGGGAGCACCAGCATAGTGGACTGGAATAATCGCTTTAGTTTTCGGAGTAATCGCCTGTCTAACCGTTTCCGCACTGACCATCAATGTATCACGATCAACATCGACCATGACCGGCTCAGCGCCTGACAGGCAAATCATATTAATGGTAGAAACCCAGGTTTGGGAAGGTGTGATAACTTCATCGCCGGGGCCTATTTTCAATGCCAATAATGCCAAGTGCATCCCGGCCGTAGCAGAATACAGGGCAATAGCATGTCTGCAACCAAACATTTGGGCAAAATTCTGTTCTAGTTGCTGGTTTTGTGGCCCCGTAGTAATCCAACCTGAACGTAAAACCTGTTCTACTGCCTCAATCTCTTCACGCCCAATCGATGGACGGGAGAATGGTAAAAAATTATTCATAATCGCCTTGCGTAGCCTGACTCATATTATAATTGGAAGACATTCTGACGAACACTTCATAAACAAAATATCAACAAGCAAACAAACTGAGGGCAATCAACAAAAAAAGAGTGAAAGAAACAATCATCCAAAGTGATTTCTACCTTTGAAGATCAGAGATGATCTACCCTCCATAATTTATAGCCAGTATTTTGGATATGTCTAATATTTACTTCAAAAATTTCGGATAAATTTCTTTCATTCATCACATTATGTGGTCGACCAGACATAATCAACTCACCACGAGCGAGCAACCATACATTGTCGGCCTGTTCATAAGTGTGATTAAGATCATGGCTACTCAATAAAACTGTCCCACCCAATACACAAAATTGGTTAATTAATTTATCTAAAATAGCTTGCTGTGTGATATCAAGATTATTAGTCGGCTCATCAAGCAACAGCAATTTCCCTACCGGATTAAGTTCAGGCCATACCTGCAAAAAAGCGCCCGCTAATCTCACCCGCTGCCACTCACCTCCAGATAATTGTCCAATCGTTGAAGCCAGTAACGCCGTCAGTTTCAGTTGCTGACAAATTTCATGTAATACCTTTTCACCTTCAGACAGGGAGGCCGACTCAGGGCGATACATATCCAGATATTGAAAAACAGGCATGGCGGGAGCTGAAACCGACTGAGAAAACCACGCCCGACACTGCGCCAGTTCCCTCTGCCGATAATCACTTAATTTTTTGCCGTTAAGGTGAATCGTGCCATCATGAGGTAAAACACCGGCAATAGCCGCAAGCAAAGTACTTTTTCCTGAGCCATTCAGCCCGACCAAATGAACTTTCTCTCCGGCCTTGACGGAAGCAGACAGTGAAGTCAGTCTGTTGTTGACAGTAACATTATCCAATACTAAAAGCGGTAGCCGAATCATACTATCTCCCTATTCTCGTTTTTTGGTACTTCCCCATCATTTTTTAAAGCTTTTTATATCCGTGGCGCTTTCAATAATAACCAGATAAAAACAGGTGCTCCCAGAGTTGCTGTAACAACCCCTATCGGTATTTCAGCATGGGATAAAGATAAACGAGAGAATAAATCTGCCAGTAATAAACAACTGCCACCGGCTAATGTGCAGGCAGGTAATAACGTTTTATGATCCGTCAAACCAATCAGCCTTAAAATATGGGGAATGACTAATCCGATAAAACTAATCGCTCCGGCAAGCGCCACACTCAAACCAACCAGTAATCCCACTGCGGATACAAATAAATTACGCCACTTATAATGCGAGATCCCTAATTGCTGTGCCTGTAATTCACCCAGAGAAAGGTAATTAAGTGTTTTTCCTGTTCTACTTAACCAAAGGATCAGCGGGCACAATGCAATCACCAGCCATATTTGGCGCCAGTCAATACCACTGAAACTACCCATCATCCAATACATCAATTGGCGTAAGTCGAGACTGGTACTGAAATAAACCATCCATGTCATTACAGCACCAAATACTACTCCGAAAGCAACCCCGATTAGTAATAAACGTGCATTGGTCATTTGGTGCTTTTTAGCAAATCCCAACAGAATTGCCGTCATAAAAAGTGCCCCTAAAACCGCACCAGCACTTAATAGCCATAATGGGGCAATACCATGAAAAATGAGGATCAAAAAAACAACCACTACCCCTGCCCCATTACTGACACCCAATAATCCGGGTTCGGCCAAAGGATTCTCAAATAACGCCTGCATAACTGCACCTGACACCGCCAGACTGGCGCCAACGACAAATACTGCCAATGCTCTGGGCAATCTCAACTGCCAAATAAACAACTGGGCGGAATCAGACAGCCATTGAGTTGGCCAAAACCATATTTCACCGGCAGACAGTGATAAAATAAATAATCCAATAGATAAAATAAGCAGGAGAGCTATTACTCGGTAGTCACGTTTTTTCTGACGAGTGAGAAGTTCAGAGACAGAATAAATCGGTAAACGATGTTTTGATAACATGAGAAGTGAAAATATTCAGGATAAAGAGCAAGAAAAAGACCGCTTAATCGCGGCCTTTTCATATTTTATTCTTTTGGTAACGCTTTTTCTACCCGACTCTTCAACTTTTGCCCAGGGCGAAAGGTGACGACCCGACGAGCAGTAATAGGTATATCCTCGCCAGTTTTCGGATTACGACCTGGACGTTGATTTTTATCTCTCAAATCAAAGTTACCAAATCCAGATAACTTAACCTGCTCCCCATTCTCCAAAGAACGACGCACTTCTTCAAAGAACATTTCCACTAGATCTTTAGCGTCACGTTTGCTAATACCCAGTTTTTCAAACAGATTTTCTGACATTTCAGCTTTAGTAAGCGCCATAAGTTCAGTCCCTCAAGGATGCTTGGAATCGCTGTTCTAATGCAGCAACGCATTTGCTAACGGTCGCAGCAATCTCTTCTTCTTCCAGTGTACGCGAGGTATCCTGCAAGATTAAGCTAATAGCAAGGCTTTTATAGCCTTCCGCGACACCTTTACCACAATACACGTCAAATAAGTTTATGCCAACTATATGATTTACGCCAACTTTCTTACATTCAACCAGAATATCTTCTGCAGCTACATTTTCCGGCACAACTATCGCGATATCACGGCGATTGGATGGGAAGCGAGAAACTTCCTTCATTTCAGGAATTATGCGGTCCGCAAGTTTGTCCCACAACAATTCGAATACCACGGTGCGGCCATTCAAGTCAAGTTTACGTTCCAACTCTGGATGAACGACCCCGATGTAACCAATGTATTTATTTCCCAGATAAATCCCAGCACTTTGTCCGGGATGCAAGGCAGGATGTTCTTCTGCTTTAAAGGAAATCTCGGATAGTTTACCCGTCAATTCTAAAACGGATTCTAAATCACCTTTCAAATCGAAGAAGTCAACTGCTTGTTTTTCAATCGACCAATGCTCATCGAAACGATTTCCGGTGATTACACCACCAAGCATCAATTCCTGACGAATACCATATTCTGCGCTTTCATCAGGCACAAAACGTAGACCTGATTCAAATAATCGCACTCGGTGTTGCTGACGGTTCTGATTATAAGCAACTGTCGTCAGCAATCCGGTTAGCAAAGACAAGCGCATTGCTGACATATCAGCCGAAATTGGATTTGGCAGAATTAATGCTTCCTGTTGCGGGTGTAATTGCTGCTGGAGCTTCGGATCAACAAAGCTATAGGTGATAACTTCCTGATAACCTTTGTCCACCAACATAGTTTTGACGCGCTTAAGAGATAAATCAGCTTCACGGTGTGAAGTCATAATCAAATCAGCGCGTACAGGTACATCAGGAATATTGTTGTAGCCATAAATACGGGCAACTTCTTCAACCAGATCTTCTTCAATCTGCATGTCGAAACGCCAGCTCGGAGCTACTGCTTCCCAATTACCATTCTGAACTGTTACCTGACAGCCCAGACGGCTCAGGATGTCCGTTACCTGCTCATCAGCAATATGATGACCAATCAAACGATCCAATTTATTACGAGTCAGTGTAATAGTTGCTGGCTTTGGTAAATGAGAGTCACTGGTAACATCGATAATCTCACCAGCTTCCCCACCACAGATAGCAACTAATAACTGTGTTGCGTATTCCATTGCTTTAAATTGCAACTGTGGATCAACGCCACGCTCGAAACGATGAGAGGCATCTGTATGCAAACCATAACGACGGGCACGGCCAGTAATTGCCAATGGTGCAAAGAAAGCACACTCCAGCAGAATATGCTGTGTTTTTGTATTAACACCAGAATATTCGCCGCCAAAAATCCCTGCCATTGCAAGTGGTTGCTTTTCATCAGCAATCACAAGCGTATCAGCAGAAAGTTCCACTTCATTTCCATCCAACAGGGTTAATTTTTCACCCTGTTCTGCCAGACGAACAATAATAGAACCGTCTAAACGCTCTAAATCGAACGCGTGCAATGGCTGGCCCAGCTCAAGCAACACGTAATTAGTGACATCAACAACAGGATCGATAGAACGAACACCACCACGACGCAGTTTTTCGCGCATCCACAGTGGCGTTTCTGCTTCGACATTGACGTTATTGATAACTCGCCCTAAATAACGCGGACAAGCTTCTGGTGCGTCAACACGAATAGAGAATGTCGCATCTGTAGCCGGTTTAACAGCCTCGATTTCCGGCTCATTCATGGACAATTTATTGATAACGGCAACATCGCGGGCAACGCCCTGAATGCTCAAGCAGTCTGCGCGGTTCGGCGTAATGCTGATTTCAATCGCACTATCATCCAATTTCATGTAGTCGCGCAAATCGGCACCAATTGGCGCATCAGCTGGTAATTCAATAATACCATCGTGATCATTGCTAATTCCCAGCTCAGAAAGCGAGCAAAGCATGCCTTCTGACGGCTCACCACGTAATTTGGCCGCTTTAATTTTAAAATCACCCGGCAAGACAGCACCAACGGTAGCAACTGCTACACGCAGGCCCTGACGGCAATTGGGTGCACCACAGACGATATCGAGGAGGCGATCACCACCAACATTAACTTTTGTGACACGCAATTTGTCTGCGTTCGGATGTTGAGCGCATTCAACAACTTCACCGACGAAAACACCATTAAATTGACCCGCTACTTTTTCAACGCCATCAACTTCCAAGCCCGCCATAGTGATTTGATCAGACAATTCTTCGCTACTGATGGCAGGATTCGCCCATTCGCGTAACCAGAGTTCACTGAATTTCATGAAATATTCCCGCCTTATTTAAACTGTTTAAGGAAACGCAAATCATTTTCGAAGAAAGCACGTAGATCGGTGACACCATAACGCAGCATCGTCAAGCGTTCCATTCCCATACCAAAGGCAAAACCAGAGTAAACTTCAGGATCAATGCCAACATTACGCAATACGTTCGGGTGAACCATGCCACAGCCTAATACTTCCAGCCATTTGCCATTTTTACCCATCACATCAACTTCTGCGGATGGTTCAGTAAACGGAAAATAGGATGGACGGAAACGAACCTGCATATCTTCTTCAAAGAAGTTATTCAAAAAGTCATGCAACGTGCCCTTCAGATTGGTGAAGCTGATATTCTTATCAACAATCAACCCTTCTATCTGATGGAACATTGGGGTATGTGTCTGATCGTAATCATTCCGGTATACCCGACCTGGTGCAATGATGCGGATAGGTGGCTGACCCTCTTTCATTGTGCGGATCTGAACACCTGACGTTTGCGTACGTAGCAAACGTTTTGCATCAAACCAAAATGTGTCGTGATCAGCACGAGCCGGATGATGTGCAGGGATATTCAGCGCGTCAAAGTTATGGTAGTCGTCTTCAATTTCCGGACCAGCTTTAACAGAAAAGCCTAACTCACCAAAGAAAGTTTCAATTCGTTCAATCGTACGAGTGACTGGATGTAATCCGCCATTTTCCATACGACGGCCAGGCAATGAAACATCAATTTTTTCTGCTGCCAGACGGGCATTCAGAACATCTGCTTCCAATTTGGCTTTACGTGCATTCAAAGCTTCCTGGACTTCTTGTTTTGCCTGGTTAATAACAGCCCCTGCCGCTGGACGCTCCTCGGCAGACAAGTCACGCAGCGATGACATCTGGAGAGTTAAATGGCCTTTTTTTCCCAGGTATTCAACTCGCACCAAATCCAACGCGGCAACATCCTGGGCTTCTTCTACGGCTGCTTTTGCATTTGCAACCAGCTCAGTAAGATGTGACATCGTTTTCCTCTTCCTTCGGCCAGATGGCCTTTTAGTTGTTATCGACTATGCCCTCAAAATTTTTGTCTCTTAATGAGGTCATAAAAATAAAAAAGCCTCCAGACCGGAGGCTCAAGCGCTGTTTTTCGTTTCTTTTCTTACGCGCAAAGCCCCCTTATTTCAGGCGCTAAAGTAAAAAAAGAAACGAAAAAAGGCTAACTTCATCATTTTTATTCTCTCTCCTGTACTCTTTTCAACCTAACTATTTATGAGCGGGCAAATCTAGCTAATAGTAAGCATATTTTGAAAAAAAGTAAAAGAGGGAGCAAAGGCTCCCTCTTTTAACCTGACTTATGCCAGAGCGCCCTTCGCTTTTTCAACCAGAGCAGCAAATGCTACTTTGTCGAATACAGCGATATCAGCCAGAATCTTACGGTCGATTTCAATCGAAGCCTTTTTCAGGCCGTTGATGAAACGGCTGTAAGACATGCCGTTCTGACGTGCAGCAGCGTTGATACGAGCAATCCACAATTGACGGAACTGACGTTTACGCTGACGGCGGTCACGGTAAGCGTACTGACCAGCTTTGATAACTGCCTGGAAAGCAACACGATAAACGCGCGAACGGGCACCGTAGTAACCTTTCGCTTGTTTCAAAATTTTCTTGTGACGTGCACGGGCAATAACACCACGTTTTACGCGAGCCATATACTTCTCCTATCGTCTCTGAGTTCTAATCTAAAAAAATGCTTGCTTATGCGTATGGCAGACAAGCAACAACCAGGCCCAGATCACCTTTGGAGACCATGCCTTTTGGACGTAAATGACGTTTACGCTTAGTTGATTTTTTAGTCAGAATGTGACGAAGGTTAGCGTGCTTACGCTTGAAACCACCACTGGCAGTTTTCTTGAAGCGTTTAGCTGCGCCGCGTACTGTTTTAATCTTTGGCATTTTAATATCCACTTCGCATTGTTAATTACAACGAACTAGTAAGGCGAACAGACCCCTTCCAAACTGGTTGGAGCCTGCTACTTGTATGCCTGACTATTTCTTCTTAGGAGCGAGCACCATGATCATCTGGCGGCCTTCGATCTTCGATGGGAAGGATTCGACCACTGCCAGTTCACTCAAATCTTCACGAATGCGGTTAAGCATTTCGATGCCAATCTGTTGATGCGCCATTTCACGTCCACGGAAACGCAGGGTGATTTTGGCTTTATCGCCATCTTCCAGAAAACGAATCAGGTTGCGTAGTTTGACCTGATAGTCGCCTTCATCTGTACCAGGACGGAATTTAATTTCCTTGACCTGAATAACCTTTTGTTTCTTTTTCTGTTCTTTGATTGACTTACTCTTCTCATAGAGGAACTTGCCGTAATCCATGATACGACAAACCGGCGGTTCGGCATTTGGGCTGATTTCCACCAAATCAACACCAGCTTCCTCAGCTTTTTCAAGAGCTTCTCTCAGATTGACAATACCAATCTGCTCGCCATCTAACCCAGTTAAACGAACTTCAGAGGCGCGAATCTCTTCATTAATGCGATTTGGGCGCGCCGGTTGAATTCTTTTTCCGCCTTTAATACCTTATTCCTCCAATTGACGAAGATTGCGACTGCGTATTTCTGCCAGCAACTTCTCTGAGAACTCGCTGACATCGATGCTACCTAAATCTTTACCGCGGCGGGTACGAACGGAAACTTTTCCTGACTCGACCTCTTTATCACCACAGACAAGCATGTAAGGTACACGACGCAGAGTGTGTTCGCGAATTTTAAAGCCAATCTTCTCGTTTCTCAAGTCTGCTTTTGCACGAATGCCTACATCTTGAAGTTTTTTAACCAATTCCTGTACATAATCTGACTGACCATCGGTAATATTCATGACAACCACCTGTTGAGGTGCCAGCCATGTCGGGAAAAACCCGGCATATTCTTCTGTCAGGATACCAATAAAGCGTTCAAGGGAACCCAGAACAGCTCGGTGGATCATTACAGGAACCTTACGTTCGTTATTTTCACCGACATACGACGCACTCAAACGCGCCGGCAATGAAAAATCGAGCTGCACAGTACCACATTGCCACGCTCGATCCAAACAATCATACAAAGTAAATTCAATTTTAGGTCCATAAAATGCACCTTCACCCGGTTGGTACTCAAATTCAATACCATTTGTTTTCAAGGCCTCAGCGAGATCTGCTTCTGCTGCATCCCACTGTTTATCAGTACCAATTCTTTTTTCCGGGCGAGTCGATAGTTTAACAACAATCTTCTCAAAACCAAATGTACCATATACATCATAAATCATTTTTATGCAGCTGCTGACTTCCTGAAGAATTTGATCTTCAGTACAGAAAATATGCGCATCATCCTGAGTAAAGCCACGAACCCGCATCAAGCCATGCAGAGCGCCTGAAGGCTCATTACGATGACAGCTACCAAATTCAGCCATACGCAGCGGTAAATCACGATAGGATTTTAGCCCCTGATTAAAAATCTGGACGTGCCCCGGGCAATTCATCGGTTTTACGCAATATTCACGGTTTTCCGATGAGGTAGTGAACATATTTTCTTTATAGTTTTCCCAGTGCCCCGTTTTTTCCCACAGGATGCGGTCCATCATAAATGGGCCTTTTACTTCCTGATATTGGTACTCTTTTAACTTGACACGGACAAACGTTTCCAGCTCACGGAAAATTGTCCAGCCATCATTGTGCCAGAAAGCCATACCCGGCGCTTCTTCCTGCATATGATATAGATCAAGCTGCTTACCAATTTTACGATGGTCACGCTTTGCCGCTTCTTCCAGACGCAATAAATAAGCACTCAGCTGCTTTTTATCTGCCCATGCAGTACCATAAATACGCTGCAACATTTTGTTGTCACTGTTGCCACGCCAGTATGCGCCGGCAACTTTCTGCAATTTGAAATAATGGCAGAAACGCATATTAGGTACATGTGGGCCACGGCACATATCTACGTATTCTTCGTGGTGATACAAACCAGGTTGATCATCACGGCTGATATTCTCATCCAGAATCTGAATCTTATACTCTTCACCACGAGCTGCAAAAGCATCACGAGCTTCCTGCCAGGTTACCTTTTTCTTGATAACATCATAATCTTTCTTGGCAAGCTCCATCATGCGTTTTTCAAGCAGCTCGATATCTTCCTGCGTCAAAGAGCGATCCAAATCGATATCGTAATAGAAGCCATTATCAATCACCGGACCAATTGCCATTTTGGTGTCAGGCCACAGTTGTTTGATTGCATGACCCAGCAAATGCGCACATGAATGGCGGATAATTTCCAGACCTTCTTCATTTTTACTGGTAATAATGGCCAGTGTGGAATCTGTTTCAATTAATTCACACGCATCTACCAATTCGCCATTAACACGACCAGCGATACACGCTTTTGCCAAACCAGCACCAATATCGCGAGCAACATCCATGACAGAAACGGCGTGCTCAAATTGACGTTGACTACCGTCAGGAAGAGTAATTACAGGCATTTAAAATCCTTATCTACAGTGGTGACCCACACGAAAGATCACTTGTATGAAATATTTACCTCAAGAATTCAATACGTTAATTGCGGGCACTTGCTGCACCATGCAAGTTATGTACACAGTTAAGTACACAAAATGACAAACGACTCATGTACACCGCTTTAACTCGACGGAGGATGTTATCACCCATATCATTCAGCAACAAATAAAAAGAACAACATAGGTATTATTATTCAATGGACATAAATTCTTTTAGCCAAAAAAACGGCAGTTTTCCTGTAATTTCTCAGTCTCCAAGATTTCCTGACATCAAGGTTTGAAAAGACTTGAATGCTAATCACTCAACTTATGCTTAGACAATTCTGCATTTATTTTTTTTATTCTCCCCGGTGATACACTTAACGTTAAAAAGCAGATCCCCAGCAATTCTAAAATAATCATCAGAAATATCATGACTACCGTATTCAGGCTACTGATATCCTGACCATCCACATATAATATTTTAAATGCAATAAAAAGCATCAAAACAAAAATAACAACAGACATTAATTTTTCAATCCAATAATTGAAAACATAAGAAGCATCAATTTTTATTTTTGCAAAATCTGAATTCACCATGACATATCTTTTTAATCTTTTAATATCGAATATATATCCTGCTTCAATGCCTAGGCTGGTTAATTGTATCACTAAGTGCCTAAGATCCTTTGATTTAATCTTAGTCACTCTAAACATAATCTCAGAGGTAATAATATCTTTAATATAGGTTTTATCTTCCTGACTCAAGTATTCATCATATTTCTCAAGATAATCAATATTGTTTGTGAGTCTCCTATTCCTAAAAAAATTCAGGCTGCTATAGACATTTTTAAGCATTACCCAGATACCTCCGAGAAATGCTGTCAAAGCAGACAATATTGATGCTATAGCAGAGTAATTTTTTATTACCCAGTTCAGCAAGTCATCAAACATACATTCACCGTCATTGTTTACATAGATAGCTATAGTATGAATGCCATATTCAAATTTTCCTGTTTCATACCACTTGTATGGCTAATACTGATGCTGACGAGGTAATTCTGTCCTTATGTAAAAACCACCAAATGAAAGTGGTTAAAGATGATAGCCTGCGTCAATTTAGCTATTTTTATCTGGTTGACCATTATGGTTGCCAAAAATTTGTTCAGGCGGTGAATCCCATTCATCACTTCTTGTTTTTTGATATTCTTGATTCAGTGGATACCAGATTTTGTTTTCAGGTTTACTTTTTTCTCCGACAACCAATAAACTAACTTCGGATTCCGTATTATTTATTACTGTGTGACAAATCCCTGTGCCAGCGGGAAAACCAACGGCATCTCCCGGCTCTAATCGATACAACTCCCCATTAATCCACACATCAGGTGTTCCCTAAAGCACATACACGAATTCTTCTTCATTCTTTTCTGCATGAGGGTAAGATGTTCTGCGACCGGGTAAAAGACGCTCGTGGTGGATACCCAGTTTCTTTAATCCCAGAGATTCACCAAGAACAGAGCCTATAGTGAAAATTTTATTGCTATCGGGATATCCTGCTCTCTCTTCTTCTTCGTTTTGTGTCCAATGCTGAATAAATTCAGGTCTTCTGTTTTCTCGTTTTAATGACATTACACTTCCTTTATTATTAAAAAATTATTAGTAGTAGGATAATTACATTGTCCTGAAAAATATATTTAGGTAACTAAATGTTCATATCTAAAAAAAGAATTTTCTGAATATATAACCCACGAAATTATTTATAAATCTGTTAGTTACATTAGTTCTATACACAATGGATTTCAAGATGCATTGTGACTATAAAGGAGTATAGATAACTATATTGTGATGAATCAACGTAGCCAACAAAGAGCAACTGGAAAGGCGAAGTGTATATGTAAAGGAAAACTATTATTTCCTCTTGATAACTACCAGAGAAAAAATAATAAATCACATATTCAATTCAGTGTACCAAAAATCACTCTAAATTAAGATAGGCATTTTTTACTTTCCATAAATAACGAGGAGCCTGTGGTGCAGGATGATTATTCTGAACATATTGATAAAATTCATTCGGTGTCATTCGGTTAATTTTATTAATTGCCAACTTACGATCTGAATCAAATGTCCGCAATAATGCTCCAGCGCCATTAACATAGGCAACTATTGTTGCATAATATAAAGTTTCAGGGTTAATAATTCCGCTTAGATGCTGTTTTTTCAAAATACTGATATAGGCAGTACCAAGATCAATATTCGTTTCAGGGTCTTTCAATTCACGCATAGTAGGCTGCCCTGACTTACCTTTCAATCGATAGGCATCCTTACCTGCTGTAGAGGCTTTAATCTGCATCAATCCAACTGCATTAGATTTACTAATAACTTCTGGGCGAAAACCGGATTCAACCTGAATAATTGCCCTGATCAAAGTTTCATCCACCCCATAACGTTTTGCAGCCTGTGCAATAAAATTATCAAAGGGTGTTGCTCTTCTCCGATTATCCAATTTATTCTGTGATCCCATAGTGCCATCGCTGCCGAATATTCTTTTCGATATTGATTTATGGTCATTTTTTACTTGTTGAGATTCCTGATTTGTACATCCTGTTAGCAACATCATCAGAAAAATATGAACATGAATAAACTTTAATCTCACGAAAAGTTCTCCTAAACTAAAATTAACCTTATAAAGCATATATAATTTTATGAATAAAATGAAAATGTTTTTATATATCTCATCAAAATAAATTGAGACGGTTATATTCAATAAACTTCAAAACACTAGACAACATGTTGTTTTTTTGTTCGCATAGTGATTTTAGAAACCAGAAAAATTCAGGATAACCTGCAAAATTATCAATCATATCACGGTATCACCTTGACTTTACAAAGATGATATTGATAATCATTATCAACAATCACATGTATAACAAATAAGGTTTACAATAATGAACAAAAAACGTTCTTTTTCTGTTTTCCCGATACTCAGTATGACTTTTACCCTCTTCACTATGACCTTATTCAGCCTGCAAGCTCATGCAGATAAAAAATTCAGGGTTGTAACCACATTTACCATTATTCAGGATATGGCTCAAAATGTCGCAGGGGATGCTGCTATTGTTGAATCCATTACAAAACCCGGCGCAGAAATTCACGATTACCAACCCACCCCAAAAGATATCATTAAGGCAAAGCGAGCTGATCTCATCCTCTGGAACGGGTTAAATTTAGAACGTTGGTTTGAACGTTTTTTTGAAAATATGCAGGATATTCCTGTCGCTGTAATCACCGAAGGTATTACACCACTCCCGATCCGCGAAGGGCCTTATAATCAGAACCCTAACCCCCACGCTTGGATGTCTCCGAATAATGCTCTTATTTATATCGAAAATATCCGTAAGGCTTTAGTCAAAAATGATCCACAAAATGCAGATACTTATAACCGTAACGCCAAAATTTATGCTGACAAGATAGCCAAACTGGATGCGCCATTAAGAGAGCGCCTTTCTCGTATTCCTGAAAATGAGCGCTGGCTGGTAACCAGTGAAGGTGCATTTAGCTATCTCACACAAGACTATGGATTCAAAGAAGTCTATTTATGGCCAATTAATGCCGAAGCACAAGGTACACCACAGCAGGTCCGCCGTGTCATCGATACGATGATAGAACATAAAATCCCAGTTGTTTTCAGTGAAAGTACTGTTTCAGATAAACCAGCAAAACAAGTCAGCAAAGAGACCGGGGCACGATATGGCGGCGTACTTTATGTTGATTCCCTCTCTACAGCAAAAGGTCCTGTTCCTACCTATATCGATCTGTTGAATATGACAGTCGATACTATCGCAAAAGGATTTAATCAATGAAAAACGCATCGTCATTATTTGAAAAACCACATTTATTAGTCGATAACGCGACTGTCACTTACAACAACGGCCATACTGCAATTTATGATACGAGCTTTGATATCACAGGCGGTACCATATGTGCATTAGTCGGAATGAATGGCAGTGGGAAATCGACATTGTTCAAAACCATTATGGGGTTAGTTACTCCATCTCAAGGAAAAGTTACCCTTAATGAGCAATCCATAAAAACAGCACTGAAAAAGAATATCATTGCATACGTTCCACAAACTGAAGATGTAGACTGGAACTTTCCGGTTCTGGTTTCTGATGTTGTGATGATGGGGCGCTATGGAAAAATGGGCTTCCTTCGCAGGCCCAGTAAGCTCGACCATCAAATTGTAAACCGTTCACTCGAGCGGGTCGGTCTGATTGAACTGCGTGACAGACAAATCGGTGAACTTTCTGGTGGACAGAAAAAACGGGCATTTCTGGCACGCGCACTGGCTCAGGAAGGAAAAGTTCTACTTTTAGATGAACCTTTTACCGGGGTAGATGTTAAAACTGAGAATGCCATTATTGATTTGCTTCGTGACCTGCGTGATGAAGGACACTTAATTTTAGTCTCCACACATAACCTCGGCAGTGTTCCCGAATTTTGTGACCATGTTATTTTGATTAATCGCACCGTTCTGGCCAGTGGACCAACTGAAACCACATTCACGCAGAAGAATCTGGAAACCACATTTGGCGGTGTTTTACGTCATATCAATCTCTCTGGCCCTGAACTCCATGACGATGACGATCCTCGTTCCCTGACCGTCATTACAGATGATGAGCGCGCTGCCGTATTTTACGGTCATGACAATCATGTTCCTCCACGACAAAGTCAAAAACAGAAGGACGAACAGTTATGATGGAATTGTTGCTACAGCCATTTAATTATAACTATATGGTGAAAGCCATGTGGCTAAGTGCCATTGTCGGTGCTGTCTGTGCATTTTTGTCAGCCTATTTAATGCTAAAAGGCTGGTCACTAATGGGGGATGCCCTCTCCCACTCTGTGGTGCCCGGAGTTGCCGGTGCCTATGCTCTCGGTTTGCCTTATGCCGGCGGTGCTTTTTTTACCGGTATGCTTGCAGCATTGTCGATGACTCTCGTACGCCACATTACTCGATTACGTGAAGATGCCGTTATTGGGTTTATATTTTCCACTTTTTTCGCTGCCGGATTATTGATCGTTTCTTTAAATCCAACATCCGTTAATGTACAAACCATCATCCTCGGCAATATTCTGGGGATCGCTGATGAAGATGTATTGCAGGTAGAAATCATTATTGCTGTATCTTTTATTGTTCTGATGCTGCTCTGGAAAGATCTGCTAGTTGTGTTCTTCGATGAAAATCATGCCCGATCTATCGGGTTATCCCCATTACGCCTGAAAATTATTTTCTTCACTTTATTAAGCGCCTGCACTGTTGCAGCCTTACAGACAGTTGGCGCTATTTTGGTTATTGCTATGGTCGTGACTCCTGGAGCAACTGCGTATTTGTTGACAGACCGTTTTAAGAACCTGCTTATCATTTCAGTTGCCATAGGTGCTTTAACCAGTTGTATAGGTGCTTATATTAGTTATTTCCTTAATGGTGCAACCGGAGGAGTCATCGTTACATTACAGACGCTGATTTTCCTGCTGGCTTTCTTCTTTGCACCTAAGCACGGTATGCTGGCCTCTCGCCAACGCGCCAGAAAAGAATCTCAGGCACTTACTCAGGGAGAGCACTCATGAATACCTTGATTGAGTTCATCACGGAACCTTTTATGCATGATTTTATGCAACGTGCCATTGTGGCTGCGATTGTCGTAGGGACTGTCTGCGCCGTACTATCGTGCTATTTAGTGCTGAAAGGTTGGTCATTGATGGGAGATGCCATTTCCCACGCAGTATTACCGGGCATTGTTCTGGCATTTGTTGCAGGAATACCACTTGCAATAGGTGCTTTCCTTTCTGGAATATTTTGCGCATTTGCCACTGGATATCTGAAAGAGCATAGCCGGGTTAAGGAAGATACCGTCATGGGTGTTGTGTTTTCTGGCATGTTTGCATTTGGTCTGGTACTTTTTACCCGCATAGATACAGAACAACATTTGACCCATATTCTATTCGGCAGTATCCTCGGTATTACCCAAAATGAGCTGATCCAAATAATGTGCATTGCAGGGTTCACTCTGGCCATTGTTCTTCTGAAACGTAAGGATTTCATGCTCTATTGCTTTGATCCTAATCAGGCAAAAGTTGTCGGTTTACCAGTAAAACTGCTGCACTATGGCTTATTATCTCTTTTGGCTCTAACCATTGTTGCCTCATTACAAGCTGTTGGGATTATTCTGGTTATTGCAATGTTAATATCTCCCGGGATTATTGCTTTTATCTTATGTCGGAATTTTGAACGTATGATGATTGTTGCCATAATAGCATCAGTCACATCCAGTGTTCTTGGTACAATAGTCAGCTTCCACATTGATGGTGAAACCGGCGCATGCATTGTTATCATTCAGGCTATTTTCTTCGCATTTGCCGTTATTTATGACCAAATAAAATTAGCCAGAAAGAAAATGCATAGAAAACAGTCCAAGGATATATTATCCCCATCAGTGTGAGTCTTCAGTAAAATCAAATTAGGGGGCCTATATCTAATTTAAATATGGCCCGCTAATCAGGATTTAAATTCTGTTTTAAACTGTTCAACCACTGCATCTGTATGTAATATGAGCATAGTAATTGTCAACTTAATGAGGTGAGTCATGTGGCAAACTGTTAGCCGTCTATTAAGTGAACATTTTGAAGAGGCAGAAATCCGCAACAAAACGGAATTATCAGGAGGAGATATTCACCGTTCTTGGTCTGTTGAGTACGGCGATCAGCATATCTTTGTTAAATCCAATACGAAAGAAATGTTGCCTATCTTTAAAACAGAGGCAGAACAACTGGAATTATTAGCCCGTAGCAACACAACCAAAGTACCTGAGGTCTATGGCGTTGGGCATGACCGTAATCATAGCTTCCTTTTACTCGAATATCTTCCTATCAAGCCATTTGATGCCCACAACGCGTACTGCTTTGGCCAGCAACTTGCCCGGCTTCACCAATGGAATGAACAACCCAAATTTGGTTTTGATTTTGACAACATGCTTGGAACGACAATCCAGCCTAATGGATGGCAAAAACGCTGGAACCAATTTTATGCAGAAAAGCGTATTGGCTGGCAATTACAACTTGCATCAGATAATGGCATGGTATTCGGAAACATCGATGCAATTGTTGAAAAAATCAGTAATAAACTGCACTCTCATCAACCTGAACCATCTTTATTGCATGGTGATCTATGGCCAACGAATTGCGCATCTTTAAATCACAATTGTGTCGTTGCATTTGATCCTGCATGTTATTGGGGTGACCGTGAGTGTGATCTCGCTATGCTCCCTTTTTACCCTGAACTCCCTCTACAGGTTCTTGATGGCTATCAAAGCGTTTGGCCACTACCGACAGATTTCATCGAACGGCAGCCTCTCTATCAACTCTATTATTTATTGAATCGCTGTAACCTTTTTGGCGGTGATAATTTTATCACTGCACAAAGTATCATCGATAATATATTATCCGAATAAAAATCCGATCTGATTCAGAATAGCTAAATAATCAGACTTAAAATCTAATCGAAGAGTTAACTAGACCAATCGAAATTTGCTTGTTTATTATTTTATTAATAAAAATCAAAGGAGATAAGAAAGTTAAACTATAACAAAAGATTAATTATATTAATTTCTCTTTGTGAAATTTATGAACAGATATATATGTAATTAATAAATTTCAAACTGCAAAGTAGTGGCAAGAAAGCAAACCCACTGGAGTAGTGTTTATGAAAATACTGACAGGGAGGAGCAAACATTGCCAACAAAGAAGCAATCTGAAAAACAACAGATACAATGTAGCTGCGGAACTCAGTATCCCGCAGCTATGATATTGCATCACCAACCTAATAATTTTGATAAAAAATAAGCAATTGCACCAATAATAATAGGTGATATATAGAGAGTGAATATTTGACTGAATAATGAGTGGCGTGGGAATTCTACCTTAGCTTCCAACTGTTCTTTAGTGACATCACTTTCTTTTGCTTTCTCCAGAATCACATGATCTTCAATCTGTTCCCTAATAAATTTGAATTGACGGTATATCCTCAAACCAGATGCACTCATCGCCAAACCAACAAACATCAGGAAATAGATGACTAAAAAACTAACATTCGCTCCTGTGATAACTGCCATATAATCTGGTATTGGAGAATGTCTCCAGAAAAAATCTAAAAATGGTGTGTTGAACTTAATCACGTCAGCCATCATTTTTAAAAAATCATTCAAGACTGCGTTAATACCATCACCTTTAACTCCATGCAGCCATACCAAATTGACTACTGAAACTAGAGTTGACAAAAAAGCGGGTATAAAAATAACCCAACCCAATAGCCGCTTTGTGATGGCTACATACCTTGCCTGTGAATACGTCATTGATACTCCTCATGCGCATATATCCAAAAGATTTCAAGTCGTAACGCGAAAGTAAGTGAATTAATCACCAGAAGCATATACTCTTCGCCTTTCAAATTTCCTTTTTATTGGCTGGGCAAGTTCATTTTTGACTAATTTGCTGCTCCCTTGCCGCCACGATGCAATGTAAAATCCATTGAGTATAGATATATGCTCTGGGCAAGGGCCAGTTAAATATTAGTGTTATATGTTAATAAATAAAAGATTTTTCTTGTTTACCCCCTGTTCAACCAGGACAAAACTCTCTATACTAGTGCACTGTATGCATAAACAGCAATCAGCTCCAGTAATCATTACAACAAACAATCTAGTATAAATAATTATGACAGCAGAAGGACACCTTCTCTTTTCAGTTGCCAGCCTTGTATTGGCTCACCAGCTAGAAATCACTCCAGAAATAGCACAGGGGGATTGGTTCCATATGATTCCCGGTGTACTTTTGGCTTCTTTATTACCAGATATTGATCATCCACATTCAACTTTAGGTAGACTATTCCGCTTTATTTCCATTCCTATTGCACGGCTTTGCGGGCACAGAGGGTTCACTCATAGCTTACTGGCTCTGACAGTCGGTATTGTTCTGTTTCAGGCTGAAATACCCCCTGAGTGGCCTATACCAACTGATTTTATCCATGCCATGCTCATAGGGTATATTAGCCACCTAATCGCAGATATGCTGACCCCCGCAGGCATTCCTCTCTTATGGCCACTGAAAATGCGTTTTCGAATTCCTATCTTGAGAGGAAAAGAACGCAAAAAAGCAGAGCGCTTTATAGCAGTTTTACTTGTGGTAATTGCTATTCTTATTCCACAACATATCAATATTTCATTTATAGATTATTTAGATAAATTGCAATTCGATAAACTGCAACTTGATAAACTACACCTTGATAAATTACAAAATTTGTACAAATAATTGAGTTTACTTTTAATCAAATAATGGTCCTATTTTAATAATAGGACCAATCAAAAACATAAATATTATTTCTTTATTTTTGCTTATTAATTTCACTATCTGGTATCTAACTTCTGAGTTACAGCTTGCCATTGTTGATAAATAAACTTATATATTAATCAGATAACTCAAATGGCTTCATATTCTCTGAGGCGCCCCCACTCACATATTGGCTAACATTGAACGAAAGCAAAACAAATCCCATAAATACATATAACTAATAGTGCTATTTAGTGACAAATAATTATATTATATTCTCTAAAATTATAAGAAAGCTAATACTTATATTGATACCATAATTCTTTAATAAAATAATGGTAAAACTTCTCGCTATAACTCGAAGTGAATACATACCATACAAGAATATTAGTCAGAATATTGGAGACTAGGGATGAATTTACCACTCATTATTAATGTGCTGGTTTTTACAGCACTACTCGTTATATTAGCAAAAACGAGTTCAGATCAATGGAGTCTATCCAAAAAAGTTCTTATTGCCTTAGTTGTTGGTGTCTTTTTTGGATTAGCATTAAATGTTATCTATGGTGCACATAACCCGATCGTGAAAGAATCAATTAAATGGTTCAACATCGTCGGCAATGGTTATGTGCAATTGTTACAAATGGTCATTATGCCATTAGTCTTTGCTTCTATACTAAGTGCAGTTGCACGTCTGCATAAGGCATCTTCCTTAGGTAAGATCAGCTTGCTGACTATTGGTACTTTACTGTTTACCACAGCGATTTCTTCTTTAATCAGTGTTGTTATCGCCAATATGTTTGGATTGACCGCTGCTGGATTAGTTCAGGGGACACAAGAAACTGCTCGTCTGTCAGCAATTGAGACAAGCTATATTAATCGGGTTTCAGACCTGAGTGTACCGCAACTAATCCTCTCTTTTATTCCCAAAAATCCATTTGCAGATCTTACTGGAGCAAATCCGACCTCAATTATCAGCGTCGTCATTTTTGCAACATTTTTGGGAATTGCAGCTCTGCAAATGCTGAAAGATGACCATGAACGCGGTGAACGAGCTCTTATCGCGATTGATACTATGCAAGCATGGGCAATGAAACTAGTCAGGCTGGTTATGCGCCTTACCCCATACGGAGTAATGGCATTAATGACCAAAGTAGTTGCCAGTTCTAATATTCATGATATTGCCCAATTAGGTAACTTTGTTGTTGCTTCCTACATTGCTATAGGTTTAATGTTTGTTGTACACGGCATTCTTTTAGCTATAACAGGTATCAACCCGCTAAAATTCTTGAAAAAGGCAGGCCCTGCTCTGACATTTGCTTTTACCAGCCGTTCAAGTGCTGCAAGTATTCCATTAAATGTAGAAACGCAAACACGTCGCATTGGTGTTCCTGAATCTATAGCCAGCTTTTCCGCCTCATTCGGTGCGACTATCGGCCAAAATGGTTGTGCAGGAATCTATCCTGCTATGTTAGCGGCTATGATTGCTCCAACAGTTGGTATTGATCCTTTTGACCCTTTATGGATTGCAACTCTGGTGGGGATTGTAACTATCAGCTCTGCCGGTGTGGCTGGTGTTGGTGGTGGTGCTACGTTTGCCGCACTTATTGTTCTACCAGCGATGGGATTGCCTGTTACTTTAGTCGCTTTATTAATCTCTGTTGAACCACTGATTGACATGGGGCGTACTGCTCTGAATGTTAACGGAGCTATGACTGCCGGTACAATTACCAGTCAGTTAATGGGTAAAACTGATAAAAAGTTATTTGATCAGGATTAAATAATCTAATGGTAAAAAAGCCGAGATTTACCATGAATCTCGGCTTTTTTCATTTAACTGTTTAGATTCTCATCTTTTAAATAGATGCAAGCCAAGCAGTATTACTTAATATATTCGCCACTACGCAACGCTTCAATACGTTTATCCAATGGTGGGTGAGATAAGAATAACTCACTAAAACTCTTCGATTTGCCATTGATACAAAACGCCATCATGCTGCCTTCTTCCTGAGGCTCATAGCTTGTTTTGAGACGCTGTAATGCAGCAATCATTTTCTCACGCCCGACAAGTTTTGCTGAGCCTGCATCTGCGTGAAATTCACGATAACGAGAGAACCACATGGTAATAATACTTGCCAGAATGCCAAATACAATTTCCAAAACCATGGAAAGGATCATATAAACAATAGGGTTGCCATTACTACTGCTTTCGCTCTCATCGTCACTACTGGACAAGAAACTTGCAGCTGCTTGTGCAATGATACGTGAGATAAAGATAACGAATGTGTTTACAATCCCTTGCAACAACGTCATTGTTACCATATCGCCATTAGCGATATGGCTAACTTCATGAGCAATAACAGCTTCAGCTTCATCACGGCTCATATTATTCAGCAAGCCTGTACTAACAGCCACTAAAGACGCATTACGGCGCGCTCCTGTAGCGAATGCGTTAATATCCGGTGCATCATAGATAGCAACCTGTGGCATAGTGATACCGACTTGATCGGACTGACGGCGAACAGTTTCCATCAGCCAGAATTCCATTTCGTTAGACGGCTTTTCAATAACCTGCCCACCAACAGAACGTAATGCCATCCATTTTGACATTAACAAAGAAATAAATGCACCACCAAAACCAAACAAACCAGCCATAATCATAAGGCCGGCAACACTACTTCGCTGCACTCCCGTAAGTGAAAGTATTATCCCAAACACAACCATAACGGCAAGGTTGGTGAGCAGGAACAGGGCAATTCTCATCATATAAATTTGCTTCCTTTAATAATCAAACAGTTCAACTAAAAGTAAATCATAAGATGGGGACTAAGACCATATTATTCAATTTCTTTAAGATATTAAGCGATAGAATCAACGTAACTTTACAATTTTACATAAGATCCAGCCAATAATACAAAAGTAAAAAAACCGACTATAAAGTCGGCTTTTTTGTATTGTGATATTTAAAACCACTACTATTTATTCTGAGTTATTTCAACTGGCTGATGAGCCAGATCCAGAGCAATTTGTACGGACTCGTCTAAGTAAGGGTCTGGCCCTTTATAATCTTTTGCTAAGTCATCAAGTGACACTAGTGGTTTTTTGCCTTCTCGTTTGAAGCGCTCATTGATACGATTTAGTTTAATCGCCTCATACTCTTTATTTTCTTTCTCTCGCTCTGCATAGTTTAATGAATAAACACCATGGCGAGCTTTTAGTACCTTGTAATAGGCGATATCCTGGTCAATATATTTAAATTCAGGATCATTAGCGATACGCTGGCGATGCAGTTTAGTTAATGATGGTACTAACTCTGAAATATTCTTTGAAGAAGAATAAACTGCTGGCTGGATACTATCCCAAGGCAAAGCATTATCTTCCTTACTTTCACCTATATCAGTAGGCTCTGCCCCTGTTGGCATAAGAATATCAGGTGTCACACCTTTAAGCTGAGTACTACCACCATTTATCCGATAAAACTTCTGAATGGTATATTGCACTGAACCAATTGCCGGCCAGTCAGGGCTGAGCATTTGATCATAAATGCGATTCAGGGAACGATATTGTTGAACTGTCCCTTTGCCAAAAGTCGGCTCACCAACAATTAACCCACGACCGTAATCTTGCATAGCAGCTGCAAAAATTTCAGATGCAGAAGCACTTAAATTATCAACTAAAACAACCAAAGGGCCTTTATAATATATCGCTTCATCAGTATCTGAATCTTCTTTAATCCGCCCTGTATTATCTCGGATTTGTACAACCGGACCAGTTGTGATGAATAAACCAGAAAGTGAAACAGCTTCTGTCAGCGCGCCACCACCATTACCACGCAAATCAATAACAATGGCAGAAACATTTTGCTTCGTTAGTTTTTGCAGTTGTACTTTTACATCATTAGTCAAACCAACATAAAAACTGGGAATATCAAGAACCCCCACTTTTTCTTTACCAACAGTTTTAACGGACATTTTAACTGCATTGTCTTCAAGGCGAATATTTTCACGAGTTAACGTAATAATATGATTTTTTGCCCCTTTTGCACTTGGAATAATTTCAAGGCGGACTTTACTGCCTTTTGGCCCCTTGATCAGAGCAACAACATCTTCCAAGCGCCAACCAACAACATCTACAATAGGTTTACCTGCCTGCCCTACCCCAATAATTTTATCCCCGACTTTGAGCAAATTACTTTTGGCTGCCGGCCCCCCCGCTACAAGTGAACGAACGGTTACATATTCATCATCATATTGTAAAACAGCACCGATCCCTTCAAGTGAAAGGCTCATCTCTGAATTAAACTGCTCTGTATTACGAGGTGAAAGGTAGCTAGTATGAGGATCTATTTCACGAGCAAAAGCCATCATTATGATTTGAAAAACATCTTCACTTTTACTCTGAGTCAAATGTTTCAGTAACGTCCTATAGCGTTTTGTCAGCGTTTCCTTGATTTCTTTGGCATTTTTCCCTGAGAGTTTAAGATTTATCCAATCTGACTTAATCTTTGCATCCCAAAGATTATTTAATTCTTCAACACTCGTAGGCCACGGCGCTTTATCACGTTCAGTCTCTAGCTTATCATTTCCATCTAAGCGGATAGGCAGCTCTAACCTGGAAAGAGCATATTGATAGCGCTCAAAACGACGTTTTTGCTGTAAGTTAAATAATGTATATGGAAGGTGTAAATCACCATTTTCAAGCTCTTTACCCAAAAGCCCTTTTTGTGTGGCAAACTGCGCGATATCTGATGCCAAAAAAATATTATGCCCATAATCGAGCATATTTAAGTAACGATCAAAGATCTTGCCTGAGAAATCGGCATCAAGATTGAAATGTCGGTAGTGAGAACTGAGAAAACGGGAAACAACCCGTTTACTTACTGTCGCATGTTGTGGTTCCGGTTTTAGATCGGGTAGCTGATTTATAGTAACAGTAAGCTGATTATTCCCAACTGTTGTTCCGGCAACAGGTACAGAAGCATTACTACGAGCAGCACCATCATTGACAGTATCTGCATACCCTGTACCAAAAAATGATAGCCCTAAAACGAAAGCCAAAGTAATGAGTTTGTTCATGCCCAAGTTGGCCTCCGTATCAGAACTTTAAGTGTTCTGCGCGTACAATCATTGCCAGACCAGTAGGTAACTGCACTCTTACACCATCTTTCGCAATTTCCAGCACAGAAGCATCCATTAGGCTTTTCCCTACATTTACTTTGATTGTCTGCCCGACTTTCAAAGAGAATACATCTGTAACTGAGGTTAACTCAGGTTGTGCAATTTTTTTGCTAGTTTTATCTGCTGGTTTACGCGATTGCTGCGGACGCTCTTGCGAACGAGTTGGACGTTTATCATCCTTTTTACCTGCTTCCGGGCGGCGACGAGGCGCAGCCTTTTTATTCACAGGACGTTCGCTTTTCTTGTCAGATACGTTTTCTGTTTCACGTTTTTTGGCACGTTGTTCAGTTCGTTGAGCCTGTACACGAGCTTTAGCTTCCGCTAACTGCTGGCGCGCATGTTCAATATGCTCGGCTTCCAGCTCACCACATGCATTACCGTCAAGGTCAACACGTTGAGCACCTTCTTTTACACCATAAAGGTAACGCCAACTGGAAGTATACAAGCGCAGAGCAGAACGGAGTTGTGTTTTACTTAAACACTCTTCGCCCTGAATACGTTCAACGATATCCTGAAAGATCCCGATTTTCAAAGGACGTGCTTCACCTTCTGCGGCGAAACATAACGGGAAACGCTCAGCCAAAAAAGCAATGACTTCTTTACTACTGTTCAACTTAGGTTGATTTTCCATGAAATTTCCTGATTACAACGGTTTTGCCAACCAGCGCAGGCATGAACAGGCGACATTATAATGGTGTTGCCGATAAATGCCACGTCATACATAAGTTAAGTTACATTCTGTTGCAGATATTTTGGCACAACACATTGCCCCAAATGCTCACAAAGCCTGCTAACAAGGGCTTTCAAGCCATGTTCATCGTATTCATCGAACCGGTCAAAAACCGTGCTGTCGATATCAAGAACGCCAATAACTTGCCCATTAATTTCCAAAGGAAGGACAATTTCAGCATTACTATTGGCATCACAGGCTATATGACCGGGAAAAGCATGTACATCAGAAATACGCTGAATACTATTCTTTTCTACAGCGGTTCCGCATACCCCTTTCCCTATAGGAATACGAACACAGGCAATTTTGCCCTGAAATGGCCCTAAAACTAGGGTATCACCATCTACCAAGTAAAAGCCAACCCAATTAACATTATCCAAATGTTCATATAACAATGAACTTGTATTTGCGAGAGACGCGATCAGGTTATACTCACCTGATAATAATGCCATCAAGCTATCCGATAAATTCTCATAGAGTTTATACTTATCCATATACACCTATACAAAGTAGTCAAGAACAACAAGTGAACAACAATAAATTAACGAACAGGGATTCTTATTAAAGATATCAGTCACTCCGATAAATTTTCTGCTACCCCTTGTATTCGCTGCACCAGCTCAAAGTCTGAAGCACAGAATTAGAATTTTCTTTCGAGAATTTTACCAGTATTCACTTTTAAAATTCAGTTAGTTATCACAGCTTATATTATAAAACTACCTGATTTGCAGTCCAAACCGTGTTCCTGTTCAAATTATTATCCAATATTCTCTCTACCGACGAATGGTTGTTTATTGCGATTTTTTTGTGTTTGTTTGTCACTACATTATTGCCACTCAAAGCCTACTGAACAAATTATACAAATTAGGAAAAACATGATCCTGTGAAAAAAGAGTAAAATTATTCACTAATTATGGTAAGCATAATAAAAAAAGGCCGAGCTCATTCCTCTACTCGGCCTAGGGAAAATGGCTCTGTTAGAGAGCCGTGCGCTAAAATGCCATTGAGACGTAGAACAACTTACCTCTTAAAGAGTAGTTGACACATGGTAATTTACCAATTTTGATTAGGGGCTGTGGATGTTTTGTGAGGGGAATTGGAACGGCATGATGATCTGGTATCCTTGTTTTCGCCAAAAAACCGTTACCTTGAGAACATCATGCCAAGAACTATGTTACCAGCTCCTTTGTGGAATAAGCTATTTTTATTCATGCAACAAAATGAGCTTATCTACAATAAAGAGGAACACCGACTGACTTTCGAAGGCATTCTTTACCGGATGAGAACAGGTATTCCATGGCGTGAATTGCCGGATGAATTTGGCAAATGGAACACCGTATTCAGACGTTTTAATGCGTGGTCAAAAAAAGGCATTTTTGATTTATTATTCAAAATGCTGTCTGAAGACACGGATACTGAATGGTTGTTTATTGATGGCAGTATTATCCGAGCACATCAGCATAGTGCGGGTGCCGCCTCAGAGGAAAATGAGGCCATAGGTAAAAGTTGTGGCGGACTCTCAACCAAAATCCATTTAGCCGTAGACAGTTACGGTTTTCCTGTCCATTTTGAGCGGGGCTGTGGATGTTTTGTGAGGGGAATTGGAACGGCATGATGATCTGGTATCCTTGTTTTCGCCAAAAAACCGTTACCTTGAGAACATCATGCCAAGA
>NZ_NJAJ01000050.1 GCF_002632825.1 Xenorhabdus stockiae
AACTGCTCAGTAATGTGAAAAAATTCTTGAAAAAATCTGCAAATAGACTCTTTCAGAGAAAGTAAATCGAGTGTCTCACTATTATGAAAAGTTATTTAGCATCATTTTAACTTAGTCATTTGTATTGCACATTTAGAAATATGGTTTCACATGCATAATTATAAAGCCAAATAATTTCACATAGCTAATAAGAAAATAAAAAATGAAACAATTGGCATAGTGATTAATGCCAAAATATGTATATAAAATCAGTATTGATAATAATTGTTCTCGTGTTTTAACATAAGTATCTTTGATTCTCAGAGAATATTTTTTGTTATCTTAAAAAATAACTGAGGTAAATATCTTTCTAAATAGGTTTCAAAAGTAACGGATATCTGCGATTATCTTTAATCTTAAGATAATTACCACAATATATTAGCGCGTAAGAAAAAATAAAATTAAGGCATAAAATGGACATCTCTAAATACTCTAAGAACTGGCAAGAACGATTTAAATTTTTTGAAAAAAATGGGGCTCCTTCTTCTAAAGAATATCAAGCTGCTTTTAAAAAGGCACCTTATATAACGCGCATCAAGATAAATATGAACTTCTTTGCATTTTTCTTTGGCATTCTCTACTTTATTGTACTTGGAATGTGGAAAAAAGGATTAACCATACTCGGTATCGGGGTCGCTTTATTTTTTGCTTTCTTTATGATTAGCGCGATAGTCCCTTTATCCCTTGAAACGGCAAATTTTATTAGTATTTTTCTGGGAGCTACTAATGCTGCATTATATGGTGTAACAGCTAATTATTCTTATTACCTAAAAGAAAAAGAAGGTGATGATAGCTGGAATCCATTCAAAGGCCTTAAAATGATCTAAGAATAGAATACATCGTGTGAACACCTCTCTCAGCCACAAAAAACATGGTAATATTAAGTCATTAGCATCGTGTAGGTGTGAGAGGTGTAATGAAAACTATCAATCAAAAAAAATTACTGACGCAGGCTGAGGCAATCTGTCTGTCACGAGGGGTTCGTTTAACACCTCAACGCCTTGAAATTCTGCGCTTAATTTCAGCCCAACCGGGTGCAATCAGTGCCTATGATTTGCTGGATTTGCTACGTGAAGTTGAGCCACAGGCAAAGCCGCCAACTGTTTATCGAGGGTTAGAGTTTTTACTGGAGCAGGGTTTTGTTCACAAAATAGAATCTACAAATAGTTATGTGGTGTGTCATCATTTTGAAGAACCATGCCATACATCAGCAATGTTTCTTTGTGATAATTGTGGTTCTGTTACCGAGCAGGATGCTGAAGATATCGAATCAGCGATACAAAATTTAGCACAGCGTGCAGGGTTTCATTTGCGGCACAGTGTCATAGAAGTCCACGGATTATGCTCTTCTTGCCATGAAACAAACTCGTGTATGGAGTGAGTTTGAAATTACCTTATCAGGCGGTCATTACTTGATGATAAATTCATTAATTTCTACGTCCCCGCATAAGCATGTGCTTCGCGGATACTACGAAAAATGACCGCCCATAATGGGTAATGTATGATTATCCGCTTTTACAATCAGAACCAATCCCCGTTACGAATCACGCCAACTGCTAACCCTTCAATGGTGAAATTCTGTTCGCGTAAATCCACAACGATAGACTTAAACTCAGGATTTTCAGCAATCAGTTCTATCTTGTTTCCTGTTTGTTTGAAACGTTTTACTGTGACTTCATCTTCAATCCGTGCCACGATGACCTGCCCGTTATGAACATCCTGCGTTTTATGCACAGCGAGTAAATCACCATCCATAATACCGATATCCTTCATGGACATACCACGGACACGCAATAGAAAATCAGCATTCGGTTTAAATAATTCCGGATCCACTTTGTAATGGCTTTCAATGTGTTCCTGAGCCAATAGTGGTTCACCAGCAGCCACACGACCAATGAGTGGTAATCCAGCCCCTTCATCTTCCTCTTCAAGTAGCAAACGGATACCTCTGGAAGCACCAGCGATAATTTCTATCACCCCTTTACGCGCAAGTGCTTTTAAATGCTCTTCTGCTGCGTTAGGTGAACGAAAACCAAGACGCGCGGCAATTTCAGCACGTGTCGGTGGCATACCCGTCTGCGAAATATGGTCACGCACCAAGTTATAAACTTCTTGCTGCCTGGCTGTTAATGCTTTCATTTCGCCCCCTGTTTGTTTATACAGTCTGACTGTGAGTATATACAGCTAAAATTGAATTGGGAACCAGTCAGAATGTAAAAGCCGCTAAATAACGATTTTTGACGAAAAATACACCACATTAACGGGTGAAATACGACCAAATAATTATCACCCACGTAAATAGTGCTAAAATCATGGCTAAAAATACCGCAGCTGAGCCCATATCCTTTGCCCGCCCCGATAGTTCGTGATATTCGCTGCCAATACGGTCTACAACCGCTTCAATAGCGCTATTCAGCATTTCCACAATAAGCACTAACATAATTGAACTAATGAGAAAAAGTCTCTCAAACATGCCGAAATCAAAGGAGAATGCCACAATAATTGCTAAAATAGCTAAAACTACCTCCTGTCGGAATGCAGCCTCATTTTTCCATGCAGCTTTAATACCTTTTACCGAGTACCCAGCCGCTTTAATTATGCGGGTTAAACCTGTTGATTGGTTAGCCATAAAAATTTTCTTCAAGAATCATAATAGTTTTAAGATCATATAACTTTTAGTCCCTATTATTATCTTATTTACACAGATCTCAAAATCTGTTTCTGGTATGCTTGCCGCGCATTGCTAACAAGAGGCTTAAAGCAGTTATGTCAGCTTGGCGTAAAATATATTACAACTTAT
Source organism: Xenorhabdus stockiae (assembly GCF_002632825.1). Taxonomy (GTDB): domain Bacteria; phylum Pseudomonadota; class Gammaproteobacteria; order Enterobacterales; family Enterobacteriaceae; genus Xenorhabdus; species Xenorhabdus stockiae. Next base: position 2,840 of record NZ_NJAJ01000050.1, read on the forward strand.
TGAATTTTCCGATAAAACTTTTAGTTAAAAGTAAACTTATTCCAACGGTTCCTGTTACGGAGCTGAGTCTTGATACGACTCGGCCTATTCTGTATGTGTTACCGTATCATTCAAAGGCCGATTTATTGACTCTGCGTCAACAGTGTCTTGCTCAGGATTTACCTGATCCGCTAGCGCCTTTGGATATTGATGATACACAGCTTCCAAGCTATGTCTTCATTGATGATGGCCCGCGTGTATTCAGTTACTATGCACCTAAACATGAGTCTGTGAAGATTTTCCATTCTTATCTGGATTTACATCGTAGTAATCCTGATTTAGATATTCAGATGGTGCCTGTTTCTGTGATGTTCGGGCGCTCTCCCGGGCGTGAAGGTCAGGAAACCAATACAGCTCCTCAGCTACGCCTGCTTAACGGGATCCAGAAGTTTTTTGCAATCCTGTGGCTTGGGCGAGATAGTTTTGTCCGTTTTTCCGCACCGGTATCATTACGCAGTATTGCTGATGAACATGGCACAGATACAATTATTGCCAATAAACTCGCCCGCGTTGCACGGATACACTATTCCCGCCAACGTTTGGCTGCTGTCGGGCCACGTTTACCTGCGCGGCAAGATCTGTTCAGGAAGTTACTGGAATCAAAAGCGATTGAAAAAGCGATTGCGGATGAGGCTCGCAGCAAGAAAATTTCGCCAGAAAAAGCGAAACAGAACGCAATCAATATGCTGGAAGAGATTGCCGCTGATTTTTCCTATGAGACTGTTCGCATAACAGACCGTGTACTGAGTTGGACGTGGAACCGTCTCTATCAGGGCATCAATGTCCATAATGGCGAACGTATCCGCCAATTGGCTCAGGATGGTCATGAACTTGTTTATGTTCCATGCCATCGTAGCCATATGGATTATCTGTTGCTGTCTTATGTGCTTTATCATCAGGGTCTGGTTCCACCACATATTGCAGCGGGCATTAACCTGAATTTCTGGCCAGCTGGCCCGATATTCCGCCGTCTTGGTGCGTTCTTTATTCGCCGCACGTTTAAAGGCAATAAACTCTATTCAACTATTTTCCGCGAATATCTGGGTGAACTGTTTTCCCGTGGTTATTCTGTTGAATACTTTGTTGAAGGTGGGCGCTCGCGAACAGGCCGCTTGCTCGATCCGAAAACAGGTACGCTTTCCATGACATTGCAGGCAATGTTACGTGGAGAGTCACGACCTATCACGATTGTGCCGATCTATATCGGTTATGAACATGTGATGGAAGTTGCAACTTATGCCAAAGAATTACGCGGTGCAACCAAAGAGAAAGAAGGCTTTTTCCAGATGGTTCGTGGGTTGCGCAAGCTGCGTAATCTGGGGCAAGGTTACGTCAATTTTGGTGAGCCAATCCCATTAGTACAATATCTGAACCAGCATGTTCCTGAATGGCGTGAGTCCATCGATCCAATAGAAGCACAACGTCCGACATGGTTGACCCCAACGGTCAGCAAACTGGCGGATAATATTATGGTGAATATCAATAATGCCGCTGCTGCAAATGCAATTAATTTATGCAGTACAGCTTTATTGTCATCACGTCAGCGAGCACTTACTCGTGAGCAGCTTATTGAGCAATTAGATTGCTATATGCAGCTGATGAGCAATGTTACTTACACTAACGATGTCACTATTCCGGCCAAAACAGCAGAAGAGCTGCTGGATCACGCTTTACGGATGAATAAATTTGAGGTCGAAAAAGACAGTCTTGGGGATATCATTATCCTACCTCGTGAAAGCGCGGTACTGATGACCTATTATCGTAACAATATCCAGCACTTGTTGATCCTGCCATCCTTAATCGCCAGTATCGTGATGCATCATCGCCGTATTAGCCGCACTGAACTGCTCAGGCAGGTAGAGCTGATTTACCCTCTGCTCAAGCAGGAACTGTTCATGCGTTACAGTAAGCCGGAATTGCCTGATGTAGTAAATACCTTGATTGATGAATTGGTACGCCAACGCCTGATCTGCAATAAAGAGCAGGAAGTGCTGGTACTCAATCCTGAGCGTATCCGTCCACTACAATTGTTGGCGGCAGGTATCCGGGAAACTCTGCAACGCTATGCCATCACGCTTTCTTTACTGAATGCCACTCCGGATATCAGCCGTGGTGCACTGGAAAAAGAGAGCCGGATGTTGGCACAGCGTTTGTCAGTGTTGCATGGTATTAATGCGCCGGAATTCTTCGATAAAGCTGTGTTCGCCTGTTCTGTTAATACATTGCGGGAGGAAGGTTATATCCAGGATAGTAGCAACATCGTTACCACAAATGCCCAAGCGCTTTATCAGGTGTTAAGTGAGCTGATGTCTCCCGAGATCCGTCTGACGATTGAAAGTGTCAGTATGCCTCCTGAACACAGTGATCAAGAGTCGACAGATGAAATTCAGGAATAACATACTGTTCTGAAAATAAAATCTGACAAATAGATAAACGGGCGGTCATTTTATGGCCGCCCGTTTTGTTAAAACATTTTCTTTAAAAAGATAGGGTTAAAAAACATAGCTGAAAAGAATGCCGAGGAATAAAACAAAACCAACATAATTATTGTTCATGAATGCCTGAAAGCATTGCTCACGACTACGGTCAAAAATGAGTTTTTGCTGATAAATAAAAAGCGCGCCAGCCAGCAATACCGTCCAGTAATACATTCCGCCTAAATTCACCAAACAGCCAACCACAATAAGAATTGCCAGCATAATGAGCTGCAAAATACCAATAATCAGCTTATCAAAACGCCCGAACAAAACTGCTGTCGATTTCACACCAATTTTCAGGTCATCATCACGATCAACCATCGCATATTGGGTATCGTAGATTACTGACCATATGACATTTGCCAGAAATAATAACCAGCATTCTAATGGTAAGGACTCACTTACCGCCGAGAAAGCCATTGGAATTGACCAGCCATAGGCCGCACCTAATACAACCTGTGGCAGGTTACTGACCCGTTTAACGAAAGGATAAGCACACGCCAACCCTAATCCGGCAAAGGATAAGGCAATCGTCATTTTATTCAGCGTCAAAACCAGTGCAAAAGAGATCAGCACGAGTATGCTAAATAAAATTTTGCACTCTTTTACGCTGATATCACCACTGGGAAGCGGACGAGACTTTGTCCTTTCAACATGTCCGTCAAATTTTCTGTCGGCGAAATCATTAATACAACACCCTGCTGCCCGCATGAAAAAGACACCCAAAGTGAAGACCAACAGGATATGTAAATTGGGTACACCTTTTGCTGCTATCCATAATGCCCAGTAGGTTGGCCATATTAGTAACAATACGCCAATAGGTTTATCAATACGCATTAAACGGCAATAGGCACGCCATTTATTTTGCGTCATACTGACCTCCAATCTGTTTCTCCCTTATCTCTTATTTAATTTTATATGCAGGTGATTCTGGCAAAAATATTTCTGTAAGTAATAATGGCTTTTCTGATAAACGCAGTAAAGATCGTCTCGCCCAACGCTGGCCCTGTAACCCTATTTGAATATAATCCCGCGTCAGGTTATTGCCACTAAAAAGGTAGCGACCAAGAGGGACCGTTCCCAAATCCACCAGCTTTTTATCTGGCCCTGTTAATGTTTCTTTCGGGATCACTGTTCGTCCCAACAACCACGGAATATTATCGCCAAACAGGATAATTTCCCGCAGCCAGTATTTTTCACTTATAGGTAAGTGCTCACTTTCATCACCAAGCTCTTCAGCTGTAATAAAGCATTCCCGAAATGGTGTGACAGTGACATGATGGCAATGCTGTTCAAAACGACGAGTCATTGAACCAACTTCCATCAGCCAGTCCAGAATACTCTCAGGCGTGTTGGCTTCGTCAGTTGAAAACCAGTGAATAGGAGTAGAGGTTAATATTGTGTCATCTGCCATGTCATTTTCCAATTGCGGAGAATATCAACTTCTCCGACAGCGCAACGAATGGGAAGTGAGGATATCATGTTACAGACCAATAAAATAAAAAGTTGGTAACAAATTATGTAGATTGCAAAAAATATCCCCCCAATAAATAGTGTTATTGAGGGGATAGCAGATTATATAAAATGATAAATCAGATTAACGCCATTCTTTGAAACGATTAATCAGCCCGTTTGTAGAGCTGTCATGGCTATTTACGCTTTCTGAATCGTGGAGTTCAGGCAGGATACGGTTTGCCAGTTGTTTGCCCAACTCAACGCCCCACTGGTCGAATGAGAAGATATTCAGAATTGCGCCCTGAGCAAAGATTTTATGCTCATACATGGCAATCAATGCGCCCAGACTAAATGGTGAAATTTCACGTAACAGAATTGAGTTGGTCGGACGGTTTCCTTCAAACACTTTGAATGGCACAACATTTGCCACATCCTGTACATTCTTTCCGGCAGCAACAAATTCGGCTTCTACCTGAGCCTGAGTTTTACCAAAAGCCAGCGCTTCAGTCTGTGCAAAGAAGTTAGATAATAATTTACTGTGATGATCGCCAATTGGGTTGTGGCTGATTGCCGGTGCAATAAAATCACATGGGATCAGTTTCGTTCCCTGATGGATAAGCTGGTAGAAAGCATGCTGACCATTGGTGCCCGGCTCACCCCAGATAATCGGCCCGGTCTGATAATCCACGGGGCTTCCATTACGATCAATATATTTACCGTTTGATTCCATATTTCCCTGCTGGAAGTAAGCAGCAAAACGATGCATATATTGATCATAAGGCAGAATCGCTTCAGTTTCTGCGCCAAAGAAATTGTTATACCAGATGCCAATCAGCGCCAGAATAACCGGAATATTCTGTTCGGGCGCAGTTTGTGCAAAATGCTTATCCATTGCATGGGCACCATTCAGCAATTGCTCGAAATTATCATATCCAATGGACAGGACAATGGATAAACCTATCGCAGACCAAAGGGAATAACGGCCACCGACCCAGTCCCAGAACTCAAACATGTTTTGCGGATCAATACCGAACTTGCTGACTTCCTGTTCATTCGTTGAAAGAGCGGCAAAATGTTTGGCAACGTGTGCTTCATCAACTGCACTTTGCAAGAACCAATCACGGGCAGAATGTGCGTTAGTCATCGTTTCCTGAGTGGTAAAAGTCTTTGATGCAATCAGGAACAATGTGGTTTCCGGCTCCAGAGACTTCAGCGTTTCAGCGATGTGAGTGCCATCCACATTAGATACAAAGTGCATATTAAGGTGGTTCTTATAGGCTTTCAGTGCCTCTGTCACCATATATGGGCCAAGATCTGAACCACCAATGCCGATGTTGACCACATCAGTAATGGCCTTACCGGTATAACCTTTCCACTCCCCACCAATAATGCGCTCACTGAATGATTTCATTTTTGCCAGTACCGCATTGACCTGCGGCATAACATCTTCCCCATCAACCTTAATCGGAGAGTTACTGCGGTTACGCAAAGCAATATGCAGTACAGCGCGATCTTCAGTACGGTTAATCTTTTCACCGGAAAACATGCTATGAATAGCCCCGGATAAATCAGTTTCTTTCGCCAGATCCTGTAATTTCTCCAGTGTCTCCGGGGTAATACGGTTTTTGGAATAATCCACCAGAATCTGATCGTCAAATGTGGCAGAGAATGTCGCAAAGCGCGCCTTATCCTGCTCAAACAGATCTCGCAGGTGAGTATCTTTGATCTGCTCAAAATGTTGCTGCAATGCTTTCCAGGCTTCAGTCTGGCTAGGGTTGATGTTTTTCATGAATAATGTTCTCTATCTACTGTAGATAAAAATAGGAATGCACAGGATTGTAACAAGTTAATACTGTGATGGATCTCCTTTTCCTGTTACTGACTGATATTGGTCAAAATAAGCGATTATTTCCAGTCATAATTACATAGGCAAAAACGATAATCTCCCTCTAATCATGAAAAATATTGATGCTTAATTAACAAATATTGACTCATTACCGCTAACCCGATATTTCTAATTGCCTATCTTTAAAACAGAAGGCTATCATCCATGAGTGCAGTATCTTCTCCCTCGTCGCAGTATATTGTTGCAAAATTCGGTGGTACCAGTGTGGCAGACTTTGATGCCATGAATAACTGTGCTGATATTATTCTGGCAAACAGAGATGTTCGCGTCGTCGTTTTATCAGCTTCCGCAGGTATAACCAATTTGCTGGTCACATTAGCTTCCGGCTGTAATAGTGATAAACGGGAGAAGTGCCTGAAACAGATCCGGGACATTCAATACGCCATTATCGGACGATTGAATGAAACAGATGTGATTAAAGATGAGATTGACCGTCTGTTGGATAACATTGCTACATTATCAGAAGCGGCTTCGCTTGCCACATCTGACGCCTTGACTGATGAGTTAGTCAGCCACGGTGAAGTCATGTCCACCCTGTTGTTTGTTGAATTATTACGTCAGCGCAATACAGATGTCGAATGGTTTGATATCCGCCGGATAATGCGCACCAATGACCAATTCGGACAGGCAGAGCCTGATACCACCCAGCTCAATATTCTGGCTGAACAACATTTGCAGCCACGCCTGAATAATACAATTGTTATTACTCAGGGTTTTATCGGCAAAGAAGAAAAAGGGCGTACAACAACATTAGGGCGTGGCGGCAGTGATTATACCGCCGCATTACTTGGTGAAGCGCTCGGGCTAAGCCGTGTGGATATCTGGACCGATGTTCCGGGAATTTACACAACAGACCCTCGTGTTGTCCCAACAGCTACGCGTATTGATAAAATTGCTTTTGATGAAGCGGCTGAGATGGCAACATTTGGTGCCAAAATCCTCCATCCGGCAACATTACTGCCCGCCGTTCGCTGTGGTATTCCTGTTTTCGTTGGGTCAAGTAAACAACCACAGGCAGGCGGTACACTCGTTTGCGACAGAACGGTAAACCCGCCCCGCTTCCGGGCACTGGCGCTGCGTCGCAAACAAACTTTATTAACTCTGCACAGCCTGAAAATGCTGCATGCAAGAGGCTTTCTGGCGGAAATTTTTATCCTGCTTTCACGCCATAATATTTCGGTGGATCTGATTACTACCTCAGAAGTCAGCGTTGCGTTAACACTGGATACAACAGGCTCCACCAGCACGAATGGTAGTTTGCTGACTAATGCCTTACTGACAGAGCTTTCAACACTGTGCCGTGTCGAGGTTGAAGAAGATTTGGCACTGGTGGCGATTATCGGTAATAAGCTGTCACAGGCCAGAGGATTAGGAAAAGAGATCTTTGGTCCGCTGGAATCCTTCAATATCCGAATGATCAGCTATGGTGCAAGTAGCCATAATGTCTGCCTGCTTATACCTGGGCAAGACGCTGAAGAAGTGGTTCAAACCCTTCATAAGAATTTGTTTGAAGAATAATCAACGCACCCGGGTATTCTCATTCCATTACGGTAATAAGAATACCCTCCTATACACTTTGCCTTTCAAGTTTCCTCTTTGTTGACTGCACTCATTCTCAGATAAATGTTTTTGTTTGCCAAATGTGATTTTCAATATACTTTTTCCTTCACTCATCGGATGTGTTTTCCCACCCTTTATCATTCATAATAAGAAAACGAAAACAAATTCCATTTTAACTCTACTTAGTCATCCTATAAGCAGAGGATAATTTAGAGGGAATCTTATGACTACCGCTATTGCCAATAAACGCCCTAAAAAAACTAAAATGACAGCCGGCGGTGCCGCAGCAGGCGGTCAGGTACAATCCTTGAGCCGGGGCTTATCCCTTTTGGAATTCATTTCTGACTCACAAAGCGGGGTCGCTCTGACTGACCTCGCTATTCAGGCCGGTCTGCCTAACTCGACGACCCATCGTCTTTTGACGACGCTACAACAACATGGCTTTGTTCGGCAAGTTGGCGATCTGGGCCTATGGGTAATTGCATCACATGCGTTTGTTGTCGGTAGCAGCTTTCTACAAAGCCGCAATCTGATGGTACTGGTTCACCCAATTTTACGCCAGTTGATGGAAGATTCCGGCGAAACTATCAATCTTGCTATTTTCAATATTGATGAATATGAAGCGGTGATTGTCGATCAAGTGCAATGTAACGCATTGATGCGGATGTCCGCGCCTATTGGCGGCCAGTTACCAATGCATGCTTCTGGCGCAGGTAAGGCACTACTTGCGACACTGTCTGAACAAAAATGCCTGCAATTACTACATAAAAAAGGGTTACACGCCTATACACAGCACACACATACTACCGCTGCCGCCTTAAAAGAGAATCTTGAACAAATCCGTAAGCAGGGTTTTTCATTTGATGATGAAGAACATGCTCTTGGGTTGCGCTGTATTGCTGCCTGCATCTATGATGAGCACCATGAAGCGTTTGCCGCTATTTCTATCTCTGGCCCAATATCTCGTATCTCTGATGAGCGTGTGACTGAGCTGGGTGCCCTTGTTATGCGGGCAGCGAAAGAGATAAGTCGGGAATATGGCGGTAATAAGTAAAACTTCTGCTAATTTAACTTAAAAAGTAGACTTACTGATTAGCTGTCACGCTTCAGCTTATAAATTGATATAGATCACAGATAAGGTGTGTTGAAGGCAAAAGTTGATTGCATCCTTTGCTTATTGCATTAAAAATGTTACCGGTAACAACCAGTGAAAGTATGTGCTAGATACATCCATATGGTGTCGGAAGCAAGTGCCTGGAGCAATTATCATGACAACACCCCAGAACAGTACGACGATCAATAAAACCGTCGAACGGATCACTCTACGTATCATTGAACGCTCTAAAGAGACGCGTAACCGTTATCTGGCGCGTATTGAGTCTGCTCGTTCAAAAACCGTCCATCGCTCTCAACTGGCATGCGGGAATCTGGCTCATGGTTTTGCTGCCTGTCAAAATGACGATAAAGTCGCATTAAAGAATATGGTGCATAACGATATCGCCATTATCACTTCTTACAATGACATGCTTTCCGCTCATAAACCTTATGAAAACTATCCACAAAAATTAAAAGATTCCTTACATGCAGTCGATGCTGTCGGTCAGGTTGCGGGTAGTGTTCCTGCCATGTGCGATGGTGTAACACAAGGGCAGGATGGGATGGAGTTATCCCTGCTCAGCCGTGATGTAATCGCAATGTCCGCGGCTATTGGGCTTTCCCATAATATGTTTGATGGTGCGCTGTATCTGGGGATCTGTGACAAAATTGCGCCGGGGCTGGTCATGGCTGCACTGTCATTCGGCCACTTACCTGCTGTTTTTGTTCCCGCAGGGCCAATGACCAGTGGCTTACCAAATAAAGAGAAAGTACGCATCCGACAGTTATATGCTGAAGGTAAGGTTGATCGTCAGGCATTATTGGAAGCAGAAGCAGACTCTTACCACAGCATCGGTACCTGTACTTTCTATGGAACAGCCAATTCCAACCAAATGGTCATGGAAGTAATGGGACTGCATTTACCCGGAGCTTCTTTTGTCCATCCGGATACGCCATTACGTGACGCCTTAAACGATGCCGCTGCACGCCAGATCACTCGTCTGACTGAAAATTCAGGTAATTACATTCCTCTGGGGCAAATGGTTAATGAGAAAGTGATCGTCAATGGCATTATTGCACTGCTGGCAACCGGTGGTTCAACAAATTTGACCATGCACTTGATCGCAATGGCAAACGCAGCCGGTATTATCATTAACTGGGATGATTTTTCTGAGTTATCAGATGTCATCCCGTTGCTATGCCGTATCTATCCCAACGGACCTGCAGATATCAATCAATTTCAGGCTGCCGGTGGTGTGGCTCTGGTTATTCGGGAGTTACTGAAAAAAGGCCTACTTCATCAAGATGTTAATACTATCGCTGGATTTGGTCTGGAACGTTATACTCAGGAACCCTGGTTGAATGAAGGTCAACTGGCATGGCGTGAAGGCACTCACTCCTCACTGGATAACGAAGTTATTGCCTGTATTGAAAAACCGTTCAAACATCATGGCGGTACAAAAGTCATGACCGGAAATATTGGTCGTGCGGTTATGAAAACTTCGGCAGTACCAGCCAACAATCTCGTTATTGAAGCTCCAGCCGTTGTTTTTAATAGTCAGCACGATATCGCCCCTGCTTTTGAGGCTGGAAAATTAAATTGTGATTGTGTCGTCGTCGTTCGCTATCAGGGGCCACAGGCAAACGGTATGCCTGAATTACATAAATTAATGCCACCTTTAGGGGTACTGATGGATCGTGGCTTTAAAGTTGCTTTAGTGACGGACGGGCGTCTATCCGGCGCATCTGGTAAAGTGCCTTCCGCCATTCATGTTACACCTGAGGCCCATGCTGGCGGAGTGCTGGCCAAAATACAGGATGGAGACTTAATCCGTATTGATGGCCGCACTGGCGAACTTACATTGTTGCTTGATGAGCTGGAATTAGCACAAAGAGTACCTTATCAAGCCGATTTAAGCACAGGACATATCGGTTGTGGCCGTGAACTATTTGGTGCTTTGCGCACCCAGCTTTCCGGTGCAGAGCAAGGGGCATGTTCCATTACATTTTTATAACCGGGGATTTTAAATCCCTTGTGTCGGATTCGATGAGAGAAATTGCTAATGAATAATTGGAAAACAACCGCAGAAAGCATCCTGACTGATGGCCCTGTCGTCCCTGTTATCGTAATCAATGAAATTGAACATGCCGTACCATTGGCGAAAGCGTTGGTGGCAGGCGGAATAAGGGTATTGGAAGTCACGCTGAGAACAGCATGCGCGCTGGAAGCAATTCATCTCATTGCCAGAGAAGTTCCTGAAGCTATTATCGGTGCTGGAACGGTGATTAATCCCGAACAACTTTCTGCCGTCACTGAGGCCGGAGCACAGTTTGCCATTAGCCCTGGGTTAACTGATGAGTTGTTAAAAGCCGCAACAACTGGCTCAATTCCTCTTATTCCGGGCATCTCTACCGTCTCTGAGCTAATGCTGGGTATGAGCTATGGCTTAAATTGTTTCAAATTCTTCCCTGCGGAAGCCAATGGCGGCGTGAAAGCACTGAAAGCTATTGCTGGCCCATTCCCACAAGTACGTTTCTGCCCGACAGGAGGAATTTCTCCTGATAATTACCGTGATTATCTGACACTCAATAGTGTTCTATGTATCGGTGGCTCTTGGCTGGTACCAAATGATGCATTGAAAAAAGGTAATTATGCGCGTATTACGGAACTGGCCCATAATGCAATAGCAGGCGCCAAAGCATAATTTAGCCGGATCATTTTTGAAATTGCGGAAATTCTATTATTTCAGTAGGGCTACTTGTTAGAATTTCCGCTTTCATAAACCCAGCATTTTTTAGCCAAATAATTAAGAAAACCCGTTAAATCCTTTTACCATGCCACCTTATATTAAGAGTGAATATCGCGGCTGGAAGGAGCTGATACCACAACATTATTCTCTTCACTCAATAATTCTGCATATTTCGTTATACCCTGCTCTTCAGCTCTGTTCTCATTACGCTGACTGAATCTCTGTCTGAGACGGTAAGCAAAAACATCCTCCACATACCCTTTTCTTATCCGCTCTTGCAACGCTCGCCAATAATCTGCTTTAAAAAGATCACCGTGAAATTCTTCAAAATATTTACGAATGCGCTTATCGCTACATAAAAAATGCCGGAACTCTTCCGGAAAAACGTCATTGGGCGCTACGCTATACCACGGCTCACTGGCAAGTTCATCTTCAGGGTAACGCGCTGGAGGAATATCCCTAAAATTCACTTCGGTCATATAACAAATTTCATCATAATCGTAGAAAATTACCCTTCCGTGTCGTGTAACCCCAAAATTCTTAAATAACATGTCTCCCGGAAAGATATTCGCTGCCGCAAGCTGTTTAATTGCATTCCCATACTCTTCAACAGCATCTTTCAGACGATCCTCATCTACCTGCTCCATATAGATATTCAGTGGGAGCATTCTTCGTTCCATATAAAGATGCTTTATCAGGATTTTGTCACCCAAATCTTCAAGCTTTTCAGGGATCTCTTTTTGTATTTCCTCCATTAACTCGGGGCTGATATGGCGTTTATCGATGACGAAATTCTCAAACTCCTGTGTATCAGCCATTCTCCCGACCCGATCATGCTCCTTGACCAACCGGTAACACTCCTGAACCCTCTCCTGAGAAACTTCTTTCTGCGGCGCAAACTTATCTTTTATCACCTTAAATACACGATCAAAAGAAGGAGACGTGAAAACCAGCATAACCATACCTTTTACCCCCGGAGCAATGATAAATTGCTCCTGAGATGAATTAATAAATGTTAGGTATTCACGGTAATACTCTGTTTTTCCATGTTTTTGGCAGCCAATGGCCATATAGAGCTCAGCTGTCGATTTGACAGGCAAAATTTCACGTAACCATTCAACCATAGCAGCCGGTAAAGGGGCATAAACCATGAAATAAGAGCGGGCAAAACCAAAAACGACACTGGCATCATCATGGCTAGTCAGACAGGTATCGATAAAAATACTGCCTGATTCATTATGATGAATAGGCAATAGAAATGGATAAACTTCTGTACCCAGCCTTATTTTTCCTACCAGCCAAGCAGCTTTATTGCGATAAAAGAGTTCGTTAGCAATCTGAAATGTCGCCTGTAGTAAATCATATTCGGGAAACGTGTTTTGTAAGTAGCGAGTGAGGTAACTGATATCTCTATCTAAATTTTCCCATTCCAGACGTAATGGTAAATCTTTTAAAATAGCCCATAGCATAGATTCAAGACCGGCATCAGGAAAAAAATCCCGCGATAATGGGCGTGGAATATGGCGAAAACGGAGTGGTGGCTGGGAAGAAAAGATAAATAAATTTTCCTGCTTCAAATTACGATGCTGAAATAATCGGCAATAAACGGAATTAAAAAAACTTTCTGCAATTTCAAAACGTGGGTAATCCGGCAGTAGGCGGGTGTATACCGCTTTCACTTTGGCAATGTACTCCTGATCATACAACCGTGAACCACGAATACATTTCAACTGTTCAACCACCAAGCCTACATGATGATCGTACAGATTGATCCTTTTCTTCATGGCCTGCTGCACTGCGTGCCAGTCTGCTTGTTCAAAACGCTGTTGTGCGCCAGACGTTACTTCCAGAAATCTGCCGTATTGCGCATCAAACCCCTGAAGAATAGTTTGTGCAATTAAGTGAGCTAAATCTGTTTCCATGTCCGCCACCTTAATCTGACGCGTAAAGGGGAATTCCTAACGGAATCCCCCAAGGTGATATCAACGTTATACAAAAAATCAGAATTGCTGTTCTTCGGTTGACCCTGTCAGAGCGGTAACAGAGGAAGTTCCCCCCTGTATTATCGTGGTTACTTTATCAAAGTAACCAGTACCCACTTCCTGTTGATGCGAGGAGAAGGTGTAGCCACGCTCCAGTGAGGCAAACTCACGTTCCTGAACCTTCTCAACATAGTGTTTCATGCCTTCGCCGCGTGCATAGTCATACGCCAGATCAAACATGTTGAACCACATGCTATGAATACCAGCCAAAGTAATAAACTGGAATTTATACCCAAACTCGGAAAGCTGCTCCTGAAAGCTGGAAATAGTTTTATCATCCAGATTCTTTTTCCAGTTAAAAGATGGGGAACAGTTATAGGCCAGTAACTTCCCGGGATACTCAGCATGAATTGCTTCGGCAAAACGACGGGCAGCTTCAATGTCCGGTGTTGATGTTTCACACCAGACAACATCAGCATATGGTGCATAAGCCAACCCACGACTGATAGCCTGATCAATCCCTGCACGAGTGCAGAAGAAACCTTCACAGGTTCGCTTGCCAGTCAAAAACTCTCTGTCATAGGGATCGCAATCCGATGTCAGCAGATCGGCTGCATCGGCATCAGTACGAGCGATAAGAAGAGTGGGTACACCTGATACGTCTGCGGCTAAACGAGCAGCCACTAATTTCTGGATAGCTTCCTGAGTTGGTACCAGTACTTTGCCTCCCATATGCCCACATTTCTTCACCGCAGCTAATTGATCTTCAAAATGGACAGCGGCAGCTCCGGCTTCAATCATAGCTTTCATAAGCTCAAAAGCATTCAGGACGCCACCAAATCCTGCTTCTGCGTCCGCCACAATCGGCAGAAAATAATCAGTGTATTCTACGCTATCAGGGCCAATGCCATTCGCCCATTGGATCTGATCTGCGCGGCGAAAACTATTATTGATACGCTTAATGACATTTGGTACGGAATCGACTGGGTAGAGTGATTGGTCAGGGTACATACTGGAAGCTGTGTTGGCATCAGCCGCAACCTGCCAGCCAGAAAGGTAAACGGCTTCAATTCCGGCTTTAGCCTGCTGAAGTGCCTGCCCACCCGTCAGTGCACCTAGCGCGTTTACATAACCTTTTTTGGATTTTCCATTCAACAATTCCCATAACTTTTTCGCTCCCATTTGAGCCAAAGTATGTTCAGGATTGACTGAGCCACGTAATTTAATAACATCTTCAGCTCTGTATGGTCGATTAATGCCTTCCCAGCGTGCTTTTTTCCATTCTTGCTCTAATTGAGTGATTTGTTGTGCTCGAGAAACGGTCATGATCCTATACTTCCTATTCTGAATTAATTGAATATTAATTATTGATTGGATGTTGTTTAAATCAGTCGAGTAATTGATAGCCCGGCAAAGTCAGGAAATCGACTAGTTCGTCTTGTGTGGTGATCCGTTTCATCAGCTCAGAAGCCTCTGTAAACCTTCCTTCGTTAAAACGTACCTCACCAACTTCTTGTTTAATGACTGCCAATTCTTCTTTTAGCATCTGGTTGAACAACTCTTTAGTCACTTTTTGACCGTTGGTCAACGATTTCTCATGATGGATCCATTGCCAGATAGAGGTACGGGAAATTTCTGCTGTAGCAGCGTCTTCCATTAAGCCATAGATCGGCACACAACCATTTCCCGAAATCCATGCTTCTATGTACTGGACTGCAACTCGGATATTTGCCCGCATGCCATCTTCGGTTCTTTCTCCCAGACTGGGTTCAAGCAACTGTGCAGCAGTGATCTCACCATCCTCTTCACGGGAAACCATCAGTTGATTTGGTCGTTCACCCAGTTTTGAACTAAATACTTCCATCGCTATATCAGCAAGACCGGGGTGTGCAATCCATGTACCGTCATGACCATTATTAGCTTCCAGCTCTTTATCGGCTCTGACTTTATCCAACACTATCTGGTTTTGCTCAGGATCTTTACTTGGTATAAATGCTGACATACCGCCCATCGCAAAAGCCCCTCGTCTATGGCAGGTTTTAATCAATAAACGGGAATAAGCACTCAGAAAAGGTTGTGTCATAGTGACAGACTGGCGGTCTGGTAAGACGCGATCTGCATGATTCTTCAGTGTTTTGATATAACTGAAAATATAATCCCAACGACCACAATTCAGACCAACAATGTGATGACGCAGGTGATAAAGGATTTCATCCATTTGGAAAACAGCTGGCAATGTTTCGATCAGAACAGTCGCTTTAATCGTACCTTTTGGCAAATTGAAACGCTCTTCCGTAAAACTGAAAACATCACTCCACCATTGTGCTTCATGATAGCTCTGGATCTTAGGTAAATAGAAGTAAGGACCACTCCCTTTCGCCAGCAACTGTTTATAATTCAAATAAAAATAAAGTGCAAAATCAAATAACCCACCAGAAATTGGTTCATTTTTATAAAGAATATGCTTTTCTGACAGGTGTAATCCCCTGACACGAGCAATCAATACAGCAGGGTCCGATTTTAATTCATAACGTTTGCCCTGCTCATTGGTATATGAAATGGTTCCATTCACTGCATCCCGCAGGTTAATTTGACCATCAATAACCTTATTCCAGCTTGGCGCCAGAGAATCTTCAAAGTCTGCCATAAATACTTTAACGTTAGCATTCAGGGCATTAATAACCATTTTTCGCTCTACAGGCCCGGTGATTTCAACCCGACGATCTTTTAGATCATCTGGAATTCCCTGAATCTTCCAATCACCACTTCTAATGGAAGATGTTTCCGGAATAAATTCTGGTAATTGACCGTTATCTATTTTCTTCTGCCAATTTATCCGATCTTCTAGTAATTTTTTGCGTCTGTCAGCAAATCTGACGACTAAATCTTCTAGAAAATGAATAGATTCAGATGATAAAACCTTCTTCTCAGCATCATAAAAAGGTTTTATAAAGGTTAATTCTGTTGCCAATATTTGCTGCGTCATCCCACGATCCTCACCTTAAAGTGTCCACTCAGGTAAGAATAATCAATATAAAAAATAAATCAAAAACGGTTTCCATTATTTTAATAAATTTAATTATTAACAATAAAATCAAACAATTAATAGAACAATATACATATATAAACTGGGAATTGATTTCCAAAATAGAAAAACAAAAACTGTTAAGTTTTTGTTATATATAGAGAATAGGAAAAACAGATAATTTATAGAAAATAAACAAAAAATTAAAAAATGAGAAATGACTCGCTTCAGTTAATTCTCATTTTTGAAGATGTTTATAAGGAGTTTAATCTAAGGAAGGGTTCATGTAGGTCAAATCGTATGGAGTGATCTGATATACATAATAATTGAGCCAATTTGAAAATAGCAAATGCCCATGGCTACGCCATGTAGCAACCGGCTTATTTTCTGGATCATTATCCGGGAAGTAGTTGACGGGTAATACAGGATCTAAACCAGCCGTTCGATCACGCTGATATTCAGCAGCTAACGTGCCAACATCATATTCTGGATGCCCAGTTACGAATACCAGTCTTTTATCCTTACTGGCAAGTAAATAGGTGCCTGCTTCTTCTGAACTAGCCAAAATATCCAGATCCGTATATTGACGAATAGCTGTCTCAGGAAAATCAGCAAAACGCGAGTGCGGCGCCCAAAATGATTCATCAAATCCTCTGGTCAATAATGCCAGCGGTTCCAGAATAGTATGAGAGTAAACACCTGATAGTTTCGTTTTTCGGGTATATTTAGGCAGGTTATAAAGAATATTTAAAGCCGCCTGAACAGCCCAACAAACAAAAAGTGTTGAAGTAACGTGTTCTCTGGCCCACTTGATAACGGTTTCAATTTCCTCCCAATACGTAACGTCCTCAAATTTTACTAATCCCAAAGGGGCGCCGGTTACGATTAATCCATCAAAATTCTGATCTTTTATTGATTCAAAGTCGCAATAAAAATTATCCAAATGCTCCGCTGGTGTGTTTCTACATCGACGACCGTCAATACGGAGTAATTGAATATCAATCTGTAACGGTGAATTAGAAAGTAACCTGATAAACTGATTTTCCGTTTCTATCTTCTTTGGCATTAGATTTAGTAACAATACCTTCATGGGACGGATGTCCTGAACACTGGCTCTCGTCGATGTCATAACAAAGATATTTTCATTACGAAGAAAATTAACTGCTGGCAGTTCATCAGGTACACGAATTGGCATTGTTTAAAACCTCAATCATTCCACATAATTTAGCCTTCTAGACAGCCAAAATTTAACCTTAAAATGGGAGGAATGTCGAGTTTTTGTACGCAAATTGAAATTATTTCATTCTATGAAATAAAAAATGAAAATAAAAACACAAACGCAAAAAAGCCATCCGGTGAAGGATGGCTTCTCTGTCAAAGTGATGTCTGGCAGTTCCCTACTCTCACATGGGGAGACCCCACACTACCATCGGCGCTACGGCGTTTCACTGCTGAGTTCGGCATGGGGTCAGGTGGGAC
>NZ_NJAJ01000051.1 GCF_002632825.1 Xenorhabdus stockiae
GCACGGCTTTGATACGGTCACGGACGCGCCCATCACGAGTCGTATCGTGCATCAATTCAAGCGCTTCTTTTTGGGCATCTGTCAGGGTAATTTTCATGGGCGCGATTTTGATCTGATAGGAATGAAAAATCAAGCATCTTCAATGACGATGGGTATATCACAGTTAAAATCAACTAAAAATTCAGATGGTAATATAATCCTAAAAATTGATTTAGGCAGGGATGGATCAACTCCGTTTCCTATCGATTTATCTAATGTAAGCCCTTTCAATATAACACTTTTTGAGGGATGTAAATCAGAGAAGACTAAGCAGAAATTAATAGCTTTATCAGAGTATAAGATAGAAAACATCACCGACCTTATGATCAAGAAGGACCAACTAAATCTAGTAAAATTATTCAATAAAATCAGACTGTCACGTTTGATAAAAATTCCATTATCCCTTAAAGATATTTCCGATAAACAGGAAATGGAAAAAATGGTTATGGATAAATTTTTCCTGCTCCAAAATTATACGCACCGCTATGGTATTGATGCCGAAAAAGCAACTGTACTATGCAATGGCGTTATTTCTGTTAAAGCTAATAAAAATCAATCCAGTCAATTTGATCGCCTGTTTAACACACCATCATTGGATGATGACACGTTTTCTACCGATAACAAAGAGATTGATTTCACATCAAGTCACACATCGGAACGGTATAAAACTATACTAAAGCGCGCCTTTAATGTAGATGATATCGCCTTTTATCATCTACTGGATGTTGCAATTGGTCATAAAGGAAAATACTTTGTTAATAACCAAGAAAACCTTTCTGCATTGTATCGGACTAAGTTATTGGCAGAAACACACCAATTAAACCTGGTTGAATTAAAACTACTGCTGACAACACTGGGTAAGAATAATGCCTTCTTATCAGGGATGAATAATAACGATCTGGCAAAATTAATTGATAATATTTATACCATCACACAGTGGTTACAGGCCAAGAAATGGAATGTCTATCAGTTATTTTTAATGACAACTGATACCTATGATAAAACCCTGACACCAGAAATTCAGAGTTTACATGATACGGTCTCACATGGTTTACAAAGCTTAGATAATGCTAAGAATCAAACCACTAAGCCTGTTTTATTAGAAAAAATGGCACATTTTATTGCCGCCTCCCTGCAATTGCCCTCGGAGAATGTCGCTCATTCTATTTTATTGTGGGCTGATAAGCTCAAACCCGGAAACGGTCAGATGACAGCGGAAAAATTCTGGAGCTGGCTGAACCCCAAATATCATTCAGAAAATAAAGATTCTGTTGTCACTCAGGAACACGCTGTTCAGTATTGCCACTGTCTGGCACAACTGGCGATGATTTATCGTACCCTTGATTTGGGTGAAACCGCATTCCAGTTGTTTGTGAAATCGCCTGAATATTTTGGTATATCATCCGACACAACACGCACTCCGTTTTCATTGATCACACTCACCCGTTTTTCTGATTGGTTCCATTCGCTGGGCGAGCAGGCTTCTGTCATATTGACCGAGTTTACAAAACAAACGTTGACCGCAG
This sequence comes from Xenorhabdus stockiae, assembly GCF_002632825.1. Taxonomy (GTDB): domain Bacteria; phylum Pseudomonadota; class Gammaproteobacteria; order Enterobacterales; family Enterobacteriaceae; genus Xenorhabdus; species Xenorhabdus stockiae. Next base: position 1,566 of record NZ_NJAJ01000051.1, read on the forward strand.
AACAATTAGCTCATGCCATTAATCTGGATATAGAACTGCTGAAACAAGCTAATATTCAGGTAGTTTCCTCTGTTCATACAAAAAAACTTAAGCACACGACAAATCTGGAAGATGCAAAAAGAAACCTCCAGAAGGAGCTGGACGGTAAAGAACAAGAAATTATCCTCACCAATTGGCCGTCAATCGACGCAACGTTGCAATGGGTGAATCTCTCACAAACATTCAATATTCCTCCTCAGCATCTGGCTTCATTGATGGATTTGCATCGGAACCCTGAGTATGCCAATTGGAAAAAAGCAGCCACTTTGCTGAGTGCGGGTCTGGATAGCCAGAAAACCAGCCTCCTGAATGATTACCTTGATAAAGTGCGCAGTACTGCATTAAGCCAGTACTATATCCGTGAAGTTTCTGATTCTGCCCTCCATATCAATACCCGTGAGGATCTCTATCAGCACTTATTAATAGACAATCAGGTTTCTGCTTCCATTAAAACGACCCGTATTGCTGAGGCCATCAGTAGTATTCAGCTCTATATCAACCGTGCCTTGCAAAAAATGGAACTTGACGGATTTAAGGCTGATGTCACCACCCGACAATTTTTCATGGATTGGGATAAATACAATAAACGTTACAGCACCTGGAGCGGTGTTTCCCAGTTAGTTTACTATCCGGAAAACTATATCGATCCAACTATGCGTATCGGGCAGACCCATATGATGGATAATTTACTGCAATCCATCAGCCAGAGTCAGTTAAATACGGATACCGTGGAAGATGCTTTTAAAACCTATCTGACCGAATTTGAAAAAATTGCCAATCTGGAAATTGTCACTGCTTATCATGACCATATCCATAATCATGAAGGACTAACTTACTTTATTGGGCAAAGCAAAACAGAAGTGGGTGCATATTACTGGCGTAGTGTTGATCACAGTAAATTCTCAGAAGGTAAATTTGCTGCCAATGCATGGAGTGAGTGGCATAAAATTGATTGCCCAATCAATCCACACCGTGCTCTTCTCCATCCCGTGATTTATAAATCTCGTCTCTATCTGGTATGGCTGGAACAAAAAGAACAAGCGCAACAAAATGAATTAAAAAACGCAACAAAACATTATTACTATGAGCTTAAATTAGCCTATATCCGTTATGACGGTACCTGGAATGCACCACTGGTATTTACTCTCCCCAAGGAAGCCGTCAATTTACTGACACAAAATAATGACTCTATCAGTTTATATTGTACGCATTGCCCTGATAATAATACCTTACTGACAATGCTGCATAAGACTGAAAAAGAAACTGAAGACTATAAGAATAAGTCCGACATTGTTCATGGATTATGTATTTCTGCTGATATGAGTGCAGAAAAGATGAAGGATTGGAGTCTCTACCATGCCAGCGGTTATACTCACTTTGATACTACTGATGTCAAAAGAGTGAATATCCCTTGCATAAAGAGTCAATACACTTTATCCAGAACTTCAATAGGACACAGCAATTCCAACAGTTGGGGAAAATATGGATTAACTCAGCTCAGCGGGGGAAGTATTTCAAATATTTCACTGACTGGTTCAAAAATGTCTCTTTCCCCCAAAATATGTATTGCTTATCGTGGAAAAACAACGGCATTAAAGAAACAGTGCGACCTGATGATAAAGCATGGCAAGGTTGGCGATAAATTCACAATCTATACCAATATCAATCAGGGCACACCTCATATTTATCCTGTGTATCAGCATAATGGAAACAATGCGAATCGCTTACTGTTCTCAATAGCAGGCAACAAAAAGAACGGTGAACATTATGCATCCGTCTATCTTCATGGTGGTTCAAAAAAGGATAGTGGGAAATTCAGCGATCATGAAGGGTTTATAGATAATAAAAATAACAGTGGAGATATATTCAATAAGGATTTCTCCATCATGCTTACTCAACAACAGAGCACTTATTATAGCAATGTTGATTCTCATGAATTACAAGCTTTTCCTTTCCCTAGTGATTCTTATTGGCCCCAGTCTTGGGAAAGAAGGCGTGACCCTTTCGATTGGCCTTGGTCTGATTTCCGTGAGCGGGATCGTATCACCTATTCGCAGACTTATGTCAAAAACGCCGTCACAATAAATACTGGTATCGATGTTGATAATGTAAAAATCACCATAAAATCAGGTGGTAATGACATAACGAGTTTTACTGGCAAGGAACATATCAAAGATCAGAAGCCAGAAAATTTAAAGAATATCGTTTATTCATTTTCTCCTGCTGAGATTGATGTTTCTAAACTGAATTTCACAGGTAATAAAGCAAATATTGAAATTACTTTTAGCGCAGTAGCAAAAGATAATCGTAATTTAGGCTCTGAAACCTTTAATATGACTGTCTACCAGAAAACTGAATTAAAGGATAACTCTCCTATTTTGCTACACCATAACTCAAATGGTGTGCAATATATGGAATGGGATAAAAAGCCAATTCGTCTGAATACATTATTTACCCATCAGTTAATCAAATTAGCGGGTAATGGTATCGATACCATTCTGAATATAGAAACTCAGAAAATTCACGAGCCGGGAATGGCAGATTCAGTAGAAACTGAGATGGATTTCAGTGGGGCAAATGCGCTCTATTTCTGGGAATTGTTCTATTACACCCCGATGATGGTGGCACAGCGCCTGTTGCAAGAACAAAACTTTGACGAAGCCAACCGCTGGCTGAAATATGTCTTTAGCCCATCCGGTTATACCGTGCAGGGTCATCATAAAGATTATCACTGGAATGTTCGCCCGTTATTGGAACAAACCAGCTGGAACAGCCATCCACTGGATTCTGTCGATCCTGATGCCGTTGCCCAGCATGATCCAACACACTATAAAGTTGCGACCTTTATGCGTACGCTAGATTTGTTGCTGGCTCGTGGTGATCACGCTTACCGCCAACTTGAGCGTGATACATTGAATGAAGCCAAAATGTGGTATACGCAAGCCTTACATTTGTTGGGAGATATGCCGTCTCTGCCGATGGATTCTGTTTGGTCTGAACCCACACTGGAAAGTGCTTCCAGCCAAACAACACAGCGTGCCCATACATTGGCACTGGCGGCGGCTCAACATGAAGAAATACCACCAGCAGAAGTGTCTGAACCACTGTATACCGCAAACAGCCTCACCAAACTGTTCCTGCCACAAATCAACGAGGTCATGCTTGATTACTGGAAAAAACTGAAGCAACGCCTGTATAACCTACGCCATAACCTGTCGATTGATGGTCAGCCGCTTTATCTGCCGATTTATGCCAAATCTGCTGATCCTAAAGCACTGCTCAGTGCTGCGGTGAGCAGTTCACAGGGTGGCAATGAAATGCCAAAAGCTTTTATGCCGCTATGGCGTTTCCCGCACATGTTGGAAAATGCCCGTGGTATGGTTAGCCACCTGATCCAGTTTGGTTCGACCCTACAATCCATTATTGAGCGTCAGGATGCGGAGGCTCTCAATGCTCTGCTGCATAATCAGGCCAAAGAGTTAATGCTGACGACCCTGAAAATACAGGATAAAGCCATTGAAGAACTGGCTAAAGAAAAAACCGTTCTGGAGCAATCCAAAGCAGGTGCTCAAACCCGCTATGACCATTATCACGGCTTATATGAAGAAGATGTTAATGCCGGTGAAAAATCAGCCATGGAGATGAGAGCAACGTCTCAGGGCATCTCTTTGGGAACAAAAGGTTTATATATGGCAGGCGCAGCTCTGGAAATGGTGCCCAATATCTACGGAATGGCTGTCGGTGGCTCTCGTTATGGTGCAATCACTAATGCGATCGCGATTGGTAGCGAAGTGATTGCAGGTAGTCTACAAATTGCTGCGGATACAGTGGCACAATCTGAAGCATGGCGTCGCCGTCGCCAAGAGTGGGAAATTCAGTATAAAAATGCTGATACAGAATTGAAGCAAATCGATGCTCAGTTAGCCGCTCTGTTAGTTCGTACTGAATCTGCTGAATTGCAAAAACAAAACCTGATCACTCAACAGGAACAGACTGAAGCACAATTAAGTTTCATGCAGACCAAATTCAGTAATCAGGCACTTTATCACTGGTTACGCGGACGTTTGGCAGCAATTTACTTCCAATTCTACGATTTGACTGTTTCCCGTTGTTTGATGGCAGAACAGGCATATCGTTGGGAAACCAATAAACCCGAAGCAAGTTTTATCAAGCCGGGTGCATGGCAAGGGACTTACGCAGGTTTGCTGGCCGGAGAAACCCTGATGCTTAATTTGGCTCAAATGGAAGACAGCCATTTGCGATATGAACAAAGAGCGTTAGAAGTAGAACGTACCGTGTCTATGGCAAATGTTTATAATAACCTATCTGAAAATAATAAATTCAATCTGTCAGATAAAGTTTCAGAGCTATTGCGGGATGGCAAAGGCAACTATGGTCAAAATGGTAATACCTTGAAGCTAGAGAATGCTAATTCACTGACATCACTACAAGCCTCTATTTCTTTGGCCGACCTGAAAATCAGTGACGATTACCCTCAATTCAAAAACAGAACCCGCCGTATCAAACAGATCAGCGTGACATTGCCTGCATTGCTTGGCCCATATCAGGATATTCAGGCTATCTTGTCCTATGGTGGCAGCCATTCCAATCTGGCAAAAGGTTGTGAATCACTGGCCATTTCTCGTGGCTTAAATGATAGCGGCCAATTCCAACTGGATTTCAATGATGGCAAATTCCTGCCATTTGAAGGTATTCCTGTTGATGATAAAGGAACGCTCACTTTGAGTTTCCCAAATGCCACGGGCAAACAGAAGGCAATATTACAAAGCCTGAACGACATTATTTTGCATATCCGTTACACCATTAATCAATAAACCACTGAGATAGAGTTAACACCGATCCTGCAATTTCCGCAGGATCGGCAAGGAACCGTATATGAAAAAATCATCAACATTTAACGTTACCGAATTATCTCTGCCTAAAGGTGGTGGCAATATAACGGGTATGGGTGAAGCGATGACACCAGCCGGCCCTGATGGTATGGCAAATATTTCCCTGCCCTTACCTATTTCAGCGGGACGAGGTTACGCACCTTCATTGAGTCTGAATTACAGTAGCGGTAATGGTAACGGCCCATTCGGATTAGGATGGAACTGTGCAGTCATGTCCATTCGTCGACGCACCAGCCAAGGCGTTCCACATTATAACAATACCGATACTTTTCTGGGGCCAGACGGTGAAGTATTGGTTGCTACATTAAATGAAGAACAACAACCGGATATTCGCTCTGCTTCTTCGCTGCAAGGAGTTAAATTAGGGGATACTTACACGGTTACAGGCTATTGCTCCCGACAGGAACAGCAATTTAATCGCTTCGAATATTGGCAACCACAAACCAAACCGCAACAAGATGACTTTTGGCTTATCTATTGTGCTGACGGACAAAAACATTTGCTGGGTAAAAATACCGGAGCAAGAATTTCCAACCATCAACAAAATCATCAAACCGCGCAGTGGTTACTTGAATCTTCCGTTTCAACCCACGGTGAGCAAATTTATTACGAGTATCGTTGTGAAGACGATATGACATGTAATGCCACAGAGCTTAAATTACATCCAAAATCGAGTGCCCAGCGTTATCTGGCCGCAGTACATTACGGTAATATTAAGGCCAGTGGTGAATTATTAGGATTGGATCGCGATAAAAAAATATCAACTGATGATTGGTTGTTTCATTTGGTCTTTGATTACGGAGAGCGTTCTTCTCATCTAAAGGATAAACCTGTTTTTGTCTCACCAAAAAATTGGCTATGCCGTAAAGATTGCTTCTCACGTTATGAATATGGCTTTGAAATACGTACTAGGCGTTTATGCCGCCAAATTCTGATGTATCACGACATTGAGCAACTGGACTCTTCTGCCAAAAATAACAGCATAGATAAGATAGCACTTGTTGCACGTTTAGTACTGAAATATGACGAAAAACAGGTTGCCAGCACATTAACGATGATCCAACGTGTCAGTCATGAAATCGAGAAAGATAAATCTGATGTTTTTCAATCCCTGCCACCACTGGAATTAGGCTATCAGCCTTTTGAGCTTAAACAGCCAACACAATGGCAACCGATGGAAATGCCAGCCAGTTTTTATCCTCATCAACATTGGCAATTTGTCGATCTTATGGGTGAAGGTATTCCGGGGCTTTTATATCAGGAACACGGAGCTTGGTGGTATCGGGCGCCACAGCGATCCTCTGATAAAAACCAACCTGATGCTGTCGTTTGGGGGGACATTCAGCCCCTGCCTGCCATTCCTTCCCTGCAAGAAAATGCCAGTCTGTTTGATATCAATGGTGACGGACAACTGGACTGGGTGATTACCGGCTCTGGGCTACAGGGCTATTATAGCCAGTGCCCTGAAGGGAACTGGACAAATTTCACGCCGATCCATGCTCTGCCGGTAGAATATTTCCATCCTCGTGCCCAGTTGGCAGACATCATCGGTACCGGATTATCAGACCTTGTAATGATTGGTCCGAAAAGCGTTCGTTTATACGCCAATCAACGTGAAGGATTTAATTCCGGGCAAACCGTGATCCAATCAGAGGGAATTACATTACCAATACCGGGAATGGATGCCCGTCAATTAGTCGCATTCAGTGATATGCTCGGTTCTGGACAGGCGCATCTGGTGAAAATCAATGCAAATGGTGTTACCTGCTGGCCAAACTTGGGGCAAGGCCATTTCGGGCAACCGATCACTCTATCGGGGTTTAATCTTCCAGAAAATAATTTTAACCCCGATCACGTTTATCTGGCTGATATCGATGGCAGTGGCACAACAGATTTAATTTATGCCTGTACTGATCATTTGAAAATTTTTATCAACCAAAGCGGAAATCATTTTGCAAAACCGAAGATCTTGCCACTTCCCGAAAATATGCGCTTTGATAACATCAGTCAGCTACAAGTCGCCGATATTCAGGGACTGGGTGTTGCCAGCCTGATATTGAGTCAGGCTTATGGTGGGCAACAGAACAATACGCGGCACTGGCGTTATGATTTCGTCAGACAAAAGCCATGGCTGCTGAATGAGATGAACAATAATATGGGGGCTCATCATACCCTGCATTACCGCAGTTCTGCCCAGTTCTGGCTGGACGAAAAAGCAGCTTTAATCATTGCAGGCAAAAAAGCTGTTTGTCATTTGCCTTTCCCGATACATACGTTATGGCAAACCGAAATTACCGATGAAATTTCCGGGAATAAACTCATTAATGAAGTCAGGTACAAATATGGTGTCTGGGATGGTCGTGAACGCGAATTTCGTGGTTTTGGCTATGTTGAACAACGTGATACGAACAAATGCGCTCAAAGCAGTGTATCTGAACAGGTGAAAGATAGTGCATCAAAACGCGCATTTCCTGCATTGAACAAAAGTTGGTACGCCACAGGGTTACCTGCTGTCGATGATAATTTATCAGATCAATTCTGGCAGGAAGATAAAAAAGCATTTAATTTATTTCACCCGCGTTTTACCGTTTGGGAAAAAAATGATGATCTTGATATTCTTGTCACTCAGCAAAATGACAGTTATTGGCTCAATCGTGCCTTAAAAGGCCAATTATTACGCAGTGAGCTGTATGGATTGGATGAAAGCCGACAAGAATCTATTCCCTACACGGTCAACGAATACCGTTCTCAAGTCCGCCGAATTCACGCAGCTGATAATAAATTTATTTATCAGACCTCCGTATTAGAAAGCCGCCAATATCACTACGAGCGCATCAGCAGTGATCCTCAATGCCACCAGAGTATTACCCTGAAAACGGATAAATATGGTTATCCATTAAAGCAAATCAGCATTCAATATCCACGCAGGCCGCTTTCTGACATAAAACAGGATTACGCCAAAATATTATCATTGCCCGCCAATTTGCTAGAAGACAGCGATGATAAACAACAAAAAGTATTGAGACTGAATCAACAATTATTCAATTGGCACCATTTGGTTAATACTGAAACTCGAGTATTGGGATTACCCCATGAGACACGTCAGGATGCTTTTGTTTATAACGAGAATGAAACTCCAACCCATGGATTTACCTTGGAAAAGGTAAGTGATCTCCTGAAATCAAAGAATCCTTCGTGGGAATACCTAGGCCAACAACGAACCTTCTATACTGAGGGCTGCGGTGAAAAACCGATATCGGAACCTACACCTCAGGCATTAGTTGCTTTTACTGAAACCGCAATATTTACCGAATCGCAACTATCATCCGTTTTCGATAGTAAAATGCCAGAACAAGAACGTAATGATATTTTAAAAAAAGGAGGATACCAGAAAGGAACTCTCGTCCTCTTTGATACGGAGGAAAAAGATAAGAAAACCTCCCCTAAAATATGGGTGTCTCGTCAAGGCTACACCAGCTATGGTAGCTCTAAAGAATTCTGGCGCCCAATGACACAACGAGATTCACTGTTAACAGGTCAATACCAGCTAACATGGGCATCTCATCACTGTGTAGTCACAGAAACCAAAGATGCGGCAGGATTCACCACCAAAGTAAAAGAATATGACTGGCGTTTTTTATTGCCCGTTCATCTTATTGATATTAATGATAACCATCATTTTATCACGCTGGATACACTTGGACGTTTAACAACCCAGCGTTTCTGGGGGACTGAAGACGGTAAAACCGCGGGTTATTCCGAACCTCAAAATGTACCTTTCCCAACAGCAGAGCAACTCGCATCCGATTGTGATGCCACTATCAAAAAATTAGTGACACAAGGTAAACCTTTACCTGTCGCTCACTACCAGCTTTATTATCCTTCAAGCTGGATGTTCTCGGAAAAAAATAAAGACGTTGATTCGTTGTTCAATTCTTCTGATTGGAAGGCTTTGGATCAACAAAAAATTTTAACTGATGATGGTTATATCCGTATCCTCGCTTTACTCCACTGGATTAAGAAGCAACCAAATCATACCCTGCTGAAAGAACAGTTAGCACAACTTTCCCGTTTACCCCCACACAGCCTAACATTGACTACTGATCGTTATGATTCTGATGCCGAACAGCAAATTCGCCAGCAGGTGGCATTCAGTGATGGCTTCGGACGTGTATTGCAATCCTCAATTCGTCATGAAGCGGGTGAAGCCTGGCAGCGCCATCATGATGGTAAACTTATTTCTGAGCCTCAGCCAACGGCAAACCGCTGGGCAGTGACCGGACGAACTGAATATGATAACAAAGGGCAGGTTATACGTACTTATCAGCCTTATTATCTGAACGACTGGCGTTATGTCGCTGATGACAGTTCCCGCAAAAACGCTTATGCCGATACTCATTATTATGATCCGGTTGGACGGGAAATATCGGTGAAAACTGCTAAAGATGGGTTGCGTCGAGTACAGTATTATCCGTGGTTTACGGTCAGCGAAGATGAAAATGACACAGCAGACGAAATAACAACAAAAGCGGTTAAGTGACTTCTCTCTTATTTCCCCTGTCTGGCAGGCAGGGGAGCCAATTTAACCCCATTGATTGTTCAGAATAATTTGCCTAATTCTCCCAAAATATGAGTCTCCATCCGCCATATTTCAACTAATACTACACTCGTCATCATTCTGTAATCAGCGGGGAATCACGATGATGGTAATGACATTGTTATGTTCGTCGCCCATTCATGAATATATTCACGATGATATAGCTTCCATTTAGAAAAAATGTGGATACTGCTTATCAGAACATTGTATATACCTTATGAATTTCGGGAGTTAATCAAAACTACGGCCTGAGAAACGACGGGTATGACGTTATGAGGTTTCTGATAATGACGAGCAATCCGTGGCACAACTATTACATTGATAATAAATACGTTGATAATAAAAGCTCCGATTCAAGGTGTACGGACTCCAGAGGTGCTGTATCTGCGATTGAGTCTCACCTCAGTTCTCCGGAACATCTGCTTTTTTCGTCCCGTGATCTTGATGAAACAAGATCAATGGTCGGGCGGGTGATGAAGCCCCATCAGCTTAATATACTGGGTAGCAGCCGAAGACTGAATGCCAGAATGTACTACATACCCTTTGGGGATTTTTCCATCAGCCGCCTGCATTATGGCGCAAATGTTGAAATTACACCGGGTGCGCTGGATTCCTTTTTTCTTATCCAAATGCCGTTATCAGGCTGCGCCTCAATTGAAAGTGGCGGCCAGTATATTGACTCAACCCCGAATCTGGCCTCGGTTCTCAGCCCGGATCAACATACTGCCATGCGCTGGAATGCTGATAACGATCAATTTATGGTGAGAATTTCCCGCTCATTACTGGAACGAACTCTTGTCGGGCAATTGGGGCATCCTCTGGATCAGCCATTGATATTTGAATTGGGATTCGAATGGCAACGATGCCAGACATGGCGCTGTCTGATGCTCTATCTGCTTGAATGTACAGTTCAGGTGCCAGATATCCTGCAATATAAGCTCATTACTAGTCAGATTGAACAACTACTTTCTGTCACCCTGCTTTCCGCACATCAACATAATTACAGTGGTGATCCCGCTAACCACAGAGGTTCTATCCGGCCACGGCATGTGCGGCGGGTACAGGAATATTTGCAGGCTCACGCCCACGAGCCCATTACCGCTGAACAACTGGCTCAGGTCGCGGGAGTTAGTCTACGCAGCCTTTATTCCGGTTTCAGGGAATTTTTGGATATCAGCCCGATGCAATATTTACGCAATCTGCGCCTGGAACAGGTCCGCACAGAATTACTTGCGGGAGAAGCAAGCAATGTTACGGGAGTTGCCCTGCGTTGGGGCTTTGCACATATGGGGCGTTTTAGTGCTGAATATAAAGCACGTTATGGAGAGACACCGAGTGAAAGTTTGCGCCGCGGATAAATACTGATAGCGGCCCAGAATGTGATGACTCCAGGCCATAAATTAAAGGTTACATAATTCGATATTTACTGCGGATATCCCTGATTTGAGATTTAAGTTGTCCACAGCCACCCAGAATTTCCGTACCATCGCTTTTATCTGATATGCAGCGGAAACCAGCTTCAGTAAGTGCTTTTGCAAAAGCCGGCATTTCTTCAGACGGATTCAGTATAATCCCATCTATGCTGCTGACTTCGTTCAGGTATTTCAGCTTAATAATAAAGGTGTCTTTATCCACCAAGTCTTTTAACCGGGCCAAATCTTCCTGCGAGTCGTTTATTCCCTCCAACATCAGGTAATTAACGATGACAGGAACGCCGGTGTTTTGATGGTAGGCTGCAAAATATTCAAGCAGATCTTTAGTGCTGAATTTTGCTTTTGACGGGATCAACATATCACGTTGTTCATCCGTGGTTGCGTGGAGAGAAATGGAAATAGTATCCAGAGGAAGGTCATAAAGTTTATCTGCGGTATGGCGAATACCCACCGAAGTCAGTGTAACCCGATTAGCCAGTGATTGGCTTTTAAATTCAGTAACTGCTCCGCTGATCTCTTTTAGATTCAGCATCGGCTCACCCATACCAGCAAACAGAATCGTATTGAGTTCCTGATTATCTCCCAGTGATCCGGAATTTAATAAATGTTCTCGACATAATAAAACCTGTTGCACTATTTGTTCTGTCGTCATATTCCCCAATGGTTTCTGCCTGCCTGTTTCGCAGAACACACAGCCAACGGCACAACCATATTGGCTGGAAATACAAAGATAAGGCAAATGTTGTTCGGTATGCTTGAAGAAAGTGGATTCAACACTTTTTCTTAAGTCTGAATCACTTGCCGACAGTAAATATTTTTTAGAGCCGTTGTCTGACTCCACCACTTCACTAATTATCATCTTCATACCTTCTCAATCTTTTCAACACGGTAGCGCATGTCAGAGACCCTGCATATTTTCGTATTGGATAAAGTCAGATCAGATTGCATGACATCCTGATGTCTTAACCGGATCAATGAATAATTTTTTGAATTTCGTTCAGTTAAAGTGTGGGAAAATAACAAACATGACTACCCAATCGTTTTTCGGGATCATCGTTGTCGCGGGAAAAATAGGTTGTTTTGGCTACTGTGTTTTGTAAAGGCCACTGTTTTTTAAAGGTCACGCAAGAATCTTGGCATTGATTCTGTGGGCTAGTGATACCAGGACGTACTAACTCAGAAATTCTGGCCTCAGCTACTACCTGAACTGGACGAAGGGATACAACGCATTAATCACAATCAGTATTTCTGTTTTAGCACAACCGAATGCAGCATAATATCATTCAGGGTTTTTCGGAAGGATTTTATGACAAAAATTCCATTTTATATCGATAGATAATTCCATTAATCTGATTATTAAAGGCTTTTACTTCTAAACCACGCTTGTAACGTTAATTTCACTCGAATCTATCGCCCTGCCCTCATCATGAATGGCAGGGATGAGCCGGCAATAGCTGTCAAATTATTCCCTTCTGGGTAAAGGTAACCCGTGTTGCTTCATTCAGATTCATAGCTTTCATAGCTTCCGGTGATACCCAGACAACTTCCTGAAACTCCTCGCAAATAACACTTTATTTTATATGGTTATTTATTTTAAGATACTCTGTAAAGGATAGAACGCAAGTACCAACATACTTTTTTTAGATTAATTATGCTAAGAATAAATTTTTTTAAGTTTTTTATTGGAAGTGAAATTTATTTTTATTAAATTATCTGATAATGATATATTTTTTTGAAAATTTAAATACTTTACGATGTTAAGCTTCTTGATTATTGTATTTTATTCTGATTGAAAATTTAACTGATGATTTTCTTCAGGCTGTCTGTTAGTGTATTTACACATTAATACAATATTGGTTACATTAGTTTTACATGATGTACTGGGAATTTTTCGATTGCTGAAATAAACGGAGAACTGCATGATAACGCTAAGGAATTGTTACAAAGAAGAAATTATTTTATATTGCGATATTTTCATTGAAGAATATAGCAATGACTTAATAAAAAACCATCAACTAAATCGGAAGCAAGCTTATAATAAAGCTGATAACATTATTAAATCATCATTTCCTGATTATCAACCTGAGAAAAACAATTCATTATACATTATTAATAAAAGCTTTTCAGAAAAATCACGCAATATAGGGTATATTTGGATTTTAGAAACACCAGAAGAGAAATCCATATTTATTATGGACTTTTACATATTACAGAAATATAGAAATAAAAAGCTTGGTTTTGAATCACTACAGAAATTGATGTCAGAGGTTGAAATATTTGGTATTAAATCGGTCAACCTACGAGTCGAACCTGATAATATAGCTGCAATTCGGTTATATGAAAAAATTGGATTTTATGCTACAGGTATCAATATGTCTCGAAAAACCAACTAAAAGGATTTTAATAATAAATCTCAGAGAAATGAAGATATTAATAGTGAATATATTTCCTAAAGTTAGATGGTTTTATTAATGGTAACAGTGTTTATGTTAAAATGGAGAACATTGATTTGGGAGGGTCTATAAAGATAAAGACAACTAGAGCATTAATACTGATATGCAAGTCTCTGGCAGTATCACGGATACCCGGATTGTTCATCGCAAGATCAGCGACTTGTTCTTTTATTCCGGCTGACAGGCTCGATAAGAATAATCGAGTAGAAAAGTACGGTTACAGCATAAACAACGATAGCGCTGGTGACCACTCTTGCTGATACCGTGTTTTTTAACGTCCTTTGTTTGCGTTTGGTGATAAAACCAACATCTTACTTCCACTGTGGCCATATATATTATTTTGCAAAAATAAGCATAATAGATGAAGAACAACGCCTTGAGTACGTGACTTTTTTTCAAAAACAGCGATGAATCCGACGAGTACAAGCACAGGGGAAATATTTGGTCGTGACATCAATAATTTTACTAATATATGGATACTAAGTTTATATTAAAAATGTTAGTTTTAATTAATATCACCACTTAAATTGTGATTGACATCACGATAAAAAAATTAATAATGTTCTGTAGAATGCTGAGTGTATAATTATCAGAACCTGATAAGTAGAATGGTTTTTAAATTTAATAAAATGCAAAAAATAATTTTATTTCTATAGAAAACAAGAATAGCCTTATACAACCAAGCAAAGGAGATAATAATGAAAGCGGTTATTTTCGATATGGATGGTGTACTGATTAATTCTGAACCACTATGGAAAAAATCTGGCATGCTAGTTTTAAATCATTATGGCGTTCCAGTCACCTATGATGAAATGTTTAATATGACAGGGATACCCGTACCAAGTATGGTAGACAAAGCCTGCCAGCTTTATCATAAAGATAATTTAAATAAATCGGAAATTGTAAAAGAGTTTTTCAATAAAGGGATTGAATCAATTCTTACAGAAAAACCAATTATGGATGGAGTAGTGGAGTGCTTAGAACGATTAGCGCAAAAAAATATTAAGATTGGTATTGCCTCTGCTTCTCCGTTATCCCTCCTGTTAAATATAGTCGAACAATGTGGTATCGCTAAATATTTTGACTATATCTCCTCAGCAGAGGATATGCCATATAATAAGCCTCACCCGATGGTCTATCTCAATGCTGCGGAAAAATTAAATGTTTCACCTAAAGAATGCATAGGAATAGAAGATTCAAAAACCGGTATGATTGCAGTTAAAGCAGCCTCTATGAAGTGCGTAGTGATACCAAATAGTATTGAATACAATCACTCATACTGGGATGTTGCCGACTGGAAAATAAAAAATATGTCTGAATTGAAAAATATAATCTAACTACCCATAACTAAACACAACCATCATTATTTCATGTGTATAGATAGATTCATTTTTTCAAATCATCTTAATATTATCAATATAAACTTTTTCCCATTATATATACCCAATATTTAATAACAACAAATCGGCGTCAGGTAACTATCTGACGCCAATGATAATTTATCTCAATTTTTTGAGTGAACAGCATTAAGGCGGCTCTCCAGCTTATCCAAAGCCTGTGTTGCCAGCCGGATGCTTCCAAGGGTGCAAATGCCCTGAGCTTCCTGCTCTATTTCTTCAGGGGATAAAATACCTGTGCAAAGTGTGTACACAATGCGAGTAATAAAGAGCTGATGTAGCTCGTTCATCGGCATGTCGAGCTGTTTAGGATCAAGCTCAGGAGCCTGTACACTGGATGGTATGTCTTTACGGAGATGCTCAGCCTGAAATACCGATTCAAAACTCGCAGCTGCCCGTATGCGATCACCTAACCACCAATTCGATGCCGGTATTCCCTGCCATTGCAACAAGGTTGAAAGAAATGATGTGGCATCGTATTGCCGTCTTTCTTGCGCTGAGCGGAAAACCGTCGAATTCTCTATCCAGGGCGAAATGAGCACCGTCGGGACTCGCACCCCAAGCAAATTGAAGCCAAAGCCTCTCTCAGTATCATTACGATAAGCATTGTTGGTGTAGGGAGGTGGAACGTGATCATAGATACCACCATGCTCATCGAAAGTGATTATCAGCAGTGTCTGATCGAAGTCGGGTCCCTGACGTAAAGCATTGTAGATGTCCGCCACCATTTTTAAGCCGGGTACCATATCTGAAGGAGGATGACAGGAGTTAGGAACCATGCCTGATGAATTTCCAACCCATGCGGGTTCAATAAAACTGAACGCGGGTAATGTGCCTGCTTTGGCTGATGATATGAATTCGCTGATATCCGTGTTGTAATGGTCAGTTTTCTGATCGACTTCGCCGATATGCCCCTTTAAAAACAGTTGGTTGGTATATTGCAGGTTTCCCCATGTCGCGTGGTAATAAAGTTTCCAGTCCTTAATACCGTGAGCCCATAACACATCCCAGACTGAGGGGCGACGAGGAGATTTAGGCCACGCAATATAGATTTCTCCGGAATCGAAATTCTCCGTTTTGCTGAAAGATGATCCTGTTAGCGAGAAAGCCCGATTCGGGTCCGTAGGGCCAGGCAAAGAGCAGAACCAGGTATCGGAAACCGCATATTGTTTCGCCAACAGACTCAGTGGTTCCAGCATACTAGGATCGTAATAATCCATGACCTCACTGGGCGATTTCCCACTGAAGCTATAGCTCTTGACGAAACCTCTCATTTCTGGAATATGCCCAGCGCCGGGCTTAGTTCCATCAAATAATTGTTGAATAATACCTGAGTATGTATGATCGGGATCACTTCTTGGGTAGTCCACACTGTGTACGGAGAATTTGGTTTGATAGTAGCGGTGACCATTTTTATCCGCATTCCAATTCGTATTACTGGCTCCATCAAAAGGCTTATCAGACCCAATAAATTTCCCGACTTTACCCTCGGTATAAAGATCACCAAACATATGGTCTAAGGAGCGATTTTCCAGCATCAGATAAACAACTTTTTTGATCCGTTGCCGCATCCAGGGAATTGTTCCCGGGCCATCCTCTCCGCCCTGTACTCCTGTTGGCAATTCTAATGGAACAAGGGGTGTTATACCGAACAGTACGGTGTCGGCAGGTAATACATTCTTCCAGACGGTGATCGTTTTTGCAGGTAAACCCGGATGTGCCAGTGTTGGATCAACAGGCCAAAGAGTAATATCGAGGGAATCAGGATCCCAGCCGACAATTCTGTCACCCAGCGTGCAAAGTTTCGTGCTCGGGTCAATTTTCCACTGCATACCGGGAATTTGTGGATTCGGCAGAATATCAGAGGCACTTCCACCGTCAAACATCCACGTCCTGCATTGCCCATCACTTCTGTCCCGGCTGACGACATAACCGGCAACGGGTATTAAATCCGCATTCTTGATTGTTTGCCAGTGCCCGGTAATATTCTGTGGACTATCGGCAGTAAGCATCAATGTATTACTGAATGGATCGAAACGCCGACATTGATAGGCACCGGTATCTGGCTTGTATAACAGCAAATAATTACCTAAAGGAATAATTTCTGTCGAAGGATCCAACTCAGCACTCAGATCTCCTTGTGTTATCAGAGACGGCAAAAAATCCGCCTGAGAGATATCGACTTGCCACAAACGGAACTGGTTGGATGCGATTTCCCTGTCGATAACATAGTTACCAATGGGAATAAGTTGATGCCCTGATTTCACTGTCTGCCAATTGCCTGACTTAACTAAATGAAGCTCAGCAGTATCAGAATTAATAAACTGGTAAAGATTCCAGTCACCGGTTGAGGGTGTCCATTGGACAAGGAATTCATATGTAAGTGACATTGAACTTTCTCTCTATTGTGTGTTAGTCAGGTAATAGCATCTTTTATTTAAGATATTTGATGCTATTTAAAATGATTTTTAATAAACATTTTCATTCAATTTATTGTTTTTATTAAATGTAATTTAAGGTCGTTAGCCAAGGTTATTTTTAATGAAAAATTCATTTGTTTAAATTAAAAGTATAGTTGCAAATATAAAAACACAAAAATAAACAATAAAAAAAAGAGAGATTATTTTATTCAGATTTCTATAAATGAATATATTAAATGCTTACCAATCTATTAAAATAAATAGATTTTTAACACTCAAAGCCAATGCAATAGATGTAAAAAGAAATATATTAATAGTTATACCCATCGTCATTGAAGATGCTTGATTTTTCATTCCTATCAGATCAAAATCGCGCCATGAAAATTACCCTGACAGATGCCCAAAAAGAAGCGCTTGAATTGATGCACGATACGACTCGTGATGGGCGCGTCCGTGACCGTATCAAAGCCGTGC
>NZ_NJAJ01000052.1 GCF_002632825.1 Xenorhabdus stockiae
GTCCTTCCTTTTTGTGTTTTTTTGGTTTTGCGATTAAAAAGTTCGCAAAAATAGGACTGAGTTTCTTTGATTCGCCTATCATTTTGAAAAGCTATTTAGTTATAAGGAATTAAATGATTACCAGATATTGTTTTTATTAATTTTTCACCTTCCAGCCATTCCCCATAACCTGCAGCTGTGTGGATATGGCCTGCTCCAGATAAAACAATAAGTTCGGCCTTCCAGGATTTAGCCAAATGATGAGCTTTTTCTAGCGATAAAAATTCGTCGTTATCGCTGCAAACTAACGTTGTAGGAAAAGGCAGAGGCACCTTTGGTAAAGGGCGTTGAATATGGAGTTCCGATGGTACATTAGGACTATCAATATCAGCAGGAGCAACAAGTAATGCGCCTGTTACTCTGTTACAACTTTTTTCTTTTGCCCATTGAGTTATGGTGACTGCGCCACAGCTATGCCCAATAAGAAAGATTTCACCGGGAGTTTTTTCAATAGTTTCATGAAGTCGATATAGCCACTTTTCTCTGACGGGAGATTGCCAATTATCCTGCTGGACTCTGATAATATTTTGATATTTTTTTTCTAGATGGGACTGCCAATGGTCTGGCCCGGAATTAGTGTACCCCGGTACGATTAAGTAGGTTTTAGTTGCCATTTAATGATGCTATCTCGTGTTGTATTTGGTTTTTTATATTCAAGGTATGCTATCACAGCGGTAAAAATGTACTATCAAATAGCTCAGTAGAATCGAATGAAAATAAAGAAATTTTGATAGAACATATTGATGATTGATTTCGAAAATTTATGAGTTTTTCTGCGAGGATTCGAGCGGAAGGAAATAAAAAAACGGCGATAAAAAATTATCGCCGTTTTTAAGTATACGAGTTTGTCAGATTAAATCAGTTTTGTGATTATGCTGATTTAACGTTCTGAGCCAGCCAATCAGCAACGCGCTGTTTCTGCTCATCTGTCAGCCACATACCTAGTTTGGTACGGCGCCAGATCGCATCATCCAGCTGAGTAACCCACTCATGTTCGACCAGATAACGCAGTTCAGATTCATATAGCCCATAACCGAAGAATTCACCTAAATCTGCCAATTCTTTCGCATCACCCAGAATGATATTGCTGTTGCTGCCGTAAGTGCGGGAATAACGGCGTGCAATGCCTTCTGGCAACCAGTCATAACGCTGGCGAAGTAAACGGGCATATCCATCACGGTCTTGGCCTTCCAGCTCACCGCCGGGCAGTTTACCATTTTTCGTCCATGCCTGACCGGCGTTAGGATAATACTGTGCCAGTTTATCCATCGCATGTTCTGCGAGTTTACGGTAAGTTGTCAGTTTGCCGCCGAAGACGGATAGCAACGGAGTCTGACCCTGCTCATCCTGTACATCCAGTGTGTAGTCACGGGTGATGGCTTGTGGTGAATCTGATTCATCATCACACAGCGGACGTACACCAGAGTAAGTCCAAACAACATCAGTACGGTTAAGTTGTTTTTTGAAATGGTCGTTATAGACTTTCAGCAGATAATCGATCTCTTGATCGTCAATTTTAACGTCTTTTGGATCGCCTTTATATTCAACATCCGTTGTGCCGATGATGGAGAATTCATCATTCCACGGGATCACAAACACAATTCGGTTATCTTCGTTTTGCAGGATATAAGCCTGAGGTTCATCATGAACACGTGGGACAACGATGTGGCTGCCTTTGATAAGGCGAATACCATAAGGTGATTTCAGTTGCAGGCCATTATCAAAGAAATTCTTAACCCACGGGCCAGTTGCGTTAACCAGACCTTTTGCCCGCCATGTTTTGCTCTCACCAGTGACGAGATCTTTAGCTTCTACCATCCAGTGATCATTTTCACGCCACGCACGGGTGACCTGAGTACGAGTGCGGACTTCACCGCCATGTTTCTGTACTTCCTGCGCGTTCAATACAACCAGACGTGCATCATCAACCCAACAGTCAGAGTATTCAAAGCCACGGTTAATCGAGGATTTAAGCACTGAGTTAGCGCCAAATTTCAGCCCCTTACTGCTCGGTAAACTTACACGTTTACCCAAGTGATCATAAAGGAACAGGCCAATGCGGATCATCCAGGCCGGACGCAGGTGTGGCTGGTGTGGGAGGCGAAAACGCATTGGGAATGCAATGTGAGGTGCCAGTTTTAATAAGACTTCACGCTCAGCCAGTGCTTCACTGACCAGACGGAACTCGTAGTGTTCCAGATAGCGCAGGCCACCGTGGATCAGCTTAGAACTGGCTGATGAGGTCGCACTGGCTAAGTCCTGACCTTCTAACAGCAGGACTGACAGTCCACGGCCAGCAGCATCAGCCGCAATACCAGCGCCGTTAATTCCGCCGCCAATTACAATCAAGTCTTTGGTTTCCATTGCATACCCTCTGAAATGTTCGAAACAGTTCTTTAATGTTCGTTTTCGCTCAGGGATTGTAATCAAAATTTCATCAATCGCCAACCATTTACCAGAAAAAAACATATTTGCGTGATGCAGATAACAAATCGTTATCATATATATAAGATTAATAAGGAAATTGTGAGAGGCAAATTTGAGTTTACTCGTTATTGCAGGGTCATGAAGGGAGAGGACTGAGATGATGACCGGGAGCAATTGACCGGGGGAGGAGGAATCCGCCTGTTTTCAGACGGATTCTAAATAGAATGTCTTCAATCTGAAGCCAGTTCTAACACGATTCTGGCTTAATATTATTCTGATCTAGCACAATTCCAGCTTAACACTATGCTGTTCAATGATTTTTTGCAGGCCGGAAGGTGGCTCTTTATCGGTAAACAGAAAATCAATCAGGTTCATATTACCGAGATTAACCATCGCACTACGACCGAATTTCGAATGGTCAGCAACCAGCATGACACAGCGGGAATTATCAATAATTGCTCGTTTGGTTCGAACTTCATGGTAATCGAACTCTAACAGAGAGCCATCAGAGTCAATGCCACTGATACCGAGAATACCGAAATCGAGGCGGAACTGGGAGATAAAATCCAGAGTGGCTTCGCCAATAATGCCACCATCGCGGGAACGGACTTCCCCTCCGGCCAGAATCAGGCGGAAATCTTCCTTTCCCATCAGCAGGGTTGCGACGTTGAGATTATTGGTAACAATACGCAGATCCCGATGATTAAGTAAGGCATGGGCGACGGCTTCTGGTGTAGTACCGATATCGATGAACAGGGTTGCGCCATTTGGGATTTGGGTTGCAACCTGCTGGGCAATGCGTGCTTTTTCATCTGACCACATAATCTTGCGGTCATGATAAGCTGTGTTGACAGAGCTGGAAGGTAAAGCTGCACCACCGTGATGACGCTGGATCTTATTTTTGTCGGCCAGTTCGTTCAAATCACGTCGGATTGTTTGTGGGCTGACATCAAAGTGTTCGACCAGTTCTTCAGTGCTGACATAGCCCTGAAGACGTACCAGCTCGATTATTGCATCATGTCGCTGAGTTTGCTTCAAAACATTCCCCTAATTTTACTAAAATTATTATAATTAACTGATTTTAATTGGAATATTATTGATTCTTTTGTTTGCGTAAATTGTCCCATAATCCCATCAGTAACCCGATAATTAAGCCTGAAAAGTGGGCTGCATTAGCGATGTTAAGAGAAAATACATTGAAATAGCCAACAAATAACCAGATGACTGAAATTGCGATAAGCCCTCTGGGGGCACTGAGTCCTTTTTGGGGAGACATTTCTCCGCTCAGCCAAACATAGCTGATCAAAGCGTAAACTACACCGGAAAGCCCACCAAAATGCGATCCACTGAACAACGATTGTGCCCAGCCACTGAAAATGGCAGAAACTATTGTGATTTCAACAAGCTTTGCGGTATTGATGTTCCTTTCAACCTGACTAGCGAAATACCACCACAGCACCAGATTGAACAGAATGTGCAATAACGAAAAATGTAATAAAGCTGGGCTGAGCCAACGCCACAGTTCCAGATATTGTTCTTTGTTAGGCCACGCCAGCCAGCTCATAACCTCATTAACTCCAGCCAGCTGCATCCAAAAATAGACCAGAATACAGAGTGCAGAAATGGCGATAGTTAATGGGCCGGACTGGCCTTTCAGTGTATTCCAGTTCAGATTACTTTGGTATTTCAACGGCGTACTTGTTTTACCTGCCTGCCAGCTGGCAGCCTGATAGCGCTCATTGAGCGGATCTCGGGAAAACTGATTAAGCTCCTGTTGAACAGCGCTTAATTGTTTTTCATCTTCCAGCCACAATTCAACCACATGTGGTTCATTGGTCTGGCGGATGGTCAGGTGAATGCCCTGTGTCGCCATATAATCAATAAAGGCCTGAGCCAGTCTTGGATTATGGATTGAAGTTACATGGATCATTGTGCGTATTATTCACCTTAAATTAGGGTTATACCCGTCGTCTTTCGAGTTGCCTCTTTGTTGGCTGCGTTCACTCACCCCAGTCACATAGTTACCTATGCTTCTGGGGTTCATTCCCTTGCCGCCGCGATGCAACTCGAAATCCATAGGGTATAGAAGTACAGATGCTTATTACTCAGCATGAACGGCATGAGGATAATCTTTTTTCCATACTTCAAAACCGCCGTTAACACTGTATACGTTTTCAAAACCGATATTGATCAGATACTGTGCGGCTCCCTGACTGCTATGGCCGTGGTAGCACATCACCATAACCGGCTGATCAAAATCGGCCTCTTGCAGGAATTGATTGATAGTTTCATTGGTCAGATGAAATGCGCCTGTTACATGCCCGGCACGGAAACTCTGTGGATCACGGATATCCACCATCAGAGCACTTTTATCGAGCCAGTTCTGGTAGGCTTGTTCAGGGCTTATTGTTTGAAAATGTTCCATAAACACTCAGTTTTGTTTCTTAAAATTTCTTTTTAAGGCGTCAGTTTCTTAAAAATGTTCCTTTATGACTTTACTGCCTTCCCAATTCTGTCATTAGGAAGGCATGACTAAAGATATAAAGAACAAAAAATAACGGGCTAAAATCAGTAGTAAGAGTGTTCGCCACGCTGATGTTCTGTCAGGTCTTTAACGCCTTTCAGCTCAGGGAACATCTGTAACAGTTGTTTTTCGATCCCCTCTTTCAGAGTGACATCGACCATCGAACAACCGTTGCATCCACCACCAAATTGCAGGATGGCATAACCTTCATCTGTGATTTCCATCAGGCTGACACGGCCACCATGACCTGCGAGCTGTGGGTTAATCTGTGATTGTAGAGTATATTCAACGCGCTCAATCAGTGGCGCATCGTCAGCTACCTTGCGCATTTTTGCGTTTGGTGCTTTCAGGGTCAGCTGGGAGCCAAGCTGGTCAGTCACAAAATCGATAACCGCCTCTTCCAGGAAAGGCGCACTGATTTCATCAACATAGGCAGAAAGTTGGTCAAATTTCAATTCGGTGTCAGTGGCTTCAACAGCATCAGGTGGGCAATAAGAAACACCGCATTCTGCTGTCGGCGTTCCTGGATTAATGACAAAAACGCGGATTTGTGTACCGGGTTCTTGATTTGCCAGTAGCTTGGCAAAGTGCGCTTGCGCTGCTTCAGTAATATTAATCATGTCATTTGCTCAATAGTTGACTGTTATAGTTGGTTATAATACGCCCATTCATAAAGGAACTACAAGGTTCGGCATATTGCCCAGGTTTGAACGGAACGGGCACCAGCACGAATTAACAACTGTGTGGCTTCATGCAGAGTGGTTCCCGTGGTGATTACATCATCGAAAATGACGACATGTTGATCGGTAAAATCACCACGCAATTGAAAGGCATGCTTAAGATTGGTTTTCCTTTGGGCGGCAGATAAGCCCCGTTGTGTGAGTGTAGCACGTGTGCGTTGCAAAAGATTAGGCTGATATTGGCATCGCAACCAGCGTGCTAATGGCCTGATGATAAGCTCAACCTGATCAAACCCTCGTTGCCAGCGTTTTTGGCGGTGCAGAGGAATACCGAGTATGCAATCCGGCTTAATCCAGCGCCCTTCACGATAGCCCTGTAACCAGTGCAGAAGAAATATGCGCGCCAGAACTGCGGCGAGCTGGGGTGTACTATGATACTTATAGCGCCGGATAAGCTGGCTTAAGGGAGGAGCATAATCGGTAACAGCGATCATTTGTTGCCAGAGTGGTGGCTCCTTCAGGCAGCGGCCACAGGGTAAATCACGAGAACTGGCAGGCAGAGAGCAGCGTGGACAAACGTTCGCAAGCCGTTTCAGGTTTTGCCAGCAGATGTGGCATATTCCATGATGAGCGAAATACAAACTTTGATGGCATAGCCAACAGTACCCAACCATTGTTAGCATGGTTTTTGTGAACATCGCTTTCTTCCTTGATAAGAAATTCCTGAGAGTAAATAAGGTGAGAATAACAATGGATAAGTTGTTTTGGCAGACTTTAGGCGAAGCTCCTCGTGATCTTGTGATGCTGCACGGATGGGGGTTGAACGCTGAGGTCTGGCGTTCAGTGGAAACACGATTAGCTTCGCATTTTCGTTTACATTTAGTGGACTTACCTGGGTATGGGCGCAGTCAGCCGTATCCGGCTATGACACTGAAAGAGATGGCTGATACGGTATGGCAACAGGCGCCAGAAAATGCCTTATGGCTGGGATGGTCGCTGGGAGGGCTCATTGCCAGCCAGATTGCGTTAGATCATCCTGATAAAGTGGCGGGTTTAATCACAGTCGCATCATCGCCAAAATTCAGTGAAGAGGGGGATTGGCCGGGGATCCAGCCTTCGGTTCTGAGTGCATTCAAACACCAGTTGAGTGAAGATTTTCAGAAGACGGTTGAGCGCTTTTTAGCATTGCAGACTTTGGGCACTGACAGCGCCCGTCAGGATGCGCGTTTATTGAAATCAGTGATATTGAACCTGCCTATGCCGACAGTGGAGGTGCTCAATGCCGGGCTGGAAATTCTGCGTACTGATGATTTGAGAAGTGAGCTGGCGCAGCTTCAGCTGCCTTTCCTGCGTATCTATGGTTATCTTGATGGTTTGGTACCACGTAAGATTGCTGCCTTGCTTGATAGTGAATGGCCGCACACCCGTTCTGTGATTATGCGTCATGCGGCACATGCGCCTTTTATTTCCCATCCGGATGAATTTGTCGATTTATTGATAGCGTTTGCGAACAGTGGGAGTGAAGCCGGGTAATTTCAGCTATTGACTACTAATTACCCATAACATGGCTGTTATGGGTAGTTGATATTTATCTGACAGGATAAACTTCGGTGACAATTTCCGGTGTATTGACGATGGTATCGAGTACAGGGCAGTTACTTTCTACAAACTGAACAAAATCGCGGATCTCTTGTTCGGTATTATCGGCTTTTATATGAAATTTTGATGTGATTTTTGAAAAGCCGATTTTGGCGTTTTTATTTTTACCTTTGATTCCGTCTAGATCCAATTCACCTTCTAGCTCTACTGTGATATCAATCAGATTTATTTTATGTGCACTAGCAAAACTTTTAGCTACCATGCTTTGACAAGCACCAAAAGCGGAAAGTAATGCTTCTACAGGTGTCATTGCTTCATCATGTCCTCCTAGGCTTTCTGGCTCATCCAGATGGAAGGAAAAGTTTCGCGAGGAGCATTTCATTTTCAGAGGCCCTACGGACTCTATTGTTGCAGTAAATAACTCTTTAGACATATTAGTATCCTAAGATTATTAATGGTGATGTAACGACAAATAAGATAATAAAGGTATTTTGGGTTTTTTAAATTTAAATGAAGAGATAAAATTTATTCCAAAATAACAATATAAATTACATTAAAAGAGTGAGTGAATTTTCCAGAATAAATCATTTACCCATTATTGTTGACTATATAAAATTAAGAAAAAAGACTAATATAGGTACGTTAACTCACCATTTTGTTGATAAGGATTGAGGCTCATGCTATCAAATATTTTGGCTGCACCTAAGTTTATCCAGCAATATAAATATGCTACATGTGAATTAAATTTTCTTTACAATGTACCAACTGAATGGCATCAACACCCGTGTATTCAACTCAGCCTGTCTCTGCACCAGCATGAGATGTTAACTTTGTCAGTTCAGGATGAAACGTACACTACTTATGGCTTTCTTATTCGCTCTAACGTGATGCATAAGCTGGATTCATCGAATATCTGTAGTATTACATTATTAATTGAACCCACTGATGAACACTATCACTTATTTAGCCACCTCACAGAGGAGTTATTTGTAATTTTGCTAGAACATACAGATATAGTGGCAATAAGAAACTCTCTGGTGCAATCGTTTTTGTATGGTGAAAAACCAGATATTTTTACAATTTATCAGTTTATTACCCCTTGTCTGCCGTGCAACTGTCAGTTTGATAAACGGATTCTAGAAGCTGTTTCGTTTATCGAATCACTACCAGTAAAACGAATATCATCTCGTCAAGTTGCCGATAAAATTTATTTGTCTGAAAGCCGTTTCTTACATCTTTTCCGCTCACAATTGGGCATTAATTTTCGTGCCTACTTGCTATGGTTACGTTTGAGTGATGCAGTGGAGGAAATTTATGTCACTGATTCATTAACATTAGTAGCGAATAACTGTGGTTTTTCTGATAATGCTCATTTGAGTCGGACATGTAAAATGGCTTATGGCATTCGCCCTTCTGATCTTAAGTATATGACTCAGAGAGACTCGAAATTAAACTGTAATACATATCAATGCATTTATAACATTAAAAACAGTTCACCTTTATTAATGAAAATAAAATAAGGTAAAGTTTCAGGCTATGTAGATGATAAATTTGATCTGGCTAACCAAAGAATCAAAATGAGTGCCAGGAAAATAAAACCAAAGAGCCAAAAAATCTCATTTGCAGCTAATATTAAGCTCTGGCTGGTAATTTTCTTTGCCAGAAAAATGGTTGCTTGTAGGTCAGATAATCCCAGTAGCTTGATATCCTGATAGGCTAAATCAACAATGATGTTATTTTGTGTGATATTTTCAGTCAATTGTGAGTGGTGGACTGCTTCGCGTTGAGACCATAATGTGTTAGTTAACGATGTACCTATTGATATAGCCAGTGTTCTAAAGAAGTTAAATAAACTTCCTGCTGAAGCAACTTTTTCCTGAGGAATATCAGATAAAATAATCACATTGAGTGGCATAATGAAACAGGCAATCGCAATCCCCTGTATAAACTGAGGCCATGCGGCACTGGCAAAATCCATTCCGGGTTCAAAAGTATATGCCCGCCAAAAGAAACAGAGAGAAAAGACTATAAAGCTGACGGTAACTAAATAGCGCATATCAATTTTAGTGCCAAATCGACCGATAATTGGCGCCAGAATAATAGGAATGATACCAAGAGGAGCTAATGCCAGCCCAGCCCAGGTGGCAGTATAGGCAAAAACTGTCTGTAATAACTGAGGCTGTAAGACTAAGACACCAATATGCAATAGAAATGCCAAGCTAATACAAATCGTACCAACTGTGAAATTACGTGATTTAAACAGAGATAAATCAACGATCGGATTATTATCTATCAGTTCCCAAAGGACAAACAGAACAATCCCTATCGTCGAAATGATAAACAATACAATGATTTCATTAGAATTAAACCAATCTAGTTCCTTTCCTCTGTCCAGCATCAGCTGTAAGCAGCCAACACCGACAACTAGCAGAGCCAAGCCTATTTTATCAACCGGGATTACCTCAGTTTTTGTTTCGCGTTTACGTAACAGTATGTAAGTAATAAAAATAGCAACCAAACCGATGGGAACATTGATCAAGAAAATCCATCCCCAGTGAATGTTATCGCTAATCCATCCACCGAGGATAGGCCCACAAACAGGGGCGATAATAACGGTCATAGACCAAATGGCCAAAGCCATGCTGTGTTGAGACTTAGGAAAGTTTGCCAACAACAGGCTTTGCGATAAGGGGATAATAGGACCCGAAACAGCACCTTGTATAACTCTGGTAACAATTAGCATTTCAAGGCTACTAGATATACCGCAAAGCCATGAGGAAATAATGAATAGTATGGTTGATGTGACAAACAGCCGTACTTCACCTATGCGTTTTGCCAACCAGCCGGTTAAAGGAATGGAGATCGCATTAGCAACCCCAAATGAGGTGATCACCCAAGTGCCCTGTGACATGGATGAACCAAGATCACCAGCGATGGTTGACAGTGCTACATTAGCAATCGTTAAATCAAGGATTTGCAGAAAGGCGATAACCGCTAGAGCTAGGATTAACCACCAGCGCTGATTGACTGATAAAGGTTCCATAGCAATGTTATCCTTAATTTTCATTACTTATATTTTGTTTTATGATCTGCTCAATGATTTTATCTATCTGACTATTATTGAATGAAAGAACATCAGTTTGATAAATTATTCGTTGCGGAGATTTAGTCGCCAGAGTTGTGCCTTTTGTGTCTCTGGTATCAACTGTTGCATGCATTGATAAACCGATTCGTAAGGGATTGCGGGCAACTTGTTTCGGCTCTAATTCAATGCGTACAGGGAGGCGCTGTACTACTTTAATCCAGTTACCAGTCGCATTCTGGGCAGGAAGAATAGAAAAAGCGCTGCCGGTTCCTATATCCATGCCTGTAATACGCCCTTGATAAATAACACTATCACCATAAAAGTCACTGATTAATTTAACTGGTTGCCCTAGACGTATATTGGTGAACTGAACTTCTTTAAAATTAGCCTCAACCCATAATTGCTCCGAAGGGACGATGATCATCAGTGGTGTAGACTGGTTGATTCTGGCGCCGACTTGAACACTGCGACGTGATACATACCCATTTACTGGAGCGTAAATCTTGGTACGTTGCAGTGACAACCAAGCTTCACGTAAATTGGAGGCGGCCTTTTCTATATTAGGCAGTTTCTCCAGTGGAGTCCCCATAACCAAAGCCTGGTTAATTTTATACTGTTGTACAGCAACTTTGAGATCGGCTTTAGCAATATCAACGGCCTTACGAGCATGTTCTAATTCTTCAACAGCAATTACATTGACCTTTCCGAGCCTTTCTCGTCGTACCAGATCATTTTTTAATTTATCTAAAGTAAGTTGCTTTAATTCGACATTAGCCAGAAGCTGGGGATTACTGAAAATAATTTTTTGTGTTTCACGTACCGCTTGAGCTAATTCATACTTACTCTTCTCAAAGGTATTTTGAGCATCGGTACTATCTAATGTTAAGAGAAGATCTCCTTGTTGAACAAAGTCCGTATTATCAATATAAATATCTTTTACACTGCCATGAGTTTGTGACATAACCTGAACTTGATTTCCAGCAACATATGCATTATCTGTTGACTGATAAAAACGCAATGTTAAGTACCAGTATGATAAGTAAGCTATACCAGAAAATAAAAAAAGTGATATAACACCGAGAAGTATTATCTTTTTCTTCTTATTATTTTTTCCTCGATCTGGTTTAGTCACGGTATCAAGAGTATTATTTTCCATGTATTACTCCAGCTTATTGAATAATATAAGTTAATCTCTATTTTTATATCTGTCACTTGAAATAAAAATAATAAGAGCCAGGTATATCACACATCAACATTTTTAATATACTTATTGTATAACTTAATAATGTGATTGGATTGAATAATCTGGCTGACATGAAAGAATAAAGCAGGTAAATACGGTAACAGTTTTAATCTCTCAGCTTTTGCTCTATCCACAGAGCAACTCGCTGTGCATCTCTGGACGCACCAAGTAATAACTCAGAGCTACGGCTGCTGAGCCATTTCCTGCCGACAACAAACAAACCCGGGTAAGATGTTTTTCCTCCGTTAATACTTCCACTTTCGCAGATAAATTCTTGCCCATTATGAACACCTGGTAATGTTAACCAATCCGTGACTTCCTGATACCCTACACACCAAATTAATCCATCAATGTGATATTTTTTACCTTGTTGATCATATAGCGTTTCATTTTCTGTTTTTACGAGTTTTTGCGCTATTTGCACATTAAGCTCAGACAAGCGTTTGTCATTAAGTTCACCACATGGGATTGGATTACGCCGTTGCATTATTTTACCAATCAGACTTGACGTATCTGCATACAAGAGTTTTGATTTATCTAGCCACCAGAACAGATCATTACCTAACACTCTATTGGGAACCAGAGGCCGGGGAGAACCGCAGAATAGTGTTACTTTCACCGAGGAAGAAAGTTCGTGTGCTATCTGGCGACCACTTGCTCCATCACCGATAACAGCAATCTGGGAACCCGCCTGAAATTGCCCCGGATTCCGATAAAGGTCAGCCTTTAGTTGCTGTACAGAGGGGGACAAATTACTCGCTATTTCAGGAATAATTGAGTTTTGATTAGCACCCGTGGCATTCACTAAACAAGGAGCAGAAAATTGCTCCCCTTGTTTAGTCGTCAGAGTGAATAAACCAGCTTCATGTTTAACATTGATAACCTGCATTCCGGTTAAGATATTCAGTCTGTGGTGAAGTGCATAACGTTCCAGATAATCGGCTATTTCATCCTTGCCGGGATAACCACTAGGAGAACCTGGCAAAGGAAAATTGGGAAGTTGGCTCATCATACGGGAGGTGAATAACCGCATATTATCAGGACGTCTGCGCCAGACATTTCCAACACGCTGGTCTCGCTCCAAAATCAATACATTGATTTTTTTTTTGTTAAGAATAGCCGCAAGTGTTAGACCCGCCTGCCCTGCACCAACGATCAAACAATCTATTTTCATGATGTTTGTTCCAATCGCAATATATGTTCAGACAAGGAATGGATAGTGGGATATTCATAGCCAAGAATAGGATCTAGCTTTCGTTGTAATACTTTTTCTAACTGGCTAATCAATGTCACTCTGTTCACTGAATCAAGACCGAGGCTATCGAAAGAAACGTGTTCACCGATGGTGATTCCATAACGTTGAAAATAAGGCATCAAATATTCGATTAGCCAACTTTTTAGCTCTAGTTCAGTCATTTGATACTCCTTGAATCTCTGTGGTAAATAGGATATTGACCCGATGTAATTTGTCTTTCAAATAGAGCGAACGGCAAAGCTGCCTCTGGACTTTTCCACTGCTGGTTATAGGTAATTTATTGGTTTGAATAAAAACAATGTCAGCGATGTCAACATCGAACGCAGCATTAATCGCCTGAATTACATTACATTTTAATTCTCTAAGATTATTTTCTTGTTCCGCGTTTTTTTTCAGTTCCATCACTATAACAACTCGTTGTTCCAGTTCAAAAGCTATTGATTTTCCGGGACGGAAGAAGATGGATTGCATAGTTGCCGTATATTCAATATCTTGCGGGTAAATATTCCGTCCTCGGATAATAATCAGATCTTTCAGGCGTCCTGTGATAAATAAATGATGTTCATGCAGAAAACCAAGATCACCGGTGCGGAGAAAAGCACCTTCACCAGTGGTTGTATGAGCCATGAAGTTTTGCTGGGTTTGTTCTGGATCATTCCAATACCCTTTGGCAATACTTGGCCCCTGAACCCAAATCTCACCGACTTCATCGGAATTACACAAGACTTTTGTCTCTGGATTAACAATAACGACACGGTGATCGGGCGCAACCCGGCCACAGGATTGTATGCCAACCCCATCAGGCTTTAAGACGATGTTTCCTTTTTCCAGACTGCTGTCGCAAAGTGTTAACGCAAATGGAGGATCTTCATGAGTGGATGAACTGATAACCAATGTTGCTTCAGCCATTCCATAGCAAGGTATTTGACTTTGATAAAGAAATCCATACTCTTTAACTGCCTGATAAAAATGCTCCAGCGTTTCATTTCTGACTGGTTCAGCACCGTTACCAGCCCAACGCCAGCAGGACAGATCCAAATTAAGCCCAGAGCAGTCTTGATTAGCGCATAGGTCGTAAGCAAAATTGGGAGCACTACAGAATTCAGCACCAAAATTATGCATCAACTGTAACCAGCGTAATGGTTGCAGGATAAAAGACAGTGGTGGCATGAAATTATATTGCCCGCCTAAAGCCATCGCCAGCATGATATGACCGACCAATCCCATATCATGAAACTGGGGTATCCAACCCCCGATAATTAACCCTTCGTGCAAACTGAAAGTATCGTTTATTGCTCGCAGATTATGGATGAGGTTACTATGCGTAACTATTACTCCTCTGGGAGTGCCTGTAGAGCCAGAGGTATATTGTAGGAAAGCTATCTGTTCTGGAACAATTGAGGGAAGTTTGATTGTTTCATCTACTAACTGATTTTCCGAGTAATACATGAAGTTATGGTTGGGAAATTCATGTGATAAAGAACGGCTTAATCCTGATGTAGTGAGTATCAGATCCGCTCCTGAATTATTCAGGATTTGCATTAATCTTTTCAGGTGGCGGCTTCCCTGAACGACATTAGATGGAACAGCAATAGCGCCAGCCTTAAAGCAGGCCAATAACCCGACAATAAACTCTAGCCCAGGAGGATACATGAGAACAACGGCTTTCCCTTGTTGCCCGGCGGCCACGAGTGAGCAGGCAAGTAAGTGAGACTGCTGTTCCAATTCCAGCCAGGTCAGAGTAATAGAATCTGAATCTCCTGAAGGCAAAAAGCGGTACACAATTTGGTTTGGCTGTTGTGAAACATAATGATTAACACAACATAACAGCGTGTTAGCATCCTTCAGCACCATGTTGTTTATTCTCCTGCAATAGCTAATAAATTCTGTATCTCTTGCTTCAGAGCATTAACCAGAACATCAATCTCTTGTCGTTCAGTAACATGCCCAAAACTGATGCGTAGCGCACTATCGATGTAGGCGTGAGGAGACTGCATCGCAAGTAAGACATGTGAACGTTGAGGGGTTTGTGAGTTATTACTACAGGCAGATCCTAGCGAAACCGAAATTCCGTGACATAAATCCAATCTATTTGCTAACGCTTCTGCTCTGACTCCGGGGAAACTGATATTTAGTGTCCATGGCGCCTGATATTCAGGATTTGTTTCACCATTTAAGTGATACTTGATGGTAGAAATATCTAATTGATTAATAATATACTTTCTCATTTCCTGACAATGATAAAGGCGCTGTATCAATTCTTCGCAGGCTTCTTCTGCCGCAGCAGCTAACCCAGCTATACCTAATGTGTTTTCTGTGCCGCTACGTAATCCTTGTTCTTGTCCACCACCATGTAACAGAGGACAAATTTTTACCTGAGAGCTGTAGTACAGCCCTCCAATCCCTTTGGGGGCGTAAAACTTATGTCCAGAAAAGGTCACCGTTAGTGGTATATCATCAGGGCAGTACATAGGCCATTTTCCTACTGCCTGTATTGCATCAAGATGAAGGTGAATACCTTTTCCTTTCAGCTGGGAGGCCAGTGCCTCGTAAGGCTGAATGACGCCCGTTTCATTGTTGATAACCATCAGTGCAATTAAACAAGTCTGGGGAGTAATGGCGCGACATAACGCGTCTTGATCTACTCTTCCTGTTTTACCGGGATCAATGATTGTGAGTTTCAAACCTTGTTTTTGATACCAGCGCAGAGGTTCCAGAATTGAAGAGTGTTCAATTGCAGAGCAGATAGCATGATAACGTGATAGCTGGTTAACAGAGAGCTGGCTGAATACACTGTGTAAAGCCAGATTATTGCCTTCTGTACCGCCGGAAGTAAAAATGATCCTTTCAGCCGAGCCCCCCATTAATTGAGCTATTGACTCTTTTGTATCATGAATTAAGGTATGCAAACTCTGACTCAAACGATATTTGCCAGAAGGATTAGCAAATTGTTCCAGCCTTTGCTTAATTGCTATTTTTGATTTAGGACTCAATGGCGTGGTTGCATTGAAATCAAAGTATAGCCCTGTCATATATGCATCCTTATTTGCTGAAATAGGGCATGTAACATCTCCAAACAATGTCGCTGTGAAGGCTGCAACTCACCCAGCATTTCGTCAATTTCTGATGTGCTTAATTGAGCAACTTCAGTCAGTTTTTTCCCCTGAATCTGCCGACAGAACTGATTGGACATGGCTAAAGAGACAGTACATCCCCAAGCCTGAAATCGAGCGTCATTAATATAGCCTTCGTCATTCAGCGATAAGTCAATATCGACTTTATCACCGCAGACTGGGTTACCTAGCTTGAGTTGAATATCGGGATTTGTTAGCTGTCCCTGACAATCGGGATTACAGAAGTTATCAGTGATAATGTCATTGAACATACTCAAACCTCACCGAATAACAGGACAAGCATCTTTTTGCTCGTCATTAGCTATCTTTCTCTCCAGATTAACCGCACAGCAGCCAAATTCGGTTGCGGAAGGTGCCCGCATCACATATTGCATACGCTGAGAGTTGCGACCCGAAGGATCACTATCAGTACGCAGATAGATCATATCTTCAGTGAGTAGCATTCCAGGAGTCGAACGTGCTATGGGGTCGAGAATAACAAGTTGCCCAATTTCGCCATCTTCCACTTCGCGAGATAAATTTTCTGGATCACGGACAGAAAAGTGAATGTATGGAGGAATATGTTTTTGATTAAACTCATCTTCTATAGCCAAAAAATTAGCTTCGACAAGCCCGTACATATCGCGTATCCGGTTAGCAGAAATACCTAACCAGGTTTCCACTTCCTGATTAAATTCGGTACGAGAAATCATAGCGCCAGTGAAACGTTTCCAGCCACCGAGCGTAATTACCATACTTTCGCTATCCAGCTTCAGTTTAGTATTTGTTGCTTTTAAGAAACTAATAAAACGATGAATAAGAAACGGAGGGCCTATCACATAGCGAGTAAATTTTCCTTGCCATTCATTTAATTGGTTAATTGACTCTTCCGGCACAAAACGCTCTTCTTTTACCATAAAACGATTTGTATCTAACAATCCGGCCAGCCAATTGAACGCTTTTATCATCCCCATTTCAGGGATTTCTTCTGTCGAAGGACATAGGCAGAGCCCTGCTCCACTGGAGAGTTTAAGCATATCGCGATATGAGTTGTAGAGTGCTATGGTGGCATAGTCCATTGTTTCATCACATCGACGGGCAACACTGGGGATACCGCTCGTACCTGTGGAACGCATTTCATGTTCAATACTGGAAAGAGGTTTGCTTAATAATCTGTGACTATCCGCAGACTTAAACGTAGAGACTGGAATAACTGGGATCTTGACTAATTCTTTGTAATTTTGGATATCATCCGGTCGTACGCCTTTCTCTTCACA
The DNA here is from genome assembly GCF_002632825.1 of Xenorhabdus stockiae. Lineage (GTDB taxonomy): Bacteria > Pseudomonadota > Gammaproteobacteria > Enterobacterales > Enterobacteriaceae > Xenorhabdus > Xenorhabdus stockiae. The sequence continues at coordinate 17,243 of NZ_NJAJ01000052.1, forward strand.
CTGCTGACGATAGTAAATATTATTTTCGAAATGATATTTGAAGGCATCTCTAATAATATGAGTTTTTAATTCTTGTTGTTCTTCAACTGGAAGAGAATAAATAAAATTGCTATTTGTCACTATCCATTTTATAGCATCTCCTTTTACATCCTTTATGCTTTCATACAGTTCAGCAGCTTTGGGCATATCATTATCCTATTAATTATTATGTTTTTAAAATATTAATTATTCCATTTGGTTCTAAGGGTGGGAATTTAACATTGTTTTTTTTGTTTTTATTGAATAAACTGGCTAACTTTGGGCATAATAAATTATTATGCGGCTTATAAATAATATTTATTTATATGTAGGAGTTTCAGTCATGAATCCAAGAAAGGTGTTAATTTGATATTATTATGCTTTTTGAGAGGGAGGGAGCATCATGACTGTCACGATAGCAATAGTAAACAGAATCGGTATGTAAACACGGAACAGGTAAAGCGGTTTTTCCACGTTATTACTGTAAATATTGCTAGAAAACCCTTCAGATTAACTATCGTTACAATGGTCTTTCGTCGGTAACAAAAAAACAACGTCATTGGTTTTGGTATGCTTTTGATATTCGTTTTATGACAACCGATAGCTGGGGAAGTTATGCTCGGGAAATTGAACCAGAAAAACATCACCATAGCGCTTTGAAGTCATGACCGAAATTTTAATACGGTAGTAGTAATCACACTTGCGTATTTTCAGGTCATGCTTCCAATAGTTAGATCTGTTATGAAAGATAGTATTCACGCTCAATGAACGTACCTACCACTTTGTCATGCATCTCTTCAGATTTGGAATAA
>NZ_NJAJ01000053.1 GCF_002632825.1 Xenorhabdus stockiae
TTTCATGTCACCTTACCCGAAAAAGGACAGGAATTAGCTACCCGGCTGACCGATAATTTCCAGACTTTAATTCCTGCATCTTCAAGTTAATTGCGTATAGTAAGTGGTCTAAATTTACTATTTGTCATTATTGTTTCTATTATATTAATGGATTCCAAAGATCGATTAATATCAAGCAAAGGTTCAAAATTGTAATTTAGAGAAGTAGCTAAGTCTAAGACTCCAGTAGCTTGATCAATAAAATGAGTGTCATTATATCTTCTGTCTATCTTGTGAGGATGAAGTGTTTTTTTTAAGGAAAAATATTCTGATGGACGATTTATTTGATCTTCTTTATTCTTTCTTACAATTATTTCTGAATTCGCCATCCATAAATCTTTAACTATTATTTCACCTTTATCCCCAATTATCCGAAAGCAATGCTCCTCACTTTCAACAATACTAAGCTCAACATTTGCTCTTTTACTATCAGAATACTCGAAAGTAATATTAATCCAATCTGGAGCGGGTGAATTTGTAACTTTTTTATCTGGATAAATCAAAGCAGAGCTATATCTTATGCTATCTGGCGTACCCATTAAAGCCAAAATTAGGTCAATAATGTATGGACCATGCTCAAACCCGCAACCAACTTCGAATTCATTTTTTGCCGGCCAAGATGCGCCTGAAGGACTAATCCAATCATCAAAGTTCATTTTATGAACTGGTCCCTCATGGATAGAACTCTTAATTAAAAGTATTTCTCCAATCTCGCCAGAAAACAATATTTCCATTACCTTTATCATTGGCGGGTTTAATAATAAAGAAGGGGCACTTGTTATAATACAGTTAGTTTTTTTGGCAATCTCTACCAATTTTTTTGATTCTGCCATACTCATAGTAAATGGTTTTTCACTGTATACTGAAATTCCATTACTTATAGCTTCCAGTGATACCTTGTAGTGTTGTTCTGGATTTGTCAAATTTAGCAATATGTCAAAATTTATATTTTCCAATGCATCACTTACAGAAGAATAAGAATCTAAACCATGATAGTTTGAGAAAGCTTCAAGCCTATTATTATCTCTATCGACACAACCTATAATATTTAGGCTCTCATAACTATTAAGGTTTGATACATAAAAATCTGCTGCATAACCACAGCCAACGATTAGGATGTTTATTTTTTTCACTACACCTCCATTTACAGAATAATTTACAATAAAAATTATTCTTATTTATACGGAAATTAATTCACACTAATATCTTTAAAAGATAAAAACACCATAAGGCCAGTCCATATAGTTTAATTTAATTTATTTCTCAAAGATTAAAATAATATTTTTGTCATGAACGTTATTATTTATAGTAATAAGTCACAATTACTACCCACCCATTAATATTAAAAAGCATTTTATCACATAGATAGTTAACCGATTAATTGATCAGAAATTTCATTTCCTTTGAATTAACATTATTAAATTGACAGTCACACATCTAAAACTCACCATTTTCATAGCATTTTAATTCCCTTATTTTATTATTTGAAACATTACACTCTCAAATCAAGATTAAAAACCATAAAGATTATTATTTTCACACCATTTTTATTCTTTCAATTTCGTAAATTCATATACCAATCACCATTGAATATGCTTGATTTATTATCCAAGCCGTACTCTTGTATCTTGAAATGTTCATTGGTAGAGAAGCTGTAATTGTCAATATAGTTGACTATATGAACGCATCCTGCTTGCAAGAAAAAATCATACTGACAGAGAGACTTTGTTGTTATTAATTCAAATTTTGCATCTTTTTAATCCAAACTACTTGAGTTAAAGCAATGCCGCTAACGCATTTCTGTCCAAAAGTGAGTTAGCGTAACATAGGAATAATCGCCTAAGATTCAAGATTGCTTTGCTCAATTCCAATGATCAGAGCAGCTGATCGTGTGTGCTCCAATATAACTTATTCGCCCTCAATATTCTGGTAATACACCTGCTTAATATAACGCCCTCGCCCGTCACCATGCCCTAAATCCATCGAGACCAGTGCCAGCGATTCCCGCTCGCTGAATCCTTGCGTTATATAATGCTCTCCGGATTGCTGAGCAAAATGATAACGCATACTGTGTGGCGCTTTATTACCGCTCAGTCCTGCACGTCTGACAATATAGCGGTAACGGTCGATGGCCTGCGTGATCGTCGGCTTATCAATCAGTTTACCGCCACGCCCGGTCTGCTCGCGTTCAGCATAAGCAATCGCGTGTTGCAGGGCTTCCCGATCCAGTATGACCGTCTGCCGGGGGCGTCCCCCTTTAGTACCGAACACCACCCGCACAGACGTATGCCCGTTTTCCAGTGCTTTCTTCCAGGTCGCTAACGATTTGTAGGCTTCCACCGCTTCTTTGGTGCGCAGCCCCAGCACATACGCCAGTTGCATAACAGCCGCGACACGCCGGTCTTTTTGTTCCACCTGCTGAAAAATATCCCGGAACGCAGCCGGTGCCAGCGCTATTTTCGTTCCCTTGCGGCTGGTATCAGCGATACCCAATGCCCGGTTACTCAGGCGGGCATTATCGGGATCAGCCAGCTTATGCTTGCCAGCGTGCGCTAAAATGGCTCGCAGCACCGACATTTCATTTTGCAGTGTCCGATAACTGAGATTGTTGGCTTTGCGTTCAGCAATGTAACGCTCAATATATTTCACCTTCAGACTGTCCATTTGCCGGAGTTTGATGCCATTGGTTTTCAAATAATCAAGGAACTGCCGGGCCATACGCTCTCGATCTGCTACGGTGACAAAACTTCCGCCCGCCTGTCGGGCATGCGTGATAAAAACTTTTCTGAACAGCTCAACCTTTGAACGTGTCGATCCCTGCGCCATTCTCGCCTCTTCTGCTACTTTGCGTTTGTTTTATTCATTTTTAGTCGTTTTTAAAACAATTCCCTGCGTGTCGGTTCAGGTTCACCGTTCCGTGGTGCGTCAGACAATGTGTAGCAGGGCGGGATTGTGTTGAGTTATTGCAGGAGCTCACGACGTGCTCAGCACAGCGATGACATGCTCCCCGTTCAGTGCCTGATCTCATCAGGATGAACGCCTCATTATCTTGACGTGATTCATTTTTCCTTAATTTTTACTGCATCAGCCTGCAATCAGGCAGTGGGTTGAAAATCCGATAGGACAATCGTTTAACAGGGTGGTTAATAGTCTGTTTTACGTGGTTTCACTGAGTAATGCGGGATTCAAATCGGTCGTAAAGCCAGACTGGATGGGCTCTGGACGTTTGACGCTTTGCGGCGTCACTTGGTAATCGCTACGCTTCAACACAAGTGACGCCGCGCAATATTCGGGACGCTGATCGTGATGAACTGAAAAAGCAGATGAATGTTGTACCGGTGAAAACGGTCTCGTTTGACGTAAGACAGAGCCTGTTTTGCTCTATTGTGTGAGTAGCCGGTGATGAGTAACACCGGGAAACTTTCATCATCAGACGGAGGGTTAGGTATCCAATGATATCTGCTTCCAAAAGTGCGCAGATGTACCGCATGGTATGCACTCCCTTGCAGGCTACGGGAGTTTTGACTTCGCCGCTTCACGCTGATCCTTGCAGGCTGGAGATCATGTAGTAACAAGTTAATACCTTATCGATTGGATCGAATTGGGTCAAATTTTTGTTTAACAACGCTAAGTGAAAAAATCTCCGTGCTATTTGATGCCATTACAAACAGGGAAATTATTGTTTATATTTCATATCACTATAAATTTTAATTTGAGCCTGTTCATTGAGAATTATTGCACTCTGATGCTTACTCTTTTTTATCTGTCGTTCAGCCAGTTGCCCTCAGTTAAAGGAGACATATGCCCTCCCATCCAATTAATGAGTCGTGCGTTTAGTCGGCGGGCAAAAGTACGTTGTAGTAACGGAGGTGTCAGCAAGTCTTGTTGTGTAATTACGTAGCTGATTGGACAAGACAAATTGGTTATATGGGATGGTGGCGGGTCAAGTAATAACTGGGCTGGCTCACTTTGTGCCAAAGGTACCCGCTGACCTAAAAGGGCGAGGAAGCGCTCAGGACTATGCAAGTGGATGCGACCACTACTCATATCCAGCCTGCAAATGTCTGACAACGCTGCTTGTCCACTTTCTTGATAGCTTTCAAATGCATTTCCACCTTGGCTGGTGAGCGCATTCAATAACCACAAATGGCTGACTTTTTCCCCTAACCTTGCCGCTAGGCACTGTGCCAGATATCCTCCGAAACTGTGACCAATAATTTCTATTGGTCTACTGAAGGCTGAAGCAAGCATTTCAGCTTTAGCCAGCCAATACTGGAGATCACACTCTGATTGGTCTCTGAGATCATCGACATCTTCCCCAATCAAATTTGGAGGCCAAACATTGCGACGTAAAAAGAAACCTGAAATCAAAATACGTGCTGTCATGGGGTAATTGCCTCATTTTGGGCCCGTTTCATCATGTTTGCCGTGTTCTGTAGCACCATCGTAAATAAGCAAAGTCCGGTCAGACTAAGAAAAAGTATCCGATGATTGCTAAGATCCAACATCAAACCACCATACAGTGGCGCAAGGGCACTGCCCAGCAGGTAGAGGTTGGCCGCACCAAAATAGCTTCCACGCAACGTACTTGGGGTTATCTGATCCACTTCCACACTGAAGGTAGGGAACACGACTAACTCCCCCAAACTCAGAACAATAGTTGCTACAGCAAGCATATAAAATTGCGTAACAGGAACAAAAGCGAATAACAGTTGTGCCAACAACATCAGCAGGAGTCCAATCATTAGTCTGATGCCTGTCGAATAACGCTGTAACAAATGTAATAAGGGGAATTGAGCAATAATGATAGTCAGTGCATTAATCGCAATCAGAGTAGCAATCAACGACATCACATGTGGGACATGGCTGCGCGTCAGATACTGTACCAAAGTGGAATCAAAGCTGGCATAAACTAAGGCGGCCAGCATATTACAAAACATCAGCAGAGCAAAAAGGCGATGGCGGATCATCTGTCCACAGGCGGTAAAAAACGAAAAAAAAGTCGCTTGGTTCTGTTTAAGTGTGGTACTCCGATAGGCAACATAATGCAGCAAGCGCCACAGCAGCAAACCATAAATAAAATAGATTGTAGCCGTAATTAAAAAGGTTAAGCCTTGTTCAGCAACGCCTAAAGTCACGCCAAACAACGGACCTATCGCAGCACCGGCATTAATGGCATAGTAACGGCAATAGAGTGCCAACTCACGTGAAGCTTTATCAATGACCTGATCGCCAATTAACGCTTTGCAACTGGATTCAAGTAGGGCACAACCAATACTAACACCGGTAATACCTATGCCGTACAGCGCGGGACTATGACCATGGCTTAACAGGACAAAAGCCAATGCACTTAATGTGGTTCCACAAAGAATAAGACGCTTGCGACCAAAACGGTCTGATAACCAGCCGGTATAGACGCCGCTGATTGCACCCAAAATGATAGCGGTGGAGAGTAAGGCACCAATGGCAGTCGCAGAACAGTTGAACTGGCGATACAGTATCACCGCCAAAAAAGGCCAGACCATAAAATAGGCACCACGCGTTAGCAGAGTACCTACCAACATCACATGAATTTCTATCGGGAGAGTACGAAAACGCATCAGGGAAAAAATATTCTTCTGCATCGGGTTACCTTGTTTTTTCAGGTAAAACTCCCCCCCGTAAAGTTCCTGCATCTACGTTGTGAAACAAAGGCAAAAAACTTATAGGTAATGGGCGAGTAAACTCACTGCTAAGCCAGCAGCGTAGCAAGCAACGTTCATGTTTCTTATCATTCTCAAAACAAGTGCGCGCATGTAATGTGATATGGTTATTGAGTATTACCAGCATTCCCTTACTGAAATTAAGTTCAGCGTAATGATTAGGCTGTTCAATAATGATATCGATATCTGCCAGCATTTGGTTGATCTCTTGTGTCTGTTCTATACCGTGACGAACGACTGAGTCGTTAAATTTACGTATGTAACGTAGAACGAATTGATAGTGGTTTTCACTTAGGAGTGGTAAAGCAATCCAAGGTTGTCCACCTTCGTCACGCAAGTCATGAGGGATCGGTTTATTCAGTTGAGAAAGCCAGGAAGGTTGACGTTGTTCGGCTTGTGACACGACATCGGCAGAGGAACGGATGCGAAAAGTGCCTCCGCGAGCGGCAGGACTCCAGCAGCTCAGTACAGTGAGATCTGCTCTGTCAGAATGAAAAGCGAGTTCTTGGTTAGTCAAGTGCCCACGCTGTGGCATACCATGATTATCGCGTACTCCATGATCTCGAACTTCTTTTAAATAGTGGCCTTGCTTGTTAATTGATACTGGCATACCAAACCAGAAACAAAACTTACTAAATAGTGCCCGGAATGGTACCGTCTGAAGATATTTGAGAGTCGGGGAATCATGCACTAATACGCCACTTCCCAGTTCGAGTTCACGATGCAAATCATGCCGAAGTGTTTCGTCACGCTTACCGGGCTGATAACCATCAGCCATTGCTCTGAGCAGAACTTCCAGCGACTGACTAAAACGTGCTGAACGTTCAAACACAGTATTTCCTCTCCAGGCAATCGGCCGCGAGTAGGAAGAAAAACTCATAAATTCACCTCATATTCTTGTTGCCAAAGAGAAAGCGTCGTTAGGGTAAAAAGCTGAGCATTATCCATCGCTTCTATATATGCAGGTGCCAAATTTACCAGACCCAGGTCGCGTAATGTCTCGCAGTTTTCCAACAGATGGTGACGCATTTCCTGCACTGCTTTCGGCCAGTAGGAAAAAGGTAAACGAAAGTGCTGCTTAGGTTTCCATTGCCAATTCGGTAGCCGTTGCTGGAGTAAATTACACAGTGGGATTTTAGTTATACCCTCTGCGAGGCGTGTAGAACGACTTGCGAGCATGCCGAGTCCCGCATGTAAATAAGGTGTTCGTGCTTCAATTGCGCGTGACATCAGGAGATGATCTGCCCGACGCAGCAGAGGCTCCAAAGAGTAATGCAGATCAAAATAGTCAATAGCCGCCTCATACCCTTTCCTCAGAGCTGAACTAGCAAGCGCTTCAATCTGCTCATTCAATTCGGAAGCAACTTGGGAGGAAAGCAACTTTGCTTTATTTTGATAGTCGCCAAACCAGATACGTGCAAAGCTGACGGCATCGTGACCTGTTGATGGTTGTAGATCAAGGTAGCGCGGATAACCCCAGAATAATTCATCAGCCCCCTCGCCTAACAGTACACAGTGATACCCGGCATCCCCGACAGCATCCGCCAACTGTTGATACATCAACAAACTGGACATACGGGTTGCAGCACCAAAGTTTTTTACTGCCTTTCGCAAAACAGACATAAAAGCTGTTTGTTCCAGAGAAATCCAATGTAAATTGGATTTCGAACACACTGTTTCCTCTGCATTTTCTAAGGCCAGCGTGAATTTTGCCATATCAGGCTCCACCCAGGTATTAAGCAAGGTTGAATCCATCCCTCCGCTGAGTAACAGTGCAGTTGGACGAAATGTCGCTTTGCAACGGTTGATAGCCTCGCCCAAAGTCTCCTCAATTGAAGTGGATGTTGGTTCAGTTTGAGGAGGGAAATGCTGACGCTGCACCAACAGTGCTTTTCCGTCACCAAGCCTAAATCTTAGTTGCTCGCCCGGGGCTACAAGACGTATACCGGAAAACAAACTCTCGCCTTCTAACGTAACTCCGGTTGCAACAATCTGAGCTATCGCGGCAATGTTAGGTGTACGGTTGCCCAACAAAGTCAGTAACGGCATAAGTTCAGATGAAAATATCAGTCTCCCACGATCGGCCTGATAGAAATAGTAGAGGGGTTTAATACCATAACTGTCACGCTGTAGTATCAATGAAGCACTATGTGGCTGCCATAATGCCAGCGCAAACATGCCATCGGGTAATTCTCCTTTTTCTATTCCCTCATAAAGTAAGCGAACTTCATCTATGATTTCCGCATTTGGGGAATAAACCTCACCATTGTATGCGGCAAAGTTTTCCCTAAACCTCACGGGTATCGGCAGTGATGTTGCACCGGACATTGGCAGACGAGTCATACCTAATGCACCAGCAGGCAAGTCAATATACCCTTCGCCATAAGGCCCCCTGTGATGAAGCCCCTGAAGTGCCTGACGAAACTGTGTACCGTCAAAGCCCGGCCCGATATCACCCAAAATACCGCACATTATGATGCTCTCCGGGTTATAAGCTTGGTAATAGCATGGCGGTCATGTTTACCCGCACCATTGAGTGGCAGTTTTTCACTGAGACAAAAAACAGAGCGCGGGGCACGGGATATGCCTAAATGCTGTTGTAACCAAGTCAGCAGAATACCCTCTTGTCCAAGTTCTCCTTGAATAACCGCAATATAATCCTCGCCATAAATATCGCAGGGCACTTTCAGGCAACAGACATCTGTCACATCACTACGGGTATTCAATAACTGTTCACATTCATTAAGATGGAACAGGTTGCCCCCTTTATTTACCGTTCCATCCACTCGGCCCAGCACATAAAATCCGCCCTGCTCATCAAAATAAGCAATATCTTGGGTATCCAGCCAGCCGTCATGTACCACTTGTGCAGTGAGTTCTGGTTGATTGACATATCCAGAGAACAGACTGGGTGTTTTCACCCACAATCGTCCACGATGGCCGGGAGTAGTTATTTCGTTACCTTGCTCATCGGTCAAACGTAGCATCACACCAACAGCAGGGCCTACCGTGTTGTCAAACAACTTGCCATTCAGGCGGCCAAATAAAAAGGCAAAGCCGCACTCACTCAATCCATAAATATTGGCTAACGGGGCAAAGTTACGCTGAAATTCCGTCTGTAGAGCTGCATCCAGACGTGCTGAACCCGACACGCACAGTAAACGGGATAGGGAAATGGGAACTGTCAGCGGAATCCCTTCTTTAACCATAAAATTGACAATAGGCGGAACCATATAGAGAAAGCTGATATTAAATTGTTTTACCCGCTGCCAAAATTGTACACAGTCAGACCAGCAATGTTGCGGCAGTAGCACTACACTACCACCATACAGCAGAGGAAACAGAAAATTGATGCCTAAAATACCTAATCCGCTTACCCGATAAAAACAACCAGCACGTGTATGTTCCCCTATCTTTAGACAGCACTGACCAATAGCATAAGCGTTCACCATTGCCTGTTGACTGAGGACAATGCCTTTCGGTTTACCTGTGGTTCCCGAAGTAAAAATAATCATTCTGCTGTTTGTAGCTGCGTGCTCGTTAAAAACCTCAGAACAACCAGATGAAAAATCAGGAATAAATTGCAATATGGCAAATTCATCCTGAATAGGAGCTGCACTCACTAATATCTGTAACGCCATTACATCAATAATGGCCTGCTTTGCTGTAATACCCCATTCAGAATCGATTAAGATCACATTTTTCCCTGAACGAATAACGCCATAAATCATACACAGGCAGTGATAGCTGTTATCCAGTATTATTCCGATGCCCTCACCGGGTAATTCTGCAAACTGCCAGGCCAGAGCATCAACAAGCCTATTGGTTTCTTTCCATCGATACTCAATGGCTGATTCGGGCTTTAGGGCATCAATTAACAGGAGTTGCTGTGGCGAGCTAAAGGCTTTTTCACGAAGTGTAGCGTCCAGAGTGATGGGCAGGTGTTCCATCTGTCTCTCCTAGCGATTTACCGCAGTAAAGGCGTGAATGTCGAAATTAACAGCAATCGGAGCGGAGCCGCCAATCATCATGACACTTTTCATAAATTCATGAACGTAAGCCGTTCCTCCTTCCTGCTCAACATAGCGAGTCACGTAGCTGGTAGACAAAAAAAACAATGCGATTTCTTCCGCGGAGAGGAAAATAATGTTGGCAAATACCTCGCGTTGTGCGTAATGCAAATGTGGACACTCACGTATCAATTCAAGAGTGTTATCGTATTGTGTCAGACGGGGATCTCGGTGCTTTGCCCAGCGTGTCACTAACTCTGTTTCGATATAATCTCGCAGAGGCCCATAAACCAGCGGAAAGTCATATTTATAGGCACAAAATAGCCCGTCGGGTTTTAACCAATTTTTCAGATTGATTAACACCTTTTTACGATCCATCCAGTAAAATGAAGTCGCACTGGTAATCAGGTCATAATTGCGGGGTGGAGAAAAAGTTTCTGCCGGAGAGACGTTAAATGTTATATCAGGATAGTTATACTGCGCCCGTTCAATGAGGGCATCACCAAGATCACACCCTTGCACATGGGCAAAATACGCTTTCAACCGAATGGTAGAAACCCCATTACCACAACCAATATCCAGCGCAGCTTCATGTGAAGGTGAGCGGATAGACAGCGAATGATACAATCCATCCGGATAAGTTATCTTCCCTCTCACAATATCGTAAGATTTGGCATTTTTATTAAATTGTTTCATTGAGTTATCTCCAGCAAACTTTCGTGGTAATCGCCTTTGTGAACAAAGTTAATATAAGTGCCACAACCGCGAATAAACCGATAGGAGTGAGCCACACCCGCCGGGATAAAAATACTGGCTGGGCTGTGTACATGGCGAATATCTCCCCCAAGATCGACTTCGACCTCCAGGCCGACATAATCCTTTCCGTCCCCCAGAAATAGGAATAAGGAGTCACAATTATGGATATGGCTGTCAACATGGCCGACTTCTGCAGACTCATCAGCGCCCACCATAGAAAATTGACGGGCAATAAAGTAGTAAGGGGAGCCATTCACCAATCGTTTATCCAACATCACAAAGCGTTTTCCAGGGCCGTGGCGGTGATATTTCAGCTCTGATGAAGATTTTTCAAACGGCGTCAGGAACAAATCCTGTTCTTGTAAAGGAGTAAATCGCTCCAGAGATATGTCTCCTTTAATGAGTTTTGGTTCAAAAATGCTGTAGGCTGCACTGTCTTTCTGCATGGCAAGTTGGTGCAGGCGGGCAACATGTACAAAAGCATTTTTACCTACCACTGGTTGCATTGGAGACATTGGGATACGGCTATAGGCTTCCACCAATTCAGAAAGCGCCAAAATCCGGGATATATCAAAACGATTCTGATCAAAACGTGTAGTAAGCAGCGTGATTAACTGAAAAGTATCGGTGATACCTGTACGTTCACCGATACCATTACAACTCGTAGAAACCCACGTAACTCCCGCTTCAATCGCTTTTAACGTGTTAGCCAATGCTAATCCTCGATCGTTATGAACATGATATTCAAATACAACATCAGGAAACTCATGGTGTAATAGTGATAACACATCAAAAGTTTCATCAGGCAGTAGAATACCGACACTGTCAGCAAAACAGATACGATCAGCACCTGCTTCACGGGCAGTCATAATCATGCTCACCAGATCAGGAACTGCCGTTCGTCCAGCATCCTCAATGGTTGCCCTTACTAACAACCCTTGTTCTCGAGCATAACGGATAGAAGAGCCAAACATCGTGAGCAATTCTTCATGACTCTTACCTTTGAACTTTGTTGCCATTGAAATTTCATTAATCGAGGCGAACAAACCTACCCAGTGAGCCCCCGTCTGTAACACCGCATCGATATCTTCCGTGCGGGCTCTGGCGTGCGCTAACACCGGCACAGGTGAGGCAGCAACCACCCCCCGGACACGTTCAGCTTCTTCCGACGAAATAAAAGGATGTCCACACTCAACCGTATCTACCCCTAATGCCGATATCTCTCGGGAAAGCAATGCCGATTGTTCCGCAGTAAAACAACACTGGCGGGTTTGCATTCCTTCCCTTAAAGTACAATCGATGATTCGTATCATGTGGGATGCTCCATACTTCTGACCAAGGTTTCAAAACAAGGAGCAGCCTGAAATTCCATAATCTTGGGAGCATGTTTAAATTGGCGGGCGAAACGTGCCAGAAAAGTGACCATTTTCATCGAATGGTTTAACAACTCTTCAAGGGATTCATCAATATTGACTTCTGAAATATTTCTATCAGGGAAAATAATTTTTAAGTTATCGATTACCCATACTTTCATACTTACCTCACATTATTTTTTGATATTCAGTCTCTTCAACAAACACTATCGGCATGCCTACGCGCAATTGGCCACTGGTATTCATATAGCTGCCATGTGGAGTTTTTGCCGGCCATACCAGAATGTCTCCTGCATTAAGAGATGCATCCTTTAGTTCTTCCTGAGAAATCTTGTTTTTTTCGAGGTCGATGCACTTAAACATGGGATAATTTAGGTCGAACTCGTGCGGATAAACCACTTCAGTATTAGGGTGATAAAACATACCTCCGTTCTCTTTGAAAGCTGGGGTTAGTGCCACCCAGAATGTCCAGGCGGTATGAAAGGATTTTTCCCACAATGCAATATCCTGATGCAGAGGAATAAACGACTCATCGGCATGACGTTTGATAAAAGCTGCATGCCGTAATAAGCGGGGACGGTTTAGATATTGACTCACAATCTGTATCAGCCCGGAATCATCGCACCATGTTTGCCAGAACAGCGGATCAACATGAAAGATGTTACGAATTTTCTTTGCATAACGCCGTTTGTCATCGTCAATATCGAACTCTGGCTCTAGCATTGCAGATGGCGAGTCGGATTGTATTAAGACCCACTCCAGCGCCTGTTTCTGAAAAATAGGTGAAATCGCCTGCTTATGAAATATCATGGAAAGGACACCTTTTTGATCAGCTGAGTAAGGTAAGAAATCACACCACGCTCTTTCAGCACTTCGTGGTGGCGTGTCGGTGTGTCAAATTGATGGATATGATCGATAAACAAATGCCAGTCGATACCTGCGTTGCTCTCATTTCGAGTGCAACGTATCCACCAGGCTTGTTGTAGAGCTGGCTTTGGTTGCCATTGGCTAAATAGGCGAATATTATTCAGAATGATTGGCTGACGTACTTCATTCAGCTCTTGCATCAAGAAGACCCAATCCTGAATATCGGTTGTCACCCAGCGCTGATACTGTTCATTGACGGGAGTTTTACGTAGAACGGGTGAAGGTAAGTGACTGTCCACCATGACTAAACGGGCTTTAGAGAAAACGCGTTGACAGAGTTCGTACCCCAGAGCACCGCCAAACGAGTAGCCGATGATCCAAGTTGGTTTATGTTGTAGCTTATCAGCGATAAGATCCGCCAGTTCAGGGAGCTCTTCTTTCATAACCAGGGTATGATAGTTGACGCACTCTACCTGCTCCGACAGATGAGAAAGCAGCGTCTGAAAGCAGCTAGGGTGTCCGACGAAGTCAGGAAGCAGAAGTATCATCAGGACACCTCCTCTATCAAGGTGCTATATAACACGCGGCTAAATGCCTCTCCCCAACGGGTCGTCAACTTAGCATGCCAGACTCCCGATGATCCCTGATTGAGGGTTAAGGTAATAGGTTTCCTGCTACGAAATTCAGGGTGATGCTGAAATCCTTCCGTTTCTATTGATGTCCCGATGAAATTGATCATCACGATAGCATCACGATAATCCAGTCCAGACAGAGCTGTAATCTCCTCCTGAGGCAGCAGTGCATGCTCCAGCCACAACAGACGTAGCCTGTTAAACTCCGTTGCCTCATAGTGAGCATCCAGTAATACTGGCAACAGGTTGACATAACAGCCGCTGCTCACGTTGTGCTCCATACGGCGCAACGTTACTGGAGCTACTGCCAGTTGTGGGCCATTTATATTCAGTTTGGCCAATGCCCGCGAAAGTAACAGAGTCACATGGGTAAATATTTGTGGCTCATCAGGCAATGTGAAGCTCTGTGTTTTCTCAGATAACAATTCTCGGGATGGAGGCGGGGCTAATGTACTGAAAAGTGTTTTTTGATCGCTCCAGAAGGCTTGCAACCGTTTCCGGTGTACAACGAGTTGTTGCTCGAGCATCCAAATTTGCTGAATAAAATTCAGATCTGGCTCAGGCCACATTGCTGTCTTCAACCAAGTCTGCACATGAAAAAGCAATTTCTGAACAAAGTCCGCATCTGCAATCAAGTGATGCAGCCATATTCCCCAACGCAGTTCCTTACCACAATGGGCGCATACTATCCTCAGCATTCCTCTTTCAAATACAGAATGAGGGTGCTGTAGTTGTTCGCGGATAAAAGCCTGAACATCAGAATACTGTACTGATCCTTTATATTCAGGTTCACCATTATATGGTGAGGTAAAAAGCCGTAACGTTAACCCGCTATCCCCCCACTCTACTGCGCTATTGAGAAGTGGGAAGGTTCTGTATAGACCTTCGAGTAAACTTTTTAGTCGGGATGGTTCTGGGGAGATAGAGTCTGGTGCCAGATAGAATAATCCAAACTGTGAACAGTCACTGGAAATCATCTCACTCAACACTATTGCATTAAGCCAGCAAGGAAGTGGGAGAACGCTGGAGTTATTCTCAGAGTTAATAATTCGCTCTTTTTCTTGATGTAGCCAGGAACGTTCCTCCTTATCTAGAGATTGCCACTGACCATAAATAATCAACTGACGCCCAAATGGCAGGCAATAAATTTGGCGCAGGGACAACTGCTCAAAGACGGTATTCATAGCACCAGAACCCCCTCAGGAATAGGATCCTGTAATGTATTGACATCAATACCTTTGCTGGTTAGCAGGGAAGCAAAATCCGCAAGAGTAGCATGCTGATAAAGTTCCTGTAGGGAAAACGTCACTTCAGAATAATGTTGATGACAAGTAGCCAGCAAACGCAAAGCGTGTAATGAATTACCGCCTGACTCAAAGAAATGGTGTTCGAGAGAGGTGACTGGATAACCCAGCAATTGTGACCACCAGTTGGCACAATCCGCTTCCTGCTGACTCATTTTCGTGGCGGAAGGCTGTGATTGCCCGGCTTGCCACTGAGAAAAAAGCGCTTGACGATCCACTTTACCATGCCGGGTCAAAGGCAGTGAGCGGACACAGAGCCAAAAAGTTGGACGTTCCCAGGAAGGAAATTGCAGCATAGCTTGACGAGCTTGACGATCATCTTTTGCTTGTAGTACAGCTACTAAACATTTACTGCCCTGATATTGTTGTACTAATAGTATACAATCCTCTACTTCCGGGATATTACGTAGTCTGCTCTCTATTTCACTTAAATTAATACGATAGCCATTTATTTTTATTTGACTGTCCACACGACCAATAAAGTGTAGATTTCCCTCTTCGTCATAACATGCCAGATCACCTGTACGATAAGCCCGTTGGGATATTCCTTGCCAGTTGATAGTGACAAAGGCTTGTGCTGTGCGTTCCGGATCGCCGAGATAACCCAAAGCCAGCCCCTCCCCAAAAGCATATATTTCACCACTTAGTCCAGGGTCAATAATTTGTTTGCCCTGCAAATCGTAAAGCAAGACCTGAGTACCGGTGATTGCCTGTCCAATGGGAATATCATCTCCCAACAAATCTTCCGCTTTAATTATGTGACAACAGGTAAAAGTCGTATTTTCGGTTGGGCCATAACCATTTACAAAACAGATTTCCGGATGAGCAACAAAGGCTTTACGTACATGAGAAACTGACAAAATATCTCCACCAGTCAGTACGGTATGTAATCCATTCAAACACTGGACATCTGTATCCACGAGGACATTGAAAAGTGGTGCTGTTAGCCACAGAGTGTTGACACCATAACGGTGAATAGCTCTTTGTAAAATCTGTGGGGTGAGCATTTCTTCTTGATGGATGATACAGCAGCCACCATTGAGCAACGGCCCCCAGATTTCCAGAGTGGAGGCATCGAAAGATAAAGGGGAGTGAAATAGAAATACCGGACGAACATGAAAGTCGAGAAATGTTTGTTGCTGACAAAGACGGACAATACCTGCGTGAGTGCAAGCAATCGCTTTTGGTTCACCCGTACTACCGGATGAAAAATTAACATAAGCGACCTGATTAGCGCTGATCTCGGGTAAGATAGCAGAAATAGGGAAACTCTTGTTCTTTACAAAAAGTAGGGTAATACCTTCAGGAATATTTTCAGGGTAGTTATCTGAAGAATAGAACATGACATTACAATCCAGCCGACTAAGCTGCTGTTCAAGCCAAATTTTTGGTTGAGTTAAATCAGCATAAACATAGTAATTCCCGGAAAGTACAATTGCTAATAAAGCGACAACAGTTCTGACATTATGAGGACCTGCGACAGCAATACATTTATTTTTTTCTGGTAGAATGTCAGAAAGATGCACGCAGAGCTGACTTGCCACAGTATATAGCTCCAAATAGTTTAAAGATTCTGTTTCGTCAATAACTGCCAAATAATTCCCATAAAGGCTGACAATATGAGACACCACATAACCTATTGTTTTATAATTAAACTCATCCATTTCTCTGTAATATATTCCGAGTTTTCAAGTGGGTGGAAAAAATATTAAATAATAAAATCAATAGAGATAATACATCCAATAACTGAATTTTAATTAAATAATGCTTAAATAGATGTTAATGCCTCCCGTCTTTCCTATTATGGCAATTTATTTAATTGATTTTTATGAAAATACAAAAAATACATATTAGAGCATTATGATAATATATTATAACTTTGATCGACTAGCTTCCATAACCACTATATCACCAGTAGAAATGCATTGGAGTTACCTCTGTGAAATTCCAAATAACATTTATTCATTTGTTTATTAAATAGCTATTCAAAATGATAGGAGTATTCTTTACCCCGCGTGCCACGCGGGGTAAAGAATACCGCATGCTGATACTCTCACTATTATGAAAAGGTATATAATACCTTCTATGAAAATATCATTTCATTTACAATTCCCCATTGTCATGGGCTCAACCCCCTCTTACATAAAGAATAAAGTGTACTCTGAAAATTCAATCCCAAAGTGCGACGCTATTTTCTTATTCTTCTATTTCCAAAGGTATTTTACATTTAATTCCGGTTAATTCTGACAAATCCACATCGTCTCCTGTCGTGTGAAAGATTTCTTTACGCCTTCGATTAAACAGGTGCTGGCAATGCACACACATGTCATTAACATTATTCGGATTTCTAATCGCTTTTAATGTTCTGACCGCATATTTACCGCACTGACATCTGACGACATAGATGGAATTATTTTTCCCACCACTCCGCTGAGACCAAGGGCGAACACCCAACACGGTAAAAAAACCATATTCATAGCCTTGAACCTGTCTCAGTATGTTGATTAAATTAGGCTCCCTTTTACTTAAACGTAAATCATACGTTGTTCTGTAAGGGATAAAATAGTCAGTGTCTTTTTTATTCTTTCTGCTCTTACCCTTTTCATTGGCATCGTTCGTCACTTTTTTCAATCCATTTCTCAGCTCATTAAATGCATTCTAATTTAACTATTTTCATTATTAATTCAATAACGAAATAACTAACCTTAACATTTAAGTAAAATCAACAAAATAGACTTTCCAATTGTAAACAATAATAAAAATACATATTCCAAGAAATATTCAGCATATAGACACAGCAGGTAAGATTTATGATTAACGGTTTTTACACATTATTTTTTGCGTAAAAATAAGCAGCGAAGCCTCAAGGGTTGCAACCCTTGAGGCTTCTATATTAAATATCGTCTACTACCCTAAAGAGGATATCGATATAACATGGAAGTATATCACTTTATATATATGCCATATTGACTGAAATAACATTCAATAACTTATAGTTTTGTGATGCAGGTCATAAACGCTGTGTGAATTATGTGCACATAAGGACCGAATTCAACAGTGAATGAATTAAAACATTAATGCGTCAACATAACTTATTTAAATTATCGAAATAATTACCAATATACCCATCGTCATTGAAGATGCTTGATTTTTCATTCCTATCAGATCAAAATCGCGCCCATGAAAATTACCCTGACAGATGCCCAAAAAGAAGCGCTTGAATTGATGCACGATACGACTCGTGATGGGCGCGTCCGTGACCGTATCAAAGCCGTGCTTTTAGCTTCAGAAGGCTGGACTGCTCAAATGATTGCTC
>NZ_NJAJ01000054.1 GCF_002632825.1 Xenorhabdus stockiae
CAATACCCGCACAGGAGATATCGCCGCCAGAGGAACAATTCGAGCCGGTAATGGTATTGTGCTCTCTCTGGGGCAAAATTGCCATCAAGATGGTAGCGGTTATATCAGACCCAGTTCCCCCATCATCGAAATCTTCCCGTCTGGCAAATTCACCACCAACGACGAATCCGAAGGCGCAACCGTCTCTAAACTCGGCCTCGGTCATTATCAGGTGACAGGTGTGCTAGGCTATAACGCGGACGGTGCCTGGGGTGTGCATGGGGGCATCTCCTCGCCGAAGAACAACAACGGGCTGGAACTTATCTACATCGATGACAAGGTGAACAAGGACGGCAGCATCACGATTGAAATCTTCCACCGTCAGCATTCTCATTTACCGGCACGCTTTCAGAATCAGCGGATCAAAGCCATTGTGAACGGGGAAAAGGTGTACTATCAGGACGGTGAACCGTGCGATATTCCCGAAGGTTGCCGCTTGGATGTCCGTGTCCAGATGCCGGCGGATTCGGTGTGGAATGTGAAACAGAAGGCGGCAGAGATTACGACTGATAGTGAGCAGGCTGAACCGGTGGAGTAAAGGCATGATTAACCCGCAGAAAGTTGCGGGTTAAGTTGTACTCAGAATTAAGCGGCTCTGACGATGTAGAGGAAAGCTATGTTACGAGGACGGGTTTCACTACCGCCAAACTCACCTGTATTTACACTTCCTTGTCTTTTCCAATTACCCCTTCCAACATAAAATGATGCTGAACCAGAATCATTTATTTCAATATTATGGCTATGTCTTTGGATGGAGAAATTTTGCCACGATAAAATCCATCGCCCTGGATCAACATTTCGTCCTGAATCTAAACCACGGATAAATTCCCCCCGTAAGTCAGGCAATCTTCCAGATGGGTAAGCAAGAGCGAGTTTTGGATACCTTGATTTATCAAAATAGTTACCGTTACATATTAACCAGCCTGTTGGTGGAGTTGTTGTCGGCCAAGGAATAGGGACACCAACAGGTAGAGATGATTCTCCTGAATCTTGCACCGCTAATCCTAAATTTTTTACAAACTCGACCTTATTGGGTATATCAGCTCCGTTTTGATCTTTAGACAAACGAGCATTAGCATTATTATTGGCATTGTTGGCGGCAATCTGGGCGGCGTTCGCCAGTGCCTTGGCATCATTGATATGCTTGTCTGCCTCGTCTCTACTGTATGCACCGACATCAGCGGCGTTTAACGTGATATCCCCCGACAACGGTTTACCGTTCACTGTACGACTTGAGGGCACTCGACCATTGGCGTTATTATTGGCATTGTTGGCGGCAATCTGGGCGGCGTTCGCCAGTGCCTTGGCATCATTGATATGCTTGTCTGTCTCGCCAGTGCTGTATGCCCCAACATCAGATGCATTCAATGAAATATCAGAAGAAAGCTCTTTCCCATTTATTTTTCGGCTAGTAGGTACGTAATCCTTATCACTAGTATTGGCTTTGTTTGCTAAATCATACGCTATTTTCACTGCTTTGGAGGTGGCAACAGTTATTTCACTCTCACTCTCAACTTCGTTACTGAGAGTAACAAAACCTTTATCTTCCAGAGTTGCATATGGATGATCGCGGCTTGCAATATGCTCCTCAATTGCTTCCCTGATTGCTCTTCTGACGTCCTCCATTGTTGGGACTGAAACATTATCTTCTAAGGTTTTTGCATCAGGTTTTTTATCTTGCATATTCATTCCCTCATCTAATCAACAATACAGATTGCTAAATAACATGAAGGCGGTGGGAGACTTCTCCGCCGGTGAACATCAATAAATTGGTTCATCAATACAGAAAAGTACGGCTTGACTAATATTTGATAGGGAGCATGTTTTGTTGGCAGGATGACATAAAATGACAGGCGGGGAATTAATAGAATTTGTCAGAGGTCTGATAAGACTTGGTAGGCTGAAAGCGGATATACACTAATTCCTGCACCATGCAGGAAATAAGCAAAATCAATCACTCATCTAAATGGGATAATTCTCCCCTTTTAACCCATTGATTTAATTGAATTCCGTTTCTGTGCAGGAATTAAGCAAAATCAACAAGTTACATAAAGGTGAGAAATCTCACTTTTAACTTTTCCGCATGAAATTTAGGAGTCACCGATTTGGGAGGCTCCTCCTGTCATTCAGGAGGGGTATACGAAAATTTTCGGACACCTGCGGCAACTTATTGATTATTCCGTGGTCCTCACTTTGGCTTAATCCTTCCGTTTCAAATGGAGCGATTAAATACTGATCAGCGCGGTGAAATTAACTATGGGGATTTTTTGATATTGAGGAGTAGCCGATTTTTTTATGTACAACGTTATGTGCGTTTTTTGTTTGTACATGAATGTGTACATGAATAGATATTTTGTGATTAAATTTTATTTAATTAATTGTTTTTTATTATTTTATTTAAATTAAATATATTCCCCTGAAACATATTCTTTTTTACCAGTTCTTATCACCTTCATACCTTCAGATAATGAAATATTTCTTGATTTATCATTGACTTTAGCTTTGGCCACTCTGAGTATTGTCCGGCCTAATTCTGTAAACCAATAACTCGTAACCTTTTCACAGGCTTCGCGCATAAATCCATACCCTTGATATTCGAGAGAGAGCCAGAAACCGCGATTATTATCTTGTGTGTTATATAACCCAATGACACCAATGAGCTCATCGGGCCTAGCTTTCATTCTGAGTGACCAGATATAGGCTTTTTGTTCTTGGATTGCAGGTATGGCAACGTTATTGACAAAAATATCGCCACCATTATCGGGATATGGCCAGGGGACTGCATTCTTGTCTAAGTATTTTACAATATCCCAGTGAGGAAATTTTTGTTGTATGTGAATCGCATCGGTATGAGCCAATTTTTTTAATAAAAGGCGCTTAGTTTCTAAATCTTCAAACGGCATTTTTTTGATTACCAACCCAATGTTAATTTATTGTGAAATTCATAATGAATTTTAGTCGTAAAATAGTCAATATGATTTTATCTCCACTATATAAAGCGGTTTTATAAAAACATACCAAACCGAAACATGGTATAGTGAATGCCTGATTTATTCTTTATCCCATCGGAATGTTATGTCTTATCAATGTCCTTTATGTCATTCACCATTACTGTTTTCTCATCACCAATGGCGTTGTGAAAACAATCATCAGTTTGATTGTGCAAAAGAAGGTTATGTGAATTTGTTACCGGTTCAGCATAAGCGTTCAAAAGAGCCGGGTGATAGTGCTGAGATGATGCAGGCGAGAAGGGCATTTTTACAGGCAGGTCACTATCAGGCATTACAGCAAAAAGTTATTGAGCTATTTGATCGCTTTTTACCTGAACAGGCTGGAGTGTTGTTGGATATTGGCTGTGGAGAAGGGTATTACACTGCTGCGGTACAACAGGCTTTGAGTCTGAAATGGCCCATAACCGTTCATGGCTTGGATGTGGCGAAAATTGCAGTTCGCTATGGAGCCAAACGTTATCCGGATGTTGATTTTTGTGTGGCATCCAGTCATCGGTTGCCGTTTGCAGATGGTTCTCTTGATGGTATTTTGCGGATTTATGCTCCCTGCAAAGCTGCTGAGCTATTTCGAGTTGTAAAATCAGGGGGGATTGTCCTCACTGTAACGCCCGGCCCACGTCACTTGTATCAGCTGAAAGAGTTGATTTATCAGGAAGTCCATTTACACCCTGAGAATACCGAGCAACTGGAGGGGTATGAATTAGTGGCGGAGAAAACTCTGGCTTATGAAATGCAGCTGGATGGTGAACAGGCTTATAATTTATTACAGATGACACCTTTTGCCTGGAGAGCGTCTGAAGACGTTAAAAGCCATTTAATGGCTAATAAATTGTTTAATTGTGAAGCTGATTTCACGTTAAAAGTTTACCGTCATATTTAAATTCTTTGAATGAATTCCCCGCAATAAGAGAGGGGAATTCATTTATGAATAAATATCAGGCATACATAAATAATTTAAGATGTTCGAATAATATATTGAAGCCAATAGCAATTAATACTAATCCACCAATAAGCTCTGCCCGTTTACCTAATAATGGCCCAATATAACGCCCAATTAACATACCCAAAGTTGCCATGATCATCGTCATTATTCCTATAGTCATCGCTGTGGGCAATATATCAACTTGTAAAAAAGCGAGGCCAATACCAATTGCCATCGCGTCCAGACTGGTTGCAATAGCGGTAAATATTAAGGTTACTGAACTATGACGGCGTGGTGCTGTTGGCTTGGTGGTGACGTCAGGATCATGTTTGAAACTTTCTCTAATCATCCGGCAGCCAAGGACAAATAATAGTGTGAATGCCACCCAATGGTCCCACTCCATAATGTACTGACTGGCATAAATTCCCAGAGACCAACCGATTAAAGGCGTACAGGCTTCAATAAGGCCAAAGATAAGCCCTGTTCGAATTGCTTCACGTAAATGAGGACGATGAAGGGCTGCTCCTTTACTTACGGCAGCAGCAAAAGCATCCATAGAGAGCGCTAGTGCAAGAATGAGTGTTGCATAGAAATTCATTAAAATAGCCTCGGTTGGGTAGTTCCATATACATATAAAACACCCCCAACCAATGGTGATTTTATATGTCTATGGTCTTGCCAACCGATTCGGCATTCGTACCACGTTTTATTAAAACGAGCATGTTGATACGAATTTCCCAGTAATATTCTGGAACAGGCTACTCCCCAATGACTGGCCTGGACAATAACATACTCAGAGTGAAAGGCAAAATATTTTGTGCAATGTTAAATTACTTAATGATAATAATTATCATTATCTTTCTTCTGATGAAGAATAAGGCTGATGTGATATTACAGCCTTATTTAATAGAAAGGAGAATATTATTTATTGCTCAGTAGAAATTTATAGATTTTTTCTAAATCGTCTAATTTTGTTACGGCTATGTATATTTTCTTTACCTCAAAGTCTATCATTAAAATACCATCTTCGGATAAATTTATAGCTTTAATCTTTTCATAATAAAAAAAGCGATTGAAATAATAAAATCCTTCTTTTTTAAAGATAATTTTAGGTGAGCGTATATAGCCAAAGTATATTGAGATTAAAATAATAAACGATAATAAATAAGTTGTTAATGGGCTGCCTTGACTAGCTATATTATTATAAATCACAATACTAACTAAGATAATAAATATTAAAGCATCTATACGATGTTTTCTTTTTAATTTTATAGTTAACAGCGTCTTGTCTTTGAAGTAGTGGATAAAAAACTCATCATAAATAGCAAAAGCGAACGCTAATAAAATTGAAGCTATCAATATGATGTCATTCAGGCTCATGTTTACTCCTGAGTTTCCTGATCTGTTTTGTAAGTGGGGGAGAGGAAATGCTTCCTCTCCCTATTTTCAGTTAATCAATTCTTCAATAAAGCTATTTGGCTACACCGAGAAGACCGAAATAATAACCAATAATACCAATCACAAAGAAGCCGATAATAATCCATAAAGGGTTTACTTTTTTCCGTAATAGCCACATACATCCAAAAGTTAGCAATAGAGGTGCAAGCCCAGGCAGCAACTGATCAAGAATGGTTTGAACAGTGTTGATTTTTATCTCACCGGTTGTAGGGTCAGGAACCTTAGAGACAACCAGTGTAATGTCGATTTTTGTCCAACTATTAACCAGCGCCCCCATGACAAATAGACCCAGAATTGACGCGCCTTCTGTCATTTTTTGCAGGAAACCGCCTCCCATATCTTTGACGATATCTATTCCTTTCTTATAACCGTATGCAACGCCGTAATAACGGGTTAGTAAACGCACCAGATTGAACAGGAAGAAAAATATAAATGGCCCGATCCAACTACCACCTAAGGCAAGCCCGGCACCAAGCGCGGCAAAAACAGGGCGCACAGTTCCCCAGAAAATCGGGTCACCCACACCGGCCAGTGGTCCCATCAAGCCGACTTTAATCCCGTTGATTGCAGCGGCATCAATGTCAGCACCGTTGGCTTTCTGTTCTTCCATTGCCAGAGTGACACCCAGAATAGGTGCTGCGACATAAGGATGTGTATTGAAGAACTCTAAGTGGCGCTTGATGGCCAGTTTACGTTCCTCAGTATTTTCAGGATAAAGGCGGCGGATGGCTGGTACCATTGAGAAACAGAAACCCAGCGCCTGCATACGCTCAAAGTTCCATGAACCCTGAAATAAGTTAGAACGCAGGAAGACAGCACGGATATCGCTTTGTGTCAGTTTTTTCTGACCCATGTTTATTGTATCTGACATGTTGTTCATCCTCTTAATCTAATTCGTTATCAAGGTTATTTGGGGTATTACCAGCAGGAGCGGCTGCCTGTGATTGATTGTATTTAGGGCTGAGCTGAATATACAGTATTGCCATAACTGCACCAATGACACCAAGTATGACGAGATTATGTACATATACCGCGACCACAAAACCAAGATAGAAGAATGGCATCAGGTAACCAGCACGCATCATGTTAATCACCATCGCATAACCAACAACAACAATCATACCACCTGCGATATTCAGGCCCGTAGTAACGACTTCCGGAATTGAATCCAGCATATTCTGAACTTCAGATGTGCCGACAGACAGGGCGACAACCAGCGCAGGTAAGGCAATACGCATTGCCTGCAACACCAGAGCAGAGATATGAAGAGCTGTAATGGCCCGGAGATTGCCGTTTTCAGCGGCTTTATCTGCCGCGTGTTGGAAGCCGACAGTGAGGGTACGGACGATAATAGTGAGAACCTGACCCGCTGCCGCCAGTGGAATTGCCAGCGCAATACCTGCACCAACCTGTTGTCCGCCAGCGATAACCAGAATAGTCGAAATGATGGATGCTAAAGCTGCATCTGGGGCAATCGCTGCACCGATGTTCATCCAGCCGAGAGCGATCATTTCCAGCGTCCCGCCGATGATGATGCCTTTTGTGACATCACCAAGGATCAGGCCGATTAATGTACAGGCAATTAATGGGCGATGAAATTGAAATTCATCAAGAATAGAACCCATACCTGCAATACAGGCAACGATGAATATCAAGAAAAGTTGAACAACGGTAATTTCCATTGTTTTCTCCTGTAACCAAATATAATTTGGTAAGAATTTTGTTGTTGAGTAATGGTTAGTAAAAAAATATCTTTATTTTTTAAGCTTTTTTGAGTAAATCCATCATATTTAAACGCGCATCGCTGGCAACTTTACGTGCTTCAAGCTCTATACCGCGTGAATTCAGTTTTTCAAAAGCAGTGATATCAGTTGGATCAACAGAGATGGCGTTATTGATTTGGGTTTTACCCTGACGGAAAGCCATACCACCAATATTGACAGATTCCAGTGAAACCCCACCCTCTACAATACGCAGTACATCGGTAGGGTTGGTGAATAACAGCATAACGCGTTCACCGGCGTATTTGGGATTGTTATAAACACGGACGCACTTCTCAACGTCGACCACATGCGCACTGACGCCGGGAGGTGCGACCTGTTTTAATAAAGTGGAACGTACGGTATCCTGAGCAACTTCGTCACTAACTACAATGATACGCTTTACGTTAGTTTCTTTTGTCCAGCGGGTTGCAACCTGACCGTGAATAAGACGGTCATCAATACGTGCAAGTGCGATTTTCATATGACCGCCTGCAACTGGAGTGCTAACCTGAGATGCAACTGGAGCGGTTGGCTTGGCAGGTTCAGGTTTACTGGCTTCTTCTTCAGGCTCTGTTTTAAGAGCACGAATGCCTTCTCTTCCTGTTTCTAATGCAACAGCAACCAATTCTTCCATGGATGGGTCATCATCACGGCACATGAAGGCTTCAACCAACATTGGTACGTTTACACCCGTAATGATTTCGTAGTTTTTTTTGTCTACAGCAATCCGGTTTGCCGCATTAAACGGGCTGCCACCCCAGGTATCAACAAAAAACAAGAGCCCTTGCGTTGTATCAAGTGACTCCAGTCTCTTATTGTATTTCTCGAATAATGTATCGGCATTTTCACCGGGCACGAAGTCAATATAGGAAACGTTTTCTTGTTCCCCAATCAACATTTCCGTGGTACGTAGCAGTTGCTCTGCCGCAGCCCCGTGTGTGCCAATCATAATGGCTATACTCACTTGTTTTCCCCTTTCTGTAACAATCGAACTCGGATTTATTGCAAGCTCATGCTCAATACTTCCAACCTGTTTTACTATCAGTTAATAAACATAATAGTTACAAACATTATGTTTTATCGAGGTTCCATCCCAAGTATTTCATTTCTTATGGACTCTATTTTGTTACATAAGAAAATATGTCATTAGATTATCATTGGAATCATTCAAGAAAATTGCTATCAGTCAGAAAATTTAAGTCGAACTAT
Organism: Xenorhabdus stockiae; assembly: GCF_002632825.1. Taxonomy (GTDB): domain Bacteria; phylum Pseudomonadota; class Gammaproteobacteria; order Enterobacterales; family Enterobacteriaceae; genus Xenorhabdus; species Xenorhabdus stockiae. The sequence continues at coordinate 8,403 of NZ_NJAJ01000054.1, forward strand.
TTTGATAGGTGAAAATAATATTTTAATTTTAATTATGGCAAATAAAAATTAATTAATTCTTTTATTTTTTTAATTTTCAGTCTTAACATCTGTTTCCGGTAACATTTTGTTAATTTTTAGATAAAAAGAAAGTGATGTATTAAATAGGAAAGAGGAAAAAATGTACTTCTTTGATCCGTTTCAGCCAAAAAAAATCCCTACTGTATTAGCAGGGATTTTTCCGGATAAGCCAAATCTGAACTTAAAGAATGTCGCTATTTAACTTATGCCATATTGATAACTTACAGATTTGATTAGTCACACTGTACTTTTATGGCCAGACCACCACGTGATGTTTCACGGTATTTGGCATTCATGTCTTTACCAGTTTCGTACATAGTTTCAATAACCTTATCCAGTGAAACGCGTGGTTCACTGGTGCGGCGCAATGCCATACGAGCGGCATTGATCGCTTTAACTGAAGCGATTGCATTACGTTCGATACATGGAACCTGTACTTGTCCGGCAACTGGGTCACAAGTCAAACCAAGGTTGTGTTCCATGCCGATTTCAGCGGCAATGCACACCTGCTCAGGGCTTGCGCCGAGCAATTCTGCCAGACCTGCCGCCGCCATTGAACAGGCAACCCCAACTTCTCCCTGACAGCCAACTTCTGCACCGGAAATAGATGCATTCATCTTATACAGAATACCGATCGCACCTGAGGCTAAGAAGTAGCGCGTATACAGCTCAGGAGTAACCGGTTCGATGCAGTGGTTGTAGTAAGCCAGTACTGCTGGAACGATCCCACATGCGCCATTGGTTGGTGCTGTAACAACGCGGCCACCAGCGGCATTTTCTTCATTGACTGCCAAAGCAAACATGTTGATTAAATCAACAACATTCATCGGGTCATTTGAAAGTTTGTTTGATGATGTCAGCATACGATGCAAAGCCGCCGCACGGCGTGGTACACGCAGAGGGCCGGGCAAAACGCCTTCTGTATTCAGGCCTCGTTCAATACAGGCCTGCATGGTATCCCATACATCTGCAAAGTATTCAGCAATTTCTTCTTTGCTATGTAAATCCAGCTCGTTTTTCATCATCAGGCCGGAAAGCGACAGGCCTGTTTTGCTGCAATTCATCAGTAATTCAGCAGCAGAGCTGAATGGATAAGAAACAGGCTTTGTGTTCTGAGATGGCTTACCGAAATGCTCTTCATCAACAATAAAACCACCACCGATAGAGTAGTAGGTTTTGCTGTAAACATTTTCGTCACCTGCAAATGCATGGATTTGCATGCCATTTTCATGTAATGAAAGGTTATCGCTCCGGAAATTCATGCCTCCGTCACGAGGGAAATCGACTATATGTAAACCATTTGCCAGCGGCAAACGTTGAGTTTGCTCAACATCACGAATAAAACCAGGGATTGAATCAATATCAACAGTTGCAGGCATATTACCGGCCAACCCCATGATAATGGCGATATCCGTATGATGACCTTTCCCGGTTAATGAAAGTGAGCCGTATACATCAACAGCTACACGCGTGATAGAGGACATAAGCCCCTGGTTTACAAGATCATCGACAAATTGTTTTCCTGCTTTCATAGGACCAACAGTATGAGAGCTGGATGGGCCGATACCCACCTTAAACATGTCGAAAACGCTAATCACGCCAGACTCCTTAAAGAAGAAAGAGATATAGTATATTTATAATAAAGCGCGTTACTTTACTGTTATTTAGTGGTGTTGATAAAGGAGTTTACAGTTTTTTTTTAATTATAATAGTTATTGGTATGATTTCGGACAATAAATGTGCAAATAATGTTTGTTAGTGGTTATTTTTAGCTCTAATTTTGAACTTGTTGAGCCAGCCGATAAATAATTGAGGCAGTTAATCCCCAAATCATTTGTCCGCGATACCAGTAAAAGTAGATCCGATGTTGGCGGTTATGCTTCTTAACATCCAAATACTGGTAGTTGGGAAGGGAGAGTGCATCAAAAAGCGGGATTTCAAAAAAATTATCCACTTCTGTTGGATTGGCCTGAAAAGAGAAGGGAGGCGACACTAACCCGACGACAGGAGTGACATGATACCCGCTGCTGCTTTCCATAGGGGCTAATTGCCCCAGAACCTGTACCTGATGGTATGGAATATTGACTTCTTCTTCGGCTTCACGTAGCGCGGTAGCAGCCAGTGAATGATCTTCAGGGTCAGCCGCGCCACCGGGGAAAGCAATTTGCCCTGCATGTGAACGTAGATGCCGGGCCCGTTGGGTAAGTAACAGTGTAGGCTCGGGCTTACAAATAATTGGTAGTAATACAGCGGCATTCCGCTGATTGCTGACCGGATAGTCTGGTTGTACGGGAGTTTGCAGTTGAAACCGATGAATAAAATCAGAAAGAGATGTCATGATGTATGGAGTTCCCTTAATTTCGGTAAGATATGTCCAAGTTTATCGAATGTTTCCTGATACTCTTTTTCCGCAGTGCTGTCAGCTACGATTCCCCCACCAGCCCAGCAGTACATTTTTCCTTTTTCTGTCAATAGGGTGCGTATAGTAATATTACTGTCCATTGTACCGCAGAAACTAATATAGCCAATAGCTCCACAATATCCATGTCTGCGATGCGGTTCTAATTCTTCAATAATTTCCATGGCCCGGATTTTTGGAGCTCCCGTGATGGAACCTCCGGGGAAACAGGCTCGCAGTAAATCTGTTGCGTGATATTCGTCTGGTAATGTTGCAGTAATGGTACTGACAAGGTGATGGACAGCCGGAAAAGGCTCAACAACGAATAATTCGGGGACTTTAACTGACCCCGCCTCCGCTACACGCCCGATATCATTTCTGAGAAGATCAACGATCATCAGATTTTCCGCGCGGTCTTTTCGGGATTTGGCTAATTTTTCAGCTTGTAATCGATCTTTTTCCGGGTCTTGTTCACGTGGCAATGTGCCTTTGATCGGTCTGGTCTGGATTTTATTATCTTCCAGTAATAAAAAACGTTCGGGTGAAACACTGATGACGCAATTTTCAGGCAAGCGAATGAAAGCTGAAAAAGGAGCGCGATTAGATTCGTTGAGTTTCCTGAAAGCCTGCCATTCATCACCCTGATAATTTGCGTGAAAACGCTGTGCCAGATTAACCTGATAGCAGTCGCCATTACGTAAATAACGATGAATATGCGCAATTTTTTCATGATATTGCTGTTCACTCATATTGGATTGCCATGCGCTGGTGAGGGCAAAATTTGTTTCGCGGTGCTGGGTGTGCGCTTCCAGCCATGCCAGGCGAGTATCAATATCGTGATAGCTTAATAAAGTTGCTTTTTGCTGGTGGTGGTCAATGATAAGGCACCAATCGTAGATCCCAATGGCCATATCCGGGAAATTCAATTCATTAATGGTTGTCGCTGGTAGCTTTTCAGTCCATCGCCCGAGATCATATCCCCATATTCCCAATGCTCCTCCCTGAAAGGGCAGGTCAGGATCAAACTGAGGGGTAATATTGCAGTCATTGAGATGTTTTTTTAGTAAAAGAAAGGGATCTTCTTGAGAATGAGAGACTGCATCATGACTTTTGATTTCGGTAGAGTTTTCTTGTGTCACAAGAGTGATGATTGGTTCAGCAACAATAATATCAAATCGATTATGTGAATGTTGAGCGGTTCCTGAATGTAGCAACATTGCCCAAGGAGAGGCGGAAAGAGGAGCAAAATAGCTGGCTGCAAGATCAGGAAAATAAGGTAACTGACGTTTTTGTAATGCAATTTTCATGGTGGAACCCGTATTGGCAGGGCAATTCAAAATTAACTGATTAATTGGGGGGAGATTATCATAGAATGGTGCACTGGTTCACTTGCTGTCATACTGCAACTTAAAATTGATTGTGTATATAATCACAATTATCATCAGTTATTACTATATATTAGAGGTAAACGCTATGTTTTCGGGTATGCCGGCACTGTCCCATGAAGAACAACAAATTGCTGTAGAAAGGATCCATCAACTTATTTCTGAAGGAATGAGCAGCGGAGAAGCAATCGCGATTGTGGCTCAGGAACTGAGAGAAAAACATCAGGATAAAGAGCAGATTCATGTTTTGTTTGAGGATGACGTAAAATAGTCACAACGCATTTTTAACAAAACTCACATAATTACTTTCTATTACATGTTAGTTTAACCTAACATTAATCCATACTATTTGGATGGTAATAGGAGGTAACATGAAGATAAAACAATTCATCCATCGTGCAGGGTTATTGAATGTGGCCGTTGCACTTTCTTTTACGTTTACAACTGCTGTATCAGCTGTTGAAAATGACCATGTCGCTAAATTTGTTTCCTGCAAAAATCTGACTAAAGATCAAATAGCCGCACAAGTTAAACAAGATTTCCTGCAAAATCGTCTTAATCACTGGGATAAGGACAGGAAACAATTAGGTACTGCAAAACCCGTAGCATGGGTAAATGTCAACGATATTACCGGTGATAAAGACGCATTGCAGGTTCCGTTAGTTGTCAGGGGCACTAAAAATGACAAAAGCTATAATGTCACAATTGATTGCCAGAAAGAGACTATCAGCTATAGTGAAACCCGGTAATTAAAGAGTCATGATAGCTTCATATGTGTTCGGGATACTGGAAACGTATCCCTTTTTATGTCTTTCTTCTTTCAGTTTGCCTATTTGTTGGTTGTACTCTCTTATTCCTACTACTAATGAGTTATGCTTCCGGGGGATCGATTAAAGGCTCCTGCTTCCCAATGGAGCCACTTTTGGTTGCTCCGGCAACTTTGTCACTCTCTTACTGGCGGACACAATTTGGAACCCAGTGGGTGTATCTGATTAAGAGGTCTCTATGACGGAATTACGGAAACTTTATCCGGCTTATGATGCATATAAGACTGGCTATCTGGATACCGGCGACGGGCACCAGATTTACTGGGAACTGTGTGGTAATCCTAAAGGTAAACCTGCGGTATTTATTCACGGAGGACCAGGCGGAGAAATAGCCCACTACCATCGGCAGCTATTCAACCCTGAACATTACCATGTCATGTTATTTGACCAACGTGGTTGTGGGCGCTCTAAGCCTCATGCAAGCCTTGAGAATAATACAACCTGGCATCTGGTAGATGATATTGAACGCTTACGTACACTAATGGGCGTTGATAATTGGCTGGTTTTTGGTGGTTCATGGGGTTCAACATTATCTCTGGCTTATGCCCAGAAACATCCTCATGCTGTATCAGAGCTGGTATTAAGGGGAATATTCCTACTCCGGCCTCAAGAATTGCAATGGTATTATCAGGAAGGTGCTTCCCGATTTTTTCCGGAAAAATGGGAACGTATATTATCCATTCTTTCTGAAGAAGAGTGTGCAGATGTGATTAGTGCTTATCAAAAACGTCTGACAAGTAGTGATCCCGTCGTACAGTTGGAAGCCGCTCAACTATGGAGTACCTGGGAAGGTGAAACTATCACACTGTTACCTTCTGAACATGCAGATTCATTTGCAGAAGAACAGTTCGCACTGGCAATTGCACGTATTGAAAATCATTATTTTATCCATAACGGTTTTATGGATGAGACGCAACAGCTATTAGATCATATTGATGCTATCAGGCACATTCCAGCAGTCATTATTCATGGGCGCTATGATATGGCATGTCAGGTACAGAATGCTTGGGATCTGGCAAAAGCATGGCCAGAAGCCGAGCTCCATATTATTGAAGGAGCAGGTCACTCTTTTGATGAACCGGGTATTTTGCATCAGTTAATCAAGGCAACAGATAAGTTTGTCGGAAAGTAGATAAGGTAACCACTTGCTCACGCAGTGGTTACTTTTTACAATTTTTTAATTGCTATTTTTTAACGGCTTTTGGGCTCGTAAGGTAAACGTGATAAAGACCTTGATTGCTGACGGTAATGCCTCAACCGCTGCTGAAAATATTCCCTCAGATGTTGTGGCTGGGTTTGCTCAACATTATCCGGAATGACAGGCATATTATAACGCTCTTTAAATGCAACCCCTGATGCAGCTAAATCAGTGTTGACTTTGTCCATCTCATCTTTTGATAGCCTGGCTAAATTATGCTCTATCATATTGTCTCCAAAAAATACTATGTATACCTTTCGTCTCTCAAGTTGATTCTTGAAATCTATAAGATATATCCTCAGGAGATAAAATTAATGGAGTCTCGTTCATTTAGCAAGCTGTTATTTGAATAAAAAATAGTCGAGTGAATATTAATAATATCAATTATCATTTCTATTAAATTGGTTTTATTTTAATAAATATTAAATCAAATAAAATTGATTATTATTTCATTATATTTAATGAGATTTATTCTTGTTAGAGGGTAAGGTTAAATTATTAATTATCAATGAGTTATTTATTATTAATTTATTTTTGTTTTATTGGTTTTTAATAGGCATAATATGCTCCAGTTAATTAATCATCAGGAGATTTGGCTAATGTTAAAACAAGAAATGATCACGAAATTAAATGAGCAATTAAATCTGGAATTTTATTCTGCTAATTTATATCTGCAAATGAGTGCATGGTGTAGTGATAAAGGGTACGAAGGAGCGGCAGCATTTCTGAGAGCCCATTCACAGGAAGAAATGCAGCATATGCAACGCTTATTTGATTATCTGGGCGATACTGGAGCAATGCCTGTACTGGGCGCGATTCAGGCTCCACCTGTTGAATTCAGTTCCATTTCTGATGTATTCAATCAGACCTATGAGCATGAAAAACTGATCACTGAAGAGATTAATAAACTGGCTCACCTGGCGATGACAACTCAGGATTATTCTACTTTTAACTTCTTACAGTGGTATGTTTCTGAGCAGCATGAAGAAGAGAAATTATTCAAATCTATTCTGGATAAACTGGGTATGGTGGGTGAAAGTGGTAAATCTTTATTCTTACTGGATAAAGACTTGAAAGGGTTATCTGTTCCTGCACATGCAGCCCATGCCTGAGACGGGTTTATAATAAACTAGCCTCTATCTGTCTGATGGATTTTTGGACCGTGACTTCTGTTTTTTGACTATGTCAAGCAGGATTCACGGTTTTTTCGTTTTATTTTCCACTATTGTTTTTGCGTGGTGCTTCACAGGTCCGGTCTTTTACCACAGATTAAACTTGTCTTTTGATATAGAATCCTCTCAATTATAAAATTCGTCTTTATATTAAAGGGTTATATATTTATGACTATTTTTAGCATTCGTTCATTTTGGACTAAGTTATCTGCCTTGGTTGTTTTGTTTGTTGGAATATCCTGCCAACAGGCTTTAGCGCATGCCAATTTAAAAGATCAAACTCCGGCTGAAAATACAACTGTTGAAGCTGCACCACAAGCTATAACTCTGAGTTTTTCAGAGCGCATTGAACTCGGGTTTAGCAAAGTAAAATTAATTGGTCCGGAAAAAGAAGAGATTAAAACAGGAAAACTGGAGCTTGATCCGGAGACTAAAACCAAGTTGATTCTGCCGGTTGAGGCCAAACTGTCCGCCGGAGAATATCGCGTTGACTGGAGTGTATTGTCAGTCGATGGTCATAAAACAAAAGGTGTCTATAACTTTACTGTAAGATAATGATTTCACTCGAGGCATTATACGTACTCTGCCGTTTCTTCCATTTTGTGGTTGTAATGCTAATGTTCGGGCTTAGCCTGTTCATTACCTTACTTGCATCAGGCCACTTTTCAGTATTGATTAGAAAACGGCTGAAGTCTGCTTTAGGGATTAGTACGGTACTGGCTTTTATTACTTCAATTGTCTGGTTTATCGTACAGGCTGGGCTGATGGGAGACGGCTGGCACGATGCTTACCAGCCTGAAATATGGCAGGCCGTATTAGGAACCGCTTTTGGCAAGGTATGGCAGTGGCAATTGTTGGCTGCAACACTTGCTGTGGTAGGAATACTCTTTTTACGTACTGATGCCGGTAGTTCTCAAGTAAACCACTTTTTATTATTAGGCTGCTCTGTTGTTTTGCTTTCAAGCCATGCCTTCATTGGGCATGCTGCTATGTATGAAGGAGAACTTGGTCAACTGCTTCAACTGAATCAGGTTGTCCATTTACTCAGTGCAGGTTATTGGTTTGGTGGGTTATGGCCGTTTTTGCTGTGTTTGCAATTTTTACGTTTGAAAAGTAGTGCTGGCTTGAATTCAACTCCTGGCAAGGTGGGGGGGGATGACACAAAGAATCGTTTTTATGATGAAAGTGTTGCTGCGATGAGACGATTTTCTAATTATGGGCATCTGGCCGTTTTTTTGGTGATTGCCACAGGCATTGTCAGTAGCATCATTTTAATTCCGGGCTGGCCGGTTTTTGATGTCCCGACCTCCGAATACCAATCAATGTTATGGCTAAAAATAATATTGGTCACAATTATGGTCATCTTAGCCTTAATCAATCGTTATATCCTAGTGCCTAAATTAAAGCAAAAAGGGCGCTATGAATTGCTAATGATCAACAGTTGGCTGGAAATCATTCTGGGAACAACTGCCCTGCTATGTGTTGCTATTTTTGCAACAGAACCTCCTGTGTGATCCTTATTTACATGCGGTATATTCCATTTTGGTCGGTTTAGCCACTTTTCAACTGTATTTCGTATTAAATGCATAAGCGCAGAGTTTCTGCGCTGCCATTTCCTTGCGGGTATAGTGTAGTGCAGTTAAGTGTATTGGTTATGGTAATGAGTGTAGTCTTAGCTATATAAACAGGGAAAAGGGCGTTAGAATTCGGGTTGTGTATTTATCTGGGGAATAACAATGAAACGAGTATTTTGTGTTTTATCTTTTTTGTTTTTTTCTTTTCAGGGGATAGCGGCTCCAATACAAACTGTAAGTAAATTACAGTTTGGTAAGCAATGGGCTTTCACCCGTGAAGAGGTTATGCTTGATTGCCGTTCAGGAGGTGCATTGTTCGTGATAAACCCCAGTACGCTTATGCAATACCCACTTAATGAACGAGCAGAAGAACTTGTGCAAGCCAATCAAGTGATTGCAACACCGCTAAGTACAATACTTCTAGATGATCCTGAACATAATAATCAAAAAATGAGCATTGAACCATTTCAAAAGGCAGCCATGTCTTTATGTGATTATAAATTAGGTGATAAAAAAGATAGGTGATTTTTATTGCTATACCCATCGTCATTGAAGATGCTTGATTTTTCATTCCTATCAGATCAAAATCGCGCCATGAAAATTACCCTGACAGATGCCCAAAAAGAAGCGCTTGAATTGATGCACGATACGACTCGTGATGGGCGCGTCCGTGACCGTATCAAAGCCGTGC
>NZ_NJAJ01000055.1 GCF_002632825.1 Xenorhabdus stockiae
TTATTCCAAATCTGAAGAGATGCATGACAAAGTGGTAGGTACGTTCATTGAGCGTGAATACTATCTTTCATAACAGATCTAACTATTGGAAGCATGACCGACCGCCGGACACTTTAATCACTGAGCGCTCTGCCAGTAACTGACCAAAGTAATTCAAATCACGATTAGCGGGAAAGTGCATATAAGCCGGAGCAGGTTCGCCTGCATCAGAAGGGTCAATATGTAACCGCGACCGGATCGCATCTTTGGCCGCATTTACCCCGATGATAATCGGCTTAAAGCTGGATTTGCTACGTGGAGTCGGACGCTTGGTGGGCCAGATAGGCGATCGCTTTCCTCCCCGGGCGGACTCCCCTTTAATGGCCCAGATGCGTCTGCCCAGCCGTTCACGGGCAAAATCATACACCCGCTGAGTATGGTGACCGCCGGAATCCATGCAAGCCGCCATAATGGTAAACCCGTAACCATCCGCCCGCCGCCAGATTTGTTTTAAGTAAGCATCCAGTCTCCGCCATGGTTCGTCAGTTTCCAGATCCCCTTCAATCACATCATAAGCAATAGACCAGCTTTCCTCATTCCGGCCCCAGCCGACCACCTCAATCTCAAAGCGCCCGCCTTGTGTATCAATCCCGGCAGTCAGTAACGCCACGCCATCCGGCACCTCAGCGGCCCAAACCTCACAGCGTTCAGCTAACTTACGCTCGCTAAGGGCTTTTTCACCCCGGTCTTCATAAGGCTCACCCAGCACCAGGTTAATGAAGGTCTGACGCATCAGGGGGTCATCTTTCACCCGCAGCCATTCCGCCACAAGGTGTTTCCATGCGGCATTCGGGAATAAACTGTAACCTGCCCAGATATGAAAACCAGCATGACCTTTAAAGGGCTGACTGGCCCGCCACTCACCCTGCTTTATCATGCCGGGCTTATCGCTGTGCTGGATCACACAACCATGATGCCGACAGACATAATAAGCGGTCTCCGGCAAGCCATTGCCCTGTTCATCCTTTTCCCATTTGATGCCATAAGGAGAGTCCGGGCTACCCCATTCCAGCACCTGATATTCCCCACAATGAGGACAAGGTACGTAATAGTAACGCTGGTCACTGTCCTTAAAGGCTTTCTCTATCCGGCTGGTTTCTTTAACTGTCGGGGTGGAACCCAGCACAATTTTCCGGTTCCAAAAGGTCTCTGAACGTTTGATGCCCAGCGCTATCTGATCCCCCTCTGCACCGGCACCGCCTGACGGATAACCGTCTACCTCATCAAATAAGATGATGCGACAGGTGATACGACGAAAGCCACCCGGTGAGTTCGCCCCGACCAGCGTCAGATTCGCCCCGTTCGAAAAGGTCTTTTTCAGGATAGTCTGGCTGGAATCTTTGGCTTTGGCTTCACCGGCGAGCGCTTTTAATGCCGGGGTATCCCGCAGCATCGGGGCAATCTCGCCCTTACTGTAATCCTCTGCATCCTCGACGCGGGGCTGTACGACCAGTATCGGTGACGGGTCATGCGACAGATAATACCCCACCACATGATCCAGTATCTTTGTGTACCCTACACGAGCAGACTTCATTACGGAAACCTGCGTGACGGCGGGATCGGTAATGGCATCCATCATGCCGTCCTGATAAGCAAAGGAGCGGAACTTACCGGTTTGAGCCGCATTCTCTCTGGATAACACCGCGTATTTATTGGCCCACTCACTTAAAGATAACGGCTCCGGGGGACGAATGTCAGACAGGCATTGATCTAGTGCAAGGGTAAAATTTTGCCATGCTGCATTATCCCCCCTGTTTACTGTGATCAAGGCTTAATTCCTCCATCGCCTCGTAGATGATTTCCTGTAAGGCTGCCACAAACTCCGTATCCGTAGAGGTGGTTGCCAAGGCTCTCAGTCGAGGACCGTGCTCAGGCGCGATAGCTATCAATCGGGTACGCAGACGGGCGTATTGCTGCCTGACCGCATCAATCATATCCTGCCACGGTAACACCTGACCGGATTTCAGGTCGTACTCATGCTGAGTCAGCAACGCCAGATAATTTTCCTTCATGGTGCGGGCTTCATCCAGTGTCATATCTGCTCCCCGCTCCGTGAGGATACGCTCCACAATTTTTGCCGGGGTATCCACTTCAGGCCTGTTACCTTGTTTGTTACCTGACTTGTTACCCTTGTTGTTACCCTGCGTGTTACCTTTGGCTTTTTTCTCACGGCGGGTAACCGTTTTTCGGTAGCGTTCAATGTTGGCGTTTGACGCTTCAACATCGATGTCGTCATCCGTCATAACCAGCCAGCCACGGGCTTTCCACGTGGTGACGGTCTTGCGGCTGACCCCATGCAATTTGGCAAATTCGGACTGATTCATCTGTTACCCTTGCGTGACCTGTTACCCAAATTTCAAAATGTTATAGCTAGTGAAATATCGCGGCGCGCAATGCCCATGATTTATAAGTGTTTTAGGAAGGACCCAAGCATTTTCATCTGCATCATCTGCGATAGTATCTCGGTGGCAGAGAGAAATTTCGGCGATCGAGCGTTGATGGACGGATATCACTGTCCGAATCATGCTCAGCTATCCCGGCTTCTACCAACTCAGTTATTAGCTCTTCTTTGCTCAGCGTTTTCAGGTGGTCGATCGCTTCACTAGCTTTATTGAAGTTCCTCTTTATTGCTATTGGCCCCAGTGACCCATCGCAACCCTGAACCCATACACCGCGCTGTTGTTGTGATTCTTCCACTTCCTTTAAATGAAATGACAACAATGATTTCAGGTCAGCTTCCGCAACAGCCTCAGCCTCAGTGTCACCTTTTAGTGATCTGATATGCTCAACATAGCGCAATGTCTCTTCTATCTGTGTTTTCAGTAAGGTCATTTGTCGCGTGTAACTGTGTATCATGATATTTAGCCTCTATTTCGCTGTTTTAATTGCTTCACTCAGTGCTCTGTTAATCGCTTGTGGTAACAATGCCTGAGCCATTTGATTTGCCCGCTCCTGATAACCCAGCACAGGTTCAACGGGTAGTGCATCACCGAACCGAATAAGCAATTTTGGTGGCCGTTGCTTCACTCTTGCTCTGCGTGTGCCGTTAGGTGAACGCTTCAGGCGGCGTTTGCCTTTCTTCACTTTCTTGGCTTTCTTACGCTGCCATACGCCATTGACGTCTTCTCCGTACCGCGTTGAGAGTTCACCAATGAATGTATCTTCCTTGCCTTTTAACTGGTTCAGTTTGTTACGAGGTAAGTTGCCATACTTATTGAGCTTGACGTTCTTGGGGTTGAGTAAGGCTGAGCCATTCAGTTTGTGAACTCCACCAACCTCGAACGGTTCCAGATAACTGGCCGCAGTGGGTAAGACAAACACCTTCGCGGTGAGATTATCTTTTCTCGCCCCTTTGCTTCTGACTGCCTTTACCGTAAAGGGTGTTGGGCTTTCCAGTTTGCGATTAAACGCGACCTTCTGCGCTTTCTCTATATCACGCACCACACTCGTCATCGCCTGAGCCATCGCAAAAGGGATTTGTTTTCTGATAGCCGCTAATTGATTGGAGAGATCTTTGAGATTAGCCATGCTTACCTCGTGATTTGTTGTATTACCTGCTTTTCACCATATCAGGCTAGGTAGTTCCTCACTTACCGCAATTAAGTGAAACTGATAAGTTGATTATTCTGCAATCAAAATAAGGAATAAGAAGAATGGCAAAAAAAGCAAATTTCACAGTCCGCGTTGAGTTACATAATGCAGATTCTAAAGATTATGAGAATTTGCATGAAAAAATGGAAAACGCTGGGTTTGGGCGCACTATTACCGCAGGCGGTATCGTTTACCGTCTACCCAATGCGGAATATTCAATTAGTAGTAATGAGTCTACAGATGAAATTCGCAACCTAGCTCGTAATACAGCGAAAAAAGTCAAACCTAATCCATCTGTTCTTGTTACTAAGTCTGACGGAACAAGAAGGTGGTCTGGCTTAAAGGAAGATTAACCTTCAGCTTCTTCTTCAGCGCCATCACCACCTCTTTTGGGATCTTCTGTTTCAAGCGCAATAAAACTATCTCTGATATTTCGGGCGATATATTTCGCCCTGCTCTCATCAATATAACGGCGAGACTCCATTTCTATATTAAGTGCATGGACTAGTGCTTCACGGGCTGCTTGTTGTGATTCATAGGGTAATTGGTTGAATTTCATCATGGCCTCAGTGGTTATTTATTCAATATCCGATAATCGGACTTTGCTTTTCTGTATAGCGATCACGACCCTGTGAATCAGGATGGCAATACAGGCCGTCTCTCCGGCTGTCACATCACTTTGTCTGCCTACAGCGGATGTTGCTGATAATGACCTGTTGTTCTCAGGGGCATGGGTTATTTTTGATTCTGTCAGTACGCTCGATGAAAAGGAGACATGTCATAGCTAATACCGACAGACGGCGATAACCCGGCGCAAAGGGATATCGGTATCGATACGCCTGAAGAGGTGTGCACAAAACAGAAGAGTTAAAACAAGGGATTAAGTCGTTTTGCCCAGCCCCTTGCGCACAAGCAAGACATTGAAAGACAATGAGTTTATGACTTTTGTCCAGCGTGAAAGTGCGCTAACTATCACAATCTATGCTCGATTTCTTTTTTACCGCCGCCAACCAACCCGAGAGCCATCTGACCGAGGTCATCAATTAACTTTTCGGCTTTATCGAGAGTAACCAGATCATCTTGTCGTTTTCTCAGTCTACGGCCTGCATCCGAGGAGTCTTCATCTGATGCTTTTCGGGCTTTTGTGACAATGTCCTGCATCTGTTGAATTGTGTAGCCAATGGATGGGGTGTGCGTATTGCTTTCTTTATCAGCCAAATCTAGCAACCACCGCCGAAGTGCTTTGGCGACCTTTGTTCGGGAAACCATTCCAATTAAATGAGCGCCCCTCGATGAGAATAAACGTGTATTGACGTCTCGTAAGCTATTGTTTATTCCATTCATCCTCACTTTGGTCACGGTTGTCATGCTTTCTGTAAACTCATCCTTATGGCGGTTATACAAATTTAAAACCTTATTGCTGTTTGCATATCCCAACAAATCTGCCAACGTCTCTGCTGTAAACCAAATCCTCCCGTCGCCATTATCAAAAGGGATGACTTCTTTTTCTTTAAAGACTAAGACATTCGACATCGCGTTTTACCTGCTCTATGAAATGAACCTTCGCCGAAATAGGAAACCAGCCCACCGAAGGCTCGCCAGCCATAACTGGTGACCTCGAAGGCTCATTTCGATAGGGTTAGGTTCGGTGCAATTGAGATGCGCTTTCGGTGCGCGGTGAAAATAAAAATGCCGCCAGTCCGTATGCGTAGGGTTCGCGGTGAGAACGAAGTGGCAGCATGAGTTATCCGTATTCCTTTAACCACTCAGGGAATGGGTAAAGAAATATTGGGTTTAGTTTCAGTTGATAACTAATTGTTAAGCATTATTCGCTTGTTGTTGCAGTGTGATGGGTTTATCAGGTTGTGTGGTAGTAATGCTGTAAACGATGCGGGTAATAACTATGAGAAAATATCTTCTTTACCTAATAGCTGGCTCAACGCTTTTAACTTCAACGCCAACCTATTCTGCGACTTGCTCGATGTTTACCCCAGGCAGCTCAGCATGGAGTAGCTGTTTAGTTCAATGTACAACGGTACACCCGGGAGTATGGAATTACATATTGTGCTTATAATAAAACGAAGTAGGACGGCACTCCCACCGTCCTCTCACTTACACTGTGCCCTAACATACTCCTGCAACCCCGAATTATTTGTTCTGAGGTAGCTACTCAGAATGTAGTTGGTTGAGCCACAGCACGAACCCAGCACATGATTCCCTTTTGCAGATCAGTCCGACCTTCAAGCAACCAACGCATATCAACATTTGTGTTGGGTTTTACGAGATGATCATAAAGTTGACCTATTTCCTCACCTAGTGTCTTAATCTTGTTCATGCAATCAATTTCATCTTGGGATAATTCACGATAGCCAGTGATTTTACGGTGTTGGTT
Source organism: Xenorhabdus stockiae (assembly GCF_002632825.1). GTDB lineage: Bacteria > Pseudomonadota > Gammaproteobacteria > Enterobacterales > Enterobacteriaceae > Xenorhabdus > Xenorhabdus stockiae. The sequence continues at coordinate 6,023 of NZ_NJAJ01000055.1, forward strand.
TTCCATCATTTCCTCTGCATTCAGTTTTAATGTAATCCTGCAAATACCTCAGTTTCGCCCGGTCGTTGATGATGCCTTCTCGGATATCGAGAACAGCTTGTCCAGTTTCTCTAGGGAGTTCGACGGGGGTTGCATCGCCCACGCTGCCGGAGGAAGAGGCTTCATGCACGGGACAGGTGGCTTGGATGCGCAGCTTGCGACGACCAGCGGCAACATTAGCCCGAAGAGTATCGATTTCAGTCTTGGCATTGGCGAGTTTCTCTATGTATATTTCGTCTAATTTTGCAAGTTGTTCAAGACGCTCTTGCTGCTTATTTATCGCGAAAATCTGACTGTCATACTGCAATTTTAAGCTGGCGTATGCTTTGGACTTGTCCTGATACTCGCTGTAGTAGAACCAGAACAAGCCAGAGACCATCATAAGAGCAATTAGGGTGAAGTACTGGCTGCCAATCTTCATGACTGCCTTCCGACAAATTGGTCATACTTTTCTTTTAAAAACAATAATCCAAAAACAATTGGTGCCAAAACAACCAATACTGGCCACAAAAATGACATCAACAAAATGAAAGAAAATGACTCTGGATTGCTTTCTCGTCTTTCTATCAATGTAGAAATAATGAACGCCGCAATAAAACCGATAACATAAATCATTGGGCCCAGAATGATAATCATCGCTCAGCACCTCAAATGCCTGTGTGAATACGCCGTAGATGAGATTGAATCTCATGATAAAAACATCTGGCGTTCAGATGCCCTACGTTTAGTCAGACCGTTCATCACCTTACCCGCTGCCTTATTCCATCTCTGAAATTCATCGGCTGCACCTTGGTAGTCACCGGCATTGAGTTTCTTCAGTAAGGTAGAACGAGCAAAGTTACCCGCGCCACAATTGAAGATGAACGAGCACAGCGCATCAAACTGTCCCTGAGTCAGTGGTACCTTAACGGCTGATTTAAGGGTGAGGTAAATAGGCTTAAGATCATCATGCAGGAATGCTTCGGCCTGCTGTTCGGTGATGACTTGCCCCGGCTTGACGTCTTTTGTATGACCGTAGCCAATCGTCCACGGAATACCACCAGTCGCCGGATCGGGATAGGCTTTCAGTTTCAGGCCTTCATATTGCTTGATGCACTCCAAACCTTTATTGCTGATTTTCATCAGAAGTGCCCCGCTGTTATTCAGCTTCAGTCAGTAATTTTCCAACATCCCGACTACACATACTGGTGCAAACCTCTACTCCAGTGTCCAGAAAAATAGCTGTTCCACTATTACCGTTGTAGTCGATGGGCTGAAAATGCGTAATACGCTCTAAAACAACAGTGGTGGGATACATCCGGCTACTGATGCCATAAGGAGGAAAGTCATAGGTATTCATGATTCACCTGTCTTCATTCGGGATGTTTCACCCATTTCATATCGATCATCAATGAGTTCGTCGTCATCACCATTGAATTTAGCCATCGCATCACAGCAAATGGTACAGCAGCGGTAATGCATGATTTCACCGTCAAAAACCCATGTTGATAATCTGGCCGTGGATTTCGGAGGAATTATTTCATCGCAGATATAACAGCGAGCCGATTTGCGGGTTATACCGATTTTGTCTTTCAGGCAACGTTCAGTTCCATCACCAAAATCACCCGCAAATAAATCAAATGACAGGACAGCATCTACATACTCACTACATCTCGTTGTTGCCATTACTGCCTCCCGCTTTCTTCTCTGCCGCTTTACGCAGTAATTGACCAATGAAGTCTGTTCCCAGATAGCCAATTACCACACTACCGATGTAGGCCAAGTCAGGATTCAGACCAAACAGATTTAATACATCACGAATGAACCAAGCGAACATGGCACACATAAAGGCATCGATGGAGACCTTTAACCAGCCGCCGCCGTGATAGCGACCGCGAAGAAATGCCATCGTCCCGGCAAGCGTCGCCAAGATGCCTTGCTCTCTGACCGACACGAGCCAGTCACTGAGGTGTACCCAGATATTAGGATCTTCTTTCATCTTCATATTTCCACCCCATCAGAACAATGGGCGTCCGTGGGGTGAGTCTGTGGTCGCCCCTGTGAATTGGTTAAAAGTAATAAATTGATAGTTAAGGTATGTTGTTAGATCAGCCAAAATATTAACCATTCGAAGCGATGGCTGATTAGCTTCGGTGAGAAATCAATATGAGTAATTATTCGGACCTATGGAATACTATTAACCGTCGTATCTTTTCTGTTAGAAACATTAAAGTTAATCCACTTATAACGTCATTTAGTCAATCTGCCGAACAGTCCAAGGTGTTTTTACGCACCCTTCAAATATTCATCTTGGAGGATATACTTAGGCAACACAGAGAAAAGTACGCGACCATTTTTGAGCCACTTAATGGTGAAAAAGCGCTGAATCACAAAATTTTTATCAAAACAGGGAATAACATAGGTTTAATTAAATCAATGTCTCTTGAGGATAAAATATTGACCTTACAAGACGAAATAAAGATTAAACATCTATCCCCCGAAGCCAAACGCTATACTGAAATACATATGATGCCGGATGTATCTATTACTTTTGATAACTTTCTTCCTGAAGAATGGGAACATGAGGAAAATAAAATTTTTCTTGCTCCACTAGAGGTTGATATTTCTTAATGATTTTTTCAATCTCCTGAAGCCGCTCTAACTCTGCGGCTTTTTCGTTTTTAGCATCAATGTACGCTTTTAACATTTCCGCTTGATATCTCAGCCAATAATACAAATCCTCATCACTTAATGCATCCCGGACAATATAAGGCTGGTTGTTTTCCAGCTCTCGTGATCGAACTGAAATCCAATATGGCAATAACTCTTCATCGCCATCAAGTGCTATATCATTTTTTTTGATTATACCGGTCTCTTTCATGTGATTCCTCTAGACGAAAAAAGGCCGCCTAAGCGACCCTGTAGTGAATAGGTGCGGGAGCCGATCCCCGCTGTCGGGCAGTGTTATAAGGTGCCAGCCGCAATAGGAGATACTGAGGTTATGGGAGTGATTGCGGTGGCATAAACAGAAAAGGCCGCATTAAGCAGCCTTGAATTCAGGGTGTAATTTATTTCCAGTTGAAGCAAAAAGACAATGTGTTACCTACGTTTTGTTTTAGTAGGTCTCCTAGTTGTTTTGCGCCATCAGAATTATAGTTGAAATAAGTTTTAGGATCATGGCCAGAAGCGCCAGAAGCGTAGGCAGAGCCTAGATAATAAGTGAAACCACCAACTGTTACCTCAAGATTCTTACTGGCTAAGCCTAGTTGGTTTTGAATGTCAAATTGAAATTGTATTAAATTAAAAGCATCGATGGGAGCCTCAACTAAAACAAACGCTAAAATGCTTTTAATATCTATAGTACTTTGAAGGTTAGTCAAAGTGCCAAAAGTAAATACACTTGTAACTAAACACCCCCAATATTGACCATCACTGTCACTAAATTGGCGAGTTCCTATTTTAAGATCAAAAGACAACATGCAATCATCCAGCTTATTAACATCAGACATAAACACCTCACTTTATTATTCGTTAAAGGTCATTTCATCCTACTGCTAACTAGCCAGTTAATATTACTGAGGTCAGGTTCTTATCTCAATTGAATAGCCTGTAATAGAATCAATACGCCTTAAAATAGGGTGGCGTATTATAAAGTTTATCTGTTAGTCGAGTGCGTGATTCAGTGAGGTGTATATTTGAAGTTTGGTGCTGATATGACTTAATTTGTAGGGATCGAGATGCTGCTTACATCAACCAAAATCACATATAACATACTGATTTAATATGGTATATGGTGCTGCTCGACCCTGATCTAACTACTTGAATTTGTTCCGATACTGTAGAATAACTTTCAACAATACCGTCATCCAGACGGTAGCCTGAGTAGACGCACCTTAAACAGGTCTTAATGCCTCTCAAGGAGGTGACAAGGATATTACTCTGAACATCCCGAACTCACGGGATTTCGAACTACTGCATATTTTGCAGGGGTTGGATAACTCGTAATGTTCGAGATGCTACTCACATTGACAAAATGGGGCTCTTGCTTACTTAAGAAAAAACCACTTACGATAATTTTTGGTGAAGAAATAATAAATTCTTTACCTGTGAAGGTTATTGCCATTTTTTACCCTTAGGAGATTTGATGAAAATAAACCAACAAGAAGATGGTGAGGTATCTTTTGATTGCCCGGTATCTTCCATTAATGTAGACACGACAAATTCAGTTTCTGATACAACTGAAAATGGTAAAGATATTTCCATTAGAACAGTGATATATAGCAATGGGGGAAAAGCTGTTATTACTACCAATAATGCAACGAAAAAATTCAATTTTGAAGGTGAAAATGTTTTAGCTTCGATTGCTTCAAATGGAGAGACTCCCGAAGCTGCAATTCTGACTATAAAGAGTAAATGATGTCATATTACATAGCCGCCAGTTTGGTGGCTTTTTATAAAGCAATAAATCCTCGGTAGTTGAATAAATCCATCGAACTCATCTTGCATGGGGTGATCTCTTTTTCGCTGAAAATCAGGTTAATCAACTGATTTATATAGCATGAAGGGGTGTTCTCTCACGAACACTTGAATCATTTCGATATCAAGATTGCTACACCATTGGCTGACCGCTCACGTGATTAAAGTCTCATTCACCCCCGTGCGGCGAGATTTTAACATATGTGAACGGTCAACAAATGGCATAGATGATTGTTTAGGATATTACTTTTGACACAAACAAAAAACCCCGCGAGTGCGAGGTCTGAAATTAATAAGCTGTGTGACATTGCTATCACTCTTATCACAATAGCAGCATTTTTACGTACGTAAAGCTATTTTTAGAAGTTACTGCATAATTGATGGGAGCTAATACTCTGCGGTGCTAACTGGACGCATTTGTCCATTTCCAGTGCGACATCCAGCATCATTAACATACCTTCAATAACACCTTCGGCCTTTTGAAGCTTCTTCCCGATGTGTCCATCAGAACACTCATGATTTCGCGCCAATTGCATGAACGTTTTACCAAAGACGTAATAATCAAATAGCAAATCATGTGCCTCGTTATTATTCTTGTTCAGTCTCGCCATGCAGCTAGAAATTATGAGGGCATCATCATCACAGCATTGTGGGCGTGATTTCACTCTGTTCGGGATTAACCCCTTAAAACCTGCTGCAATGGATGACCAGTAAACACCGTCACTGTTATCAGCCGCCCATGCTCCCCAGCGTTCCAATACCATCTGAATATCACGCATTATGCTGTCTCCGCTGTCTTTCTCGTAAACTCTATTCCTCTGGCCTGATCCCCGTTCTGGAGCAGGTCATTAAAATCCCCACGGTCGGGCCAGCGAACGCTGACTTTTTCAACATCGTTATTCGCCTGTAAATTCTTACGGGCGCACTCCATCGCGGCAGCATGACCCGTGGCGCTCCAGTCGTTATCTGCAAAGACAATGAGATGCTTCACGCCCTGTGGGGCAATGAATTTCGCCATATACCCGGCATTCATGGTTGACCATGTGTTCACGCCGTAAATTTGCTTACAGGACAAGGCAGTCTCAATCCCTTCGGCAATCCCCAGTGTGGAATCCACCGGAAACAGACGAATAGCCACTGATTGGGCATAGGTGCGATAATTCTCTTCCTGCATCGCATCGAGTTTCTTTTGCGGAGTAATGTTGGCCTTTCTGCCCCCGTCTAAATACGTCCGGTGCAGATAACACGCTAACCCTTTTGAATCGGTAGCCAGTGCCCATATCGCTTGCAGGGTGCCGTTGCGGACAGGCTGTTCGGCGCAATATTTCACGTTATCAGCAGGCAGAACATGAATGCCTCGATTACGCAGATAAGCCTCACCCTGTGTACCTCTCAGGTGGGATAAATTGGCGTAGCAGGCCGTGACTTTGTTGCGGAACGCGGTGATATTGGTTTCTTTTTTCACTGTGCTGCGTTTGTCCGATTGGATACCCAGCAACAGATCAATCTCGTCCGCCAATGTCTTGTACTCTTTTCCCTGCGTCAGGGTGAGTAGCTTCCAGCCATCCCCGGCATTGCAGGTACAAATGAACGTGCCTCTGCCTTCCCGATCATCAATACGAAAGCTGCCTTTCCGCTCGCATATCGGGCATTTTCCTTTAAAGTGACGCTTGCCGGTTACGGGTGGTAACTGGTAGTAATTAAAAATCTCAGGCCAGCGACCGATGACGGCATCGGCGGTTTTGATTCTGTTCATCGTGTTTCTCCCTGTGGCATACCGAAGCGTTCACGGATATCACTGAGGCGGTGCTGAATCACATCAGGCTCAAGTGAGAGCTGCTCTTTAGCGGGGGCTTGCTCGGCTTTCTTGCGAGACTTCGCCCACTGAATTTGCTTATGCTTGATGAAGTTGTTCACTTCGGGGGTCAGTTCCTGCGGGGTGTCATGAAAACCGCGAGGCCAGACACCGAACTTTTCCTTAAACGTATTGGCTACCCAACCATCACTGAACGTCTTACCCTGTGAAGCCCGTTGATTCTGGTAATACTTTAATTGCGAGTAGAAACTCTGCTTTTCAGCCTGGGTGTAAACCCGCTCTTTTTTACTGAGTTTTTGGATAGAGCGGCTGGTATCTACGTCGATGTCTTCCCCGGTCAGTGGCTTAAAATCACACTTCGGGCAGACATAGACTCCGGCAGGCTTCATGTAGTGACAGCTGGGACATTCTTTCGGCAGCTTCTCCCGCTTTTCCTGCTCCCGGTGGCTGGAGTTAGTCTTCATGCCATCATTTTTACTGGGCAGCTCGTCATATTCGATATCATCGGGATAGCCGAGACGGTGGACGGTGCCGGAGTGATCGAAGATAAGGCAGGTTTCTTTACCCGGCGCGGTACGTAAGCCTCTGCCGAGACATTGAGTCCAACGAATCTCTGATTTGGTGGGCCTTGCATAAATGATGCAGCGCACATCACTATCAAACCCGGCAATTAAGGTGCCAACATTCACAATGACTTTCGTTGCGCCCTGCTCGAAGCGGTGAATAATAATCTGCCGTTCTTCGTGGGGGGTCTGGGCGGTAATAATCTCTGCATTCACCCCGGCGCGATCAAATTCGACCGTGACAAAGTTGGCATGACTGACCGTGACGCAAAAACAGATCGTTGGCTGATTATTACCATTGGCTAACCAGTTACTCACGATATCGCCCACCAGATCAGCACCACACATGATTTCAGCAATCTCAGCCTCTTTATAATCACTGCCGAATTCCGCGCTGCTATTGGATTTCACCCCACTTAAATCCGGTTTCATTGGCGCATAGAATTCATACCGGCTTAAATCACCACGCTGGATCAGCTCTTTCATGGTGGTCGGCTTAATCAGTTTTTCGTAGTAATGACCGAGGAACGGGGCAAATGGCGTGCCTGATAACCCAATGACCGGGATATCACTATCACGGATAATTTCCAGCATCCGCTTACGGCGCAGGTGGGCCTCGTCGATAATCAACAGATCGATATTGTCCGGGAACTCACGGCGGATAATCGTATCGGCTGACGCAATCTGAATGAGCCGGGTCGGGTCGTAGTTCGGATGGTCACGCCACACATAACTGATTTCGTGTGCTGGCAAGCCGTACTTAACAAAATTTTTCGCAGTCTGGTCTACGAGGATGGTACAGCAGTAGAATTAATTTGGTTTGTGGTAATAACCTTGCCCGTATATCCACCAGCAAAAATAAGCCTGTAAATTGCCGGGCAATAGGTACAGATAAAATATCTGTATTAGCCATTACGCACTGACTCCAAACGTTCATCTAAGCGAGCGGCAATAATGCGCTGATTAATCCAGGCATCTATTTCACTTTCGATAAACGCAGAAGCGCGTTCGCCGGTCTTTATTTGTTTGGGGAATTTCCCTTCGGAAATGTATTTGTATACCGTGGACTTGCCTAAACCAGTACGGCGACAAACTTCGGGTAACCGTAAAGTCGCCTTACCGGTGAAAGCAGCAGCGACTATTAACACCGTCACCTTGTTTGCCAAAAACAAAGGGGCACACGGTAACGGTATTGATATCAGTCTCAATTTCCGGGGGCAGGCCGGCGGGGAAGAGACGCCAACCGGCATGTCGTTACGCATCACACCCATGACCGGCGGCGCAGGCGCCCCCGAGCTGAAAGACGGTCTGGCGAATTTAAATGACCGGGCCTTTGATTTTATCGTCAACCCGTACACCGACACCGTGTCACTGGATGAAGTCAAAGCCTTCTTGTCTGATACCGGTGGGCGCTGGTCATGGGAGCAGCAATTGTACGGCCATGCGTTCAGCGTGGTCAGTGGCACCTATGGCGAGTTAGCCGATGCGGGTGAGCGGCGTAATAACCAGCATGAGACGCTGTTAGGGGTCACCAAATCCCCGACACCGGACTACATCTGGGCGGCAGCAATCACTGGTGCCGTAGCACCGAGCCTCCGAAATGACCCCGGCAGGCCACTGCAAACCTTGCCGGTGGCAGGGGTATTATCGCCAGCCGCAGAACACCAGCTTGACCTGATGGACCGCAATAACCTGTTACACAGTGGGATTTCCACGTTTACGGTCGCGGACGATGGCACGGTACAGATTGAGAACCTCATCAGCACCTACCAGAAAAACCCGTATGGCGACAACGATGACAGCTATCTCCAGATAGAAACGCTGTTTTTGCTGATGTACGTCTCGCGCTACATCCGTACTCAAATTACGTCAAAGTTGGGCCGAATGAAACTGGCAAAAGACGGCACCCGTTTTGCCCCTGGCTCGGCGATTGTGACGCCCAATATTGTCAGGGCAGAGCTGATCGCTCAATACAAGACACTGGAGTACAACGGCTATGTGCAGGACTCAAAAGCCTTTGCGGATGGTCTGAAGGTGGAAATTAACGCCCAGAACCCGAACCGGCTCGATGTTCTCTGGACAGGCACGCTGATTAATCAGTTGCGGGTCTTTGCCCTGTTAAACCAGTTCCGACTGCAACCCACTTCATAAGGAACCCTCATGGGAAATACCACTAACCGGCTGGCAGGCACGGCTTATGCCAGCGTTAACGGGATCTCCATTATGGTGGTCGGGGATTTTACCTACAGTCCCTCCACCATTACCCGTGAAACATTAACCGGTATGGATTATGTCCACGGGTACAAAGAAAAACCCAATGCCCCGTATATCTCCTGTCGGGTACGTGACAGCGGCGGTACGACGGTGGCGGATTTTAACAACCAGACCAACGTCACCATCGTGGTGGAACTGGCGAACGGCAAGACCATTAACCCGCTAAAAGAATCTGGAAGGCAACCTCGCGGTATTCGCAATAATAATCCCGGTAATTTAACAGCAGCTCCTCATGCTGTGGGTAAAGATTATGGTAATAATCATACTTATGTGAAATTTGACACGGCCCATGATGGTTTATCGGCAATGGCTCGTCAGTTGATGCTCGATGCAGAAAGGGGTCTTAATACTATTGAACTCTTTCTTGATAAATACGCTTCTGAAGAGGCCGGAAACAATACAGAGGCTTATGTACGTTCAGTTTCTCAACGAACTGGATACGCCCGTAATCAACGCCTAGATATGCATGACCCAGAGGTGTTAAATAACCTGATGGCTGCCATGATTAAACATGAAAATGACAATATAAACCCATATAGCTATGAGCAGATAAAAGAGGGTGTTAATGACGCTATTCATAGCGATCGCTGGAGGGGATTACGAAAACCAGAAATAATTAGAGAGCAACGCTTGCAGCATCCTCGAAATAAACGAGAGTCGCAGCCCGAACCATCGCTTTATGGTAATAAAAAAGAGTCTGAATCACAGATGGATATCGTACAGAGCATGGCAAAGGCATTTCAAGAAGCCATTGCAGGCAAACCATTTCAACTCGAAGTCACTTTAGTTAATGATAAGACGGGAGAACGCCAAAGATTTCAGTCAAAGCCTGGGGGAAAAGTGACAACTTCCATGCAGCAACCTTGATTTGATTGTTTTTTGCTCAAAAATATTACTTTTATTATATTATTAATATGGTAACTCACATTGAAATTTTCTGTCGGAGGGAGACAAGTGCTAAAGAAAATAGCTGCTTTCTTGTTTCTGGTATCAACTGTGGCTAGTTCTGCCAGTTTCGATTGTGCAAAGGCAACAAGCAAGACTGAGAAGCTGATTTGCGCCACACCGATCCTGTCTCAGGCTGATGATGCCCTACTTATCGCTTATACTCACGCAAAAATAGCTACAGATAATAGTGACGGTTTTAAAGCATTAGTCAGGAAAAACTGGAAGCTACGTGAGAAGAATTGCGATACGGTCAAATGCCTTCAAGATTGGTACAGACAATCATCTGAAATATACCATCGAATTGCAGCAACCAGAGAAGAAGGTGAAAAAGCCAACAGCACTTATTTTTACAATACGTCAGCAAAATTTAAAGGCACTTTAAAATAGTGAATTGGAGGGCTTTCCGTCATTAAGATTGGATCATCTTATTTCTGTTTCATCTAGTGATGGTGTTTACGATGAAACAGAACCTTTTGAGCATGGTGTTGCCGTGATGCAATTGGCTATGACTAAAAAAGAACAATGGAATATCTTTGAAAAACTAATAGGAAAGAAAGTGTCAGTGACATGTAATTTATACCATGCAGTTACGATACATCATAAAACTCCAGTAATGTGTCTTGTTGATAAGATAGAGTCTGTAAGACGTTAAACTAAATAGCTGCGTCAAGAGGCTTTATCCTATTTTGGGGAATAAATTCTGTTAATGACTATTAATTAACCTGAGCTTCGCTTAAGAAGGGAACTAAAGTGCCTGAGGCACGATCAAAGTTTTTGCTAAAGAAAACAAAATCGTGGAGATCCTCAGGCATGTATA
>NZ_NJAJ01000056.1 GCF_002632825.1 Xenorhabdus stockiae
TAAATTTGGGAAGCGGCTCGAAAATTAGACTAATCAATCGATTTAAGATAGGGAATCGGTTGCATACCCTTAATAACATTGATAGCTTGATTGTTCGCTCTTCGCCTTCCGTGGCTTAGTATCAGCCGCTAAAGCAGTTCAGATAAGTCAATACCATACACTGCTAACCATGCTGCGGCAGGCCATGACTTCACCTTACCAAATCGTTCGTCAGGTACAGTATGAGGTTCTATTTTGTTTTCCTTGCACCATTTCCTCAGAGGGTGCCATTGAAACTTTCTTTTTGTCGCTCTTTCAACGGCTAATACTGTTGCGCGGTTTTTACTTTCACCTAGACGCTCTGCTAGTTTATTTTTCTCACGAACTGCCACTGAAGCTGTCGCCATTGCTGTTGCTTCTCGTTTATTACCAATCCATGCTTTTGTTTCAATAGCTTTGTCACGCTCTGCTGTAATTATTGCTTTCTCTTTTTCGGATTTAAGAAGAGATTCCAACGCTTCAATATAGTTACCGGGTAAAATTGCCTGTGGCATTTTACTACGAACGCGGAAGTAAGTTTCTTCCAGTAACTCGTAATAGTCCCAAGCCTGATCAGTTTCCAGCATCTTGGCATGGCGTGAAGCGCCGCGCTCAGTCCAGAGATAAAGCTTTGCTGTGTGTTTATTAACCACCCGACTTATTGTCGGTTGGTTGATTGTTGACCTAAACTCTCGGAGTTCATCACCATCAAGGAGGAAGTAATGCTTCCCTTCTTGAAAGCGGATTTCATTGCGTTTATAGTTTTTTTGGATGTTGTCCTTGTCAGTTCCATACCCCGCAGCTAATAGTTCGGTCGTAATAACTCGCTGCTCACGATAAACGATAACAGGAACATGGCTATTCTGGTTCGTGACAACGGCTGACTGATTTGCTAAATTCATGTTCAACATATTTGTTTTCTCCTTTTAATAGGACGCCAAAAGCCAGTAGTGGAATACTGGCTTTTTTATTTGGTTTAATTGTGAAAAAAACATGCAAAACGACCGATGCAAAATAATTGCATAGGTTAATTGTGGAATTTTAGATTTTGGGATAAGTAAAGATTAGCGTTTCCGCTTAAGTCATAGAATTATTAATTCGTGTTATAATTTATATATGAAAATATGATGAACGCATTTACGCTAGGATGGCTTGTGCTTTTTCAGCACTGCGATATTAAAGAACGAAAACTCCCCACACGGGCGGGGCATTAATTGTAATTAGCCAGTCTTTTTTAGAAGATTACTTGCTCAAAGAAAACCTAGAGCATTCCGGCATAGTGTGTACTTTGTCAGCACACCCAAATTGTTCAAAGAGCGATATTCAATCGAAATATAAGCTAGCACACGAGAAGATAATACTCCACCAGCAAAAAAAGCAATTAAGCGATCAATGACTGCGGCGTGGCGAACAACATCATAGCCAGTAATCAGAATTTCAGTGTGTCGGCGGTCGAGTAAAAATTCGTAGACATACCCTCGCTCATCGAAAATAGGCATAATACCCTGAATATTATGATGATTCAAAAAGGACATCATCTATCCACTTGTTGATTTTACTTAATCCCGTCGATTTAACGGAATAAAAATTGAACTACGGAAATTTCGTAGTTACCAACAAAAAAGCCCCGTAGAGGGCTTCTATCAGATCATGGTTCACTGAAACTCAATCCAGGCTATCCCAATCGGGCAGGTCGTGAAATGTCTTTGTCCATCGAACATTTACCGCCGTAAATACACCAAAAAAAAGACCGCCAACGATACTCGAAACAATAACAGCAATAAGTGACGTTTCCTCATGCTGCCAATCAAGAAGCCAACCAAAAAGCCACTTAATAACCCAAAATCCAAGCTCAAAAAATGATCCCGCAAACAGTGTGATTTGCCAAAATGAGATAAAAGGAAGTGGTGGTGTCTTGAAGCCCATTCTCCATAACAAACGTAACAAAGGAGGAGCGTAATAACTACGATCCATGTTTTTGCTTTCCATGATGGCAATAGCACGCGCTTTTCGTTGTTCAAAAGTCATACTTTTCCACCTTGAATTACGTTAGGGCTTTGCCCATAAGGGCTTCTATCTGAGTTCATGCACTCCAATATTGGATGCCAAAAAATTGATGGTGGTTTCATGGTGGGTTATTAATAAAAAGCCAATCTTAAAGTCCGGCAACGCAGTATTACGTCAATTCATAAGACATTACTTACAGTAACTATTCTCTCATTTCAGTCATATTTTTATCATATTTGCTCTGTATATAGTTAAATGCCTCTACTGTTTTATCGCAATCTTTTGTGTGCTTATCATTACGAACGCAACTAGCATAGTTCAGTGAAATTATCCCTGAAATTGCAGTAATGTTTTCCAATTGCCATCGACAGAATTCAGGATCAGCATGTTGAGAACATACATCATTTGTTACTTCAATAATAAAATCTTTATCTGGCTGTTCAGCCAAAACTACTATCGGTAATAGTAACATCACCCACCCTAATCTTTTCATTACTATTCTCTTTTTTATTAGCTATTCAATCGACCCATTTGACTGCTGTATAACGAACGCCAGCTGTAACATCCTTATATTCTCCACCAGTATAAGCGTAATACTTTGTTTTGTAGCCCGTATAGCCACCGTAGCTATTTTTAGCATTAACATCTACTGGAACAACATAAGCGACATTTCTTGAGGCGGGGGTATAAGCTAACCTAGGTTTATGAAAATTATACTTAGCTGAATTAGGCTCTTTCAGTGTATAAGCAATAATATTCTTCAATGTCTCTTGATAATTAGCTGGTAATTGGTCGTATTTGGCGCTCGCAATCTCCTTCTTTGTCATGGGCGTAACGCAACCAGTGACTAGAAGCATGCAACTTATAGCTAAAAGGAAAAATTTTTTCATTCTTACGCCTCATCTTAACCAAATATATAAATCTTAATCAAAGTATGGTGCAAAATGAAGCAAATAAGGGCTTGTAGTAGATCACCGTTTTAAATAGTCTGCTTTATACAGTCCCATAACTTTATTAAAAAAATTCGTTGCATCAATTATATCTCTTTCGCAATCCTTGGGTGTTGCGTGTCTATGGCAATAAAATGTTGCTTTCATTTGATAATCACCATTGGGTTGCTGTATTTTTGCCACTCTCGCGCCTAATTGTCTCGTATCAATTGCAGGATATGTAGAGATAAAGGTATCACTCTCACTACTTACCTTCATTCGAGATGCCTTACCAATTTTATCAGGCACAATAGACCACAAGTAACTGCACATTGCCTCTGAATTGCAAGTTACCGGCTCCGTATTTATAACAGGAATGGGGCGACTATCGGTCATCTGAGCACACCCGCTCAGAGCTAGAGCTGTAGTCATCCCAACAATTAACCTTTTCATCTCCATCTCCATTTGAGCAAACTATATGAATCTTAGTCAAAAAACGATGAAAAATGAAGCAAATGAGGCTAAAATTCATTCCAATGCCCCTAACGCCCCTTAATAGTTCGATATAATGCAGAAGCTGGATTATTTAGCATCCGACTAACACCGACTTCAACCATTTGCTGAAACTCACGTCTAACTGCTACTACATCATTAGTGCTAGTAGCTGATTGCTGCTGATTACCAATATTAATATCACCATATAATGCCACCGTAGCATCTCTATCTACAGATGCAGGTTGCATACCGTACATCCTTGGCGTTAGAGTATTCGTAGCCACTGACTGAGAAGCGCCGACATAACCACCAGCTGCATAACCTCGTTTCGTACTGTTCATTAAGCTATATAGATTTTCAATACCTAAGCGTTGGGTAGCCTCTTTGGTGAAGACAAACTCTCCTCCGTGGACTATGCCCTTTGGCTCATACTTACCACCATTTCCAGTGTAACCTCCACCAGCAAACCCGAACCATGTCTTACCAAATTCAGTACCACCGAATGCCGCTTTCATTGCTTGCAACATAGCCATTTGCACTAACATTTTGGTAATCATCTCAAGAATAGATTTAGTGAAACCGGCAAAATCAGCCTTGCCCGTAAGCAAAAAATCAGCCATCGTGTTACTCATGCCAGCAAATGTGGTCTGTGATATTTGAGCAACGTTGGCATATGTATTTGTGGCTTGGTCTTTGAACTCAGCGAAACCCTTTTTAAGACCGGCTTCCCAATCCTCTCTCATTTTCTCTTTCTTAGCGTAATCAGCCTCTATCTCTTGGATTTGCTCCCTATAAATCGGATCACTAATCGAGCCACCCTCTTTCTCCCAATTAGTTTGTGCTTGTGATTTTGCCCTATAAAGCTCAGCCTCTCTACTACTCATCGCCATAGTTTCAATCATTAAACGAGTCTCAGCATTCAGTTGCTGCATATCCTTTATGGCTTTATCTCTGAGGTCATTTAATCGTTTTTGAGCTATAACCTTATCTCCCATAAAAGCAAGCTCACGATGGGATTCCAAAATGGATTCTTTTTGTAGAAGTAGTGACTGCTCATTCTGAGTGAGCTTTCTCTTTCGTTGCGCTTCTTCCAAAATGGCAAATTTGGCTTCCATATTTTGCAGTTTCTTGCGCTCAGAGCTAATTACATCATTAACCGTTTTATGTCTCTCAAGAACCCTTAACTGTGCTTGCAGAGAGAGTAATTCTTTCCTTGCTGCTTCATCCGCACGAGTGCCTGCATCAACCTTAAATTTAACTTCCTTCTCTTTTTTCTTCTTCCGACCACCGGGCATCTGGCGATCACGCCACTTATAGTTGATTTGCTTTTTATACTCTTCGTACTTTTCTTGCGTTAAAGCGTATTTTTCAACCTCTAGCTTCGCCAATTCTTCATCACGTTTGGTTTTCCAGCTCGCGTAGCTGTTATGCCATTTTTGGCGGATCTTGAATTTTTCAACCTCTATTTGCTCGGCATTTCTTTTAGATTGCTCACGAGCGTTTTTAATATCAACTTGAAATTTTTCTTCTTTAAGGGCTTCAATTTCAGTTTTTAGCCCATCAAGTCGATACTGTGGCGTGATAAATAAATTGCTCAGGCTGTTAAGTAACTCTTCTTTTTCACGGATTTGTTCATCTAAAGTGCTTTTCCTACCCTTGCTGAGCATGGCATCCCAAGCCCCTTTAGCTGCGTTCTGGACTCCCAACCATGCAGATTCAAGGAAACCTAGATTTTGAGTTATATCATTCGCACCATCATTGATGGATTGAGCATAGGCATCGATAGCAATCTTAGCCGCGGCTGTTTTATTACCTTGTAGTTCTAATGTATTAATTTGCTCCAATTGCGCAGCAGTCAAATGGTGATTAGCTTTCTCCAATTCTAACGACATTTTTAACGGTTCGTCCTGCAACCGCTGAAATTGGTTTATTGTCGTTTCAATTGCCTGACCAGTAATGTAATTCATTTGTGCTGCGGCCTTAGCAACACGAGATATTTCGTTATCCCTAAATAATCCTGTACCAACGACGCTTGCAATAGATGCGGCCATTTCAGATCGAGAAATGCCATTACCCGACATAACACGGGCCATTTCATTGAGTTGTCCGGCTGTTTTGTTGGCGTAATTACCCGTTAAAATAAGCTGCTTATTAAATTGAGTGAATTCCTGTTCTGCCTGATAAGCAGCCTTGGTAATCCCGCCCACTCCTGAAACTACTACACCCCAGACTCCGCCACGCAATAGCCCACCCATTCCTATTGAGCCAGCCAGGTTTTTAAGCATATTAATGGCAGATTTATTTTTCCCGCTTAAATCATTAGTCGCCTTACTCGTTTCTTTTAACTTACCAATGTAAATATCTGCCGCAGAGCTAACACCTAATTGCGCTGCCCTGTAACGTAGCAACTCATTGCGGCTGAGATTTTGGGTTGTAATCTGGTCCTTCAATCTGGTTAGAAACGCCTGACCTGCTGCTGCCTGTTTCGCATCAGCCTCTGCCATTTGTTTCTTTTTGCCGATAATGTCAGACAGAATATTACGATAAGATTCAAGGTCTAATTTCTCAGATTTTCTGGCTTTTCTGGCCTCTGCCTGAATCTTGGTTAGCTGCTCTGTTGAGGTCGCATTGCGTTTGATAGCATCAATCTGTTTGAAAAACGCTTCTGCGACTTTATCTTGCTCCGCAGCAAGAACCTTTGCAGATGCGGCTGCTTTTTGCTCTTTGATTGCTAAATCGGAAACATTTTTATGTACCCGATCAATCTCTTTAGCCATGGCCGCAGATGCGACGGCGCTCTTTTCTGATTGGCTAGTAAATTTATTTGTAGAGCCACTCGCTTTATCCGCCGCATTTTTAAATGAATTTAACTTTTGTTCACCCCTTTCAAGATCAGAGGTGTTAACCTTTAGTGAAATGGTTGCGACATCAGTCATTTGTATTTTCCTTCGGGGATAAAAAACCTCCCGAAGGAGGTCATAAAAGGTATTACTGCTTCTTGTGCATCAATTCGAGTGCTTTGATTTCCATGACCCGAATATCATTAAACACGGTCGCCCTGTCTTTGATGTTGAGATAATCCATAACCTGATTTAGTGGTGAATAGTCCAGCCCGGTTGCCCCATTCATCCCCACACGCCATTGTGTCTGCATAGCACTAAACACCAGATATGAATCCCAGACATCAGGCCAGACTTCAACATCAAGCTGATCAGGGATAAAACCAAAGGCACGCTGAAAATCAGCGGCATCCTTTGCGTTCATCCCGCTATACAGTGCTTCAGCGACCGTGATTAGTTTTTTTCCCGATTACCCAGTAATTCGTTGTAGTACGTGGTTGTGATCGCCGTGGTTGCTGATGGGTAGTTATCCAGCAATAACCTCAGGTTTTCAGTGTTGTAAGGTTCCTCTATCGCCCAACCGGTAATAATCTGCTCAAAGAATTCCTGAGCCGGCATCTCCCGCATTTTATCCAACTCACTGATCGGCTTGTGATTGAATGTGAAGGTCACCACTTCCGGTTTTTCTTGACCCGCTACAGGGATCTGAACATTTGCTTTGAATTTAGGATTAGGAACAAGTGTAAAAGCCATAAAAAATCCTCAAAAGAAAGCCCCATAACGGGGCTGTAATTATTCTGCGTTGGTGTAAATCTGCATGTCAGATTTGAGAGAGAAACGGGCTGTCACGTTCTCAACCTCGTTTATAGCGGTATTGGGTACACGCTGAAACGACACGGAGGCGGTGTAATATCGGTCTTCGGCAGCACGCTTATTAAAGAACCGAATAGTTGTAATCTGCTTGCTATCATCCAGTTTCATGAGCAGTTTACGAATGGGCAATTTGGCGTCATGAGCAAAGGTATAAACCTGAACAACGCCATTTTTATAAGTGTCGATAGTTTCAGCCTGCTCATCCTCCAGAAACTGAACCTCCTGCGTTTGCTGCTCCCCCCCTTCAGTGGAAAGTGTCATAACTTGCGGCATCACTTCCCATGACAATACTTTCTTCAGTGAACCCGCCCCACCACCAGCAGGGAATGTATTTTTGTCTGTCGTATCCAACCCTTCCAATGTAATGGCTTTTTCTGCGACGAGCTTGACACGGTAAGCCCCGGACGCTTTCTTCCAACCAGAATTGACATGAACAATGTCACCTTTAGTGATACCAACAGCTGCTCCAACTGTCAGCACTACCTCTTCAGTATTAGACGCTGCGGAGAACTTAATATCATCTCCGTATTCGCTTGCTAGATAGACACGAGAGCCATTAGGGATGTTATAGGCCATCATCAACCTCTTTTATGTATAAAAAAACCGCTAATTGCGGCCATTATCGAATTGCATCACATCGATATGATGTACGTATGGGAATGGTGTAATTTGCGCCATCCTGAATGGAGGGAAAGACGCTGGGGTCATCATTGAGATACAGGCTTTTAGTCAGTGACAGGCCATTCGGTAAATATTCAGTTATCCGATCGGCAAGTTGTGTTAACACTGATTCACCAGAGCCAGATTTCCCTACAACACTCACTTGAATGACACCACGAAATACCAGCATATCCAGCGATAAACCGATATTTTGTGTTGTTGCAGGCATAATGTGCAATTGCAGATATGGATCGTTAATGTCACTAAATGGCATGTTGGGCCACGCCACGCGCAAATCTTCCTGCTTGGCTATTCTGGCAATCAGCGAGCGAATAGCCTCATTTATCGTTGACTGATTCATGATTTTGTTTCCGATACCGCCTCACTGAAAAGTTTCTGAAATGCTTGCGCTGTCACAGCAACCATACCGTTTGGCGCTTGTTTGGAGTGGCCCATTTCAAGGCGATAGGCATAGGGCACATTATTTGAAAAATAGACAGCTTTAACGCCAACTTTAAATTGCCCGATCATCAGATCACCGATGGCTTGGGTCAGATTACCGTTCTTATCAATACGCCCGGTCTCTTCGGCTGGCGCTTTATCAAAGGTCACCTGCCAATTCCCTCTAAACCGACCACCGGTATATCCAGAAGGGGCTTTAATATCCATGGAATCAGTAACACGAGCCCGTTTTTTTAGCCGCCGTCTTTTTGGGGTTAAATTATTAGGGTCTGATTGCTGCTGCTCGTTCCAATCATACACTGCCTGATTATAATCTCTTGCCGTACTGTTCACGGCCCATAGCTCAGGGTTGCCCACGGGAGCCATGACAATCAATCGTGACAATATCTTGATAAACGTTCCCTTCGATGCGGCTTCAATATTACCTTTGGCTTTATTCACAAACGCATCAATGGATGCCATAAATGGATCTGCCATCTCACGCCCTCAGTTGGGATTGATAACAAAGCACGATATCAGCAGGTTTAACCGGGTTAGGCTCAATCACTCGTAGCCAAACCCCATCCACCAGCACTAAATCCCCTTTCTCTATCTGCACATCAGAAGAGAACACCATTTTGATATCCGTAGACAGTATCAGTGAGCCATCAATTTCATTCGGGTTATACCTAACTTTCACACCAGTAGCATTGAACTGTCGTTCCGGTTCGTTACGCTCCCGGCCTTCATCATCCACCCAGTGTCTTCCTTTGCGCCTAACGACAAGTTCAGCGCCATATTGCTTGAGTAATCGCCCAGAAGTTTTCTGTATTCTGGAATAAAACTTTGCCACGCTTACCCCCGGAATACTTGAAATGTCATACCGCTATCAGACAGAAAATCACGTAACAGAGAATTAAGCCAAGCCATATTCGGCACACCGGAGTTAGTGCCTTCTCTATAGGTTACTGATACAGCTCCACTGACAGTCTCAGACAGGACTTCACCACCCACTGTAGGCGTAAGATCATATTCAAGTGAGTCAATCGCCAAACGGCATTGTGCCTGTATTAATTGCACCGGGATTCCATAACTCGGCAATAACTCGCCATCGGCATAAATACCTTTTCTCGGAAAGGCCAATGGCTGCCCCAATATTGATTTCTGCCCCTTCCATTGTCGCGTGGATAGATAGTCCATCGCCTGAAACAAAAGGGCTGGCATGTTGCTATCATCCGATAAATGGTAACCACGCTGAACAGCAAACTGCTTTAAATCCTCAACACTGGCGTAGCTATTAAACGTTGGCGAGTTTTTATCTGAATCAATCATGCTCACCTCAAAAAAAGGGGCAATTAAGCCCCTACTATTACTTATTGTCGACCGTAGTCGTTGCTGTGGTATCTTTACCAAACGTCACCATAACACCGGCAGTATCCTTAATGCTGGTTACAATTTGCTTCCAGTTGGATTTAGCCCCCAGCTGATCATTTGTCGGTGACTTGATGCTATCTTTCGCCCATTGATAACCGCGCAGACCAATAGTGAAGTCGTACTCACCCTGCATCAGCGCCTTGATATTCTCCGTACCGAGGACATCCTGTGCTTTCATGATGAGCGGTGACGTTTGAACAGCCGCAGCCCCCACAACTAATCCTAGCGAGTGTTGCTTTTCACCATCCGCCAATGCCGGAATATCTGACACCACAAAACGACGACCGAAACCATCCTGTTTGATAGCAACATTACCAATCTGGAACAGATTACTGGCGTTTGCCAGTGTCTCATCCATAAAATCGTTGAACGTTGCCCCGTCCATTAGCCACGCCACAATACGTGAGTAGGCATCACCAAACGGGCGAGTTGCCCGGTTCAGGCCGCGTAAAGAGGGGGCTTTTTTCTCGGCTGATAGATCGGTAATAACCTCCGTATTGCCCGAAATAGCGGCTTTCAATGCCGAGCCTGTCGTATTCAGGTAGTCTTGCAGCATAGCTTCCGCAGACTGAGCGGCGACAACCGCTGAGGCTTCTGAGACATCCTTACCCAGGCGCTTCATCATGGTGGGCGTAACAGAAACAGGACCAATACGTCCGTCGACCTTCACCATGCGATCCAAAATCTGACCTAATTCCTGCGGGGTAAGATTACCCGAAGCATAGGCGTTACGGCGCTGAGCCAGACCACCCAGTAATTGCCACGATGTCTGTTCCACAAAATCACCAATGTGATCACCGTTACCGAGAACCAAAGCACCACCTGATGCCTCGTTAAATTCTCGGACAGCCTGATCAACCAGTTCAGTAGCGGCGGTGGAGACTTGTTTTTGAAAAATTTCTAACGACATTCAATTATTCCTCTGATTTAGCAATGATTTCACGAGCACGATCCACTAATGAATTCGTGCTTTTTGGCTTCTCACCGCCTCCGGCAGGTGGTTTTCCTTTGCCGCCGTCACCCCCGGTTCCAGTGGCTTTGCTACCGATAATTACCGGTGCAAATAATTGGTTACTGCGAAACTCTTTTTCCAACTCATCAATAGATAACGCTGAAAGCTGACCACCAGAATCAACAACGCGGGTCTTCCCCTCTTCGACTGTCAGACGTGATTTAATATGTGGCATAATTAACGGCGCGCTATCCCCTGCCAATTTAGCCGCCAATGACTGCGCAACGTTATCCACCAGCAAAGTGCGAAGATTAGTGTCTTTCGCTTCAAGTTGGGTCAACAACTCTTTTTCACGTGCGGTGAGTTTTTCAGACCAACTTTTTTCCAGTGCCTCGATATCCCCATTTTTGCGGGCCTGTTCTTCAGCGGCTTTCTTCGCTGCCTCTTCCGCCTGACGGCGTTTTTCCTGCTCTGATTTCTTCTCAGAAAGCAGTTCATCTACTTTCTTTTGCAAACCAGAAACGTCAGGTATTTCAGGCATCCCTTCGATCTGTAACTGATATTTGTCACCCTGTGCTTTGTACATGGCTTTTTGTTCATCAGTTAAGGCCTCAAACTCTTCTTTTGTTAATGCAAATTTAAACATCGTCAACCTCAGGTCTTGATGATGCAGTCACCGACTGCGGACAATAAAAAAGGCCACCGAAGTGACCTTGTTAATTTTTACCGGCTATGAGTAGCCAGCCTCTCTGAACGCTTGTTCGTCTATCTCTTTAAGTTTATCCAGTGAGATAAACTCCCCCTTATCTGTGTAAAACTCTGATGGATGCATACCGCCTTCTTTCATAAGACGATAGCGAGTTTCACCAAATACCTGCTTTTGTCGCCATGCAGGTTGCCGCTGAATCCACGCAAGAAACATGGTATTTTCCGGCACCTGACCATTCATTGATGCTCTTGTACCTTCACTCATTTCATTCGCGTCAATACCGAGCTCCCGCCATGATTTCACCACCAGCGTTTCCATTGAACGGCAATTAAAATGTATTTTACCGGGGCCTTGCAGGTAAGGAATTTTGTGGTCGATAGGCTTATCACTCAGCGTGTATTTCAACCCATCACGGATGATGCAATCATTGGACGTTTTATTATCCAGTGTCGATACCCATCGCTTGCAATCAAAAATATCCTTGTTGGCTTTTGTAAACTGTTCTCTTGCGGTTGCTTGTAAATGGTTTATCGCTGTTTTGGCGATACTGGTTGCATTGGCACGACTTATTTGCAGTGCGCCATCTTTGTACCCCTGATTGGCATGCCCCCTGATTTTACGCCCTATTTCAACCGCACTGCTGCCATGTAAATAGCCATTGCGAACCGCATTATTGATCCTGACCATACGATCTGTCGCCAACCCATCCGCCCATTCCGATAACAATTTCCCTTGAAACGGTCGGGACATCACGGAGGAATAAAGCATTTCTTCCGTAATGCCTATTAGTGGATATTTTTTCAGTGCCCCATCAGGTAGCAAAGATTCAAATAATGACGGATAGTAGCCAATCTCATAACGCACATGCTCCAGCATTTCACTGGATAACACCGAAAAGGCGCTCTCAACAGCACTTTTATTTATCCTTCTGACGCTGAAAAGCAATGATTCCAGCCGTTGGGCAGTAAAGCTATGACTATTAAGGTGAGCATCATCCAGCGCGACAATCAAAGATGCCGTTAATTCTGCGTCAAATTCATTTAATGTCTTAACCATTCTACGGGCAACATGGGTTGAATAGCGTCCCGAAAACAGGGAGTGAGCAATCAATTCATCCATTATCATGTCATTGATTGATTTCATTTATCACTCCAGTATTTCAGGTGTTTTATTTCTCAGCTGATCTTCGATATCTTCCGGCTGCTCATCCTGAGGGACAATATTGATACTTTGTAGATAGCGAATAAAGTCAATTTTACGCATCTCACCAGACTGAACAGCAGATAACAATGTAGATATCGCCGCAGAATCAAGCTGAGCGGTATCATAAATTTTATTCAGCTCAATAGTGGCCTCACCCACACCAGCAAACTGAATACAGAACTGCAACGCACGGTTAAACGCCTGTTCCACGTTCCCTGCACAAAGCGACAAGATAGAGTTATCTGTTTGCGCCTCATTTTGTGCTTGAGTAGCGGTACGTGCAGAAGTGCCGCGCTCAATTAACTTGGCACCCAGCATCGCCATTTGCTTTTCCCTTCGCTCCGCCACTGTTATCTGTATATTGCGCTCTTCCGGCTGGGCAAACTTCATATCACCGCTTTGAGGAAGCAGAACGCCGTTACGCGAACCGACAGTAAACCCATCACGAAAATATTTATCCGCCCATTCATCAGTCAGTCCAGTGAGCGCCACCATAGGCTGCCCGACTGTATGCGCTGACTCTGCAATATCGGCTTCCGCCTGATAATGTTTGATATTCACATAAGCGATATCAGCCAGCGGCGGGGCATCTGGGGTGTGGTCATTGTTCATTGAACCAATCCATGCCCACGGTAGCTCAGATAGCGACAATCCGGATGCATCTTTAAGCTCCACCCATTCCCCCGCAATCACACTGCCATCCTTATACCAATTTCGTGAATACGCCTTGTCTTCAATAAGCCTCAGCTCAATCCAGCGATCAATCAGTTGTAACTCGAAATTATCAGAGTCCCTCGGCTCCTGATAATGAACAACAACCAATGATGTTTTTCCGTTAGTTACCCGCCAGTTAATGATTTGCTTTGCAGTGAATAAGCGAATATACGGACGGCCTTTCTCAGCCTCTGACTGAATGCCCGAACCGGAGTAATCAGCCAGTAATCCGGCACGCCCACGCTGTAAGACTTGAGATAATGAATCTCGTATCATCTGCGTTAATGGCTGACCCTCACCGTCAATATCCGTTTCCAAATATTTAATACCACCAGCGATATTCATTTTGACAGGCTTATTAAAGGCAATACCGAGCAACCCAAACAGTGTCCGACCTGTGGCATTAATAAAAGAAGCCCGGAGCAGGTATTTTTTATAGCGCTCATTATTTGGGTCATCTTTGTTTTTCTTATCCGCTGGATGCGGTAGATACTTTTCACCTCGACTCTTAACAACCCGTTCGCCATCAACACAATCGCCGATCATGTTCCATTCTGGCAAAAATTCGGTGTACGCCGGATGTTTGTAATCGACATTTGTATTCATGTTAGTTCCAGTTGAAATTGATTGTCTTAGTGAGATCAGAGCTCACAATGGGGTATTCAAATGAAATGTAATAACCACCTGCATCATTGGCATGGTCAAAACCTGCTGTTTTATCCGGCTCACCAGAGGGTAACCAGATTTGCTGCTCCAGCGACTCGCTATAATTAGGGCACCTATCAGTATTGACGAAATAACGCCTTTCCCCTTCGGCATTCAGGAACATGGCGTTCATTGAATTAACGCGATCTTTTACCGATGGATTAGTGCCATTGACATGAACTGTAAGCCCGGCTCTTTTGAGCAAGGCAATATCAGTCTCTGATGCATTAACTGATTTCCGGCTATTGCCACTGGCATCTGGGTAAATATGAATTTTGTTTTCTGAATACCGGTTTTGCAGTGTTTTGATAACGTCAGGCGTGTCATACCCCCCCATGATTTCATCTACTGCGTGAGGTAATCCAGAGCGCTTCACATGAATAATTGCCGCCATCTTGCCAACGTTGAAATCCATGCCGACAAATATTGGCTCATTACCTATTACCATTTCCGTACTGCTATTCTTTTTCCTATCGTAACAATGGTAAACCGTGCCGCTTGTCAGGTTAACGAATTCGCCATCAAGATAAGCATCAATTAATTGAGGCGGATAACTTGCCTTCAAAGAGTCCGCATAATCATCAGGCAAAAACGGATTACTGTATGTAGACGCCTGAACCATTTGATAACCTTCTTTAGGGTTACGCTTCCATGTTTTATATACAAAGCGGAATCCTTCTGGTGTGGTGTAGACGCTTACCCGGTTAAATGGCTTCTCTATGCCAAACGGACGTTGACGATTACGGGCAATAACTTTTATCCAAACATCATTTGCATGGTGCTCTTTTAGTGTGTCAATTTCATCAATGTGCGCCCGATAAGACTCGTAACCCACAATACGCGCCGGGTTATCCAATGTGCGCAAAACAAAATCACCAATACCGGAAGTGGCGGTATAGATAATGTTTTCTGACTTATTGTATTTATAGCGAATACCATATTCAGAGAGCTTCTCTTCCATACGAGGTGCAAGAATGAGCCGTATCAAGTCATAGGTTGGTTCATACATAGCTATCAGTGCGTTGGATGAATGAGATGCATCTCGAAAAGCAGAAACAGCCATTGTTTCAGTCTTACCGGTGCCAAACCCGCCAACAAATGCCGGATACTTACACTGGAGACTGAAAAACTTACCCTGAGGTGGTGTCAGTGTCGCCCTGATTATTCTCCCCGACAATTATCACCTCCATTCTTTTTATAGGTTGCTCTTTTTCTGTATCGATTTCTTTTTGCAGTTTATCTGCTTCAAGTTTCGTTTTACGTGTTACCGCTAACCTGAATTCAGTATCAGCTATCACTTTCGGTAGCGTGGCCCGATCAATATCAAGACTCGTTAAAGTACGTTCTATGGATTCAATGCGCGCAATATTGCGATCTAGAGCCTGTTCTGCACCCATAATCTGTTTTGCAATATCACCACGTAGTTCCGAATCTTCGGCCGACTCAAAATCAGTGCGCAACTTGCCAAGGATGTTTGTCACTGACAATGTTCTTGCCCGAACAAACAATAATTCCTGATCCAAATCCAGCTCTGCCGCATCTTTAAACAGCTCTTTTGAATCAGGCAGATATTTAGAGTAACCAGAGTGCTTTACCGCTACACTGTTGCCAATCTCAAAAGGCGGAGCGGTGTTGGAATTGCGCTTTTTTGAATTGCGCACTTTGCGGGTTTCGTTTTGCGCAGTTTTGTGCGCAGTTGAATTTTTGATATACCTTCGGGCAGTTGAATAATTTAATCCCTGAGACTCACACCATTCTTTCGGTGATACACCCGTTTCGGCATGGTCAGATAGGAACTTATTTTTAAGCTCGCCCCAGTCCGGCCTAGCCATTTTATTTCCTTATCTTGAAAGTAACCCACCCGGCATCAATTCACGCGTCACGAACTGACGTAATTCTTCGCGGACTATCTGACGGATGTGATCATCATGACTTGTTTTGATTGATTGCAGAGAACCAATAACAGTCCTTATCTGCCCTTCCAAGTCACGAACCTCAATTTTATCGTCAGTGCTAGCAATCCGCGCTGTATCTGCTTTCGACTTGAATGCATTGTGAAGATCAATGCTTTTAGGCGCGAATTCGGTAAACCCAATAACCCCGATAAGAACCCCTTCTTTATCGTAAGATGCCATGTATCTAGCAGTCTGTACTGATGTGCTGCCATCTTCATTAATGTGAATTATCATCATTGTTTTTGCCTAATTCAGAATAAATAACTGGCTCGGTTTATATATCCCGCTGTTTGAGCGAGATCATGCCAGCCAAAAACTTACACAAAACTCTATCAAGCACCCGTTTGAGGATGCTTTGCAGGATTTTGTATTTTGGTAATTACTCTAAACTTATCCCGTTGTAACTCTCTGGTAGGGTCAGTGTTCCATACTCATCTTGAACGCCGATATCAGTCAACATG
>NZ_NJAJ01000057.1 GCF_002632825.1 Xenorhabdus stockiae
GCCGTCCAGTAATAAATGTGTATCCTGGTCACTGCGGTGATAACTCCGGGCAATCGCCCGTACAACCGCACTCATCACCGAATCCGGTGTTCGGGTCCATGCCATCCCGGTCGGTAACAGGCCATTGAGAGCAGAGGTATATTCTGCCACGCTGTATGGTTTCATGTGTAAGTCACCTTCCCTCTCAGTGGTAAGTGGCCCACCGGCAACGTGATATTGTCAGTCGGCGAGGTGATCACAAAGCCTGCTGTGCCCGATACGTCAGCAATGGCATATTGCAGTTCAGAGAGCAGAATACGTCCCGTGCCATCCGGGTTACCACTTTCAAACAACACGTTATCAATCGCGTCATTAATACGACCGGTCACCTCTGTCCCCACATGAGAAAGGCCACTAATCGTAAAGTTAAGCAAATGCTTGATAGGGGATAATACCCAGACCAACGCCGTGACGGGCTGCAAAATATAAAGATGGTCAGCCACGCGCAATTGGTCCCCGGTGGCATGAACGGCATACGATTCCTGTGAGGAAACCCCATCTTTGCCGACAGGAAAGCCATCGTGCCCGTTGTTATCACACATGATATAGACGCCCACCGTACCGGCGCCGGCCGCTCTCGGCCTGACCCAGACGCGGGTAATCCCCGGAACAGACAGCGCCCACTGTTTGTAGTCATCATCAGAGCCACCCTGTGGCGTACCCTGATAGGCCAGCAACATACGGGAACGGAAATCCGCCTCACTTTCGATATCTGCCCCGCCGGTAATCGGCATTATCGCCGTACCTTCCACATCAACACCCGCCAGGCTCTGATCCAGTGTTAATAGCGTGCCTGCCGGGGCGTTCCCTGCTGCACCCCCGCCGGAATCATCTTCGGTGTTCTCTGGTAAGAGTGCCATCAGCCTAACAACCCCGTGTCCCTGCGTATCAATGCGGGTTTCTGTCACGGTCTGATACTGATAGCCATCTCCCCGGTTCAGCCTTGTTTGCGCGGGAATCATCGTTCCTGCCACGCCAGTGAACTGATAATGGTCACACTGGGCGGCGGTGGCTGGTTTGCGGAAGATTTTCTTTAACGCGGCCCAGCCTGCCAACCATTCGTCGGTAGCCGTAAACGGGGTGGTTTGTCGGGCCATGTAATCAAGATAACCGTAATGCAGGTGTGCCATGCCGGCATCCATATCCGCCAGTACGCCCATATTGGAAAAGCGTAGTAACGGGCCGGTTTTCTGTAATTCTGACTGTAAATAACTGCGGTTCTGTGCCCTAAGTTCGGTCAGGGTCTTTCGTTTAAACGGCATTTTCTCGCTCCCATACCCAGAAAAAACGCAGGTCTTCGTTATTCCGCCCCGGACGCTGATAACGGATCATCATATTCAGTCGGTCAGGCCAGACAATCTGTGTGTGGATATCAATCGCAGACGCCACACCATCGTCCAGCATCCATTGCAGGGCTTCACGGGCGTAATCTTCCGCTGTCAGCGCCACAGCCGTCGTCAGTTTTTGTCGGTGTAACAGCCATAACCGGGAGCCGATTTGATAATCCGCACTACTGTCTCCCCACCATCCCCGGCGATCAGTGCCGTCAATGGCATCATCGGCTCTGGCCTGCCGGTCCGTAAACAGACTGATAATGATGGCGGTTTGCAGGTCATTGCCGGTAACGATATCCCCACGCCCGGCTAACCAGTCAGCGTGGATATTTTTCACATTCCACCAGGAGGTGATATCACTCATTTGACCGTCTCTCCCGTTATCTGGCTGTGTACCGTGGAGTCACCCGCTCTCACCCCCGAGACAGGATGCATATGACGATTGTAGCTATCCCGTAACTGTTTCATCGTGGTGGTATTGGTGTTGCAGTTGTCGATAACATTACCGGTGACTTTGAGCACCGGGGTATTGAGCAGCACTTCAGTTGAGGCGTTAACAGTGACTCTAGCTGCATTATTCACAGTAACAGGCTGCCCTTTCGCTTCAACGATTATTCCCAATTCTGTCAGCAAAATATGCAACCCCCACTGGTTATACACCACCACTTCACCGGGATTTAACCCCTGATGCCGGTACTGTTGATGGTTGCTGCCAATCACCACTGCATTAGAACGGTCACCGCCTAAAAACGCCAGCACCACATCAGTATTCGCCGGTAATCCGGAGGAAAAACCAAACTCCGCTATCCGGTGGGTATTGTCCCGGACTTCCATTTCAGTCTGATACTGAATTTGCTGGATGACCCCCTTATCATTACAAGTGGTGACCCGACCTAAACCGAGCATCATCATAGCCCGGCGATATAAATTCTTAACGTCCATCACGTCAGTAACCTCCATTGCGCAGTTCCATCAGGGTGGAATAAAATTCATACGGCTGGACAGTAAAGGCAGCCGGCGGCATCAGGGTCAGTTCTGTCCGGGTGCCATCGTCTTTATTGCGCACATACGACACTTCAGACAGCAGCCACTGCTCAGACTCCAGCCCAAAAACCGGCAAGTGGATCGGTATCAGGGTATTGGGTGTCCACAACGTCCCGCTGACATCCCGCCAGCTGTCGACCAGCACTTTAAGCACCTTAGAACGCCCATAACGACGGTTCATTTCCCAGTCAATGGCTTCCTGCTGGCGCTGATGTGAGTACAATGTACTCTCGATGATGGTGACATAATTGCGGTAACGCATCTTTTCGGCTTCCGGGTCCTGGGCACTGGCGATTTCGACCGCCTGATACCCTTGTCCGGACGAGAGTTCGCTGAGTCCGCTGACATTCATGGACAGCCCGATGTATTCGGAGAACCGCTCGTTCATGGAAGACTGATAGTCCGCCAGTTCAATGTTTTTGCCCTGCGCCACCCCACTGGCCGCCACTTTATCGCTGACGCGGGTCAGGAATAAATTCCCATCCGGCGTGTCGTAATACAGTAGAGCGGACCAGCGAGTAATGCGGTCAATGATCTCCTGTGAGGATTCGCCCCAGTTCAGGGTAAACTGCGGTAGCGGCTCCATGTCCGCCACATCCGAGGTCACATCAATGCCATACCACTGCGCCAGTTTCTGGGCAATCTGCAATGCTGTCGCCCGACTAATGACGTTCTGCGGCCATTTGGCTGAACAATCCACTAAATCCTGACATTTACTGCGACCGGTCACCCGTATCTGGTGGGTACTTTTGTTAATGGAAGAATTCCAGATATCGATATAACCCGTTATCACCGGGTCATTACCCAGCAGCACCTGACAGGGTTGTCCGGCCTCGACCTGTTGTTTTTCATCACTGCCGGGGTAATAGTCCATCAGCATCAGTTCAAAATCAGACGGTAACCGTTCAATGCCCCGCGTGACGCGCACACTGTCCCAGCCATAAATCGCCTTGCCGCCAATCACCAGCGACAGTTCATCCTGTTTTTTCATTGTCTGAGTGCCTTAAATCGGGTAGGCATAAAAGCCGGGTGACGGGGATCCGTGGCCTGTATCAGTTCATCACTGCGTCCGGCATCCTGATAAATCCGGTTCGCCACTGTCAGGGCAGGCAGAACCGCCGGCAGACTAAACTGGGCTAACCGTCCTGACTCCGCACCTTTTAATTCTGCACTGGTCATAAACTCATGCCGCAAGGCCATCAAAGACTGATACACCTCATCCACACCCAAATCACCGGCCATCACCAGCGCCGTATCCAGTGCCTGACAGACCCGCGTTTGTAAATCATGGGCTTCCTGATTGCTGGACGGGGTAAAGTCACTGGCAACCTGCACCATCGCCCCCACTGACAGGACAACCAACAACAACACGGTCATTTCCGTGATATGGCGGTCAACCGCGCCCTGCTGATAGCGGGTGTTCTGAAACGCTGCTAATGCCTCGAAAATCGCTACTTTCTCATCCACACTGCCGGCAGAATCAATAATCGCGATCACGACCTGCCCGGCGGCCTCGCTGAAGGTTTCCACGGTGTGGGCAGCGTGCAGTTTATCCAGTCTGTCGGTAATGGTTTTGCGACTCATCACCACCGTGGCTGTGGTTTTTCTGATGATGTCGGCTTCATTGTGCTGCCGGTCATCCCGTGACCGCAGACCCGTAGCCCCGGAAACGGTGCCACCAATTTTTCCGCGCTGATAGCGCCCGTAACGTTCACTGCCGAAGGTGGTTTTCAGCATATCGCTGAGATTGGTCACTTCATCCATTGACCGGGTCACCATGCCGATCCACTGGTTCGCGGTCTGTTTAATAATCCGTATGCCCTGTGTCACCGAACGGATTTCACCCCGGACCATCGCGATATATTTCGCCAGCGTGGTGGTATAGGTTTGTAACCAGTGCTTTTTCACCTCAGTGGCGGATTTGGTACTGTTGGTGATCGCAAAGACTTTCAGCCCCGATTCAATTACGGTGAGTGTGAACTCAAATACCCGGCCAAACTCCTTGCTCTCATTCATGCGCAGACCACTTTCGGTCACACTGACCGTCAGCTCTCCCAGTGTCGGATGGACTAAGGTCCCCGTCGAGCCGGTTTCACAGGCGGCCACCAGATTTTTACGCTGGGTGATCACATCCGGCGCGTGATACACCGCGCTGTCCTGAATAATAAAACCGCGCAATGTGATCCGCCGGGTGGCCCGGCCTAAATCCTCCAGCCACGCCGTATCACGATACGGGTATTCATGCACCGCCTGACGGCGACCGAAGACACTTTCCCCGGAGACCACCGCAAACGGCACCCCCCGGAACGAAGCCGGATGCAGATGTTCAGCACACTGCCATGACGCATCACTGCCACCCCCCAACAGGGAAGAAACGGCATCTTTAATAAAAGCCATGCGAGACCTCTTTTTTAGGGCGAAAAAAAACCGCACTCGGCGGCCTTAAAAATGAAAAACCCGCCGAAGCGGGTTAGTTATGGTTTCTTCATGTATAGATTTAGCAAGAACATAATGACAGGCATTGCTATTGAAAATAGTAATAGAGTCAAAAACCATATCTTAAGAACACCGATTTTTGCATCCACTTGCTCAGAACTTGATTTTTTCTCTATGGATGAAGACATATCACTCATCCTCTGTAATATCAAGGCAACATCATTATTGTTTGCCTTGCTCTCTACAGTTGAAGAAAGGCTATCCATTTTTTGTAGCACTAAAGCAACATCGGCAGTGTTTGCTTTACTTTCTACAGACGAAGAGATGTTATCCATTTTTTGCAAAATCAAAGCGACGTCAGTTTTAACTATACCAACATCACTGGTAATTGTTTTCAGATCAGACTTCATATCACTCATGGTAGCCTTGATATGTTCAACATCTGACTCAAGTTTTGCCACTCTCGCTTCCATATCACCACCTCCACCGCCGTTACCATTCTTTAATGGTGAATGATTATCAGGATGATGTCCATCATTTGCAGGAACATTGGACGCTAGCTTTTTCCCACTAGAAAAAGAAATAATGTTAGAGTTTTCAGGATTCATTCTGCTCTCCTTTGAGAATAACTCTAAAGTGAGCTTCCGTTTCGTGCAGAATCTTATTTATCTCATCAGCACTAGCTATAGCAATTTTAATAGTATGAACACCAATACTCATCATTCTGACTAAAAGATCAGCACGGAGAAATCCCGGAACGTCAGCAGGGTCTGCCTCATCATCATTTGCTGTAACAGGAACCTCTACTGGCGACTCTTTTAAGATAGTTGTACCATTTTTATCAATGATATCTAATGAAATCAGATACTTTTTTAACTGCTCAAGCCCAACAAAAGCAGCCGCAACCGTTACTTTTGTATCAACGGGTAATTTTTCACATTGAAAATTAAGAATAGGTCCTTCATTACCATCCACGTCTTTAGCCGCTGGAAAAATGAAAGCTATCTTTTCTCTACGTTCCATTTTCTCTCCTGCATCAAATAGTCTATCGAAAGATACTACATTACTCGTTCTGATGCTTGAACGGAAATTGTCCAAATTGTGAAAAGGGAAACGGCTTATTTTTGTGCTGACTATGAAGGCGTCATGAAATGCAGATCAAAGCCCGTAGGGTCTATTTCCTCTACTCTGGCTTTTTATGGGATTCCGGGTATGCAATTGGTTAAAAGAATTCCAGTACCTTCTTCACCAATGTTGAGGGCTATCGCTATTGATGATGAATTCACTCTAATCGAAGCAGAGTTACTGAGGTTAGTGTAAAAAGTTTCTGACGGAAAAGTCTCTATTCTTAAACGACTAATAGAAATTTCAGGTGATTCCTCGCCATTTTTGAACAATGAGAATGCTATTGCTTTAACTTTGGTACTCCCAGCGATACCCACCAAAGCACCGTCCCATCCTTCAATTTCTTTGCCTTCCTTTAAATTACGTGCTTCGCATTCATAACCGCCATCAATAATATAATGATGACCATCAGCATCAATTCCAATACCAGTACCAGTACCGATGTTAGCAGCAGCCCCCATTGAGATCAGGAGAGCGACTACACAAACAATCGATTTTAACATTTAGCACCTCATTAAATGTCAATTTGGTTTAATTATAGCTGCTTATATAAATAAATCCCTTACCGCTAACTTAAGAGTATTTCATCGACGTTGTGACTTTCCCGGCAGAATTTGACTGAATTTTTTGTCGTTCTCCGGTTTTATCATTGAACAAATTAATATCGACGGTGATAGTTTTATCACCAATAGCTTCTCGAACCGCCTGTGCAATTCTTTTACCCATTTCTTCATCGCGCTCAACCTGCTTATTCTGTCCGTAGAGTGAGGGGAGTGGCTGCTGTTGTTGCTCTTGCTGTGGTGGCTTTTTCTTATTGGTATTTTTTTCAGCAATTGCGGCGCCAGCCTTCATGTATTTCTTAACTTTGGGAACATAATTGCGTGTTTCCGGTGGCATGTTCCTTATGCTGCCTCTTCTCTCCAGT
This sequence comes from Xenorhabdus stockiae, assembly GCF_002632825.1. GTDB lineage: Bacteria > Pseudomonadota > Gammaproteobacteria > Enterobacterales > Enterobacteriaceae > Xenorhabdus > Xenorhabdus stockiae. Next base: position 6,904 of record NZ_NJAJ01000057.1, read on the forward strand.
CTTCCAATACCTCCGTTATAAGCCGCCAACATCCCGTCTGTACTACCGGTTTTCTGACGTAACAAGCTGAGATATTTAGCAGCTGCTTCAGCTGATTTGTACGGATCAAGGGCATCACTTCTGCTTAATCCCTGCTCTTTGGCAGTATCGGGCATAAACTGGAACATTCCCATAGCTCGCTCCCCCGTATATGTCATTGGCCCAATCTTACTGGGATCTCCTGACGATTCAGTCATAGCCACACCGTGCAGCAAACCGGATTCGTGACCGTATTTCTTCTCCAGCATGGCAAAATAATCAGACATGGATTCCAGTAATGCCGCGCCTTTAAGCTTTGACGGATTAGGATAATCAGGTGCTTCTACTTTTTGTGCTACTGGTATCTGCTTGGCAACCTCTTTAGCTTCATGGGCTTTTTTCTGCTTTTCCCATGACTCACTGTATTTATCATCCAGTTTCTTTTGCAAGCCTTCATCTGGCTTATTAACGGTCAGAGACAATCTTTCTTTAAACGTTAACTGCTTCTTAAATTCGTCATCCCTGAGCGCACGTTGCCGAATATCATTCTCTTTATTTCCGTGGTAAAAGTTGTCGGCGGTGTCTTTCTCTCGCTTCTTATATTCCTCAACAGACTGCATCTGTGGACTGGCTTTGGTTGCTTTGCTTTTATCCAAAAACCATGTCGCACTCCCTATTTTTACTCGGTTCCAAATGCCGTCAACCCTTGCGCCCAGCTCATTGGCTTCCGTATTAAAATCCGTGAGCTTTTGATTTTCTTCCGTCGTGCGACTCTGACCATTTTTTACCGACTTATCCAATCGCTCCTGTATCTTATTTTCACGAATTAACGTCAAAACATCCGGTGTTAACCCCAATTTATTGGATAACCTGAACTGCGTTTCGGAGGGCATATTGGGAAATTTTTTGGCGATTTCCAATAATGTCGGAAGGGTATCCGCTGAACCGTCTTTGGTGGTGTGTATCGGAATGTTAAGATTATTTAATTCTGCCAGTACAGAGGGATTTTCACCCCGTTGCGCTGAATTCAAGACGTTAAATAAGTTTTGAACAGACTGTTGGGCATCATCAGCATCCGCCCCGATTTGCACTAATGCACCGGTGAGCTTAGAGGTATCTTCAATGGACATGGCCGTATTTTTAGAGAGGGTATCAAGATTATTAGCCTCCCTGCCCATCTCCCTGAGCGTCTTATACCCGGCAGTCATCCCACCAACAACGCCCCCGATACCACCAAACAGCCCCATTTTTGATGTCAGTCCACTGTATTTTGTAAACAGTTCACCAAAATTCTTCAGCGGCGGGATCATGTCACCGATATTCTGGACGTTATCCTGCGCATAACGAGACATGTCTCGCAATTGGTTACTCAGTCCACCTGTGGTTTCCAGTGTTTCGCTACCGCCGAACCGCAGTGCTTCCCGCGTAGAACCCAGCAAGGGGTTTAACTGCTTAATTCTGGCTTCGATTTCAGCTAATGCTTTTGTTGCGTTTTCATCTGCATTTAATTCAAAGTCAAATACGTTACCCATTGCGCTATTCCGCCTGATTAATCCGGTTTGCCTGTTCAACCCACCAATTCAGCCGCGTCCGACTCAGGAGCCACGCATCCTGTGGCCCCCAGTGATAAAAATAGGTCACATCCGCCGCTAATTGCTGCCACTGTCGGAGGGTGTGTAAGCCAAAAAAGAGGTCAAAAAGACCTCACACTCCCGAAAATCCGTGATAGCCATCTTTTTTAACACGGTATCAGTGAGTTGAGTTTGTGATACCAGTGCAATTAACAGCCGCATAGCCGCTAACGGATTGGATTTCCGATCGGCCTCATAGAATTGCTCCACTTCGATGAGTGTCGGTTCACGCAGATGAATTTCCTGATAAATCTCCTTGCCGTCATTACTCTCAATGGGTTTACTTAATTGCACAATCTTGGTCTTTTCCATGTGAATTCCTTAGTTTTCAGTGACTGAAATGCCTTCCCAACGAACTTCAAACTCCGCATCTTCGCTCTTCACTTCCTGCGTGTTCACAGTCCACAAGCCTTCACCGATGATGGTCTTGCCGTTCGCCAGTTCCGCCACGATGGTGACGTTGGTCTGGTTGTTAAAATCCGCCACCGTCGTACCACCGCTGTCACGTACCCGACAGGAGATATACGGGGCATTGGGTTTTTCTTTGTACCCGTGCACATAATCCATACCGGTTAATGTTTCACGGGTGACGGTCGAGGGACTGTAGGTAAAATCCCCAACCACCATAATGGAGATCCCGTTAACGCTGACATAAGCCGTGCCTGCCAGCCGGTTAGTGGTATTTCCCATGAGGGTTCCTTATGAAGTGGGTTGCAGTCGGAACTGGTTTAACAGAGCAAAAACGCGCAACTGATTAATCAGGGTGCCTGTCCAGAGAACATCGAGCCGGTTCGGGTTCTGGGCGTTAATTTCCACCTTCAACCCTTCCGCAAAGGCTTTTGAGTCCTGCACGTAGCCGTTGTATTCCAGTGTCTTGTATTGGGCGATCAACTCTGCCCTGACAATATTGGGCGTCACAATCGCCGAGCCGGGGGCGAAACGGGTGCCATTTGCCGCCAGTTTCATCCGACCCAGCTTTGACGTAATTTGGGTGCGGATATAGCGCGAGACGTACATCAGCAAAAACAGCGTTTCTATCTGAAGATAGCTGTCATCGTTATCGCCATACGGGTTTTTCTGGTAGGTACTGATGAGGTTCTCAATTTGTACCGTGCCATCATCCGCTACCGTAAACGTGGAAATGCCACTGTGCAGCAGGTTATTGCGGTCCATCAGGTCAAGCTGATGTTCTGCGGCGGGCGATAATACCCCTGCCACCGGTAAGGTTTGCAGCGGCCTGCCGGGGTCATTTCGGAGACTCGGTGCCACTGCGCCGGTGATAGCCGCCGCCCAGATATAATCTGGAGTCGGGGATTTTGTCACCCCTAACAGCGTTTCATGCTGATTGTTGCGACGCTCGCCCGCATTGGCTAACTCGCCATAGGTGCCACTGACCACGCTGAACGCATGACCGTACAATTGCTGCTCCCATGACCAGCGCCCGCCGGTATCAGACAGGAAGGCTTTGACTTCATCCAGTGACACGGTATCGGTGTACGGGTTAACGATAAAATCAAACGTCCGGTCATTTAAATTCGCCAGACCGTCTTTCAGCTCGGGTGCGCCTGCGCCCCCGGTCATCGGTGTAATGCGTAAGGCCATCCTGGTGGGTGTCTCTTCCCCGCCGGCTTGTCCACGGAAATTGAGACTGATATCAATCCCGTTACCGTGCGCCCCTTTGTTTTTGGCAAACAAGGTGACGGTGTTAATGGTCGCCGCCGCTTTCACCGGTAAGGCCGCCTTACGGTTAATCGCCGCTGCTAAGGATTCGGCCACCTGCGCCGGTTTATCGGTCGCCATCACCGCAAGCTGCACACGCTGCCCGGCAATATACAGCGAAATCACTCCCGAATAAGTCGGCATAGAGGTAATTTCAATCGCCCCCCGGGCTGCTATTTGGCTTTCACTGTCTTTTAGCGGCAATACCCAGAGTTCCGCCGCAACATCATTCGCCAGATACGCGGTCGTCATACCATGCAGCAAGGAGCCATGCCCGAACTGAGAGGCGGCTTGCTCTGCCGACGAAATCCGCACCGGAATAGCCGGTTTTGCGGAGGCTGTGTCCAACATCTGACCGAGGAGCAATGAACGCTGGGTCGCGGTCGCACTGTTCGCCATCGAGTTATCAAATTCCACGAAAAACAGCGGCGTTCTGAGATTATTGGGAATACGGGAAAACGGAATCGCCATTATTCAGCCTCCTGAGTGCCTTTTTTGGCAGGTTTAACTTCTTCTACCGGCTGACAGATTTCAACGTCACCGTCTCTCACGCGACGATGCCAGAATAACGTGTCCGGCACGTAAGCACCGGCGTCGGGCAAAGGTTCGCCCTTAACCGGACAGCGTACCAGCCGCCCGGCAACAGGTTTGACAAACATAGGATTACTCCAGATTAATTCGGATATGGGGTTCAGGGGTGTGTTCCGGCATGGCAATCGTGACATCAATGCCATCCAGTGAATGCGTCTCAATCGGGTAAAAATCCTCCGGTCCCTGATAGTATTCAATATCAATATCCATCAGAAGCTGAGCGAAATGCCCCTCGCCACTGGCATCAATATCAATCTGTGACCGGATTTCGGAAAACTGCTGCACCACTTTTGTTAATTCATAGCCATTGATGACCGCCCGTTCGATTTGCTCGCGCAGGGCTTCCAGTGCCAGTTCTGCCTGCTCAGCACCACCTTCCAAATCATCATCAAACGCTTCCAGACGTCCGGTAACTCTGACGGTGGTAGTGGTATGAAACTGCGGGGCATTGCGGCCTAACGATTTCTTATGGTCAAACGGAGTCTACACCAGAATGCAGGGATAATCCTCACTCCGGGTTGACCAGTCACGCGGGGAATAAACACGGGACTGGGCATGAGTTTTCCCTATTAGTGCCTGAACAACCAGACTGCGTAGTTGAGAAGCATTCATTTTTTCACCACCCGGTTAAGTTGCAGATGCGTCCCGCCGTGGCTGTCTGGCTGGACATCGTTCACCACAAATTCGGTCTCAAGGCGATAGATAAAGACCCGATCCCCTTGCTTCGGTGGTACTTTAAACACCACATCACGGATACCCAGCACAGGTTTGGTGGTATTGATACCACTATCGCCGTCAAGGGATTCCACCTGCTGAGTGTAGGCGCGGTCAAACACGCCCATGATATCGTAAGGTTTACCTTGCTTAGGCCGCCAGTTCACCTTCTCGCCAAACTGCTTATGCAAAGGCGCAAGCAGATGTTTATCCCAGTCAATCGGCATCAGGCCTCCTGTGAACTGCGGGATAATAACTGCGCCCTTAAGTCATCCAGACGCACAATAACGCCCAACGCAAGCAGGCGTTCAGCCTCGCCACCGAAGATGGGTATAACCGTATTTTCCGGGTAATCCACGCCGTTATGCCGGACAGTACGGCCCCTCACCACGACAAATTCAGGGGTTTCCTGACCATCAGCTTGTGTATCGTTGTCTGATTCTTCAGGTAATGCAGACTGTATATCTGGTGAATTAACCGCGTCTGTCGGGTCGGTTTGTAATTCGGGCGGTAATCCGCCCAGTTCCGATTGAGGTTTCTTTGCCATATCACACCACCGTTGCGCACAGGGCCGCATTTACCCGGCTGGGAATGACCAGCGGAGCAGACTGCACCATCAGGAAACGCTGTGCGGGATCTTCCTGTAACCACGATTTCGGGGCATACGCCATTGGGCCATAGTTAAAAGCCGGATCAAGGATGGCACCAAAGGCACGGGTGCCCATCAAATCGGCACCGGACATAATGACCGTACCCTCCGGTAGCATTGGTTTTTCTTTACCATCCACCGGGTCGATAAACCAGTCGTTGTAGACCCACAAATCAAACTGCCCCCAACGGCCTTTATAAACCGCGCCCTTCTGCACCTGCGTACCGGGGTTGATTTGGTTACCATACGGGTTTAATGCCGGAAATTTGATGGCGCTGTCAGTGATGGTGGTATCCAGACGGAACGCATTCCATGACTTCGTGGTAAAGACTAAATCGGTCGGTACGGCACCGGAGTTTTTCAGGATACGCTGCGACCACTCCTCAATATCCTGCGTCGGCTGGGTGTTGGTTTTGCCTGCATCGACCTTTGTCGGCCATTTATCACTGCCACTTAACGTCACCGTCAAATCCGCAGAGCGCCCGAAATTAACCACTTTCGTTTCGTAACCTTCCCCCGCTACGGTGATAGTCCCGGTGACCATTGCACTGGCAGCCATCCACTCTAACCGTCTGTTAATCATATCAATTTGGTCGGCTAGCTCAAATTGGATGTTAAGCATCTCACGCTCAGCCGCGGTATATTGTCCACCAATGCGCTCACCGATCTGGCGGCGAATGGGTTTGCGCAGGTCTGGTGCGCGCTTGTCTTTGATGTACGCTGGTTTAAAGCTGTTGGTCTGGAATTTACGCGACTCGACCAGTTTACCTTCCACTAACGGGGAAACGAACGGAGCCATACGGCGCAGACCGACATTCACGTCGATAGAGACTTCTTCGGTATCCGACTCCACAATATTGGGGAAAAACTTGTCCAGCAGCCAGTTCTGACTGGTGATCAGGTTCGGCACAACCTGCACTAACACGTTGGTATCATAGATATTATTCATACTGTTTCTCATGATAAAGACGTCACCATGCCTGCCGTGACCGACATAAGGACGTCTGTTTGAAAGTTAAATCAGGCGGTCACGCTGTCGCGCAGGAAAAGCGAGTATTTACGCAGGGCATCGGTCAGTTCAGGCAAAGGCCAGCTTTCATCATAGATGATACGGTGCTGATTGAATTCGCCCATCAGGTACACACCGCCACTGACACTGCTTTCCGAGGCATCCACGTTATCCACCAGAATGGCACATGGGATTTGGCTGCCGTCTGTGGCTGTTTTTTTGCAGAAGGTATACTCGCGAGTCCCGGTAATTTGCCCCAGCACCGCACCGCGTTGCAGTGTATTGCCTTTGGCGATGGTCACGCTATCCGTGACTAATTGCAGTTGCCCGGCAATCAGCTGATCGGGGACAAAAACCGACTGGCGAGCCCCCGGCTGAAACGGATTATTGGAAAACGCCGTCATGATTTAACTCCTCTGTTGGTGTCATATAAACGTGCCATTTGCTGAGCGATGGCAGAAGCAGAGCCTTTGGCGGGTTGTTGTGCGTCAGGCCCTAATCGTACCTGTTGTTCAGTCTGCATCCGGCTATCCAGCGTGACACGAGTCGCAGCAGGCTGAGTCACGCCCATCGCTTTCAGGGTATTAATCGCCTCACTCGCTGACATGCGGGTATTGAACGCCAGATGTGCCGCCATATCAGGACGACTTGCCGCATACTTACTACCAAAAATGGTAGCGCAACGTTTACGCTCGGCGCGGCGGCCTTTTTTGACGTCCTCGTTTTCGTCAGCATCGGGATCATCATCGTTATCATCCGCATCAGGGTCGTCGTCATCGTCTTCTGATTTGGCTTTCTTGGCTTTTTTCCCTTTTTTGCCTTTATTTTCATCCTCCTGCTCGTCGGCGTTTTCCTTTTCGTCCTCGTCTTCAGCATTTTCGTCGCGCTCGTCTTCTTCCGCCCGGCGGGATTTTGCCTTACACGCCTTTTCTTCTTCGTCGTGCTCATCAGTGGCACGGGCTTTAGCACCTAACAGGTGTGCAAATTTATACATGATTACATGACTCCAGCGTCTTTCATGAGTGTTTGAAATGCGACATCCGGGGGCGAGACTTCATCTGCCACCCCCGCCTGTACGCCCTCGTCTGCCAGATAACAGGCAGCTTGTGTCTTGCGGATGTGCTCTTCTGAGAGTCCGCGGTTACGGGAAACGGTGCGGACAAAAAGACGCCCCATTTCATCAACATCGTGTTGAATAGCCGCTTTGGCCTCCTCGCTCAGCGGCACATACGGATTGCTTTCGGCTTTGCGATCCCCGTAAGTGATGATGGTCACTTTCAGTCCGTCTTCTTTAATGTGCTGCGACCAATCACAGTGAATAACAATCACGCCCACTGAGCCAACACCGCCGGTACGCGGCACAATAATTCTGTCGGCGGCACTGGCAATGGCATACGCGGCGGAATAAGCGTTCTCGCTCAGAATGGCATGAATGGGTTTCTCACCCCGTGACTGATAAATCAGGTCGACCAAATCAAAGCAACCGGCCACTTCACCGCCGGGGGAATCAATATCTAAGCAGATACCTTTGACCGCCGGGTCATTCAGTGCCCGAAGAAACACCTGCCGAATGCCGTCATACCCGGTCATGCCGCTGTAAGGCCGCAATGAACCCAGTTTCTGAACTAACGTCCCCTGCACCGGGATCAGCGCAATACCCTCAAGGACATCATACCCGGCATCAGGTTTCGCCTTGCGGGAGAAATACTCATCGTCATCATCCCAGTCCATCCCGGCATGAATCCGGGTAATGCCGAAGCGGTCAGTTAATGCCGCCATCACGGTCATGCTCCCAATGATTAGATCTTGTGATAAACTCCCTACTTTTTATTCTGGGTGAGATATGGCTAAAGTGGATGTGATTTGTCGTTACTGTCATAAAACAAACGAGGTTAAAGGGCATGGAAAAGGACGTACTGGACATCCTCGCTATCACTGCT
>NZ_NJAJ01000058.1 GCF_002632825.1 Xenorhabdus stockiae
AGTAATGTTGTTGAGCCTGATTTCGTCCTTAAATGCGTAGTAATTTAATACCGGCTTTCGTTTTCGCCATCTGTCTGCCTGTGTCATCCGTGGTTTGGGAACAGGCAAGATGTCATAAATTCTCACGTCAAATCTTGCCCTCCGATAACAATATGGATTGTGTTCTGATCATCCCTTCCAGATGAGCAAGATGTGCATAATCGATATCGGTCAGTGTCGTTCGGCGGTCTATTTCATCGTGACAGGCAGAGCAAGCCCATGCGCCAAATAGATCATGCGGCTTCATTCCCATGCCACTAATACCCGCCATTCGATAATGAGCCAGAACCACTGTCTCGCTGTTGCCATTACAAATGCCGGGAAGCCTGACCTGACATTCCCGACCTCGCGCTTCTTTCCGTAAATTTGCCATCTTATTCCCTAATTATTTGATTTAAATCCTGTGACCGTAATAATTCAGCGCGTAGCGTGTCTCTGTGAGTTTTACGCCCTGACATACAGCCCATGCCTGTGAATATTCAATTAAGCTGCTCATGCGCTTCATGCTCATTCTAGCGGTGCTTTCCCTTGCCAGCGGCACCAGCTCCCCCTCCAGCCCTGCGATTAACTGCCCTTCTTTTCCAGTCGCTTTAGCGTGACCAGAAACGAAAATGCATTTCCATTCCGGTGTCTTCCACGTATTGCCCGCCCACTCAATCCCCTGTTTAGAAACGTCACCACATAACGCATGGAACTTGTCGTTCTGCGGTAGTGTTCGGCTTGAATCTGAGATAGTGATTTGAATGGGGAATTCGTCGTTGAGGGGTAAGTTATCGAGCGTGACTATCAGATTTTTGAGTATGTGCGCATTTCGTAGCAGAAAGATCTGCTTATCGGTTGAGTACACGGTACTGCCGCCTGTATAAACAGGTCATCCCCACCGGCAAAAAAGCCAGCCTCAATATCGTCAAGTTCTCCTTTTTCAATCTAAAAATGCAGTGTCAGATTCACTGCGGGGTGAAGCAGGCCTGAGCCTGTAAGAGTTGTAGTGCTCTTTGGCAGCGGCGTCACTTTCAGCGGTAAACCGACAAAAAGTGACACCTTTAAGTTCAGTAGACAGTCAATAAAAATAGTGCAGCGTTGAAATGCCAGCAGGTACAGCAAAACGCCGCAAGATTAAATGTCAAATGGTAGTAATGAGTTAAATGTTTAGGTGTAAAAATTTATCTGATGAATAATTCAAACAGAAATAGTGGGAAGTATGAATCGGATGTACAAAATCCATCCTATTATTTATTGAAGATAAAGGAAAATATGCTTTGTGTTGATATAAAAGATAAGTGCATGAACTAATGTTCACTACACTTGATTAGTAATATAAAAACACCTTTGGGGGGTATTTTTCGTTTAAGAAACCTTCATCATCAGACAAGGGGTTTATGTCTGGCAATACCTACTTCCAAAGGTGTGCAGGTGTACCGCAATCTTGCTCTCCCTTTCAGGCTACGGGAGTTTTATTTTGCCGCTTCATACTGATCCTTTCAGGCAATGAATCATCTTCTGTATAGAAGATATTAATGAACTTGAAAAACAGAGTCAAACCAATAATCAAGGCAAACGGGTCTAAATTAACCAATGGTTTTTTAAGAGACGTTTGCCCTGAACTCTTATTACAAACCCTAGTTTTCCAAAAATATTTCCTGACCATCAATAATTGAGAAAACACTGTCTAAGTACTTTTTACTTAGCTTACTATCAGTAGCTTCACGTAAATATTTTGGTATGCGCTCAAGAAACTCAGACCGTGAAAGTGGTTGATGCTCGACCAGAGCTTCAATCATTGCTGGTCTAAGCAATCTACTTTCAGGTGGAATATCAGGATATATTACGTTAATCACTTCCTGAGCGAAGCATTCGAGGCGTACTCTCAAAGGCTCAGACGTATTATTATAGCCAGTAATATTTGTAGTATTTTCGTGTTGTTTAGAAACTAATTCAGAAATAAATTCTTCTTCGAAATAAGTCTCGTCAGTGATTACTGTTTTCAGTTGATTTAGTTCCCGAATAATGGGGGATAAAACTTCATCCGGGTTACTGAACCAGTCTGTTGACCAAATACGACGAATCTTCCATCCCAAGCGTTCCAGCACATCCTGCCGCAAGCGATCCCTGTCCCGAGCTGATTTAGCGGAATGATACGTAGCTCCATCACACTCGATACCCATCAAATAACGCCCCTGCTTACTAGGATCGCGAACAGCGATATCAATAAAAAACCCAGCAACTCCCACCTGAGACTCACAGCTGAAGCCAATATCTGCCAGCGCTTTAATGACGGCTACTTCGAAATCACTGTCGGGCGCTTTGCCGGTGAATTGGGCAATTCCATCCATATTTCCCTTTTCAGCGAAGTGTAAAAATCCTCGTAAAGCCTGAACGCCACGTTTAGATGTTTCCGTTATCTGAACATCTTCCGCTCGCATTGAACTGAAAACATGCATGCACTTTTTAGATCGTGTGAACAGAACGTTTAACCGACGCCAACCAACATCTGAATTGATCGGACCAAAACGTTGATAAACTTTGCCATCAGCTTCCCCCGGTCCGTAAGTAAATGAAATGAAAATGACATCGCGCTCATCACCCTGAACGTTTTCAAGATTTTTGACAAAGAGGGCATCACTTTTAGCTCTTAGCTGGTCAATTGCTGTCTCGGCCTGCTTATTTTCACGACACATATCTTCAATAGCCCTTTCAATCTGTTCACGCTGCTTTGAGTTCATCGCAACTATACCCAGAGAGGCTTCAGGCGAATGAATTGCATGGAAGGCGACAGCCTTAGCAATAACCCGAGCTTCTTCAATATTACGCTGGTTAATGAAACGCCCCTTTTTAACGAAGCTGAATTTCACGCCATACTCTGAGGTTTTAGCATTAGGGGAAGGAAAGACGACTAAATCACTATTATAAAAATGGCGGTTGGAATAGGCGATCAAGCTCTCGTGTTGAGAGCGGTAATGCCATCGCAAACGACGCATTTTGAAAAGTGGCAGAGACGCATCAAGAATACTGTCAGTCTGGCTTACAGCAGCGGTATCTTCGTTATCATCATCAATATCTGCACGGTCAAAGAAGCTAGTCGGAGGAAGTTGTTTAGGATCACCAACAACGACAATTTGTTTACCGCGCGCGATAACGCCTAAAGCATCTTCAGGTTTAACCTGTGAAGCCTCATCTATTACAACGAGATCAAAATCCATATCACCGGGTTGAAGATAGTTGGCAGCGGACATCGGTCCCATCATGAAACACGGTTTCAGCTGAAGTAACGCCCGCCCGGCTCGCTTGATAAGTTGGCGGATGGGGACATGCCGCGTCTTCTTACCTATCTCATTTTTAATGAGAGCCATTTCTGTATAGTCTGACTTTCTTCCTCCTGATGCACCAAGGGGAACATCATTACTCGCAATACTGGCTGCAATACGTTCGCGTTGCAGCCTCTGAAGTGCCTTGTCATAATCACGGAATGTTTTCTGCACTGCACTCCGGCTATTACCCGATACTCGCAAAAGATGCGGGCGTTCTGAAGCGACTTCGCGTGCCAGTTGATCAAAAATAGCAACTTGCAAACCTGAGTCGACATGTTCAATGGTAAGCGTATGACCCATTACCGCATCACGGATACGCTGTAATCCACTACTTTCAATATCTTTAGATACACGTGTAAAGTTTATCCAACCGTTCAGCATACGCGGATTAGATATCGCCTCTTTATTACGTGTGATTAATGCAGATAAACTGTCTCGGCATGGCTTGTGCCATTGTTCAGTCTTAAGCTGGGTCTCCTGTGCAAAATGGATCTGTAAGTCAGTCTGAGTTTTCCATTTATTCTGAAGGGAGAGCAAGTTCTGTTGAAGGCTTTGGTACTCATTACCATTGGAGAATTTTTTAATTGCCTGAGCCAAATTGGAGCTCTGGATGTTTTCACGAATTTGCTCTGTAAAAGTAATGGATTGGGTTATTACATTCAGAGGACGTGAGTTATTTTTTCCTGCTCCAAAAACAATCTCATCAGCTATTGCAAAAATTTTACTTGGCAATACATCTTCGTTTAAAGTGTGTTGTTTTTCTTGTATCTGATGCAAGACAGTAATCTTTTCATTTACCGTATTCAGATCAAGCTGCTCAGCTATAAACCATTGCTGAATTGGAGTCAGTGCATCTGTAAGATTATCTATAAGTGATGCAAAAATGTTTGCCTTGCCAGTCAGCATTTGATCATCTTCAGGAAACAGCACACTTGGTGAGAAAGTTTCTTCGTACTCTTTCAGCTTCGCGAGATGCTGTGAGATTTGAGCACTAACTCCCTGATCTTTTAACTGCTGGGTACCTTTGAAGATTTGGCTATCTAGAGTCAATAAAGTACTACCAATAGCCACATTAGCCCCGAAGCCAATTCCCCAGCAGCTACGCACTTTGCTGTACCATTCTCGAATCTGTTGCAATTGGCTCGGCTCGGTTTTCACCCCCCGATAAAGTTCTCCGAAAATTTGAGTAAAATTACGAGCCTCAAGCTCACTTATCTCTTGAACATACTGACGAAGTTTAGGTAAATCGCTATATAGCGTTTCCCATTTTATATTCGATTCGTTGGATAAGCCGATCAGCATCCTTTTAGACTGGCGCCATGAGCTATTTAACCAGCTGAATAAGCCTGGATTCTGCAAGCTATTTTCAATACTCTTAAGCTGCTCATCATCAGGCACTTTATTTAATGCAAAACGTGGACTTAATTGGTCATGTAATGTATGTAACGATATCAGACGCTGGTTTAGCTCTTCAATCAGTGAATCAATGCCTTCATCATCAAATCTTTCGTGTCGGTACTTGATTAATTCGCTTGGCAATTCAGATGCAATATCAATAAAGGTCGCTATCTGATTGAAGCCTTGTGGAGTAGCGGGCAACCTGTCTGAAACCGAAGATGGCAAAGATTCCAGTAGTGCGGAGAAATGTTCACTATCCGATTCAAAAGAAGAACGTAGTTGCTCTAAACTACGAATTAGTCGAACAACATCAGTAAGCGTGGTTGTTTTATCAAGCCCAAACATATTAATGATATTGGGAAAGTCAGGTACAGAACCTCCCTCTTCCAAAATCCGTAATTTTTCAGGTGCAAGGTAGTCGGCTATATGACGGTAGTCAGCTTGAACAGTATTGAAATCCCTCAACCAGTTTTTCAAATGATCAATATTATTGTCATCAAATCTGGTGTAGGCTGGGAAATCTACCTCTGCTGATAATTCTGGAAGTCGTTCAGCCAGCTCAATCAACTGGGCCTGCCAACTAATATTGTCATGATTTTCTTCGTAAATATCGTATTTATGTAAGAATACTAAGAGAACCTGCTGCCATGAACTTAGTGCCGTATTCCATTCTGACAGACTTGAAACGATTCTTTCTGAATCGAACATCTGAATATCCACGTTATTGACACCGTACCAAGGATGCTCCCACAGCTCGGCCTGTTCACCAACTTGTTGACGAAATTCTACGACGACTTCTTTAAACTCTTTAATTTGGTCACGTAGTTTTAACTGGGTAACGCGATCCAATTTCTGTCCTGACAGGTTTTCTATATGTAACTGTGTTGGATCAATACCCAATTCATCCCGATAGCGCGTTGCTCCAGTCAAAATCTGATGGATAGTAAGCTCTGTATTCTTCCAAACCTCGTTAATTTCCCGTGCATAACTGTTTAATTGACCCTTTAAATCTTCATAGCGTGAAATTTCCGCACCAATTTTAGTCGGTGTTTTTTGCAATGACGGATTATGTAGGCGTTTCTGAATATCCTCTAATACCTTGCGCTTATTAGACTTATGACTGTGCAGTTCCAAACAAAAATCACCCAACCCTGCTTTATCCAGCCGATGCTTCACTACCTCCAGCGCAGCAAGTTTTTCCGCAACGAAGAGAATCTTTTTACCGCTCAGCATTGCAGCAGCAATAAGGTTAGTAATAGTCTGCGACTTGCCTGTTCCGGGTGGCCCTTCAATCACCAGATTATCGCCGTTTACAGCATCAATCAGCGCGCTGTGCTGAGAGCTATCAGCATCATAGATAAGCGGGAATTTCTCGTGAATGTTGTCAAAAGTATCTATTGGATATTCTGTCGACAGACTGGTTACATTGGAGCTATCTTCCGTCTGAGAAGTAAAAAGGCGTTTAATCACCTCATGATTCAGTAAATTTTTACTGCCTTGAGGCCAGCGTTCAGGATCAAGATCCAAATACATCAGCATCTTGCTAAAGTTTAATAAACTTAATGCTCCATAACGACGAACCTGCCAACGCGGCTTATTTTTTTCGATGATTGCCTGTATTTGTTTGAAGTAATCTTCAGGTAACATCTCATCATCTAGGTTTGGTAGTGCAATACCAAAATCGCTCTGCAATTTTTCCTGTAATGATAGGTTAGGAAGAATGTCCTCCCCAGTGTAACGTAAATGATAGCGATACAGACCAGCCTGTGGATCAAGTTTACCTTTTTCAAGCGTAACTGGAATGGTAAAGAGTGGAGCAAGCCGAGCTTTGTCTGAATCATCACTTTCATACCATTCTAGAAAGCCAAGAGATAGGTAAAGTATCCCTGCCCCTGTCTCTTCAATAGCGACTTGTGCCTTGCTATAAATAGATCGTAAAATGGCTTCCAACTCGGCAGGATAATAAAGAGTTTGTATTTGATCATCGGCTGTAGATGTTTGTAGTAATGGCTTACGTAACGGTTTACCTGATTTCGTATCACGTTCAAATTCATCAATATCTTTATAACCAAGCCTAGTAAGTAGCGTATCGAGATGTTCACAAGAAAGCTCTGAATTGGCCTCAGCACTTCTGATGCCGGTTAAAGAGCCATCGTTGTTTTTCAAATACTCCAGAATGACGTTTCTTGCTTTTATAACCAACTCATAATCTTCTGATGAAACATTGTATTGAACGCAGCTAGGTAACACATAATGGGTATTTATACCGAGCTTACCAGCCCAGGTTTTAGCATCAGGCAATGATTTTTTCGCCTTTACTTCTACAGATACTGAGGAAGCCTCTTTTCCCAGAGAGACAAACTGCTGTAACTGTGCTTTGGTCGGTTCTGGGACAGGAGAGAAGTGCATTACCTGCTCCGACATAAGCGTTTGGAATAGTTGATCTGGTAGCCCGTTGACGATCCGTAAGGACGATAGTCTCTGAGTAATAGGAAAATTTAATAACCGGTTTCGTGATGTCAAATCCAACAGCTTACGCCGCATATCCTCAAGGGATTTGAGAATATATCCTTGCGAATCGTCATTAACTGAAGAAGGGTGTTCCGCCATAATATGCCTTGTGAATTAATTGTCAGCAAAAAGATCACATGAACTCGCCAAACCGTCTAGACGACGGGATTATTTATTAGGGATAAATAACAGCGTCACTTGATGCTATTCTGTCCGATAAAAAGAGCTTGGTTTTGATTGCTGATAATGACGAGTTCAAATAAAAGTGCTTGCAGAAAAAAGGGTATATACCCTTTTTTCTGCAAGCACTAGGATAACAAAATCATACCCTGAGTAATGATGAATACAAACGTAAAATTAGGATCTGTTGACGTTTTGTGTTCATCATTTATTCTAACCACATGGGTATCGCGTGCCCCTCCACCTTTAATTGCCGGTTCAAATGAGCTGTGATATTCCGATAACCATTGGTTACCCGTTGCCCACAGAGCTGTTCAATCCTCGGTAGCAACAGCGCATCCTCCGCTTTATTACGGCGCTCAGAACATCCCTTCTGGCGATCCATGATCCGCAAATACAGGTTAGAGCGCAGCTACGACTCGGACGACAGGAGATCGCCCGGTGATAGCATGGGTATGCGCGATATCAAATTTTTTGCCTTGGCTATCTCCAGTGCTTCTTTCAGGGGTTCCGCTTCCATCGTTTTACGGCCAAGCAATTGCTCAAGTTGCTTGTTTTTTCTGTAGCGCTTTGTACTCAGCCAAACAAATCATCCTGACGCGCTACGCTTGTCTTCTCTGGTTTGTCCGGCTAATACATTAACCAGACAAACCAGAGACTTTGAAAAACACTATTCCTGCCAGAAAAAACTTATTCACAGCCTACCCTATTAAAGAATTAGGAATAAAACTGTTCACCCTATTCACCTTTGATTATTTTCATTTAAATTCATATTGTTAAATGATGATAACTTGAAATCAGACTCATCACCACTCTTCACCAACCGTTCATCTTCAAATCAGGAAATGGTGAATAGTGATGAAGACTTGTGAACAGTTTAAATATAACCATTCACCCTATAATATATTGATATATATGTTTAAATTACAAGGTGAACAGTAGTGAATACTTTTTTATATTTCTTTGAAAATTATCATCAATAAAGAAAAAAATTATTCTTCTGGCAGGTTATCCCTTATCAGTTTTGGCATCCACTCAATAGCCGTGTCGATATTCAGGTTCAGATTGCTGCGAATGCCGTATTTGCTTTTCTTACGCAGGTAATACTGCCCATACTCTGCCAGTGCGCCCGGCATATCCATACCAAAACGGGTTACGGAAACAGGTTTATTCAGATTGTTGCCTTTCATATAAGCAAGGTAGGCATGATAAAGGTACTTACGGGGATTGAACGGCACAATCTCTGCATTACCAATTAACAGGCCGTCAGTTTCATGGGAAGCCACCAGATAACCGCAGAAATCGACTAATGGATCGGTGCCACGTTTGATATCCAGCGCTTCTTCTGATTTTTGTTGCTCTGCCAGTAAACGCCTTGCAGCTTGTGGGTCAGCAAACCGATGCAGCAGATGCCGAATAATTACAGGCAGTTCTGCCGCGATTTTATCCCGTAGAAGTGGATCACGTTCATTTTCCGGCACAACTTCGGAAAAATTGAAGATTACCCGACGCCGTGATACGCCACCACTGCGATCACTGAAACTCATGGCGTTATTGTTTACCGCCAATACCACAGCAGGGATGCGTGTTGAATAGGGCTGTTTATGCTTCGGGTCGATAGCGACTTCATCCCCACCTGTAATGGCCTTGATGCCGGAGCCGTCGCCCACATAGCGAGTTTGATCTGGCAGAATAATCAACGAATATCCCACAATCAGCGCCCGTTCCCGTGGGTTTTCCAGCGCGGCCATACTCGCAGAAACAGTGTTGCCTTTGCCTGCCAGCATTGAACAGATTTCAGCTAGGATGCTTTTGCCACTGCCTCCGGCACCGGTGATTTCCAGAAAAAACTGCCAGTCGTAACGGTTCGCCAGCACCATAAACAGGGCTGCCAGTACTCGATCAAATTTGTTCTCACAGTTGGCTGTTGCCCGATTGAGCCAGCGCCAGAACTGTGAAGCATGATCTTGCAGGGTTTCCCCCGAAACAGGGGAATTGAACGCAACATCATTGGCAAGCAACAACCAGTCACTTTTACGATGAGGCCGGAACTGGCAGGCTTTCAGGTCAAACACGCCGTTACTGAATCCGATTAAGTGACGTTCTGGTGGTTGCATCATGGGAAGCTGTAATTTAAGAGCATCCACGGCAGAGCTGATACCATGCGGTGAATACGGCAGTTTCTCTTCCATGAAAGCAGCGACCATTTCCCGTTTTAAATCGCGATCACTGACCGGACGCCAGACAATGCCGTCATAGTGATGCACGGTTTCCGAAGCGCCATCCAATGCTAAATCACTATCATAACGTGCCAGTAAGACTTCTCCACGCTGGCTGGCTCCCATCTGGCATAATGTCAGCTTGGAAGATTCGGTATCATTAGGTTGAGCGGCTGCTTTTTTCTTTGTTCGTGCGGGTTGATAAAGCCCCTGAGCAAAGGTCAGCTTTGCCCTTTCCACACCATATTGTTGGCGGTAATCGTCCCAGTCGGCTTTGTACTCTGTCGGTGGTAACGAGATCCAGCCATTCACCGCCAGCGCTGCTTTTTCTGCTGAAATCCTGCCGATATTCACTTTCGGTTTGCCGTTCTTATCCAGCTCGTCGGGATGATGCCAGTCGTTATCTGCTGCAATAATAATTTTGGTGTCCGACCAGCGTTCCCGAACCGCTTTAGCCACAGAATACAAATTACCGGCATCCAATGCTGCTAAAACAGTGCCTTTATAAAGCTGACTAACTGTAAGTGCAGTGGCGTAACCTTCGGTAATAATCACTGTGTCGTGGTTATCTTCCAGCTCAGACAAAGCGATAAACGCACCTTTTTTCTGGCTGCCAGACAGTAATTTTTTCTCTCCATTGGGTTCGATAATTTGTGCACCTGTTACTTTTTTATCCAGTGTTGTCAGTGCCAACAAAGTCGAATTATTGAGCAATAGCCGCTGATTAGGAAAATCCAGCCCTTTTGCAGCTAGATAGGGCGATTGACCAGCGACAGTTTGCGCCATTAGTGATACCACTTTTTCGGCAATTGACTGCGTAGTTTGAATGGTTTCTCTGGCGGGCTTGGGTTCTGGCAAAGGCAATGCCAGTACGCCCGCAATGATTTTTGCTGCCTCAGTGATGGAAATTCCTTTGGTTCTTGCCACTAAATCCAGTCCATCACCATAGTTCGGGGTATCACACTGGCGGCAATGCCAGTTGCCATGATGGTGATCATCGATAAAGTGAAAGCGGTCAGTACCGCCACAGACAGGACAAGCACCATGTTTTCCCTTTGCCGGGATATCGATGCCACAAGCAGACAGCAGATTTTCCCAATGGTACATAGCGGATTTTTTCACGGTCTGAATCAGGTCACGTGGATTTTGGCTGCTCGTATGATCTGAAGATGTAAATTTAGGGTGAGTTTGGGTATGCTGTATATCAGCCATCATCGTTACTCCGTATAACGGTTGTTGGTCAGACGCCTCAGATGTGTTCGCGCACACTGAGGCGTTGTTTTTTTTATGTTACGTTTCTTATGTCAATTCTTTTATCTGTTATGCCGCTCGTGATTCCGCGATCCGCTGGACAATCCAGTTATCAATTTCTGATTCAACAAAGGCGATTGAGCGAGAACCAAGTTTGACCTGTTTAGGAAACTCTCCAGCACTAATCAGTTTATAGATCCACGCTTTGCTATAACCCGTTCTGCGTTGAACTTCCGGCAAACGAATAAGGTTTTCCTTCGGTGCTGTCATTGTCATATTTTTTCTCCTGTTACCGAGTCCTTGAGCGTTCATCGTGGACGTTGTTTGATGACAGGCGGATTATTTAAAATGCAAGATTAAATGAACAGCGTTAATTGTTTTTCCGATTTGTTGAATTTATTTTTTATACGAAATTCGACTTTTTATTTGTATGTTGTATGAAAAACAGGCGCGTGTGCCACGAGCACAACAGCATGAAAAACAACCACATCTTTACGCCCTTTTGCCAAATTTTCCGATCAGGACATTTTCGCCTCGTTCCAGCATCTCCATATAATCCGCATACCATTGCAGCATTTCCCGGCGACCATCCAGATACTGAGCGTGGTTGTAAGTACCCCGAATGCTGTTCTTGTCAACATGAGCAAGTTGGGTTTCAATCCAAGCTGTGTTATAGCCTTGCTCGTGCAGGATGGTACTCATGGTATGGCGAAAGCCGTGGCCTGTTGCCCGTCCATCATAACCAATTCGCTTAATAACCTGATTGATAGCGGCTTCACTCATTGGCTTACCCGCATCGTTACGACCGGGAAAAACGTATTTCCCGCGTCCTGTAATCTCATGCAGTTTAATAAGAATGCTTTTAACCTGATTTGATAGTGGGACGATGTGAGGGCGGCGCATTTTCATTCGTTCGGCAGGGATTTGCCAGATATCGTTATCGAAATCGAATTCAGTCCATTCCGATTCTCTCAGCTCAATGGTGCGTACTCCGGTCAGCATCAGCATACGTGTTGCTGATTGAGTGAGCAGACTTCCACTATAACCACTCAAGGCGATGAGGAAATCATTCATCTGGTCGGCTAAAAGATGTGGAAAATGTTTTTGCTTGGGGGCTTTAAGTGCGCTGGCAAGATCAGTAACGGGGTTGAACTCTGCCCGTCCGGTAATAACGGCATAGGTGAAAATTTGCCGACAGGCCTGTCTGGTTTTCTTCAGTTTATCCAAAACACCGCGTTGCTCCATTTTTCGGAGCACAGCCAGCATTTCAGCAGGTTTGATCTCGGTAACAGCACGTTTACCAATATACGGGAAGATGTCTTTTTTCAGATATTCGAGAATGTCTTCGGCATACCCTTGTGACCAGTTTGGGCGTTTATATTCGTGCCACTCAATAGCGATGGATTCAAAACTATTGCTGACCGCAAAGACTTTGGCGGCCTTTTCTGCTCTCTTTTCTTCTATCGGATCATTACCATCTGATAGCGTCCGTCGTGCTTCATTTCTCTTGGTTCGAGCTTCGGCAAGGGAGATTTCAGGATATACCCCTAATGCGAGCAATTTTTCCTTGCCTGCAATCCGGTACTTTAACCGCCAATAGCGAGAGCCATTAGGATTAACCAATAGATAGAGTCCGCCACCATCGGCAAGTTTGTAGGGTTTTTCTTTCGGCTTTGCAGTGTCCACCTGTCGGGCTGTTAACTTCATACGGGGGTATCTCACTTCATTGAACCTGAACGTACCCCTAAATATACCCCTATAAGATCGTAGATTTCAACATACCTTACTAGACTACAGGAGAAAGGAAAAAGGCTAATACTGCGTATTTACAGGGATTTTGTAGACTTAGGAAGACGTTACGATATGAATGGATGGTACGCCCTACAGGATTCAAACCTGTGACCTACGGCTTAGAAGAGAGTAAGCCCATCTTTTAAATCAACGAATTACCGCATTTATCAGTGCTCACACGTCCCACCTTACCGAAAGTTACCCGTAGTTACGTGCGGTTGCCTTTCGATACCTGTCCCAAATCCGTCCCACTTAATTTGATAATGGTCGTGGCTTAAAAAACTACAAAAGCCTATCAGCAAGGCGTGTCAATAAATCCATTTTCTCATGAAAAATTGCCACGATTAATGCCGGAGCACTTTCGCGTGGCAAACAAAAAACATAATGATATTCACAACGTGCCATGCGCAATGCCGGGTAAAGTTCGCTCATGTCCTTGAAAGATCCTTTTCCGCAAGCGAGACGCTCAATACCTTGCTTAAGGGTAGTGATGTAGCGGCGCGTCTGTGCATTACCCCATTGTTTACGTGTGTAACGAATAATTGCGCGTAAATCAGCTTCTGCAGCTTCCGTCAGTATATAATCCATTAATCGCGTCCGTTCTCGGCAAGTTCTTCATTAAGGATTTCATCAATGCTTTTCCCAGACAACTTGCCTTCTGTCCCCTCATTGATCCGTGTATTCAACAAGGCTTTTAATTCTTGCCATGCCTGATCATCATTAGTCGTGTCAGGGAACAAACGTTCAAGCGTATATTGCTTGATTGTCTTGCCTTGCAAGGCTGCTAATGCTTTCAAACTTTTGTGTTGCTGATCGGTTATATCGATAGTTAAGCGACTCATAATTAATTCCTCATAGGTTTCCCACAAACCCACATTAGCACATATGATGTTTTGTGGCTATTTATTAAACGCCTGTTCAATACCGTCTTGTCCGACAGCCGAAGTTTTCGGGTGCCGATATCACGAGCAGGGATGGGGAATTCCCACAAAGAGATGCCGCTATCTATGCTAAATTAACATCGTGTTAAATGTAGAAAATATTAATCAGTTTATTTTCGTTTGGAAATTATTTCACTTTCTGTTTATTTGAATGACTGGAATTTATCTATTTAATGTCAATCAATCATTTTTTATTGCGCCCTTTTAAAAACATCAAATAAAAAACTCATTTCTCAAGAAGTTTTTTGATCTATTTCACGAAATAAAAATGATCATGATTTCGTAAAATAAATTATTAATTTTTTATCTTTATCTCATAACGTTACGAAAAACCTATCTTTTATGGATGAATATCTAATAGCCTGATGCGCTAACTATATACGTTAATTGAATATGTTATTCTAAAACGGCAATCATTTTAATTTTTTACACTGTTATTGTCGGATGCCATTTTTTATTCCACTTGATTTAATTTGGCCTTCACCCATCAGGTATTTATTATTGCCCTCCATTTTTTATCACAGTTCCGCCAATATATTTGGATAACAGCATCCCTTCAATTTATCGAAAAACAAAGGATTACATCCTTAATTGACGAATTTATCAAAGACAATTTGAGTTAAATTTAACTCTTGTGCCCGAATGTTATGGCCTGCGTTGTTATCAGTCGGGATGACCTATTACATAACATTCCATCATCTCAGGGAGACAGAATAGATGTCAGTGAAAAAACACGCCACAACATTGCAGAGAGGAAAATCGCTGTTAGGACAAGGACAGCAAACGGCACAAATGGCAAAACAGGCCAAAGGTTTGTTGACAGGTGCAGGCGGGAGTACTGGTGCCGGTGGCCTCATTAATGGTGGCGGCTTTGCCGGTGGAGCCGGACAAAAAGCCGGAATGACAGCTCAGGCTGCCATGGGTAACTCCTCGGCAGGTAAGCTGTTACAGCAAGCCGGTCAGGTATTGGGATTACTGGGGGGCGCTGACCCCAGTGGCCTGTTATTCACTCTGACGGCAGGCGGATTGCCGGCACAGACCTTTGTGGTCACCGACTTCAGCCTGAACGAACATTTCTCGCATCCCTTTGCACTGGAAGTCGGACTGGCAAGCGCTGTTCCCGCCATTGACTTCCCACTGGTGCTTGACCGCACAGCAACGCTGACCATTCTGCAAAACGGTATCGAACAGCGCAGCATCACCGGCATCGTCACCCGCTTTGAACAGGGCAATACCGGCCTGCACCAGACCACCTAC
>NZ_NJAJ01000059.1 GCF_002632825.1 Xenorhabdus stockiae
GCACGGCTTTGATACGGTCACGGACGCGCCCATCACGAGTCGTATCGTGCATCAATTCAAGCGCTTCTTTTTGGGCATCTGTCAGGGTAATTTTCATGGCGCGATTTTGATCTGATAGGAATGAAAAATCAAGCATCTTCAATGACGATGGGTATATTCGGTTATTACGTCATTACAGATTTATACGTAGTGTATAGATATATTAAGTATCAGGCACCAAGCGTAGCACCTCCATCAATGACAATATCCTGTAACGTGATGTGACTTGCTTGCTCAGAGGCTAAGAACAGAATGACATTAGCTATTTCATCGGGTTGTGCGATTTTCCCGAGTGGAATGCCCAGTTTAAATTGTTCGGTAATGCCGTGAATCAAACGCTGATGCGCTATGTCACCATTGAGCATCCCTTCCAGCATTGGGGTTAACGTGGAACCCGGCGAAACAATGTTACATCGTACCCCAAATGGTGCCAGTTCAAGCCCCACACTCAGGCACAGGCTGCGCATTGCTGCTTTAGACGCACAATAAACTGCCATATTCACGCGCGGTACATGGGCGGCGTTAGAGACTATCGAAACGATATTACCACTGCGCTGACGCTGGAAATGTGGAATGAGTATTTTAAACAGATTAAATGCTGCACCAGCATTAACGTTGATTGAGCTTTCCCAGTCTTCACGGCTTAACGTTTCTGCTGAGCCAAGACGCAAAATTCCTGCGCCATTAACCAGTACATCCAGCCCGTTTTCCTTCAGCAGTGGAGGGCAGATTTTTTGCACCGAACCATCGTCACTGACATCCAGAATGAGCGTCTCAAACGGCATTGAATCGGGGAACTTGAGATCGAATCCTAAAACCTTAGCTCCTGCTTCGTGAAAGCGGAGAGCTGTGTGGTAACCGATACCGCTCCCGGCTCCCGTCACCCAGACGGATTTTCCCTTGAAGCTATTCATCTCGCCTCCAACTCGCCGTTCAGTAATACGAGCCAGTTTCGCAATGTTGGTTGTTTCATTAAGGAGGTAAAATCAAGCTCGTACCCTTCCTGCCGGCGTTTGGAGACGAAAGACATCATGCGTAGCGAGTCTAAACCATAATCAAGCAAGTTTTCGTCATCATTGATGTCGCACACATCTTCATCCAGTGTGGATTGCAGTATGGTAAGCAAACGGTCTCGATCCCATTTATTTTCTGTTGCGGGAGAATCGAGTGCCGATAATGCCATATCGGTACTCAACACTTGTCCGGAACGGCCAGCAGTGTAGCGTAGCGCCATCATGTGCTCTTCCCGGCTGAAGTCTGCCAGTGCATCGCTTACCATAAACGCCTGTATATCACGCATAAAGGCGTCAGTAGCCGTAGTCAGGCAGCCGATATGAGCATACACGCCACAGATCATAAGCTGGTCGCGCTGACGTTCTTTCAGATGAGTTTCCAAATCAGAGCGCTGAAACGCGCTGTAGCGCCACTTCACCAGCACAGTATCCTGTTGTTCGGGGGCCAGTGCTGCCGCGATTTTTTGCTGTTCTGGATAGCGGTTCAGCCCCGGTCCCCACATATCATTCAATAACGCTCGCTCGACGTCACTCTGTTGGTCCGGCTGAGCTGTATAAAACACTGGGATGCCAAGTTCATGGCAACGGGCACGCAGAATAACAATGTTGTTAATAACCTGCTGAACCATTTTGCTTTCTTTTCCCCAAAAGTTGAGGAAATATTCCTGCATATCGTGAATCAGCAGAGCGGCACGCTGCGGCTCTAACTGCCATTCCACTTTATTTGCAGGTAAGGTGGCCTCATCGGGCAGGGTATAATCCTGAAGTTTAGGAATGCTCATGGTTTATTTTCTCAATTTTCTAAGGCGGCGCCGGCAAGTGCTCGTAACGCCTGTTTATTAATTTTTCCTACCGGAGTAAGCGGTAGTTTAGGCAGACTTTCGAAACGATCGGGGATTTTGTAGTCGGCAATACCCTGTTCTCGCAACCAGCGACGGAACACCACTGGTTTTACCGATTCATGCTCGCGCGTCACTACATATGCGCAAGTTTTTTCACCCATCAGAGGGTCAGGAATAGCAACCAATGCGGCGTATACCACTGCTGGATGGCGCAGCAGAAGGTGTTCAACCTCTTCAGCGGCAATTTTTTCACCGCCACGATTTATCTGATCCTTCTCGCGCCCAACGACTTTCAGATATCCGCCGGGAAGCTGAATAACTACGTCACCGGAGCAATAAAATCCGTGGCTGTCGAACACCGTTTGGTTATGTTCCGGGCTTCGGTAATAGCCCCGAAAAGTGTATGGGCCTCTGGTCATCAATAATCCCGGTTCTCCGAGCGGAACCGGGAGACCTTCCTGATTTGCGACCCATACCTCATCATCCTCGCTGATGGGGCGTCCCTGAGTGGTGAAGGTATGTGTATCGTCATCATCTAGTCGGGTGTAGTTCACCAGGCCTTCCGCCATACCAAATACCTGTTGGAGCTGGCAACCCAGTTCTGCTGGAATGCGTCTGGCCAGTGTTTCTCCCAGAGGAGCACCGCCGACCAGCATGACCTCCAGACTGGAGAGTTCCTTGGCGTGGCCTCTGAGATTGGTATACTCCAGCCAGATGCTGACCGCGGGTGGCACTAGGGCGACAAGATTGATTTGATGACGTTCTATAGCCGGGAAACACCCATCCGGACTTGGATCGGGAACGAGAATAACCTGACCGCCCGCATAGAATACGCCCAAAGCTCCCGGTGAACTCATAGGGTAGTTATGTGCAGCAGGCAGTGCACAGAGATATCGGGTTTTACTGCTTACGTTGCAGATCGGGTTGCTGGCGCGGATACTGTAATAATAGTCATTGTGGGTGCGTGGGATCAGCTTGGGGGTGCCAGTACTGCCGCCGGAAAGCTGGAAAAATGCGACCTCATCTGCCGGAGTTGGCGTTGGAGTGAAGTCGCCCGGCTCTTCCGATATCAGACGTGAAAGCGAGTGGTCTGAATCTGTATGGTGAAGCACGACTATATTCAGTTCCGGGCATTTATCGATTAGGCGATCAATAAGAACATCATCATGAAACTGGCGATGTTGGCGATCGGCAATGAGTATTTGGGGCTTAATTTGGAGCGCATACGCGGTTAATTCGCTGCTTTGATGGCTATAAAGCGCGTTCACAGGTACGACACCCAGACGTAATAAGGCAAAAAAGACGATATAAAATTCAGCCTCGTTGCCGAGCTGAACCAGCGCAGTTTGTCCCTGACGCACACCGCGTCGGTGCAGAGAAGCGGCTAATCGGTTTACTGACTCATTAAGCTCGCGGTAGCTCCAGCTCCGCTCAGCGCAAAACAGTGCTTTGGCATCGTTCTCGCAGTGAATATCAAGAATATCGCTCAATGGACGGTCAATCCAATATCCCTTCAAGCGATAGCGTTCAGCCAGATCCTGAGGCCAGCGGTTGAATTCAATCATAATGTCTGCTCCTGTTGCGTCGCAAAGCCAAGTGCGCTCAGCATGGTGTTAAATTTGGTACGGGTTTCCATCCATTCATTTTCCGGAACAGAGTCTGGAACGATGCCGGCACCGGCGAATAGCTCAATCTGATGAGATCGAACTTTACCGCAGCGGATCGCCACGACCCATTCCCCATCTCCGTGGGCATCGCACCAGCCGACGATACCGCCAAACCAGCCGCGATCGAATGGTTCCAGCTCGCCGATCAGATTGCGGGATGAGGTATAAGGAGCGCCGCACAATGCAGGAGTGGGGTGAAGTAAGCAGGCAAGTGATAGAGCAGTCTCGCGATCATCGGCCAGTGTCCCCTGAATTTCAGTAGCGAGATGCCAGAGTGTAGGTGTGCTGAGTAGCGAAGGTTCAGGAATAGCCAGAGAATTGCAGAGATCTGTTAGTTGACGACGGATAGCTTCCGTGACCACCAGATGCTCATGGCGATCCTTTACGGAGGCTAACAGCTTTTCTCTGGCCTTTTGATCACTGGCGTTATTCTCGCCCCGTCGCGCAGAACCTGCAAGAGGGCAGGAGCACAGGGTATTCCCCTCTTTACGTAGCAGCAGTTCAGGGCTGGCACCAATCAGAGTGCCATCCATCAACGGCAAGTGAAAGTTATAGCTTTGTGGATTCTGTCTGTTGAGTTGTAGCCACAGGTTCAGTGCACTCAGAGGGGGAATGCTTTCAATCTGTAGCAGGCGCGATAACACCACTTTATCGAGCGCACCAATGCGCAGAGGATTCAGCGCACTTTCCACCATGGCGCAATACGCATCGTGATCCGGAATGAAGTGAGCCTGGCCCTCCACCTGCACCGGAGAATCGGAGAGGTTAAAGGCATAGCGATCGAACCAATGACAGGTTTGTGGAATGAACAGCGAGCAAGGTTGGCGTTTATCAAAAGGAATAGCTCCTACGACAATAGGATTTTCTACTCCGGACTGCTGAGCCTGACGAAGCTGCTGCTGTACTTTTTGCTGGAACTCGCTTTCGACATGATGTCCGGATGAGGCCGGAAGTGTCAAAGTGGCGAAGCATCCCCGGGCGAGCAGACTTTTATGAGGTGACAGAAATATGAAGTCATCTTCTTGCAACGTAAGTGGCAGAAGGTTGTTGACGATACCAGACAAAATCAGGTCCCTCTTGTTAGTATAATGGTCAGTTTTTTCTCCATACCGGAGAGGAGGAAAATACCGCTGGCAAAGAAAATGCCAACCGCCAGTAGTGTCGGATACCAGATGTTATCTGTTATAGCTGGCTGTGGAGAAAATGCTGCGGCAAAAGTAGGGGAAACACGCCTCTTTACGGAAATTTTCAGCGCTGAGGTTGTAACTCTCACGATGCTAATCCCTCGCTAACTACATACGCTCCGTCAGATAGAATAGATGTTGAAAACATCACCACCTGAATCCCAAATTTTTCGCATAGAGCGATGAGTTTCATCACAAGTTTTTTTCTTATCTTAAACATAATCAAACACCGTCTGACTTTGCCTTATAAAAATAATCTAATAACCATCAATTAATTTGTGCTGCTTACAGGCGGCGCTGGAAACCCAATTTGATAAAACATTTATCATGAAGAGGTATGATCTCCTGAAGAAGAAAACGCCACTACAATATTGCAAATAGAAATGATTATCAATATAATTATCATTATTGATTATTTGCTGTTTTTGTGTCAAAACGGTTCTGTTGTATTAAGTGAATCATCCTGAGCTGTTATGCTGTGGTAAATTTGGATATCCCGCCAAAAAGTAAAAAGACCGCACTAGGCGGCCTTTAACAAAAACGCGATTTAACCTAAAAATATTGAATTTAATTCAATGTGTTAGATCAATTTACATTAACCATACACTCACTCTTTCAATTGACACAGTAATCTACCGATATCGCCAGCGAAGGTAGTCTGGTGGGGCAGTTTATGGCGGCTTTCCGCAACCTGCTGCTCAATGTTGAAGATATCAAAGACGGTATCGAGCAGTCATTACCGCCACCTAATGCCCCGGCAACGGTCGCCAGAAAAGCGAAAAAAGGGATCACCTCGCCCGATAAGACGCTGGTGGATACTGGCAGCATGCAACGGGCGATTGATTATGAAGTCATTAAAGGCGGGGAATAAATCACGGTAGCCGAGTGGTTTCATTGTTATCATTGCGTGACCTAACGAAAGGAAACGACAATGAAATTTAAATTTGCATTAGTAACGTTACTTATGATGAGTGTTAGCAATGTTTTTGCAGCCCCTGTTTTAGATAACAAAGTATTGCGCTCTAAAATCCTTGTAGAACGGAAAAAACTGAGTACTTGTTTGGTTGAGCATGTCAAACAAGAAGCTATAGGTACTCAGAAAGCGGCAACCAAAATTGCTTCGGAAGCGGTTGAGCTTTGCTCTGAGTACTTTCAGTCGGTAGAGGATGTCAATGTCGAGGCATTCAAAGCCACATATTCAGAGCCTGATTATGAAGATGTTGTCGAATGGTTAGAGGCCATGAAGGAAGGTAATATCTTTAAAAACAAAAATATTATGCTAGGGGAAATGGCCGCGACAGTCATCATGGTGCGCAAAAAACACGCCAGAGATAACCCATAATCAGTGTAACATTTTAGTATCTAACGCCGCCTCGTGCGGCTTTTTGTATTTCAAAGGTGAGAAATGATTAATGTCAGAACTATCGCCAATAACCTCATTACCACCGTTAACCCGAATATCAGCGCGGTTCTGCTCACAAATGAGGGCTACACAGTCACTGATTCCGGCAAGCAGACCCTCAAATATATCGAGCATGACATCACCGTGCAGCTCCAAAGTCTCAGTACGCAGGATTTGGAGCATCTAGGGGTGATTAACCAACAGGGCCAGTACATCTACGCTTATGCCCGGGGGCAAATCTCCGCCATCCGGCGCACCAAGCAGAAAGGCTCTGACCGGATAAAATTCGCCGCTTACGGGGAAAATGAAGCCTCTGAGTGGAATGTCACCGAGGTGATTGAATCTTACCCGACATGGGTCAAGGTGCTGCTATGGCGACAATAACAGTCACGCATGACGATATTTTTACGGAGGTGCGAAAGTACCTTATTGCCCTGTTTTCGTGTGATGTGATGCAGGGGTATCAGAATGACGTGCCAGTTGCTGAAGGCGGTAGCCTGACCGGAGGTACCAGTGGTAAAAAATTGCTGGACGGCACCAGCTACAAATTCAACATGATCACCAACGGCGCAGAGGAAATCGCATAATGTCACTGTTAAACTCCAAGACCATTACCATTGAATCAGGCCGTGATGCGGGCAAGACCTTTGTGATTACGGAAATGCCGATAGTCAAAGCCGATGACTGGGCGATGCGTGCCCTGTTTACGATTGCCAATGGCGGTGTGGATATCCAGTTAGTCAATATACTAATAAATATTACCCTAATTAAGGTAATAGTGAGCGGATGGAATTACTGATATATTTCGGGGAATGACAATGAATTCATAAGGGAATATGCATGTCCTTACTGGAAGAAATGCTTTTTAATATCGTGTGGCTGGGTATATTTGGCTGGGCTTTTTGGTTTATTTCCATTCCAATGATAGCTGTTTTCATATTTATGGCCAGTAGAAAGAAAACCGGTAGAGCTGGGAAAATTATATGTTCAATATGTGCTCTGTTATTTTTATTGCCAATGTTATCACTCCCATTTGCTGCATCTGATTTTGGCATTTTCCCACCATCAATGGATTAGACAATTTAACCACCAAAAACCAGCCTCGCTCAATGCGGGGTTTTTTTACGCCTTCTTTAATGCGGCTTTAATCAAATTAAATTAACCATATAGGTGATAATATGAACACTTTTAACTGCAATGAAGGAAGATTTATGACAATCACCTATAACGATATCCGTGAGAAAACGGCGAAGGTTAAAGAAGAACGCGAAGCAAAAATCAACCTGATTTACTCTGAAGCTTTTGTGCTGATTGAGGCATATAAGCACTCACTAGGGTTGAAAAAAGATGATGTCTGGTTCAATTTAAATGGGGAACCCAAGCCGTATGTTATGACAGGCCTTCTTGGTGACGAACAATTCCAAAAATTACCGTTAACAAGCATAGAGTTGACACCTGAATACCATCTTAAATTTATTATTGGGACAGTGACTGATGACACGCCCAGAGGTGGCAGCGCCTCATTAGTAGAAATAGAGCTTTTTGTTGACGGTCATCAGATGACTGCCAAAGTGGGAGCAGGAAGCAAGAAATTCCCAATCTTTGATGGTGACAGAACCAATATCTGCGATGCCATTAAAGATGAAGTAATGATGATGATTAATGATGCTAATTTCAGAGGATAGATATCCTTAATCTCATACCGGGCTGCCACAGGCGGCCTTTTTTTACGCCCAAAGGAGAGCTAAATGGCTACCGAGATTAAAAACCTGCTTAAAACAGGAAGAATGCGTAAGTTTGTGGGTGTCAAAACAGTGAGAAGCATCGTGAACATCCAGTTTAACAGTGCGCTTGCAACCGAGAGCCCCTGAAGAAACCGGAAGTGATTAAGTGCTGGGTCTTTCAGGAGAACAGTGGAAGTTAGCTTGTTGTCCATCCCTTCTCTATAGGCTGCCTCGTGCAGCCTTTTTTTATGTATCGATAACCGTTCTGAAAGGTGATAAATTAAAAATGTAAATTATTGATTTATAAGGTTATAACTTTTTAACCCCTGTTTTGTAACCCGTTGTAACCGATAAAAGGTTACATAGGAATTTTTTATTATCAGTAGGTTATAGGCTATTTTGGGTGGGTGTAACCGTTGTAACCGTTTTCCGAAGGGGTGGGGGAAATCGGGAATTACGTTCAGCCTTTCTTTTGCCTGTTGATAGTTTTCATTAAGCCTTCATCAGCAATATTTCTGAATAAGTGCAAAGTCAGTAAATCTGTCAATAACAGAGCCAGAATTGACTGTTATTTCATCTCTTTTATCAATATTGAGAATTTATGGGAGGGGTTCGGAAAAGCGTTACAAACGTTACAAAAGCATTACTTTGCCGTTACGTGTAACGGTTTTCCAAAGGGGGAAATAGGAAATCAGGTTCAGGCATAATGCAGGTGATATAGTGACTTTTCTGTATTCATTATCGACAATATTAGCTCTTGCGCTAACTTAGCTTAAAGGCTAATATTTGATAATTGAAAAGGGGAGAGCAATGTTTGAAATCAAGTTTCATGATGCTTTTAGGGAAGAGTTAAAATCACTACCTGATTCACTGGAATTGCGCATGGTTGCGTTAATGAAGCGGTTGAGAGAAAACCCGACCAGCCTGAGAGAGTCACATTCAAAATCAATGGAAGGATATAAAGGACTGTTTGAACTAAGAGCAAAAGCGAAAGACGGCATAGCCCGAAGTTTCTTTTGTTATGCCAAAGGGAAACGGATCTATCTGTTGCGGTGTTTTGTAAAGAAAACAGATGCCACTCCCCCGAATGAAATCAGAATAGCCCTTTCGCGAAAAAGTGAAATGACAGAACAGTATGGCGATTAAGAGGAATGATTATGCGTGATGATTTAGATCTCTATATTGAAGAAAGAACCCAAGAAAACCCCCGCTTCAAAGCGGCGTTAGCGGAAGAAGAAAAAGCGTTAGAGTTAACGATTGAAATGCAGAATATGCTGGCTGAATGGCGGAGAAATGCCGGGCTGACCAGTGCGCAGGTCGCTGAAAGAATGGGTATCAAACCCCCGACTGTATCCAGAATTGAAAAGAATATTGTTAAAGCGTCCATTGATACACTCAGCCGTTATGCGCGTGCCTGTGGTGTTGATGATATCAAGATATCTTTATAAGGCCTGTTGTTTGTATCGGGTGCCAGCTCCGTGCCTGACAATGAAAAGGTGGGGGAGATCCCCGCCCCTGCGTGCTCAGTTTCAGCTCAGAAACCGTCAAATTCATCAAATGCTTTTTTCATGTTAACGCCCTTAAATACCTTCCGTTTCACTGAATGTGAGTCAGGATAAAAACATCTCTCACAGGTCGCCTGCCGTTAAATCGATAAGCCTTTTTTCATCACGCAAAAATACGCAACATTGCACAATTTTTTTGACACGCCAACCCTACGCAAGACCAGTTCCGGCAAGGTCTCTCCGCCGATGCACAACTGCACAAAAACACACCCTTTTTGTGTGCGGGCGAGGCGGGGGAGCAAGCGCGCGCAAAGGGGGTGGAGAGACACATTTTCTCAGGGAGCGTGACAATCAGAAACAGTGCCACCACATCGCACCCATGCGCCATTACAGCGTATTGGGTTTGTCATTCGGGTAATGCGATAGAAAATAAAGAAAAACGCACACCGCGCGATGGAGTGAGGAGACTCAGCTCCGTGTGCATGGATAGAATGAGTTGAGATGATTATGACTTGCCAGTCAGGGCATCCAGTAACGCATAAGGCGCAAAGCGTACCACTTCCTGCCCAACCCAATCGTTAACCGATTTCAGGCTCTCCATAATGGGGGTGAGTTCATTAATGGCAAACACTTTTGCGGCTTTCTCCACGTCGCCAAAGTTACCGCCGTTTGAGGGAGAAAAGCCCATCAGTTGTGGCGGAACGCGGTGCATGGCAAGCAGATCATCGCGGGTCGCTTCCTTGATATTGGTAAACTCATCCTTAGCACTGATCTGACTGAACGGCAGGATTTGCAGGCCGTCTTTCTTGCCGTTGGCCGCATACACAAACAGGTTCTTGAAAGCGCCATCCCGCCGGGATTTTTACAGGGAGGCTTTCAGGTTATTGACGCCTTTCAGATCGGCCAGTGGATCGGTCAGGTAGACAATCACCCCGGCATGACTGCCGTTCTCGTAATAATTCATGCGGAAGGTATGGACTTGATCCAAACGAAGATCCTACTGCCATGAATATCGAACGTGAAAAGATGAACGGTATTTTCCATGATATCACTGAAGCCGTGGGAGAAATGCAAGCCTTTGGTGCAGCACAATAGAGCAGTGATGCACAACCTTATCCTCTGCGGGCGCTGGTTTATCACAAGCAGAAAGTCTGGCAATCACGTATTGAGAACAACAAAGAAGAACCAAAAGCAGGAAATGCATGGGTAGAATTAAAAGCTGACCTGACTGCCGCTGATGTGGGAGCCTATAGCAAAAATGAATCGGATGCTCTTTTTCAGCCGAAAGGAAACTATGCGCTAAAAGATGAAAGTTATACTAAGTCGGAATCTGATGCTAAGTACCAACTAGCAGGTAATTACGCAGTACGTGGGGAAAGTTACACGAAAGAGGAGTCGGATAATAAATACCAATTGCGAGGTAATTATCAACCAGCAGGTAATTATGCAGTTAGAGGGGAATGTTATACTAGAGGTCAGAGTGATAGCAGATATCAAAGGATAGGAACTATTGGTAATGGTTATTTTAGAACTATATGGCAAGGTTGTTTATTGAAAGCAAATCCAGTGAACGTAGGGATGGATATACGTGGAAAACATTGTTATTTTAAAGGGAACCTCTAAAAACTATCCCATGAAAAATAAGATCAATCTTGTTCCTATCCGTAATAAAATTGACCCTATTGAGTGTGACGCTTTCTGACTTTTTCAAGGATTAAAAGGCATGAATACCCGATTTTCCAAAATAAACCAAACGTTGTAAATCATAGCAGGTCACCATTAACATCATCGTGAAATTAGCCCGCAGTTGACCTATCGTCCGGATGAATTTTTCTCCCATCTGGGTGAGTGAACCAAAGATATGTTCTACTCGTGCCCGAGTTCGCGAGATTTTCTTGTTACGCCCTTTCTGGCAGTTTGATAACGGGTTATTTCGTGATGCTTTTCTTTGAATATGTACACGATAGCCTTGTCTTTTCAGCGTCTGCTCACGCTGATGACTGGCATACCCTTTGTCCGCATAAATATCCCGACTCGTATTGGCCCTGTCCAAAACATCTTCAAAATACTGGCTGTCATGGGCAGAGGCAGTTCCTGTGGCGGTTTGACGAATGATTTTGTACTTGACATCGACATTAATCGTGAGTTTGTAGCCAAAATAATTTTTGCCGTGTTTTTTTGTCCAGGTGGCCTCCGTATCTTTCTGGCAGCGTTTGTTTTCCGTCCAATTATCCGGGGTTTTACCCTGACGGAGTTGTTCATTCTCTTCTTTCTTGTTGCGTTGCTTAGGAACCGGTATCAACGTGGCATCGATGATTTGACCACCGCGGGGAATGAATCCCTGTGCGGAGAGTTGATGTTTAGCTTCTTCAAATAAGGCATTGGCCCCTTCTTGTCCGAGACGTTTTTCGAAACACCAAATCGTGTTGCGATCCGGAATATTAATGACATCGGTCAAACGACAAAAACGTTGCCAGCTCATTCGGTCAAGTAATTGATATTCCATTTTTTCATCGGAAAGATTATGGAAATGTTTCAGGATAATGATGCGAACCATCACCTCCGTGGGGAACGGTGGGCGTCCGCCTTTAGGAGAAACAATGCGGGGCACCGCGCGGTCAACCGCCTCAGCGAGTGCCAAAAAATCGACATATTTATCAAGCGCAAGGAGTGGGTCGCCTAATTCATCTATTTTCTGACGATGATATTCGGCCGCCAATTTGTCTTTTTTCAAAGCAGAATGAGGTAAGAGCATGATGGCATTACCTTACAGAGATGTGTTCTGTTTGTATTTTACTCTGTTAGGCTGCTATGAACAGTTTTTAGAGGTTCCCTAAAGTAGGTACAGGTAATACAGGCACTTTTTATTATGTGTTAATGCCTCCAATTGAAGGTATTTTAATTCATGTTCATCAAGGTTCTGCTGGGTATTGTGAATTTATTACTGAAGGTGGAGGTAGGTATTTACGTGCTATTTATCAAGAATGGGGAGATATAACAGAGATAAAAATCATTGATTGAGCTATACCAATCGTCATTGAAGATGCTTGATTTCTTATTCAAACCCGATCAGGCTTGCAGCCATGAAAATTCATCTGACACCAGAACAAAAACGTGCCCTCGAATTAATGCATGATACCACTCGCGACAGCCGAGTCTGTGATCGCATTAAGGCGGTGCTTTTGGCCTCAGAAGGCTGGACTGCTCAGATGATTGCACAGGCCTTGCGTATTCATGAAAGTACGGTAAACCGTCATCTAAAAGATTTTATCGCTCAGGAAAAGCTCACCCCAGAAAATGGCGGCTCTGAAAGCCATCTCTCTGCCGAACAAAGCGCCGACCTGATTGATTATTTAACGACAAACTTGATGCATACCATCGTCCAAATTGTGGCTTATGTCCAAGCACGTTGGCAGGTGTCTTTCAGCGTGGGCGGAATGACGAAATGGCTTCACCGTCAGGGTTTCAGCTACAAAAAACTTTTTTCATGTCACTTTGCCAGAAAAAGCGAAAGAACTGACGACTCGACTGACTGACAATTTTCAGATTTTAAAACCTGCATCTTCAAGTTAGATTGGTATATAAGTTAAATGGGGTTGTGTAATAATGACCTGTTTGCTCAGGTCATTAAATAAATTTACTTAAGTTTAAACATTATCATGGTTTTATTCTTTCAACCCAGCTGCGAATAAATATTCTCCATAAAAGAGCTCTTATTTTTACCTTTAAATTTCTATTTTCATATTGATCATTAAAAAAATCAATTCTCTTTTGAAGTGTTATGGATCTATCATCTTCTAAAGTGGATTTTATTGATAAATCAGTAGCAGTGATAATCGGTGGGATAACAGCTTTGATTTTTACAATGCCACGTTCTTGCATGAACCTCCACTTATCTGCTTCAATCCAAACGGGATTCAAAAACTTCACCAATTTTTTAGCGGCTACGTTATTAATGATATATCCGTAAGCATAATCAGCATCAATTACATCAACTAAAAAATATTTAGGAGATAGTTTTTTTTTGAAACTATCTATGTATTCATTCGTAATGCTTAGTAAATAAATTAGCGGGGTGTTTTTGTTTTTTAAATTATAATTGCAAATTGAATTATAAATGTTTGTGATTTCCTTACTTAAGTTTACGTCGTCTTCTAATATCAAGGCAACATCTAAATTTTCACTGATTATTTTTTCATATACCTTTAAGTGACTGAGAGAGCAGCCAAGTACTCCGTGAGTCAGGCCATTATCATGGAAGTTTCTACAAAATTTATTTATCTCTGTGTCAGATAGATTCTTACCATTAATAGCTTCTATAAATTGAATCTGTAATCCTAAAGTTTCTGCTTGCTTTTTTATTGATTCTCTTCTTTCTGTATCTTTTGCAAGATTTATCACAAAAATATTCATTTTTTTATATTCTGGAAGTGGCAGCCTATTTCAAAATTATAGTAGATAAATAAAAAGTGGTTAGGGGCTGTGGATGTTTTGTGAGGGGAATTGGAACGGCATGATGATCTGGTATCCTTGTTTTCGCCAAAAAACCGTTACCTTGAGAACATCATGCCAAGA
>NZ_NJAJ01000006.1 GCF_002632825.1 Xenorhabdus stockiae
AACAGTATTCGGTGGTGCGGTAGTTCAGTTGGTTAGAATACCGGCCTGTCACGCCGGGGGTCGCGGGTTCGAGTCCCGTCCGCACCGCCACCGATTTAGGGGCGTAGTTCAATTGGTAGAGCACCGGTCTCCAAAACCGGGTGTTGGGAGTTCGAGTCTCTCCGCCCCTGCCAGTTAATAACTAAGTAATAATTTATAGTTTTCAGATTAATAGCCCAGCTAATTTTAGCTGGGTTTTTTCTTTTTGTTTTTTTGCATTAATAATCCCTCCACAGCTCTTTTGCTTAGAGTTTTATACGATCTAAGACTCTAGACTGAATCTCATCAATTTGTCACTGGAGCTTTTTCAACAGGTATTTTTAATAATTGTTGGATAAGTGTATGTTGGTCGCTATTTTGTAACCACACGGCATATAGTGGTCGTTTAATTTGCTCATTATCTGGTGCTATAACAAGTTTTGAATACTCTTCAAGCCAGTGAACTGGTAGGAATGTCGCAGCATTGACACTTTCCAATAGCTCTCTGGCAATATGTGCTGAGGTAGTGGTTATGATAGGAGGGTGCTCACTTTTCAGAATCAGTTGCTCTTGTTGGTGAAAATCTGCTCCCCATTCCAGCTTTATGTAATTTTCTATACCTTGTTCAATATTATTTTGAGTAGTTAATAAAACAAGCTGAATACTCCCGATCAGCTGACTCTGGAATTCATCCATTTTTGGTGGCTCTGTTGTGATTAAAAGATCTAATTCACGAGAGTGTAGCTGTTTAACAAGAGATTGCCGTGTGGAGACGCGTGATTCGATTCTGATTCCCTGATTATCGCAATAAAACATATTCAACCAAGGGGTTAGATAAGCTTCCCACAGAGATGCAGTAGCGCCGATAGAGAGCTCTGTATGTTGTGAGACATAGCTGATCTCTTTTTTCGCTAATTGCCAGGTATTCATTAACGATTCTGCATAGGGAACCAGACGTTCACCCGCAGCTGTCAGGCGAATATTATTGCGATGTCGTGTGAATAAATTAGCACCAAGTTGATTCTCCAGTTGTCGGATCCGAAAGCTAACGGCGGATTGTGTTAGATAGAGTGATTCAGCTGCCCGACCAAAGTGACGAGTCTTACTGACTTCCAAAAAGGTTTTCAGTAATTCGGTGTCCACATGCATCTCCAATAGTTTTTGTCGTTATGATTTAAATATTTTGTTTTACAGAATGTCAAGCCTCCCTAATACTCCGCGCCATAATTAGTATGACAGTAGAGTTAGGAGTGTGTCAGATGGCTGAAAGCTTCATCACGACTAATCGTTTTTTTGATAATAAACATTATCCACGCGGATTTTCCCGTCACGGTGATTTCACCATCAAAGAGGCCCAATTGCTAGAACGTCATGGCAATGCGTTCAATGAATTGGATCTTGGTAAACGTGAACCACAAACAGAAGAAGAAAAACTGTTTGTAGCAGTTTGCCGTGGTGAGCGTGCACCTGTAACAATAGCGGAAAAAGTATGGTTTAAGTATTTGGAGAAAATCAGACGTCCAAAACGTTTCCATACCCTTTCCGGCGGAAAACCACAGTTAGATCCTGCTGAGGATTTCACTGATAGTGATGATTAATATCATCATTGGGATGAAGGATCCATCAAGAGGGGCAAATATGCCCCTTTTCCACATTATCCAACCTGATTTTGTAGCTGAATAAGCAACCTATCCATGCTCCGGTAGCTGAGCGCTTCCATAATATCTGGCTTTTCTATTTTCTTTTGTTCTTTTAAGTCTGCAATAGTACGTGAAACTTTTAGGATTCGGTGCCATGCACGTACAGATAGTCCCAATTTTAGTAAAGTATTTTCCAGAAAGATGGCATCTTCCATCTTTAGTCTACAAACTTTTTCTGTTTGCTTACAGGTAAGATGGGCGTTTACATATCCATTGCGTTCTATTTGTATATTTCTGGCATTTTCTACTCTTTTTTTAACCTCGTGGCTACTTTCCCCATGTTTTGTTGATGATTTGCTGAGGATACCGGGAGGAAGCAGAGGAACGTCTATAGAAAGGTCAAAACGGTCTAAAAATGGACCTGATAGTTTGGCAAGGTAGCGTAATACCTGCTGTGGACTGCTGCGATTATGTAATCCCTGATGATATCCGGTCGGGCTTGGGTTCATGGCAGCGATCAATTGAACACGGGCAGGGAAACAAACTTTTGCTTTGGCTCGTGATATCACAATCTCGCCAGATTCTAATGGCTCACGTAATGCATCAAGAACAGTACGGTTAAATTCCGGTAATTCATCCAGAAATAAAACACCATTATGTGCAAGGGAGATTTCTCCGGGTTTAGGTATTGAGCCTCCTCCAACAAGAGCCGCCATTGATGAGCTATGGTGAGGCGCTCTAAATGGCCGTATATGCCATTTTTGAGGGTTAATTGACTGACCAGCCAGACTATTGATTGCCGCAACGTGTAACGCTTCCTGATGCGTTAGAGGTGGCAGTAGATCACATAGTCGGCTGGCCAGCATGGTTTTACCTGTACCGGGAGGTCCAAGTAACAAGAGATTATGACCTCCTGCGGCTGTTATCTCCAGAGCCCGTTTCGCTTGTTCCTGTCCAATAATGTCCTGTAGATCTAGAACAAGTGGCTCGGTTTTTAAAGTGATCGGAGCAGGAGAAAATAAGATGTTTTTTTCACCTCGCAGGAAGTGACAGACTTGCAGTAATCGGTTGGCTAATAACGTTTCATTTTGAGACAGAATAGCCAGTTCAGCCTGATTTTCTGTAGATAAAATTAACTGCCTGCCTGAATTTCTGGCACTAAGTGCGGCGGGAATTGCCCCCATAACCTTGCGTATCTCTCCTGAAAGCGCAAGCTCTCCTAAAAACTCATAATGATTTAACTCAGTTGACGGGATCTGTTCCGAAGCTGCCAGAATTGCAATGGCGATAGGTAAATCATATCTTCCCCCTTCTTTGGGAAGATCTGCTGGAGCCAGATTAACCGTGATCCTTTTTGCCGGGTAGGTAAAACCACTATTGATTAAGGCACTTCTGACACGATCTCTGGCCTCCTTGACAGTAGTTTCAGGTAAACCAACGAGAGTTAAACCGGGTAGGCCGTTACTGATATGTGCTTCTATTGTGACAAGCGGGGAATCGACACCGATAGTGGCTCGGGTGTAGATAATCGCAAGAGTCATAATGCTTTCCTTAGCCAAAAAAATCCATCATGACTTATTGAAAAATAATAAAAAGCCACCTTTTGTTATTTTGCGAAGCCTTTCGAAAATATAATTATTGTTATTACCACACTGACATTTTTTAATTTTAGCTATTTTATGTTATTTGTTGATTCTATTATTAATTTCTATTTTTCTTTGAATGAGTGGGGTTAGTTTCATTCTGGGTTGTTATCATGTTTATTATTACTTTTATTTAGATAAATGGATTATTTTACTGACTTATTATGATCAGTTTTTTTTGATAAACCCTGTTTTTATAAGCATCTATATATGATTTATAGGTCATTAAGTTACATTTTGATAATTTACTTAATTAATTATTTTACTAAAACGGTAGATAATGATTTTTTTCTCATCATGAAATAGATAAAATCCAGAGGATTTGTCTGCTTTTGTTTTATCTTACTGAAAATAATAAGTAATATTATTTTTTCGTAAAAAAATAAAAATAATCATTGTCAACAATAATAGAAAGTGATAATTCTAAAATATATGTCGAACCTATAAAAAGTAAAAACGAACCTTTATGAAGAAATATGTTCTCGTGATTAGCCTAATTATTAGCGTGGTAGTGATTATTCTACCGTGCGGGGGCGCACTTGGACGAAGGAAGGCGTAGACATAAAATACAGCCAGATTTCACAAAGACCCCCGCCCTAAAAAATAGAGCGGGGTTTTTTTTTAGCACTTATAAACAAACATAAAACAACATCACAAGAAGCCACTGACAGAGTAAATACCGATAGGAGGATGGCTATGAATGGGGCGCAATGGGTTGTACAGGCACTACGGACACAGGGAGTGGAGAAAGTTTTCGGTTACCCCGGCGGAGCCATTATGCCAGTGTATGATGCTTTGTATGATGGTGGTATTGAACATTTGCTATGCCGCCACGAACAAGGGGCGGTAATGGCAGCCATTGGTTATGCAAGGGCAAGCGATAAACCGGGAGTTTGTATTGCCACATCGGGACCAGGAGCAACAAACCTAATTACAGGGCTGGCTGATGCGCTATTGGATTCTGTGCCTGTGGTTGCCATTACCGGTCAGGTAAGTTCTGAAGTTATCGGTACTGATGCTTTTCAGGAAATCGATATGTTGGGGCTTTCTCTTGCCTGTACTAAACACAGTTTTCTGGTGGAGTCGCTGGAAAAATTACCTCAAATTATGGCGGAAGCTTTTTCCATCGCTATGGAAGGTCGCCCCGGTCCTGTTCTGATAGATTTACCAAAAGATATTCAGTTAAAACAGGGGGATTTTACACCTTATTTAAGCCCTGTTGTTACCCCATCTACTCTTCCTGAGAACGCACTGACACAAGCCCGCAATATGATGGTTTATTCTCAAAAACCTGTTTTATATGTAGGAGGAGGGGTTGGGATAGCGGGCGCAGTACCTGAATTACGTCGTCTGGTAGAAGAAACGGGAATACCGGTAGTTTCTACTCTTAAAGGATTAGGGGCTGCAGATGCCCAACATGAATGCTATTTGGGTATGTTAGGAATGCACGGAACAAAGGCGGCTAACTTAGCTGTTCAGTCCTGCGATTTACTGATTGCCGTTGGAGCGCGTTTTGACGACCGTGTGACAGGGAAATTAGATACCTTCGCCCCCCATGCCAAAGTCATCCATATAGATATCGATCCGGCTGAATTAAATAAATTACGTCAGGCACATATTTCATTAAAAGGTAATTTAAAAACATTATTACCTTATCTACAGCAGCCTTTATCGATCGAAGCATGGCAACAAGAAGTTAAGCAG
Organism: Xenorhabdus stockiae; assembly: GCF_002632825.1. Lineage (GTDB taxonomy): Bacteria > Pseudomonadota > Gammaproteobacteria > Enterobacterales > Enterobacteriaceae > Xenorhabdus > Xenorhabdus stockiae. The sequence continues at coordinate 5,006 of NZ_NJAJ01000006.1, forward strand.
TTAAAAGAAATACACGCATGGCGTTATGACTATCAGGGCGAAAAAATTTATGCCCCAGCCTTATTGAAACTGATATCTGATCGCAAGCCACCTAATACTGTTATTACCACCGATGTTGGACAGCATCAGATGTGGACAGCTCAGCATATGACGTTTGACAAACCGGAAAATTTTATTACTTCCAGTGGACTGGGAACGATGGGGTTTGGTATTCCAGCTGCAATTGGAGCGCAGATGGTGCGCCCGGGCGATATGGTTATTTGTATATCCGGTGATGGTTCTTTCATGATGAATGTTCAGGAGCTGGGAACGATTAAACGCAAGAAACTGCCAATCAAGATGGTTTTATTGGATAACCAGCGTTTGGGAATGGTAAAACAGTGGCAGGAGTTATTTTTTGACCGTCGTTATAGTGAAACAATCCTGACTGATAATCCTGACTTTATTACCTTAGCAAAAGCGTTTGATATTCCGGGCCAGCATGTTACTGAAAAATCACAGATAGATGCTGCATTGGACGCCTTGTTCAATAGTGAAGGCCCTTATTTGTTACACGTATCCATTGATGAATTTGAAAATGTTTGGCCATTGGTTCCACCCGGTGCAAGCAATGCAAATATGTTGGAGAAGTTATTATGATGCAACATCAACTTGCTATTCAGGCTCGGTTTTGTCCTGAGATTCTTGAAAGAATTCTGAGAGTTACCCGTCATAGGGGTTTTCAAATATGCGCATTGAATATGGATCATACAGTAGATAGTGATAGTGTATGTATTGAACTCACTGTTGCCAGCCAGCGCCCTGTAAATTTACTTTTTGCTCAGTTGGTAAAGCTGGTTGATGTTGCCGGTGTTGAGATACAACATAATAAATCACAATTGATAAGCGCATAGTGCGCGATGGAAAGGAAACAAAAGAATGACAAAGCAAGCTGATTATATTTGGTTCAATGGCGAAATGGTTCCTTGGGCTGATGCAAAAGTACACGTTATGTCCCATGCCTTGCATTATGGAACATCAGTCTTTGAAGGTATTCGCTGTTATAACTCCCATAAAGGGCCTGTTGTTTTTCGCCACCGAGAGCATATGCAGCGTTTACGTGATTCAGCCAAAATTTACCGTATGCCAGTGAGCCAGAGTGTTGATGAGTTAATGGAAGCTTGTCGTGCAACACTTCGCAAAAACAAATTAGTCAGCGCTTACATTCGTCCATTAGTTTTTATTGGTGATGTGGGTATGGGGGTTAATCCTCCCGAAGGTTATCAAACAGATGTCATCATTGCTGCTTTCCCGTGGGGAGCCTATCTCGGCGAAGAAGCACTGGATCAGGGGATTGATGCAATGGTTTCTTCGTGGAATCGTATAGCAGCCAACACTATCCCGACAGCGGCAAAGGCGGGCGGAAATTATTTGTCTTCTTTGCTGGTGGGGAGTGAGGCAAGGCGTCATGGCTATCAGGAAGGGATTGCTTTGGATGTTCATGGTTATATTTCAGAAGGCGCAGGTGAAAATTTATTCGAAGTAAAAAATGGTATTTTGTTCACGCCGCCATTTTCTTCTTCTGCCCTACCGGGGATCACACGGGACGCTATCATCAGATTGGCACAGGACCTTGGTCTGGAAGTGCGTGAACAGACTCTTTCCCGCGAATCGCTTTATCTGGCTGATGAAGTTTTTATGACGGGTACAGCCGCAGAAATCACTCCGGTTCGTAGTGTAGATGGTATACAGGTCGGGATTGGCCGGTGCGGGCCAGTTACCAAAAAGATCCAAAATGCATTCTTTGGCTTATTTGATGGCACGACAGAAGATAAATGGGGCTGGTTAGACCCTGTGAATCCTTAATAAAAAATAAAAAACTGACAGGCGGCTCGTTCCCCGCCTGTTTTCAGATGCTGATTAGATGCTATCAATATTAGACAGACACGGGAGTGAAAAATAATGCCTAAATATCGTTCTGCTACAACAACCCATGGCCGTAATATGGCAGGGGCGCGTGCTTTATGGCGTGCGACGGGGATGACTGATGAGGATTTTGGAAAACCTATCATTGCTGTTGTGAATTCATTTACTCAATTCGTACCCGGGCATGTTCATTTGCGGGATTTGGGCAAGCTGGTGGCAGAGCAGATTGAGGCTTCAGGAGGGGTTGCAAAGGAATTTAATACCATTGCCGTTGATGATGGTATCGCAATGGGGCACGGAGGAATGCTGTATTCATTGCCATCCCGTGAGCTGATTGCGGATTCTGTGGAATATATGGTGAATGCACATTGTGCGGATGCAATGGTGTGTATTTCGAACTGCGATAAGATCACCCCCGGTATGCTGATGGCATCTCTGCGCCTGAATATTCCGGTTATTTTCGTTTCCGGCGGCCCGATGGAAGCAGGAAAAACACGGTTATCGGATCAAATTATCAAGTTGGATCTGGTCGATGCCATGATTCAGGGAGCCAATCCGAATATCAGTGATGAACAAAGTGATCAGATTGAACGCTCTGCCTGCCCGACTTGCGGTTCCTGTTCCGGTATGTTTACGGCGAATTCAATGAACTGCCTGACGGAAGCTCTGGGGCTTTCTCAGCCGGGAAATGGTTCATTACTTGCTACACATGCCGATCGTAAGACTCTGTTTCTCAACGCGGGTAAGCGCATTGTTGAACTGACTAAACGTTACTACGAGCAAAATGATGACAGTGCGTTGCCACGTAATATTGCGACTAAAGCTGCATTTGAGAATGCCATGACGCTGGATATTGCAATGGGGGGATCGACAAACACTGTGCTGCATTTATTGGCCGCCGCGCAGGAGGGAGATGTTGATTTCACCATGACAGATATTGATCGTCTGTCTCGTCAGGTTCCCCATTTGTGTAAGGTAGCACCAAGTACCCAAAAATATCACATGGAAGATGTGCATCGTGCTGGTGGTGTGATTGGTATTCTCGGTGAACTGGATCGGGCAGGGCTTTTAAATCGCCATGTGAAGAATATTCTGGGTTTAGATTTGCCACAAACGCTGGCCCAGTATGATGTTATGCAGACCGCCGATGAAGCTGTAAAAAGCATGTATGCAGCAGGCCCGGCAGGTATTAGAACTACTCAGGCTTTTTCTCAGAACTGTCGTTGGCCATCTTTGGATACAGATAGGAAAGAAGGCTGTATTCGTGAACTGTCCTATGCCTATAGTCAGGATGGGGGGCTTGCGGTGCTGTCCGGTAACATTGCTGTGGATGGCTGCATTGTGAAAACCGCAGGAGTGGATGAAAGTATTCTGACTTTCCGTGGCCCAGCTAAAGTTTATGAAAGTCAGGAAGATGCCGTAGATGCGATTCTGGGTGGAAAAGTCGTAGCAGGTGATGTGGTTGTTATTCGTTATGAAGGCCCGAAAGGTGGCCCCGGTATGCAGGAGATGCTTTACCCGACGACCTACCTGAAATCAATGGGATTAGGTAAAAGTTGTGCTTTGATTACGGATGGACGTTTCTCGGGGGGGACATCGGGATTGTCAATTGGCCATGTCTCTCCTGAAGCGGCTAATGGTGGTTTAATTGGTCTGGTACATGATGGCGATATCATCGACATTGATATTCCAAACCGCAAGATTCAATTGGATGTCAGTGAAAAAGAGCTTGCCGAGCGGGTGCAGAAAGAATTATCCCGTGGCGATAAAGCATGGACACCCAAATTCAGGGAACGTCAGGTTTCTTTTGCCCTGCGTGCTTATGCTTCACTAGCGACCAGCGCCGATAAAGGGGCTGTGCGTGATAAGACTAAACTGGGAGGGTAATTGTGGTCGTTTATCCTCTTAATCCTGAACCTAAAGGGGCGGAATATCTCAAAGCAGCCCTAAGTGCGCCCGTTTATGACGTTGCTCAGGTTACGCCATTACAGGAAATGAAAAAAATCTCCGCTCGTTTAAATAACACCATTTTGGTTAAACGGGAAGATCGTCAGTTGGTACACAGTTTCAAACTGCGTGGTGCCTACGCGATGATTGCCAGCCTGACGGAAGAACAAAAAGTCAGGGGAGTTATTACGGCATCAGCAGGCAATCATGCACAGGGCGTTGCCTTATCCGCCAGTAAAGTGGGTATCAGAGCGACTATTGTGATGCCGGTAGCGACAGCCGATATTAAAGTTGATGCTGTGCGCAGTCTGGGTGGTGAAGTGCTGTTACATGGTGCGAATTTCGATGAAGCAAAAGCCAAAGCTATCGAAATGGCAAAGGAACACAGGTATACATTTGTCCCTCCTTTTGATCACCCGGCAGTCATTGCCGGTCAGGCAACTTTGGCAATGGAATTGTTACAGCAGGATGTTCACCTTGATCGTATTTTTGTTCCGGTTGGCGGTGGCGGGTTAATTGCAGGTGTTGCTGTTCTGATTAAACAACTTGTACCAGAAATGAAAATTATTGGGGTAGAAGCAGAGGATTCTGCCTGCCTGAAAGCAGCACTGGAAGCCGGACATCCGGTCGATTTACCGAGAGTGGGTTTATTTGCGGAAGGTGTTGCCGTCAAGCGTATTGGGGATGAAACATTCCGCCTTTGTCAGAAATATGTTGATGATGTCATTACAGTTGATAGCGATGCTATTTGTGCTGCCATGAAAGATATTTTTGAAGACGTGCGTGCCATTGCTGAACCTTCTGGTGCTTTGGCACTGGCAGGATTGAAGAAATACGTCCAGCAGCATCAAATCAAGGGAGAAAGGCTCGCGCATATTCTTTCTGGTGCGAATGTGAACTTCCATGGTTTACGTTATGTTTCAGAGCGTTGCGAACTGGGAGAGCAGCGTGAGGCTTTGCTGGCAGTCACTATTCCTGAACAGAAAGGCAGTTTCCTGACATTTTGTCAGATGCTGGGAAGCCGTTTTGTGACAGAATTCAGTTATCGTTATTCGGATTCTGCCGAACCAAATAAGGCTCGCGTTTTTGTCGGTATCAGACTGAATCGTGGAAATACGGAACGTATTGAAATTATTGAAGAGTTAAAAGCGGCAGGTTATCAGGTCGCTGATTTGACCGATGATGAAATGGCGAAACTGCATGTCCGCTATATGATTGGCGGCAGGCCATCCAAGCCGTTGCAGGAGCGATTATTCAGCTTTGCTTTCCCTGAATCGCCGGGCGCTTTGCTGAAATTTTTACAGACATTAGGGGCGCACTGGAATATCACGCTGTTTCATTATCGTAGTCATGGCACGGATTATGGACGAGTATTGACGGCTTTTGAACTTTCAGAGGAAGAACTCCGTTTTGACCGACATCTGGATGAGTTAGGCTACGAATATCATGATGAGACGAATAATCCCTCATTTAATTTGCTGTTGAGATAGGAATACTCGGGCCTGTGGGAAACAGAGATAGCGCCATAACAGGCGCTATTAGTTTAATGATGAAATTTCTTCTGTTCTTATCATCATCCAATGCTTGATGAATGACTATCAGACGATAGCAACCGCCAAAATGCTTTTATCAACGGCTCATTCAGCCGCTTGCTTAGTGCACAAACGCCTAATTCAAATGGTTCAACCAACGAAATATTTTCCAGCAGCGATATACGGCTGCGTACCGGTTCAGGGCTGTTTTCAACGACAACCGCAGGAATGAGAGCGATACCGCAACCTAAAGCAACCATCGATACAATGGCTTCATGGCCTGAAACGGTTGCATAAATTTGTGGATGATTAATTTTGTGGCGGCGGAACCAAAGCTCAATACGCTTACGAGAGGGACCATGTTCCGGCAGAATGAATGGGATCTCATTCCAGTCAGGATATTCTTGTGTGGCTAATGATCTCACAGCACAGGGTAAAGCCGGGGCGATTAGGACTAGCGGGATTTCGCCAATCTTGGTAAAACTGATGTTATCAGGCAGTTTCTCAGGTTTACCTGCAATACCCAAATCCGCTTCTTCAGACTGGATTTTATCAACGGCATCGGCGGCATCGCCTGTTGTCAGTTTGATCTCCACCAAAGGGTGTTCCGCCCGGAATTTATCCAGAACCTGAGGAAGGTGGCTATAAGCGGCTGTCACTGAACAGAAAAGGCGTAATTCTCCCGTTAATGACGGGCTTTGGTGATTCAGCGAGTGAAGCAGTTGCTGATATTGTAATAATGTATGCTGGGCAAATTGTTTTAGCTGTTCGCCCGCAGTGGTGAGTTTTACTGTCCGGTTATCCCGCAGAAACAGTGGGTGAGCCAATTGATCTTCAAGGCGCTGAATTTGGCGTGAAAGCGTAGAAGGGCTGACATGCATTGCTTTAGCCGTGCGGCCAAAATGACAACTTTCTGCAAGATGTAAAAACAGTTTTAAATCACGTAGATCCATCGTTTCAGTGCCTTCTGCTGAAAGTTTTTTCTGTAAATTGTCTCAAAAAAGATATGTTGCGTAAACTGCAATATAGTCTTGTCAATATATCAATTTAAGCAATGTCTTTCATGGCATATATTGGCTGAATGCAAACAACATCACACCTAATTATATCGGAGTCACCATGGCTAATTATTTTGATACATTGAATTTACGCCAGCAGTTGGCGCAGCTGGGCAAATGCCGTTTTATGGCAAGAGAAGAATTTGCTGACGAGGCAGGGTATTTAAAAGGCAAGAAAGTGGTGATTGTCGGGTGTGGTGCTCAAGGCCTGAATCAGGGGCTTAATATGCGTGACTCCGGTCTGGATATTGCCTATGCCCTGCGTAAAGAAGCCATTGAAGAAAAACGGGCTTCGTGGCGCAAGGCAACTGAAAATGGTTTCAGAGTCGGTACCTATGAAGAGTTGATCCCACAGGCTGATTTGGTTATTAACCTGACGCCCGACAAACAACACTCTGCCGTTGTTCAGGCTGTTCAGCCATTGATGAAAGAAGGTGCTGCGCTGGGGTATTCCCACGGTTTTAATATTGTCGAAGTAGGTGAACAGGTTCGCAAAGATATTACTGTTGTGATGGTTGCTCCGAAGTGTCCGGGAACGGAAGTGCGTGAAGAATATAAGCGTGGTTTTGGTGTTCCGACTCTGCTTGCTGTACATCCGGAAAACGATGTAAAAGGCGAAGGGATGGCAATTGCGAAAGCATGGGCAGCAGCAACCGGAGGCCATCGGGCAGGCGTTCTGGAATCCTCATTTGTCGCAGAAGTAAAATCTGACTTGATGGGTGAGCAGACCATTCTGTGTGGCATGTTACAGGCAGGTTCTCTGCTGTGTTATGACAAGCTGGTGGCTGATGGCGCAGAGCCGGGTTATGCCGGTAAACTTATCCAGTTTGGCTGGGAAACTATCACTGAAGCCCTGAAACAGGGTGGGATTACTCTGATGATGGACAGGCTTTCCAATCCGGCAAAACTGAGGGCTTATGCGCTTTCGGAACAGTTGAAAGCTATTCTGACTCCGTTATTCCAGAAACATATGGATGATATTATTTCCGGCCAATTCTCTTCAGGCATGATGGCGGATTGGGCGAATGACGATAAGGATTTGTTGAACTGGAGAGCTGAAACCGGTCAGACACCATTTGAAAACTATCCTGATTACAGCGGTCATATCAGCGAGCAGGAATACTTTGATCATGGTGTATTAATGATTGCCATGGTTAAAGCCGGGGTTGAGCTGGCATTTGAAACAATGGTGGATTCAGGCATCATCGAAGAGTCTGCTTATTATGAGTCACTGCATGAACTGCCATTGATTGCGAATACCATTGCTCGTAAACGTCTCTACGAAATGAACGTCGTCATCTCTGATACGGCTGAATACGGTAACTACCTGTTCTCTTATGTGGCAGTACCTCTGTTACAGAAAGAATTTATGTCATCTTTACAGGCAGGGGATTTAGGTAAAGCTGTTGCTGATAATGGTATCGATAATGCTCAGTTGCGTGATGTTAACGATGCGATTCGTAACCACCCGATTGAAACTATAGGCCGGACTTTGCGTGGTTATATGACTGATATGAAACGCATTGCTGTTGGCGGATAATTCTGATGATGCTATGCCCGATACATCGTATCGGGCATACTATTTTCCTCGTTCGGGCTACAAATGAAATCTCTGTTTCAGCGCATCAATTTCCTGACGCTGGAATGTGTTAAAATGTTCCCTTGGCTGTTGCCTCTGGACCATTTCCAGTAAAGGATCCTGAACTTCCGTGCGAACGCCGCTTAATTCTTCCAGCACAGCCAGACCACAGAAAGGTACATAGAGTTCTGAATAACCACCTTCATGGACAACAACCAGCTTACCATCACATAATTCATCAGCTGTCTGCTGTATTTTGCGCGTCATTTCTCGGAAGCTGTCACTGTGTAATTGCATGCGAGCCAGCGGGTCCATGGCATTGGCATCATAGCCACTGGCGACAATAATCAACTCAGGCTGGTAACGGTATAATGCGGGCAGGACGATTTGATCCATGGCATACATGTAGCTGTTGTGTCCGGCTCCGGCCATCAATGGAATATTGATATTGAAACCTTCTCCTTTATCCGCACCGATATCGTCTTCTCCACTATATCCTTCGGGATAGCAACCATCCTGATGCAGGGAAATAGTTAAAACGTCATCACGTTCGCAAAAAATATGTTGTGTTCCGTTACCGTGGTGAACATCCCAGTCAACGACTGCAACCCGCCCAAGCCCAAACTGCTTTTTGGCTCGTTCAATGGCGAGGGGAATATTGGCGAAATAACAAAAACCCATTGCTTGATCTGGCAGGCAATGGTGTCCGGGAGGTCGGGAAAGGCTATAGGCGTTATCGAGTTCACCATGCAGGACGGCCTCTACCGCAGCACAGGTCAGTCCGGCAGACAGTTTAGCTATTTCATAGCTGCCAGCCCCTACAGGTGCTGCGTGCCCAAGCAAACCGGTTCCATTATCGCTCATAGACTTAAAACGTTGTAAATACTCGGTTGGGTGGATGAGTTTTAAGGTCGCTTCATCAAGAGGATCAGCACCTGATAGCTGCAATGAACGGCTTAAACCAGAAACATCCATTAAATTTTTCATTCTGCGTTTGGTTTCTGGTGATTCAGCATGCCCCGACCCAGAAGGAGGTTGTATCCATCCTCCAACAGGAAGCATGACAACATGCTGTATGCCGGAATTGTGCCAGAAGCAGCTTTCATCAAAGAAAAAACCGGTTTTTCGTAACATATTGCATCCTATTTGACAGGTTTTATGACATTGTTATTTATTACATATAGAAAAGTAGTAAATCTATTACGGATTAGGAATTTTAAGATCGATAAAATAATAATTTTTGATTGTTGAGTATTAGATTCACTCAAGAATAAATCATCGTAGTGGCCTGACTGGTGAAGAAAAACGCCTTATTACATGGCTTTCTGCTACAATTTCGTTCCTTACTTTTTTCATCCTGATATAACTTTCAAAACAGTATGCGATTAAATCCCAGCCAACAACAAGCGGTTGAATTTGTGACAGGGCCTTGTCTGGTTCTGGCAGGTGCAGGCTCCGGTAAGACCAGAGTTATCACCAATAAAATAGCCCATCTGATACGTGCCTGCGGTTATCAAGCCCGCCATATTGCGGCGGTGACCTTTACCAACAAAGCTGCACGAGAAATGAAAGAACGTGTGGCACAGACATTAGGACGTAAGGAAACCAGAGGCCTGATGATTTCCACTTTTCATACGTTGGGATTGGAAATCATTAAGCGTGAATATAAAGCGTTGGGCATGAAGAGTAATTTCTCTTTGTTCGACGATCAGGATCAAATGGCTTTGCTGAAAGATTTGACGGCGGATTTACTGGAGGAAGACAAAGATCTATTACAAAAACTGATCTCAAGTATTTCTGGCTGGAAAAATGATCTGATGTCACCGGAGCAGGTAATCAGGCAGGCTCGCTCAGAACAGGAACATTACTTTGCTGAGTGTTATCGGCGTTATGATTTACACTTGAACAGTTGTAATGTGCTCGACTTTGATGATCTGATCACTAAACCAACGTTACTGTTAATGCGGGATGAAGAAGTCAGGGAGCGCTGGCAGAATAGAATTCGTTATCTGCTGGTGGATGAATATCAGGACACCAACACCAGCCAGTATCAGCTGGTAAAATTGTTGGTTGGCAACCGGGCACGTTTTACGGTGGTTGGTGATGATGATCAATCAATTTATTCTTGGCGCGGTGCCCGTCCACAAAACCTGATCCTGTTAAAAGAAGATTTTCCTCAGCTTAATGTGATCAAGCTGGAGCAGAATTACCGCTCATCAGGGAGAATACTGAAATCGGCAAATATTCTGATTGCAAATAATCCCCACGTTTTCGAGAAAAAACTGTTTTCTGAATTGGGCTATGGTGATCCTCTTCGTGTGATCGAAGCCAATAATGAAGATCATGAAGCTGAACGCGTAGTCGGTGAGTTGATCGCACATCACTTTATCAATAAAACCGATTATAAGGATTACGCAATCCTGTATCGCGGTAATCATCAATCCCGCATTTTTGAAAAAATGCTGATGCAAAGCCGTATACCGTATCGTATTTCTGGTGGAACTTCATTTTTTTCCCGGCCGGAAATTAAGGACTTACTTTCTTATTTGCGCGTACTGACTAATCCTGATGATGACAGCGCTTTTCTACGGGTTGTCAATACACCACGTAGAGAAATAGGTGCGGTGACGGTTCAGAAGCTAGGCGAATGGGCCAAGCAGCGTAACAAAAGTCTGTATCATGCCAGTTTCGATCTTGGTCTGGAGCAGAATCTCTCTGGTCGTGGATTGGCAGCCTTACAGCGCTTTACCCACTGGATAAATGAAATTTCACATCAGGCAGAACGAGATCCATTGTTAGCTGTGAGGGATTTATTGCATGGCATGGATTACGAAAGTTGGTTGCATGAAACTTCCCCCAGCCCTAAAGCGGCTGAAATGAGGATGAAGAATGTTAACCAGCTTTTTACCTGGATGAGTGAGATGTTCGAAGGGGATGACCTGAATGAACCGATGACACTTTCTCAGGTCGTAGCCCGCTTCACTCTGCGGGATATGTTGGAGCGCGGAGAGGAAAGTGAGGAGTCGGATCAGGTACAGCTTATGACGCTACATGCTTCCAAAGGGCTAGAATTCCCTTATGTTTTTATGGTGGGTATGGAAGAGGGATTATTGCCACATCAGAGCAGTATTGATGAAGATAATATTGAGGAAGAACGACGTTTGGCGTATGTCGGTATTACCCGCGCCCAGCGTGAACTCTTTCTCACCCTGAGTAAAGAGCGCCGTCAGTACGGGGAACTAATACGCCCGGAACCGAGTCGGTTTCTGTTAGAGCTGCCTCAGGATGATCTGGACTGGCCGCAAGGCAAGAAAGTGGTCAGTGCAGAAGAACGCATGAAACGGGGGCAGTCACGTCTTGCTGATATCAAATCCCGTTTTGGCCTTGGGCAGAAAACGGGCGGTGACTGATCTCGTCAGGAAAACCTGCCGTAATCCCTCGCCCCTGCTGTATTTTCAGGCATGTATCTGGGGTGAGGGATTCATTTTTTTATAAGGTGCCGGGTTTATCCCAAATGAGTGTTGCTCTGCTCTTCAATAAAAAGTGGCCAGTGGACATAATGTTGCCATGTACTTTCCTGATGCAGAATTTCAGCCCTGAGAGGATGCTGGGCTTGCCACTGATATGGAAGCGTGATGGTAAGCGTTTCATTTTCAGCCTGTAAACGCAGAGCAGACAAAGAGTCATCCTGCCGTCGGCTGGCGAAAATAATGGCGAGACGCAGTAAACGACACAATCGCAGTGCCAGCTGTGCCGGTAAGGCATTTTGCTGATTCAGTGATGCTAAATCGATAGCTCCGCTCTGATTTTGCAATAATGTCGCTAGCAGGCGTTTTTGAGCAGGGGTGTAACCGGGTAGATCTAAATGACTAATCAGATAAGCAGAATGAGCCGGCCCCTGACGGAAATCGATACACAGGCCGATTTCATGCAGCAAACAAACACTGACTAACAGTTCCCGGCATCGCTCATCCAGTTCCCATGTTTTAGCAACTTGCTGAAAGAAATGTTCTGCCAGTTGTCTGACGCGCAGTGCCTGTTCTGCATCAATCTGAAAACGCTGCTGAATATTCTGTAGGGTTCTGGCCCGGACATCCTGCTCGACAGGTAATTCCAGCATTCCGTAAACCAGACCTTCCCGCAACGCGCCTCCTGCCAGAATCATGCTCTCAATTTCTAATGCCTGAAAGATAGCAATCAGGATTGCGAGGCCACTTGGAAAAACCAGTGCCCGCTCCAGAGTCAGGCCATTTATTTCCAGCTCTTCCAGCTTCCCGCATTCAATCGCCTTAGATTTGAGTTGTTGCAGTTTGGGCAGAGTGATAAGTTCATCCATGCCCTGAGCAATCATTATCTCCTGAAGCGCCTGAACGGTGCCGGATGCTCCGACACAAATCTGCCAGCCCTGTTGCAGCAGTGTTGTGGTGACCGGAGCAAGGATCTGGTGAGCTGCCGCTTCTGCTTTGGCAAAGTTTTCTTCTGTCAGGCTGCGATCATTGAAATAACGTTCGAGCCAGGTAACACAACCCATCTCAAGGCTGAATAACTGTGTGGCATTTGCGCCTGTACCTGTAACCAGCTCTGTACTGCCCCCGCCAATATCCACCACCAGACGCTCCTCCGGACCGCCTGTGGTGTGAGCAACGCCCTGATAAATCAGTCGGGCTTCTTCTTCCCCTCTGATAACTTTGACCGGGGAACCTAAGATTTCAGAGGCTTTCCCGACAAACTCACCGGAATTTTCAGCAAGTCGCAGTGTAGCTGTCGCGACAACGCGGATCTGTGGAGCAGGAATATCCTGCAAATATTCCGCAAAAAGGCGAAGGCATTGCCATCCTCGTTCCATTGCCTGCTGTGATAAGTGGTTATTTTTATCTAATCCAGCGGCCAGCCTGACCTTACGCTTGATTCGGGCAACCACCTGAATACTATCGGATACTCTGCGGACAACCAGCATATGAAAGCTGTTTGAGCCTAAATCGATAGCGGCATAGAGCGAAGAAGAACTCAGCATTTTGTTATTCCAGAATTACATTAATCAGCCTGAACATTTATGGATTGCGTTTACGATTACGAACAGTGTTTCCACGGCGTGGCATATTAGTGCGGCGTGGATGTCCCCCTGAACGCGAACGGTTACGGCGTTTGGGCACTGGTAAATCTTTCAGCAATGCATCACTGTTATATTTGCTTACAGGGATCTGGTGCTGAATATATTCTTCAATAGCTGGCAGATTCAGCGCGTACTCTTCACAAGCCAAACTGATTGAATGACCACTTTCGCCTGCTCGACCGGTTCGGCCAATGCGATGGACGTAGTCTTCACAGTCATCCGGCAAATCATAGTTAAATACGTGTGTTACTGATGGAATATGCAGCCCGCGTGCAGCAACATCGGTAGCAACCAGAATATCCACATTCCCCAGACTGAACTCTTCCAGTATGCGCAGGCGTTTTTTCTGTGCGACATCACCGGTCAGCAGGCCGACACGATGACCATCGGCAGCCAGATGTGCCCAGATATCTTCACAGCGATGTTTGGTATTAGCAAAAATAATACAGCGGTCTGGCCACTCTTCTTCCAACAGGGTCTGTAGCAGACTCATTTTCTCTTCATTGGAAGGATAAAACAGTTCTTCCTGAATGCGGTGCCCTGTTTTCTGTAATGGTTCGACTTCGACATACTCAGGATTGTTCATCTGCTCAAAAGCTAACTCACGTACCCGATAAGAGAGTGTAGCGGAAAACAGCAGCGTCATACGCTGAGTCGCAGAAGGAATACGACGGAATAGCCAGCGGATATCCTTGATAAAACCAAGGTCATACATCCGATCCGCTTCATCCAGTACAACAACCTGAATAGCGCTGAGATTAATATATCCCTGCTTAGCATAATCAATCAGGCGGCCTGTAGTACCAATGATGATATCAACACCGGCTTCCAGTACTTTTAGCTGCTTATCATAGCCATCTCCGCCATAAGCAAGCCCCATTTTCAGCCCGGTGGCTTCAGCCAGTTCTTCTGCATCAGAATAAATCTGGACAGCCAGTTCGCGGGTCGGAGCCATAATCAGCGCGCGTGGCTGATTGGTTTTATGATCCGCCGCAGCGGGGTGGCTTAGTAAATAATGAAAAGTAGACGTCAGAAATGCCAGCGTCTTACCCGTTCCTGTTTGTGCTTGCCCCGCAACATCTTGGCCTTCGACAGTAAAAGGCAATGTTAGCGCCTGTATTGGCGTACAGTTTGAAAAGCCCTTTTTATCAAGGGCTTCAATGACCTTGGGGTGCAATGCGAAGTCGGAAAACTTCTTTTCTGTCAAATGTGTTTTGCTCATAGTGTGGTAGAATATCAGCTAACTATTGCTTTAAGAAAGTGTATCCGCTGAAATAAAGACACCTTATGTTGGTTAATGTAGACTGATAACCTAAAAGATTTTACTTTGGAGTCCAATTAATGAGTGAAAAGATTGTGAGTGCTGGCGTTATTCATCTGGCAGACAGTGACTTTAATGAAGATAAACTGCAATCAGAAGGTATTGTTCTGGTTGATTTTTGGGCAGAATGGTGTGGTCCTTGCAAAATGGTCGCTCCTATTCTGGATGAAATCGCGGCAGAATATGCAGGTAAGCTGACTGTTGCTAAACTGAATGTTGATGATCACACCGAAACCGCACCAAAATTTGGTATCCGTGGTATCCCGACACTGATTCTGTTTAAAGACGGTGAGAAAGTCGCAGTAAAAGTGGGAGCTTTGTCAAAAACTCAACTGAAAGAATTTTTGGAGCCATACCTCTAACTTAGAGTTTGCTCACAGTAATTAAGGACGTTTAGCGGATAAGGTGATTTATCTTACTGACAGCTAGACGTCCGCTACGAAGCATGGTAAGTTAGCGACCACGTGCTTATATGGAACATGCATAGAAAAATTTTCATCATCTGCATGAATAATTGACAACGGACATGTTACATACTAAACAATCTGTAGTGTCTGATAAATCTGTTATCTCTGACACCTTGAAATATCTGATGGCATATCGTATTTAGTACAGTATCTAAAAGCATATAGTATCTAAAAGCATATATAGTGAGTCATTCAGTATATAGCCTGATGCTGAAGACGTCTTTATGCTAACATCCCAATGATGTTTTCGTTCCAGCGTCTATGTTGAAGCCTTCTTTTACTGAACCTCTTTTGCTGAGATAATATTTGCTAAAACAGTATTTGTTGAAACGGTACTTACGCTGAGATAGCTTTTCACTGAGATAGTTTTTAGTTCTGAACTTAATCACATTTTGTTATTACCATCTCAGCCGTGCATTCACAGTTTGTTAGCCTTATTTTGAAATCAATTAGAGTACTTCAGACTATTACCTTGTAATATAAATTTATATGTTAAAAGGTTGTATTTGTTTTGGGTACAAATAAACAGGCACCGATAACGCTGCCATACCATTCACGTTCATAGTTCGAGATATACCCCGAGTTAAAGAACCCACCATTATGAATCTTACCGAATTAAAAAATACGCCGGTATCAGAGTTAATTACTCTCGGCGAAAATATGGGGCTGGAAAATCTGGCTCGTATGCGCAAGCAAGACATTATTTTCTCTATCCTCAAACAGCATGCGAAGAGCGGAGAGGATATTTTCGGAGATGGTGTGCTGGAGATATTGCAGGATGGATTCGGTTTCCTCCGCTCAGCAGACAGCTCCTACCTTGCAGGCCCCGATGATATCTACGTTTCTCCTAGTCAAATCCGCCGCTTTAACCTCCGTACCGGTGACACCATTTCAGGTAAAATCCGCCCACCGAAAGAAGGTGAACGTTATTTTGCCCTGTTAAAAGTTAATGAAGTTAACTTTGATAAGCCAGAAAATGCCCGCAGCAAGATCCTGTTTGAAAACCTCACTCCACTTCATGCTAATAACCGTTTGCGTATGGAGCGTGGTAATGGTTCTACAGAAGACCTGACAGCCCGGGTTCTGGATTTGGCTGCACCTATCGGTCGTGGTCAGCGTGGTCTGATTGTTGCACCACCAAAAGCGGGTAAAACTATGTTGCTGCAAAACATTGCGGCGAACATTGCACATAACTATCCAGACTGCGTATTGATGGTATTGCTGATTGATGAGCGTCCGGAAGAAGTGACCGAAATGCAGCGCCTGGTCAAAGGTGAAGTTATCGCTTCTACTTTTGATGAGCCTGCTTCCCGCCACGTTCAAGTGGCTGAAATGGTCATCGAAAAAGCAAAACGCCTGGTTGAACATAAAAAAGACGTTATTATCCTGTTGGATTCCATAACCCGCCTTGCCCGTGCATATAACACCGTTGTTCCGGCTTCTGGTAAAGTGCTGACTGGTGGTGTGGATGCCAATGCTCTGCATCGTCCAAAACGTTTCTTTGGTGCAGCACGTAATGTTGAAGAAGGTGGTAGCCTGACCATCATCGCTACAGCGCTGGTTGATACCGGTTCTAAAATGGATGAGGTCATTTACGAAGAATTTAAAGGTACAGGTAATATGGAATTGCACCTGTCCCGTAAGATTGCAGAAAAACGTGTTTTCCCTGCGATTGATTACAACCGTTCTGGTACGCGTAAAGAAGAGTTGCTCACGACTCAGGATGAGCTACAGAAGATGTGGATATTGCGTAAAATTATTCACCCTATGGGTGAAATTGATGCAATGGAATTCCTTATCAATAAACTGGCTATGACAAAAACAAACGAAGAATTTTTCGACTTTATGAAACGTTCGTAGTCTGCAAATAACAATTAATAGTCCATAAACAAAAAGTAATTAAGCGATCACTTCTTCAAAAAAACGCCACTCTTCTGTGGCGTTTTTTATAGATAGAGTTTAAGTTACCACAAAATGGCATGTATTTTGCTTATTTATCTTTAGAAGATACGTGTTCCTAAGCAGTGCTGAAATAGGTGCTCCGTGAATAATTATTGATCACGATCTACGACTAGTTTTACCAGTGTGTAGTTATCTTACATTTATTGTTGGCACCTTATTTATTGACTGGATGCTTATTTAATAAGTTGATCTTAAAGGGAATATAAAAGTCAATGAATAATATATGCTCTACCATTCTTTTTGCAGAGAGTTGTTATTGTGAATATTCCCAGTATAACTGCTGAAATTTTATGCATCTTTGTATTCTCATTTATATTTTTATTTGTGTCGCGTAAGGTCTCACAACATATCGGCCTTGTAGATAAACCTAATTCCCGTAAATGTCATCATGGAGTAATCCCCCTGGTAGGAGGGATATCTATCTTTTTTGGGATTTGTTTTGGCTTTGCGATAACAAAAGAGTTTATCCCCCATAAATGGATATATTTATCTTGTGCTGGAATACTGGTTTTTATTGGTGCACTAGATGATCGTTTTGATCTTAGTGTAAAGATCCGGGCGATAATTCAAGCCTTAGTTGGCATTAGTATGATGTACTTTGCTGGGCTTAGATTAGAAAATCTGGGTGAGGTTTTTGGGCCATGGGAGATGGCGCTTGGGCCATTTAGCTATGCCGTCACCCTGTTTGCGGTCTGGGCAGCTATAAACGCTTTCAATATGATGGATGGTATTGATGGCCTGTTAGGCGGCCTGTCCTGTGTCTCTTTCGGGGCTTTGGGTATCCTGCTGTATGAGAGCGGCAATACAGCTTTAGCATTCTGGTGCTTTGCATTTATCGCCGGGATACTGCCTTATATTTTTCTTAATCTGGGGCTGTTGGGTAAACGCTTTAAAGTCTTTATGGGAGATGCCGGGAGTACATTAATTGGCTTTACCATTATCTGGTTGCTGACTGAAGCGACTCAGGGTGGAAATCGTTCTATCAATCCTGTGACGGCTTTATGGATCATTGCCATTCCGTTGATGGATATGGTTGCAATTATGTATCGCCGATTACGTAAGGGAATGAGCCCGTTTTCACCAGATCGCCAGCATATTCATCACTTAATCATGCGTGCTGGTTTCACGTCCCGTCAGGCCTTTGTCTTAATCACGATGGCTGCAGCGTTGTTAGCGGGGATTGGTATTATTGGCGAACGACTGGATTTTGTTCCTCAATGGGTAATGTTGGCATTATTTTTGCTTGCATTTATGTTGTATGGTTATTGCATCAAAAGAGCATGGCGTGTAGCCCGTTTTATTAAGCGGTGGAAACGCCGGATGCGTCGGGTTGCAAGCCATCACTAAAAAAACATCGGCTTATCAAAGAGGTTTTGCGCAGTGGAAAACTCAGAAACGAAATCTAATCAGGATCAAACGGTTACAGAGCATGAACTGGATATTCGTGCGCTATGTTGTGCTCTGTGGCGTGGAAAGATATGGATTATCGCACTGGCAATAATTTTCGCTGCTGTTGCTCTGGCTGCATCGTATCTGATGCAGCAAAAATGGAGCGCAACCGCTATTGTGGATTTACCGACAACTAATAATCTGGGGAGTTATTACTCACAACAGCAATTTTTGCGCAATCTGGATACGCATATTAATGCTTCACCGGAAGCTCAACTGCCGACCATTCCCGATGGGGCTTACAAAGAGTTCATGATACAGGCTGAAGCTTATGATACTCGTCGTGAATTCTGGCTGCACTCCAATTATTACAAACAGCGTCATGACGGTAAAAGCAAAGCTGATGCGGTGTTACTGGAAGAATTAATCAACAATATTCAGGTGACACGTCGCGGTGAAAAAAATGCCCAGAATGAAAGTATCAAACTGACGGCAGAGACAGCCGCTGATGCTAATCGGCTTTTGCGGGAGTACATTGCTTTTGCTAACCAACGTGCGAGTACTCATCTGAATGACGAAATAAAAGGCGCATGGGCAACACGGACTCAGTCAATGAAAGCGCTGGTCAAACGGCAGGAACTCGTCGCCAAGGCCATGTATAACCGTGAGTTGAACGTATTGCAGCAATCATTAAAAGTTGCTGAAAAACAGGGTATTCAGCGTAACCAGACAAACATTCCCATCGGCGAATTACCTGAATCCAAAATGTTTATGCTGGGAGTCCCATTACTACAGGCTCAGCTTGAAACATTGGAGGCTACAGGCCCTAATTACAGTATCGATTATGATCAAAATATAGCGATGCTATCGACACTCAGTGTCGGCCCTACTTTGCAGAACACTTTTCAGACCTACCGTTATCTTAGAACGCCAGAAGAACCTGTTAATAGAGACAGTCCTCGCCGTGTATTTATGATGGTTTTGTGGGGAGGTGTAGGTCTGTTGATTGGTGCTGGAGTCGCATTAGCGAGGCGTTCACGCACATAATTTTATATTCCTTTGTGGAACTACCCAGCAATGATTAACAAAATAAGAGAGCCACTGTGAAAGTGTTAACTGTGTTTGGTACTCGCCCGGAAGCCATCAAAATGGCGCCGCTGGTACACGCTTTAGCCGAGGATAGTGATTTTGAGGCAAAAGTTTGTGTGACCGCACAGCATAGGGAAATGTTGGATCAGGTACTGAACTTATTTGGGATCAAGCCGGATTTTGATCTCAATATTATGAAGAAAGGGCAGGATCTGACGGATATTACCTGCCGGATACTTGAATCCATAAAGCCGGTATTAAATGAGTTCAAGCCAGATGTAGTACTGGTACATGGTGATACCACCACTACAATGGCGACCAGCCTGGCGGCTTTTTATCAGAGAATACCGGTAGGACATGTTGAGGCAGGGCTGAGAACAGGCGATCTTTACTCTCCATGGCCGGAAGAGGCCAACCGTAAAATTGCAGGTCATCTGGCAACGTATCATTTTGCTCCGACAGAAAACTCCCGCAGTAACCTCTTACAGGAATCTATAGCAGACAACGCTGTTTTCGTTACGGGAAACACCGTTATTGATGCTTTACTCTGGGTGCGTGATCGCATTATGCATGATGACAGATTAAGGGGACAGCTTGCTGAGCTTTACCCTTTTATTGATCCTGCTAAAAAGATGATTTTGGTAACAGGTCATCGTCGAGAGAATTTTGGTGGTGGTTTTGAGCGAATCTGTGAAGCACTGGCGCAAATCGCCAGAATGCATCCAGATGTGCAGGTTGTGTATCCTGTACACCTGAATCCCAATGTATGCGAACCGGTAAAACGTATTTTGCATGGTATTGATAATATTATTCTTATCAGCCCACAGGATTACCTGCCCTTTGTTTATCTGATGGATCACGCCTATTTGATCCTGACTGATTCAGGCGGGATTCAGGAAGAAGCTCCCTCACTCGGTAAGCCCGTTTTGGTCATGCGTAATACTACAGAGCGACCGGAAGCGGCTGATGCGGGTACTGTGCGGCTGGTAGGAACAAAAACC
Organism: Xenorhabdus stockiae; assembly: GCF_002632825.1. Classification (GTDB taxonomy): domain Bacteria; phylum Pseudomonadota; class Gammaproteobacteria; order Enterobacterales; family Enterobacteriaceae; genus Xenorhabdus; species Xenorhabdus stockiae. The sequence continues at coordinate 25,369 of NZ_NJAJ01000006.1, forward strand.
CAAACTATTGTTGATGAAGTCACGCGTTTGTTGACGGATGACTCCGCTTATCAACAGATGAGCCGGGCCCATAATCCTTACGGGGATGGCAAAGCTTGCCAGAAAATTCTGGAAATATTGAAGAAAAATCAGGTGACATTATGAGTTTTGAAACAATTTCTGTGATCGGTCTTGGTTATATCGGTTTACCTACTGCGGCAGCATTCGCTTCCTGCCAGAAAACGGTTATTGGTGTTGATGTTAACCAGCATGCAGTGGAGACGATTAATCGTGGAGAGATTCACATTGTTGAGCCTGATTTGGATCAAGTTGTAAAAACAGCTGTTGAAGGTGGTTATCTGAGAGCGGTAACTTCGCCTCAGCCAGCGGATGCATTTTTGATTGCGGTTCCTACGCCTTTTAAGGGCGATCATGAGCCTGATATGGCTTATGTTCATTCAGCAGCAGAATCCATTGCACCTGTTTTGAAAAAAGGCGATCTGATTATTCTGGAATCAACCTCGCCTGTCGGTGCGACGGAACAAATGGCCGAGAGGCTGGCAGAAGCCCGACCGGATCTCTCCTTTCCGCAACAGGCAGGGGAAAATTCAGATATTGATATCGCTTATTGTCCTGAACGGGTATTGCCGGGTCAGGTCATGGTGGAGTTAATCAAAAACGACCGAGTTGTGGGAGGAATGACTCCAAAATCCTCTTCCAGAGCAAGCGATCTATATAAAATTTTCCTTGAAGGTGAATGTGTTGTCACCAACGCCAGAACGGCAGAAATGTGTAAGCTGACTGAGAACAGCTTCCGGGATGTTAACATCGCCTTTGCCAATGAACTCTCGCTTATCTGCGCTGAACAGGGAATTAATGTCTGGGAATTAATCCGTCTGGCAAACCGACATCCTCGGGTCAATATCCTGCAACCGGGGCCGGGAGTTGGGGGGCACTGCATTGCAGTCGATCCGTGGTTTATTGTGTCACAAAATCCTACTCAGTCTCGCCTGATCCGCACCGCCCGCCTTGTAAACGACGACAAACCACTTTGGGTGGTTGATCAGGTGAAAGCCGCAGTCGCGGATTGTCTGGCTGAAAGCGACAAGCGAGCCAGTGAAATTAAGATTGCCTGCTTTGGTCTGGCATTTAAATCAAACATTGATGATTTACGTGAAAGTCCGGCCATTCATATCACTAAAATGATTGCGCAGTGGCACGCTGGTCCTACTCTGGCTGTTGAACCGAATATTCACGAACTGCCTCATTCACTGGAAGGTGTGGTGGAGCTGGTCAGTCTGCAACAGGCACTGGAAGAGGCTGATGTAGTATTAATGCTGGTGGATCATCGTCAGTTTAAGGCTATCAATGGCAGCCAGATAAAACAAAAATGGGTTGTAGATAGCAAAGGAGTCTGGCGTTGAAACGTATTCTAATTACTGGTGGAGCAGGGTTTATTGGTTCTGCGGTGGTTCGCCACATAATCAATCACACTGAAGACAGTGTGGTTGTGGTCGATAGCCTGACTTATGCCGGAAATATTGAGTCACTGACCCCGGTCGCTGATCATCCTCGTTATGCGTTTGAGCAGGCGGATATCTGTCATCGTGATGCTTTGGAACGTATTTTTCAGCAATATCAGCCTGATGCGGTGATGCATCTGGCGGCGGAAAGCCATGTTGACCGCTCTATTGATGGGCCAGCGGCGTTCATTGAAACCAATATCATTGGTACTTACACCCTATTAGAAGTGGCTCGTGCATTCTGGCAGCAGTTAGATCAGGAAAAACAGGCAACATTCCGTTTTCACCATATTTCAACGGATGAGGTCTATGGTGATCTGCATGGTGAAGAGGGCTTTTTCACAGAAACGACACCTTATGCACCGAGCAGCCCTTATTCAGCATCCAAAGCATCCAGCGATCATCTGGTCAGGGCATGGCGACGCACTTATGGTTTACCAACCGTGATCACGAACTGCTCTAATAACTATGGCCCTTACCATTTTCCGGAAAAGCTGATCCCTCTGGTGATCCTGAATGCACTGGCGGGTAAACCTTTACCTGTTTACGGTAAGGGAGAGCAGAGCCGTGACTGGCTGTATGTGGAAGATCACGCACGGGCACTGCATCTGGTAGTGACTCAGGCTGTACCGGGCGAGACATATAATATTGGCGGCCATAACGAGCGCCGTAATATTGATGTGGTCGAGACTATTTGCGAGTTGCTGGAAGAATTTAAGCCGGAAAAACCAGCCGGTGTGGCGCATTACCGAGAGCTGATTACCTACGTTACAGATCGTCCGGGGCATGATATGCGTTATGCCATTGATGCCGCAAAAATTGAGCGTGAATTAGGTTGGAAACCACAGGAAACGTTTGAATCCGGTATGCGTAAGACAGTGCAGTGGTATCTGGCAAACGAAAATTGGTGGCGCAGGGTGCAGGATGGCTCTTATGCGGGAGAACGTCTTGGCTTGTCTGAACATGATGGACAGTTTGATCATTGCGGAAATAAATAAACCCATCAGGGGGATGACATGAAAGGAATTATCCTGGCAGGTGGCTCCGGCACACGCCTGTACCCGATAACACGCGGCGTCTCAAAGCAGTTATTGCCTATTTATGACAAGCCAATGATCTACTATCCGTTGTCAGTCTTAATGCTGGCAGGGATACGCGATATCCTGATTATTTCCACTCAGGAAGACTTACCTGCCTTTAAACGTTTACTGGGTGATGGTGAGCGTTTTGGCATTCATCTGAGCTATGCAGTACAGCCTTCGCCGGATGGTCTGGCGCAGGCATTCCTGATTGGTGAAGAGTTTATTGGTGATAATCCTTGTTGTCTGGTGCTGGGTGACAATATTTACTTTGGTCAGGCATTCAGTCCGAAACTACAAAGTGTGGCGGCCCGTAGTCATGGCGCTACCGTATTTGGCTATCAGGTTATGGACCCTGAGCGGTTCGGTGTTGTGGAGTTTGACGAACAATATCGCGTACTTTCTATTGAAGAGAAGCCAGCACAGCCAAAATCCAATTGGGCGGTGACCGGGCTTTACTTTTATGACAACAACGTTGTGGATTTCGCTAAGCGGGTAAAACCATCCATTCGCGGAGAGCTGGAAATTACCAGTATCAATCAGATGTATCTGGAGCGGGGCGAGCTGAATGTTGAATTACTCGGGCGTGGCTTTGCCTGGCTGGACACCGGTACCCACGACAGCCTGATTGAAGCCAGTATGTTTGTGCAGACTGTCGAAAAACGGCAGGGCTTCAAAATTGCCTGTCTGGAAGAGATCGCATGGCGTAATGGCTGGATGAGCGATGAGCAGGTCAGAGCTTCTGCGGCAGAGTTAACTAAAACAGGCTATGGTCAATATTTGCTGGATTTACTCAATGTCTATTCACGCTGATATTGAACCTCTGGCATGGGACAGCCAATTTTTTGGCCTGTCCACTGCCCGTCTGAACATCATAACGGCTTCTTCACCGGCTACTGCGCCAATCACCGCATTGCAGTTGGATGAGTACGCTTTAGTGCAGGCAAAAGTACCGGCTCAACAGGTTTATCTGATTGATCAATTATCGGCACTGGGCTTTTCTCTGGTGGAAGGTGAAGCAGATTTACGGTTATCCATTAGCTCGGAAAAAGCTGACAGGGGTCAGGCGCTAATAACCGCGACTCCACAGGATATTCCACTACTGAAAGCGGCGGCTGCCAACGTATTTTCAACCAGTCGCTTTCGTACACCCTGGTATCAGGTGAATGATAGTGGCCGTTTTTATGCTGCATGGGTTGAGAAGGCGGTTTTGGGCACCTTTGACCATGAGTGCCTGCTTGTTAATGATGAGTGTGGCAATCCTGCTGGTTTTGTCACCATGAGAAAGATAGGAAGTCATGAAGCACGGATAGGTTTGCTGGCGGCAATGCCGGGCAAATTGCAGCAGGGGATCGGAAAAAAATTAATGTCAGCGGCGCAACAATGGTGCCATAACCATGAGATACAATGCCTGAGAATTGCAACGCAAATCAGCAACATCACGGCTTTGCGCCTTTATACACGTAGTGGTGCAACAATCGAAAGCACTGCATATTGGTTATACAGAGGACGAAATGATTCCATTTAACAAACCCCCGGTTGTCGGCACTGAACTGGAATATATGCAACAGGCGATGGCCAGTGGAAAATTGTGTGGTGATGGTGGTTTTACCAAACGTTGTGAAGAGTGGATGGAGAAACGCTTTAGTTGTCCGGATGCTTTGCATAAAACAAAGGTGTTGTTAACGCCTTCTTGTACCGCTTCCTTAGAAATGGCGGCAATACTGTTGAATATCCAGCCGGGTGATGAAGTCATCATGCCGAGCTACACCTTTGTTTCGACTTCCAATGCCTTTGTTCTGCGTGGGGCAACCATTGTTTTCGTGGATATTCACCCGGACACGATGAATATTGATGAAACCAAAATTGAAGCAGCCATCACGGATAAAACCCGCGCTATTGTACCAGTGCATTATGCGGGGGTAGCTTGTGAAATGGATAGCATTATGGCATTGGCAGAAAAATACAATCTGTATGTCGTCGAAGATGCTGCACAGGGCGTGATGTCAACCTATAAAGGGCGTGCGCTGGGGACGATTGGTCATATTGGTTGTTTCAGCTTTCATGAAACTAAAAATTACTCAGCCGGAGGCGAAGGTGGAGCGACACTAATCAATGATCAATCCATGCTTGCCCGTGCCGAAGTTATCCGTGAAAAAGGGACTAACCGTACTCAGTTTTTCCGGGGGCAGGTAGACAAATATACCTGGCGTGACATTGGTTCCAGCTATCTGCTTTCTGACTTACAGGCGGCATTTCTGTGGGCACAACTGGAAGTCGCGGATAAAATTAATCATCGTCGTCTGGCGCTATGGAATAACTATTATCAGGCGCTGAAACCATTGGCTGATAAAGGGCTGCTGACTCTGCCTGTAGTGCCAGAAAATCTGGAACATAATGCCCACATGTTTTATATCAAACTGAAAGATGTGGCAGAACGCAGTGAATTTAATCGCTTTATGAAAGAAGCGGATATCCTGACGGTATTTCATTATGTTGCTTTGCATACCAGCCCGGCTGGTGAGAAATGTGGCCGTTTTCATGGCGAAGACCGCTTTACTACCCGTGAAAGTGAGCGTCTAGTGCGTTTACCTATGTTTTACAATATTACTGATGAAGAACAACAGGTTGTCATCAGTCGCATCAAGGAATTTTTTGCCTGATATGTCACTTGCCAAAGCCTCAGTCTGGACGGCTGGCTCCACACTAATCAAAATTGGTGTGGGGTTACTGGTCGTTAAACTTCTGGCCGTCTCCTTTGGCCCGGCAGGGGTGGGGCAGGCGGGAAATTTCCGCCAGCTCATTACTGTCTTGGGAGTATTGTCTGGCGCCGGGATTTTCAATGGAGTGACCAAATATGTAGCGGAGCACCACTCTCAGCCGGAAAAGCTCAAGGCTGTACTGGGAACGTCATCCTCAATTATTCTGGGGTTTTCTACCCTGCTGGCGGTAGTGTTCCTGTTATTCAGTGAAGCTATCAGCATTGGCCTGTTTGGTCACAACCATTACAAAACTGTTGTGCAGGCGCTCGCATTTATTCAAATGGGAATCGCTTATGCCAACTATTTTCTGGCTATTTTGAAAGGGTTCCGCGATGCTCAGGGAAATGCACTGGCAATTATACTCGGCAGCCTGACAGGGGTGATTGCTTATGGCCTGTGTTATTGGCTGGGGGGCTATGAAGGCGCACTGGCTGGGCTGGCTTTAGTTCCTGCTTTGGTGGTTTTGCCGGCAGGAATGATGCTACTGCAACACAAAACGATAGTATTGTCAGCACTGAAACCTGCATGGGACCGCGCCATTGCCAGCCATTTGGGGAAATTTACGCTGATGGCCTTGCTGACTTCCATTACACTACCCGTCGCTTACATCATGATGCGAAACTTAATGGCTGAGCGTTATAGCTGGGAAGAAGTGGGGATTTGGCAGGGTGTAAGCAGTATTTCCGATGCTTATTTACAATTTATCACAGCTTCTTTCACCGTTTATTTGCTACCGACTCTTTCTCGACTGGAAAGTAAAAATAAGATCACCAGTGAGATCGTAAAGGCGCTGAAGTTTGTATTACCCGCAGTGGCTGTTGCCAGTTTTTCCGTCTGGTTACTGCGTGACTTTGTTATCTGGCTATTGTTTTCAGATAAATTTACTGCAATGCGGGATCTATTCGCGTGGCAGCTGGTGGGAGATGTTCTGAAAGTTTGTGCCTATGTTTTTGGCTATCTGGTGATAGCAAAAGCCGCCTTACGCTTTTATATATTGGCGGAAGTCAGCCAGTTTCTGTTGCTGACCGGCTTTTCTCACTGGCTGATCCCGATAAATGGAGCGCTTGGGGCAGCACAATCTTATATGGCGACCTATGTCGTTTATTTTAGCCTTTGTTGTAGCGTATTTATTATTTATTGCAGACGAGCATGACAACCTTAATCCACGTTCTGGGATCGGATATCCCACATCACAATCAAACGTTACTGCGTTTTTTTAATGACGTACTGGCACAGGAAACTAAGCCTTCAGCCAAGCCGTGTTTTATGGTGGCGGCTAAAGATGCTTCATGGCAAGACCCTTTATGGATAGCTGAAAATTATCCTGCTTTAACTATCACAACTTATGAAAACAAAGCAGTATTATCACAGGCAGTCATCGCAATGGCACAGGAAGACCGGGCTAACCGCTTCTTTTTTCATGGGCAGTTCAATGCAGGCTTGTGGCTGGCTTTATTAGCCGGAAAAATCAAAAGCCACCAATTCTGGTGGCATGTGTGGGGGGCTGATTTGTACGAGGATTCCTGCCAGCTTAAATTTCGTATGTTCTATCTGTTGCGCCGTCTGGCTCAGAAGCGGGTAGGGAGAGTATTTGCGACACGGGGGGATCTTAACTATTTCGCGAAATCGCATCCACGAGTACCGGCTTCTCTGCTCTATTTCCCAACACGCATGACGCCTTCGCTGACAGTGAAAGATAAATTATTTTCACCTGAAGGGATCACCATTTTACTGGGGAATTCAGGTGATCAATCTAATCGACATATTGAAGCACTACACAAAATTCATCGTCAGTTTGGTTCAGAAGCCCGGGTTATCCTGCCAATGGGTTATCCCGATAATAATAAGGCTTATATCCAGAATGTAGAACAGGCCGCATTATCGTTATTCCGGGCTGAAAATATCCGAATACTGAAAGAAAAAATGACATTTGATGAGTATTTATCATTACTGCGTCAATGTGATTTGGGCTATTTTATTTTTCAGCGTCAGCAGGGAATAGGAACGCTTTGCCTGCTGATTCAACAAGGGATCCCTTTTGTTCTGAGTCGCCAGAATCCATTCTGGCAGGACCTAGCCGAACAGCAAATACCGGTTTTGTTTGATGGTGATGAGCTGAATAAGCATTGGGTGCAGGAAGCGCAGCGTCAGATGCTGTCTCTCGATAAGAAGGCAATCGCTTTTTTTGATCCTAACTTTGTCAAAGGGTGGAAAGTTGCCCTGCTGGAAGCATCTGGAGAGTTGCAATGACGTTGGTGCAATTTGGTGGGTTGTTTGTTGTTTATGCAATCTCGTTGATTTTTATTCTGACACTGACGTATCAAGAATTTCAGCGCGTTCGTTTTAATTTTAATATTTTTTTCTCACTGCTTTATCTGCTGACTTTTTATTTTGGTTTTCCACTGACAAGCATACTGGTTTTTCAGTTTGATGTGCAGGTTGTACCGGTGAGTTCACTGTTGTATGCAATATTGGCATCAACTTGTTTCTATGCCATTTATTATGTCAGTTATAAAGTACGTCTCAGGTATCGGGTATCGGAGAAGGAGAGCGCAACAAGTGGTCTTGTTCCGCGTAAGCCATTGTTCACCATGAACCGGGTGGAGACTAATCTGGCGTGGCTTTTGTTGGCGGGCATAGCTATTTTCTCTGTCGGCTCTTTCTTCCTGCAAAATGGTTTTCTGTTATTTAAGCTACAGTCGTACAGCCAGATCTTTTCCAGTAAGGTTTCCGGGGTAGCGCTTAAGCGCTTTTTCTACTTCTTTATCCCCGCCATGCTGGTGGTATTTTTTCTGAAACCGACCAAAACGCGTTGGCTGTTATTCTTAGTGGGAACCGTTGGGTTCGGCATTCTGACTTATGTGATTGTCGGAGGGACACGAGCCAATATCATTATTGCGTTTGCACTGTTTCTGTTCATAGGTATTGTCCGGGGTTGGATTACATTGTGGATGCTGCTTATGGCCGGTGTTATTGGGATCGTCGGTATGTTCTGGCTGGCCCTGAAGCGTTATAGCCTTGATGTGAGCGGAGCAGAAGCGTTTTATACATTCCTGTACCTCACCCGTGATACTTTTTCTCCGTGGGAAAATCTGGCTTTGCTGTTGGATAACTACAGCAAAATTGACTTTCAGGGATTGGCCCCGATTATCCGGGATTTCTATGTTTTTATTCCAAGCTGGGTCTGGCCGGACAGGCCGAATCTGGTCTGGAACACAGCTAATTATTTTACCTGGGATGTGTTGAATAACCACTCTGGTTTAGCGATTTCCCCGACGTTGATAGGCTCGCTGGTTGTTATGGGGGGCGTGTTTTTTATACCACTTGGGGCAGTTGTTGTTGGCATGATTATCAAGTGGTTTGACTGGATTTATGAAGCCGGGAAACAGGAAAAAAATCGTTATAAAGCAGCTATATTACAGGCATTCTGCTTTGGCGCGATTTTTAACATGATAGTCCTTGCCCGTGAAGGTATGGATTCTTTTGTTTCTCGTGTTGTATTTTTTGGTGCTGTTTTTGGTCTGTGCCTGATAGTAGCCAAATTATTGTACTGGTTATTCGATAGTGCCGGGCTTGTTCGGAAGTTTGTCATCACCAATATGTCTGTATCATCAATCATCAGAAACACCTGCTCGGGTGGATTTAAGGAGCAAAAATGGCGCTGAATGATATTCGTAAATATCGTATCCGTGGTCTGGATCTGTGGGGATTTCAGGGAATGTCCCATTTCCTCGATCATCTTTTCCAGGATGGGCAGGTCAAGACAGGGACACTGGTGGCTATCAACGCAGAGAAAGTGCTTACTGCTGAGAAAGATAAGGCATTGAGTACATTGCTGGATGAAGCGGAATATCTTTATGCAGATGGCATCAGTATTGTGCGTGCCATTCGGCGTAAATATCCGGATGCGCAGGTATCACGCATTGCAGGCGCGGATTTATGGGAAGTCCTGATGGAACGCGCTGGACGTGAAGGTACTCCGGTCTTTTTGGTGGGAGGAAAACCGGAAATTCTGACGCAGACAGTAAACAAACTTCGTAAACAGTGGAACGTCAATATCGTAGGCAGTCAGGATGGTTATTTTACCACTGATGAGCGCAACGCCGTATTTGAACGTATCCGTGCCAGTGGTGCAAAGATTGTTACGGTTGCAATGGGCTCGCCAAGGCAGGAAATTTTTATGCGTGACTGCCGAAAAGTGCATTCTGGCTCACTGTATATGGGGGTCGGAGGAACGTATGATGTTTTCACTGGGCATGTGAAGCGTGCGCCGAAAGTCTGGCAGAACTTAGGTCTGGAATGGCTTTATCGTCTGTTGTCGCAGCCTAGCCGTATCCGCCGGCAAATCAAGCTGTTGAGATTTTTGGGTTATTACTACAGCGGCAAGCTGTAGGTGATATTTTAATTGCGGTTAACCCACTGTGTCTGTCTTAACGTTACGTATGGCGCAGTGGGCGGCCTTACCTTAGTCCACTTCATTTAACTATCTTCGTTGACTCGATTTTACAATTTTTTATTTCACTGATAAGCAAAACGTGCTTTGATCCCTGCCTTTTTACAACTTATCTTCACAACCATTGATTATTAATTCCTGTATTTTTTCTGTTTGCAAATAAATATAGACACCATAAAAATGGATAGGGAGTTTTATGAGTGATTCGAAACAAGATCTGCCCGAGCAGGGGCTGCAAAGAGGACTTGAAGCGCGACATATTGAGCTGATTGCGTTAGGTGGCACAATCGGTGTCGGGCTGTTCATGGGCTCTGCCAGTACCCTGAAATGGGCTGGCCCCTCAGTTTTACTGGCTTACATTATTGCCGGTCTTTTTGTCTTTTTCATTATGCGGTCAATGGGCGAAATGCTATTTCTTGAGCCTGTTACCGGTTCATTTGCTGCTTTTGGTCATAAATACCTCAGCCCCTACTGGGGATGCCTGACCGCTTGGGGTTACTGGTTCATGTGGGTTTCTGTCGGGATTTCAGAAATTACCGCTGTGGGAGTCTATGCTGAGTTCTGGTTCCCTGATTTACCACAATGGGTAGCAGCTTTGGTGGCGGTTGGTCTGGTGGCACTGGCTAATCTGGCAGCTGTGCGGCTGTATGGAGAGCTGGAATTCTGGTTTGCAATGATCAAAGTCACCACGATTATTGTGATGATTTTGGTGGGTATCGGGCTGATATTTTTTGGGTTAGGTAATGACTGGCAAGCCATCGGTCTTGATAATCTGACGACTCATGGTGGTTTCTTCGCTGGTGGTTGGAAAGGATTTTTGTTTGCATTGTGTATTGTGGTTGCATCCTATCAGGGCGTCGAGTTGGTTGGTATTACCGCTGGTGAAGCCAAAAACCCACAGGTTACCCTGAAAAAAGCAATCAACAATATTCTGTGGCGTATTCTGATTTTCTATGTCGGGGCGATTTTCATTGTTGTCACCCTGTTTCCATGGACTGAGATAGGCAGCCATGGCAGCCCGTTCGTCATGACTTTTGCTAAAGTGGGCATTGCCTCTGCAGCGGCAGTGATTAACTTTGTGGTACTGACTGCGGCCCTTTCCGGATGTAATAGCGGCATGTACAGCGGAGGTAGGATGTTGTATGCGCTGGCTGAAAATCGTCAGTTGCCGGCTTCCTTGCGTAAACTATCGAAAAATGGGGTACCGGTCAGATGTGTTGCAATCACTATTGGGTGTCTGATTGCAGGTTCCAGCCTGAATTATTTGATCCCGAATCCACAGTCTGTTTTTGTGTATGTCTATAGCGCCAGTGTCTTGCCGGGAATGGTGCCGTGGTTTGTGATTCTGGTGAGCCAGTTACGTTTCCGTCAGCATCATCAGGAAGCCCTGAAACAGCACCCGTTTAAATCAATACTTTTCCCTTATATCAATTATCTGACATTGATTTTCTTGTCTTGTGTATTGATTGGGATGGCGATTAATCCGGACACGCGTTTTTCACTCATGGTTGGTGGTGCCTTCCTGCTGATTGTGTCACTGATTTATTGGGTAATAAAATTTATCCGGGAACAAAAACAGGTAGAAAATGTAGGGTAAATTTTCATCTGAAAAACAATTTGCGGTGGGAAAGTGCTGCCTTTATCAACGAAATGAATAAAGCATAATCAAACGCACCATTTCTTTAAAAAAAGCACTGGACAGTTGGAGATTAAATCCGTACTATCCTCCACCGCAACGGCGTTAAGCGCCCGTAGCTCAGCTGGATAGAGCGCTGCCCTCCGGAGGCAGAGGTCTCAGGTTCGAATCCTGTCGGGCGCGCCATTTAAAGCGTGCAAGAGCAGTGACAATGGGTTATCGTGGTACGGCGTTGTAAGCAGTAATAAAAGATATGTTATGGTGGCTATAGCTCAGTTGGTAGAGCCCTGGATTGTGATTCCAGTCGTCGCGAGTTCGAGTCTCGTTAGCCACCCCATCTTTTTTATGACATTGCGAGGGTGGCGGAATTGGTAGACGCGCTAGCTTCAGGTGTTAGTGTCCTAACGGACGTGGGGGTTCAAGTCCCCCCCTTCGCACCATAAAAAAGAAAACGAGTATCTTAGCTTTAAAAAATATTTCGGCGAGTAGCGCAGCTTGGTAGCGCAACTGGTTTGGGACCAGTGGGTCGGAGGTTCGAATCCTCTCTCGCCGACCAGATTCTTAAGAAAAGCCCTGCTTTAAGCAGGGCTTTTCTTATTGTATTTAAAGAAAATAAAAAATATTTTCCTTTCCCTAAATCTCCTTTACTTTTCTGATACTCGATTCTTTTGAAACAGATTGTTTTTATGAGTTTGCAATTTTATTAACTTTTTGTTTTTAAAATTGTTTTAATCTCAGTGTTGTATTTCAACGACAAACGATACCCTTTATTGTCTCTAATTGGAGACGTGTAACTATTTGATTATATTTGAGTGTAATTTAGATGCTGAATTGGTGTCTCAAATGAGAGACGGTATTTGGCGTACTTTGTGGAAAGCCAGCTTATTTATTTTGTCTCTTATGCTGTTTTTTCATCGAGTGAACTTTAGATTTGGGCCATAGAGTTATTTATGCGCACAGAATTGGGTGAGGAGAAAATCTGGCATGAAAAATGCATTAGTAAAATCGTAGATGCTCATCCCACTCCTTATGACAGCATAGCTTCATAAACCTCGGGATGATGTAGAGCTGATGCTGGTGCCTATGGTCCATGTTATAGATGAGTAAGCAATTTTCTTTTCATCACGAACCGGACATAACGTTGAGTGAGGCACTATCCGTCTGTAGACCTGATTGTATTTATGCACCTGTCTTTTATTGTGACAGGTGTTTTTTTTGCCTGTTATTTTCTCTTCGTCATCTTGATCCGTATTTTTGCCATGATTAACGGTGATATCCCTGTCTTAATTGTTAATCATGACAAATTTCTAAAGGTTACGCTTCTTCCGAGGTACTTTCTCGTTTCAGTGTCAGCATAAAGCCTTTAGTACGTATTTGAGCTGCTTCTTCACGTTTATGCAGCCTATCCAGCGCATCAGCAAGCCAGGCGTAATCATGGGCATCAGGACGCTGCTCAAGGGCTGCTTTAAATGCTGTTTCTGCTTTAGCCCACTCGCCGTGACGTAATGCTACTTGTCCCAATGTACTGTTAAGCAGAGGTGTTTCACCATGTTGCTTCAGTAAATGTGACAGTGATTTTTGCACGACCTCGGAATTGCCCGCTTTTAAGTGAGGAAGCAGCAGTAACAGACGCTCATCATATTGTTGCTTTAATCCGTCGAGAATAATTCGCTGTGCAGTTTCATGATCATTACACTCGATCAGATGTTCAGCCATCGCAACCTGTAGTGCTGTTTCATTGCGGATCTTGCGGTGTTGATCTTTCCACCATGCTTTTAATCCGGCATTGCCTTTTTCTGCCATGACCTGATTCATCAGCCCGATATACGCTTGCTGATGCAATTGAGACATTTGCTCTTCGTCATGCAGGCCCACTTTCTTGATCGCAGGTAAAATATCAATCAGCGACTGGTAGGCACCTGAGCGCATATATGCCTGTTCAGCCAGCCGTAACACTTCCGGATGTCTCGGTGCGGTATCCAGTAACTTATCTACACTGTTACGTGCTGCATGGGTTTCCCCTTGTGCTAACTGGATACGTGTGCGGGTAATATCGACAGGCAGTTGGTCTTTATCCGCAACTTCGGCGGCACGCTCGATATATTGATTGGTGCGGAAATAATCCCCTCGTTGCTGCGCCGCTTCTGCAGCAAGCAGGTAGTTAACGACAGGGTCTTCAGCATGATCAGCATTACGTGTCATTAAATGTTCAACCTGTTTGAAGTCCCCTTCAGCCAGCTTGAGTAATGCTTGTCTGGTTTGTAAACGGGCGCGCTTACGCTTATACCCGCCAAAAATCCAGCTATGGGTAAAAGTGCTGGTGCGTTTTAATCTGCGGTAGCACCAGCCGATAAAAATCAGCAGGAATTGCAGCAGAAGGAACATGATCACTAAACCGGTCACGCTGGTAGTGATATCGTAATTGTCGGTCTGGATAAGAACGTATCCCTGATGCCCGGACAGGAAAGGGCCGAGAACAACACCGATAATAAGAATGACAAACAATAATAATATTTTCAGCATATTCAACCCTCCTGAACAGGTGTTTCCGCCTGAGTTGGGGCATTTTCAGACTTTGGCTGATGCTGGGCTCCCGGCAGAGGTTGAGAAGCCGGCTGATAGATACGCTTACGTACTAAATCGGCCAGAATGGGCTGGCTGCTTAATTGTTCAGGCATTTCAATGGAAAGAGGCTGTTTTTCCAGCGCTTTCACTTCTTCCAGAAAGGTAATTGTGTCTGGTAATGAGGTATCAAAATAAGCGTTCACCCAGGTTGAAACAGATTCTAGTGAGTCGCGATAAGTATCAATTTGTCGGCGGGGAACCGCCTGGGCTGCAATTAACAGTTTAGAGCGAATATTTTCTCGCAGGTAGATTTCCTGCTTTGGTGCTAACAAAGGCTCTTTGGAGCCATCACGTGGTCTGATCGTGATGAAGTTATCCATAAAACTGTGCCAGCTTTTGCTCAGGTTCTGACGCCAGTCAGAGAGTGAAGCACTGATCTCTTTACCGTCTTCATCCATGGGTTTACCCTGTTCCACTTTATCAACCAACGGTAAGTTATCTACCTGATTTGATAAGTTATTCAGGTTCAGAATGATACCATCCAGATCGACTTGTTTAATTTTGGACAGCGTATCCATATCTGTCTTAATCGCTGAACGGGCAGGCATTAAGCTGGAGTCATTCATATCCGCAAGACTGTTGTCAGCATCTTTTAGCAGTGCAATGGCGGTGGCGATATCCTGATCACCCCATATCTTGCGGCTGGCCATTTTCACAAGAAAATTTGCTTGTGCCAGACGCCAGTTCTCAACATCAGAATTCGTAACAGCAGAAACTCTATCTCGAAGTTCTGCCATGTGGTTGTCTACTTGTTGGATTTGTTGCTGGTTTTTCGTCCCTTCTTTCTGCAAGCCCTGTTTTAACTGTTCAATTTTGCTATCAGCATCCTGCTTATCGACAGATTGCTGTTGTATGAGGGAAGCAACCTGAGTTTGCAGATTGAGGTTTGCGGTTCTTAATGCCTCGTTCTGTTGTTTATTGTGATAATAAAGATAAAGCCCACCGGCGCCTACTGCCAAGGCAATGGCAATTGAGATAGCACTGCCCACCCATCCATAATTTCTGGATTTGCGAGGAGCCTTTTCAGGCTGCTGAGGGTGTTGTGTCTCAACCGCATTAGTGGATTTCTTTTGTTCCGTCATAATGGACATCCCATATTGGTTTATTCCAGCGCCTGCATTAAGGCGTCATTATCTGCACTCTTGGCTACTTTTATTACTTGCCAGCCCAGTGTACGGGCGATACTGGCGAGGCGCTCACTGACCACAATCAGTCGGCAATTTAATAACCACGCTTTGCTATTACTACTATCATTAGCGTTACCTTCAGCGCTATCACCTTCAATAACTAAGTTATATAACAGTCGTAACATTTCGCCACTGGTAACAACGAGGGTTTTTATACCACATCGCTGCCAGTAATGACTGAACTCAGCTGAGTGATATTTGACAGCTCGACGTGCATAGCATTCACAGTAGTCGACTTCTGCTCCTCTTGCCCGCAGGGTTGAAGCAATCACTTCACGGCCACCATTACCCCGGAGTAATAAAACTTTTTTATTCTCCACCTGCTGCAAGGAGGGGAGTTGCAGTAAATCTTCACTTGTTTCTCCCTGCTCTGGCCAGAGAATGTTTTTCCCTGTTTTTTGATGAAAAAACTGGGAAGTTGATTTACCGATACCATAATAAGATAGTCTGTCAGACCATGACAGGCTATCTTGTCCAAGCTGCTCACAGGCATAATGAACGGCATTTTTGGATAGCAGAAAAACAAAATCACCTGCCGTTAGCCTTTGCAGTTTATGAGACAGCAAGGGCAAATCCGCCCCCGGGTGAATTGAAATAAGTGGCGCACTGAATGCCGTTTTACCAGCAGCTGTTAACCGATTAACCAATTCTTCTCCTGCGGGGGCAGGGCGGGTGATTAAGATACTCATGCAGGTAGATCTCTCTGATAAACGTCAGCCAGAATCTGGCGGGCACCTTTCTCCAATAATTCTTCGGCCAGTGAAATACCCGCCTGACAAGCTTCTTCGGATGATATTGCTTTATCACTGCTGATGGTGCTTTTACTACAGCTAGTTCTTTCACTACAAATAGTTCTTTCGCCCCGGATGATGTTACTGCCATCAGGTGCGCCAACAAGCGCTCGTAGCCAGATATTATCACCCTGCCAGATGGCATAACTACCAATAGGAACCTGACATCCCCCTTCCAGACGGGTATTCATGGCTCGTTCAGCGAGGACACAAATTTCCGTGTTTTTATGATTTAAAGGTGCAAGTAACTCACGGGTCTGCATGTCATCCAGACGGCACTCGATACCAACGGCACCTTGCCCGACAGCCGGAAGCAGTAATTCCGGCGCGAGTGGCATCCGGATGCGATCTTCCAGCCCTAATCTTTTCAGCCCGGCAGCCGCAAGGATAATTGCATCATAATCACCCTTGTCCAGTTTACTTAAACGGGTGCCAACATTGCCACGTAAGTCGCGGATCACAAGGTCAGGACGAAGCTGGCGTAGTTGACACTGGCGGCGCAAACTGGATGTGCCGACGATACTGCCGATTGGGAGGTCATCGAGTGAGGCGTATTCTACTGAAACAAAAGCATCTCGTGGATCTTCCCTTTCACAGATTGTGACCAATCCCAAACCATCAGGAAATTCGACTGGGACATCTTTCATGGAATGAACGGCAATATCAGCGCGATTTTCAAGCATTGCCAGTTCCAGCTCTTTTACAAATAACCCTTTGCCACCAACCTTGGCGAGAGGGGTATCAAGAATTATATCTCCACGGGTGGTCATAGGAATTAATTCAACCTGCAAATCAGGATGAAAATGTTTTAGTTGTTTTTGAACATATCGAGCTTGCCACATAGCCAGAGGGCTTTGGCGAGTCGCAATGCGAATGGTTTTCATTGTCATGGATAATAGTATTGGATAATTGTATTAATTAACGGCAATTGGAGGTTTTTAACCTCAGAAGTGAAAAGTAGAACCGTAAAAATAGATCTCTTTTAACACTTCGATAATGTTTTTTCCAGTTAAGAAAAACTCGAATAGTATATAAATATACAGTCTTAATTGGTAAAAATAATTTTAAATATTAAAATAATATTTTAACTAAATAGAGAAAATAAACAAAAAGATTGATTTAAAATCAAATTCCTATTTGTCATTTATCTGTTGTGAAAAAATATAAAGATGTTTATCAATTAAAATTAATCAAATGGTTATCTAAAATTCACTGTTTACAATATGTTATCTGAGCAATATAGAAATTAGATGAATATAAAATCTATTTCAAAAAACATATTTTAGTCTCAAATTTGTGATTAACTTAATATTTTACAAAGGGTTAATTGATTATTTGGGGTTGTAGGACAGGCGAAAAAGTGGTATTGCGGGCTTTACGCTTTAGCTGCAAGGTGTTAAATTGATCACGTTTCCGACAAATAAGTTAGTAAAGAAATCTAAAAATAATTTTTGTAAATTGCACGTTAACAGGAATAAAGCGTTAGCGGGCGCTGGGCCTTAGTGGAAACTGGCGATTGTAAGCACTGAAACTGAAGCA
The DNA here is from genome assembly GCF_002632825.1 of Xenorhabdus stockiae. Lineage (GTDB taxonomy): Bacteria > Pseudomonadota > Gammaproteobacteria > Enterobacterales > Enterobacteriaceae > Xenorhabdus > Xenorhabdus stockiae. The sequence continues at coordinate 42,943 of NZ_NJAJ01000006.1, forward strand.
GGCAAAACACTTGTATCTTTATATTGAAACGCTGAAGCAGCGGCTGGATGCAATTAATCAGCTTAGGTTAGAGCGTGCGACTGACTCGATGAGTGCCACGTTTAAGCAGGTTTATAATTTAATTCCAGTATTATTACATTATCATCACCCAATGATGCCGGGTTATATCGAAAACGACGTTCCTCATGGCGTTTGTTTTTTTAAACCTGATGAAACCCAGCTATTTTGGATTAACGATATGGAATACCAGCCAGCTGGTGTTTTATCTCATTCCTCTAATGGTGAATTGCCAATTGCGGGTATTTACTCGATGGGCAGCACCTCTTCTATCGGGCAAAGCTGCTCTTCTGACTTAGATATTTGGGTTTGCCACCAATCATGGCTGGATAATAGCGAAAAAGATTCATTGGAACAAAAATGCAGTTTAATACAACAGTGGGCCGCTTCACTGGGTATTGAGGTTACATTTTTTCTGATAGATGAGAATCGTTTTCGCCATAATACCAGTGGCAGTCTGAATGGCGAAGATTGTGGTTCAACTCAGTATATTCTTCTACTGGATGAGTTTTATCGCACTGCGGTTCGGATGGCAGGTAAACGCTTGCTATGGGCGATGGTCCCTGTAGAAGAAGAAGCGAATTACGATGATTATGTCACCTCTTTATATGCTCAGGGGGTTTTAACACCTAATGAGTGGCTGGATCTCGGAGGGTTGGCGGAATTATCGGCGGAAGAGTATTTTGGTGCTAGTTTATGGCAGCTTTATAAAAGTGTCGATTCTCCTTATAAAGCCGTATTGAAAAGTCTGTTGCTGGAAGCTTATTCCTGGGAATACCCCAACAGTAAATTGCTGGCGACAGAAATGAAGCAACATTTCCATGAAGGCTTGATTATCTCTTATGGTCTTGATGCTTATTGCATGATGCTTGACCGTGTTACCCATTACCTGACGGCGACTAACGATATGACGCGTCTGGATTTAGCCCGGCGCTGCTTTTATCTGAAAGTTTGTGAAAAAATTGAGAGTAGTGACGGTGCTCAGGGATGCACTGGATGGCGGCGGCAGGTTATTGCTCAGTTAGTACAGGAATGGGGATGGGATACTGATAAACTGGCGATACTGAATAACCGCAATTCATGGAAAATTGAGCAGGTACGTACAGCGCATAATGAGTTGCTGGATACCATGATGCAAAGTTATCGCAACCTTATCCGTTTTGCCCGGCGTAACAATTTAAGTGTGAGTGCTAGCCCGCAGGACATCGGCGTATTGACTCGTAAGTTGTATGCTGCGTTTGAAGCACTGCCCGGCAAAATCACATTAGTTAATCCACAAATTTCACCGGATCTGTCAGAACAGGATCTGACATTTATTTATGTTCCCCCGGGGCGTGCAAATCGCAGTGGCTGGTATCTTTACAATCGTGCCCCGACAATAGAATCTATCATTGGTCATCAGCCGCTGGAATATAATCGTTATTTAAATAAGCTGGTGTCATGGACCTATTTCAACGGGTTGTTGACGGAAAAAACCCGCCTTCATATTCGCAATGGTGATTCTCAGGCAGATAAGAAGAATTTGGCTGATTTAGTTAACGATATTTCCACTCATTTCCCGATTCGTTTGCCTGCTCCGACACCAAAAGCACTATACAGTCCCTGTGAGATCCGCCATCTGGCAATTATTGTTAATTTAGAAACTGATCCAACTACCCGGTTTTCCGATCAGATTGTGCATTTTGATTTCAGAAAGTTAGATATCCTGAGTTTTGGTGAATCACAGCAGTGTATGGTGAGCAGCATCGATCTGCTTTACCGTAATTCATGGAATGAAGTAAGAACGCTGCATTTTAATGGTGAACAATCCATGCTGGAAGCGCTGAAAACCATTCTGGGCAAAATGCATCGTGACGCCGCACCTCCAGCGAGCGTTGAAGTCTTTTGTTACAGTCGGCACTTGCGTGGGTTGATTTGTACCCGTGTCAGGCAATTGGTTTCAGAGTGTATCGAATTACGTCTTTCCAGTAACCGTCAGGATCTTGATCGCTGTAAGGTATTACGTATTTCCGGTCAAACTTGGGGGCTGTTTTTTGAACGGTTGAATGTCTCAGTACAAAAACTGGAAAATGCGGTTGAGTTTTACAATGCAATTTCAAATACCAAGCTGCATGGTTTACCGATTAGAGTTGATAACAAAGACAAACAGCTACCTTCTATTATTGATGGGTTTGCCTGCGAAGGAATAATTCAGTTTTTCTTTGAGAATATTGAGGGCACTCAGGGTTTTAACATTTATATTCTTGATGAATCAAATAAGGTAGAGATCTACCCTCATTGTGAAGGAAGTAAAGAAGAGCTGGTACGTGATGTCAGCCGTTTTTATTCTTCATCCCATGATCGATTCACTTATGGTTCCAGTTTTATCAATTTTAACCTGCCACAGTTCTATCAGATCATAAAGAAGGGTGAACGTACTCATGTAGCTCCATTTATGGATGGGCAGTCACTGCTGGATCATGAGACAGATAGTGTTACCGTGCTGGAGACGGGTGAAGCTATCAGGGCGAATAGTCAGTACCATTCTTGCCACTATTGAATTCAATGAGCTATCGCTGGAATAGCCGGGCGTTTGTCATACATATTTGTCATAAAAGTGCCGTATTTTCGATACGGCACAAATGCCGATAATTGCAGCTCTATATAAAAGCTAGCTAAATAGCAACGAGCTAAAACAGGAAAGGCTCGCCGCTCTGCTCGGTGATTGCTTGTCCCAACATAGAAAGAAAGTCGTTGCCACTACGGTCGCAAACCCATTGGTTATCGCGATAATCGAAGTGATAACCTCCATTTTTAGTTGCCAGCCAGATTTGATGAAAAGGTTCCTGTCGATTGATAATGATTTTGCTACCATTATCAAAACTCAGCGTCATTACTCCGCCATTGGTTTCACAGTCAATATCTGCATCACCTTCATAATTATCCAATTGTTCTTCAATGTGTGACATCAATTGATCAGCCAATTGATGAAATTCGCTATCGTTCATATTCATTTCCTATTTGCTTTTCAGGGCCTAACTGCGATTATAGAGAGTATTGGCGTATGAATCACAGGCATTAATTATGATGAACAAACAATTCCGTTGGTCACTTGCTATCATAACATTACTCTCTGTTACAGGTTGTGGCCTGAAAGGTCCTCTCTACTTCCCTCCGGCAGAGCCAGCGGCACCTCAGGTTTCAGTTAATAAAACACAGCCTGCGGGTCATGTTTCTCAGGACAGCACGTCTAATAAAAACGATACTTCTAAAAACAATATCTCAGCGAGTGCCCAATAAGCGTGAGCTGGTAATGGGCTTTCATTGGAGTGGTATATGCAATTCTCCAAAATGCATGGTCTTGGCAATGATTTCATGGTTGTTGATGCAGTAACCCAGAATGTTTATTTTTCACCGGAATTAATCTGCCGGTTGTCAGATAGACATACTGGCGTAGGATTTGATCAACTGCTGGTTGTTGAAGCACCCTATGATCCTGATTTAGATTTTCATTATCGTATTTTTAACGCGGATGGCAGTGAAGTATCTCAATGTGGCAATGGGGCGCGTTGTTTTGCCCGTTTTGTTCGTTTACGGGGATTGACGAATAAGCGTGATATTAAAGTCAGTACACAGGCAGGCCAAATGGTACTGAGCATCAATCATGATGATCAGGTCTGTGTCAATATGGGGGAACCGGTCTTTGAGCCTCAGTCTGTTCCCTTTCGTGCGAATAAAGCCGAGAAAACTTATATCATCCGGGTCATGGAGCGCACTGTGCTCTGCGGTGTCGTATCAATGGGGAATCCCCACTGTGTTATTCAGGTTGATAATGTGGACACGGCAGATGTTGAGGTACTCGGCCCTGTTCTGGAACGTCATGAACGTTTTCCTGAGAGAGTAAACGTTGGTTTTATGCAGGTCGTAAATCGTAACCATATCCGTTTACGTGTATTTGAACGGGGTGCCGGAGAAACCCGGGCATGCGGCAGTGGCGCGTGTGCGGCTGTTGCGATTGGTATTCAGCAAGGTCTGCTGGATAAACAGGTCCGTGTTGATTTGCCCGGTGGTTCTTTGCAAATTCGTTGGGATGGGCCGGGGCAGCCACTTTATAAGACCGGGCCTGCAACTCACGTTTATGACGGTACAATTCACTTGTAATTGTGAAATATAAGGCATTGGAAAATGGGTAAAGAAAACGAACCATTACATACTGAAAGCATGTTGGATGATCAGATGGTGGTGGATTATCTGCTGAATAACCCCAATTTTTTTATCCGTAATGCTAATGCAGTTGACAGGATACAGGTTCCTCATCCGGTACGTGAGTGTGTTTCTCTGATGGAATGGCATATGAACCGTCAGAGAAAACGGATCGGTTATCTGGAAGACGATCTGATACATCTGGTGGAGCAGGCAAAACAGAATGAGATCCTGTTTAACCGCCTGCTGCAATTGCTTGCTGAACTTTCTGCTGCCGAAAGTTTGCAGGGTTTTCTTTCCCGTTTGAGTGCCTGGGCTAAAACACTGGGTCTGAGTAACTGCTATATCCGGCTGTTTTCTGATAAGTGGTTGCTTGGTGCTCCTCTGAATGCACCGGATTTGGCAATATCCCGTAATGCTTTTGAGTCTGTCCGTATTCAGCGATTCGGCGACAGTAACCATTATCTTGGGCGATTACATGGCCCGGAAATTTTACTGTTGATGCCTCAGGCCCGTCATGTCGGTTCTGTCGCAGTGTCTCTTTTAGGAATGCAGGGAGAGCTGGGCATGGTGATCTTCAATAGTCATGACAAGCAACATTATTACGAGGGCATGGGAACGGATCTGCTGGATCAGTTAGCTAAACTATTACCGGGGTTGCTGTCCCGTTGGATCGAGCGAGCATGAGCCAGCCAATTGATTCACTCCTTGAGCCAGTAGAGGCTTTCCTGCATTACCTGCGGGTTGAGCGCCGTTTAAGCCCGATAACAATAATCAACTATCGTCGGCATTTGGCGGTGCTGGTCGAAATGTCGCTGGAAATGGGAATAACCGAGTGGCAGGCACTTGATGTCACCAAAGTCAGAATGTTCGCTACCCGTAGTCGTCGGGCTGGATTACAGTCTGCCAGCCTTGCCTTGCGTCTTTCTTCCTTGCGCAGTTTTCTTGACTGGATGGTAACGCAGGGAAAAATGGAAGCTAACCCGGCTAAAGTTGTTAGCACGCCACGTAAAAAACAGCATCTACCTAAGAACATGGATGTCGATGAGGTAAATCAGCTCCTCAATATTGACCTGAATGATCCGTTGTCCGTGCGTGACAGAACAATGATGGAAGTCATGTATGGGGCGGGCTTACGTTTGTCAGAGCTGGTTGGGCTGGATTGCCGGCATCTGGATTTGGAAAACGGTGAAGTCTGGGTATATGGTAAGGGCAGTAAGGAGCGTAAAGTCCCTGTCGGCAGAATTGCACTGGAATGGCTGCAACGCTGGCTGGTAATGCGGGAATTGTTTGAACCGGAAGATAATGCTGTTTTCATTTCTACCCAAAGTGGTAAACGGATGTCTACTCGCAATGTGCAAAAGCGATTTGAACAATGGGGAATTCGTCAGGGAGTAAACAGCCATATTCATCCCCATAAACTGCGTCATTCGTTTGCGACACATATTCTGGAATCCAGTGGTGATCTCCGGGCAGTGCAGGAGCTGTTGGGCCATGCAAATTTATCGACTACCCAAATATACACCCATCTGGATTTTCAACACTTAGCCAAAGTTTATGATGTGGCTCACCCCAGAGCAAAAAGAGGGAAATCATAATGCGTTTTTATCGGCCTCTCACGCCGTTTGCGGCGATGACATTCGATCTGGATGATACACTTTACGATAATCATCCCGTTATCGACAGAACCGAAAAAGAAGTATTGTGTTTTATCAGGCAGTACGATAGCAAATTCAGCCATTTTTGCCGTGAAGATCTGTATGTATACCGTCAGGCGGTGCTTGAGATGGAGCCTGAAATATACCACGATGTGACATTATGGCGTCGACAATCTGCCGAGCTGATGTTCAGCTACCATGGTTTTAATCGTGAAGAAGCAGTACGTGGTGCGGATGAGATTATGTCCTGTTTCACTTATTGGCGTAATCAGATTACAGTACCGGAATCCACGCATAACACTTTATCGGTACTGGCAGAAAAAATACCGCTGGTGGCGATCACGAATGGTAATGCAGAACCCGCTGAATGTGGTCTGGCCCCTTATTTCAAATTTGTACTCAAAGCCGGCGTGGACGGGCGTTCTAAACCTTACCCGGATATGTACCATCTGGCGGCTGAACGGCTGGCATTGCCGGCAAATCAAATCCTGCATGTTGGTGATAATTTGCAGACAGACGTTGAAGGCGCGATTCGCAGTGGGATGCAGGCTTGCTGGATCAATATTGAAAATAAAAATCTCATGCAGGAACCGGAAGGGCGACTGGTTCCACATGTTGAGATTTCTGACTTGGATTCTCTGATCGCACTGATATAATTTCAGACTGTAAATCTATATATACCCAATGGATTTCGAGTTGCATCGCGGCGGCAAGGGAGAGAGCCCCCAGGAGCATAAATAACTATGTGACTGGGGTGAACGAGCGTAGCCAACAAAGAGGCAGCTTGAAAGACGAAGGGTATAGAAAAACAGTGACAGCGGTCATTGCTAACAACTGATGGTAATTATGGACGTCTCTTATCTGCTCGAAAGCCTGAATGATAAACAACGTGAAGCCGTTGCAGCACCCCGTACCAATATGCTGGTACTGGCGGGAGCCGGTAGTGGTAAAACCCGCGTATTGGTGCACCGGATCGCCTGGTTACTGTCAGTTGAACATGCCTCACCTTTTTCCATTATGGCGGTGACATTTACCAATAAAGCCGCAGCGGAAATGCGCCATCGTATTGAAAACCTGATCGGCACCAGTCAGGGCGGTATGTGGATTGGAACATTCCATAGTCTGGCTCATCGTTTACTGCGGGCCCATCATTTAGATGCCAATCTGCCTCAGGACTTTCAGATTCTTGACAGTGATGATCAGCTGCGTCTGATCAAGCGGATCATTAAGGCGATGAATCTGGATGACAAACAGTGGCCTGCCCGTCAGGGCATGTGGTACATCAACGGTAAAAAAGATGAAGGTTTGCGCCCTCGGCATATTGAAAGTTACGGCAATCCGGTAGAAGTTACATGGCTGAAAATCTATCAGGCCTATCAGGAAGCCTGCGATCGGGCCGGATTAGTGGATTTTGCTGAGCTGCTGTTACGCGCTCATGAGCTGTGGCTGAATAAACCACAAATATTGCAACATTATCGCGATCGTTTTACTAATATTCTGGTAGACGAATTTCAGGATACCAACAGTATTCAATACGCATGGATACGCCTGTTAGCAGGCGATTCAGGCAGAGTCATGATCGTGGGTGATGATGATCAGTCTATTTATGGCTGGAGAGGGGCGCAGGTCGAAAACATCCAGCGTTTCCTGAAGGATTTTCCCGCTGCGCAAACTATTCGTCTGGAACAAAATTACCGTTCTACCAGTAACATACTTAAAGCCGCTAATGCCCTGATTGCACATAACAGCGATCGTCTGGGTAAAAATCTGTGGACAGAAGGCAGTGAAGGAGAACCTATCTCACTTTACTCGGCTTTTAATGAATTAGATGAGGCACGTTATGTGGTCAGTCGCCTGAAGAACTGGCTGGATAACGGAGGTGCTTTGAAAGAGTGCGCTATCCTGTATCGCAGTAATGCTCAGTCCCGTGTATTGGAAGAAGCATTGTTACAGGCTTCCATGCCTTACCGGATCTATGGTGGCCAGCGCTTCTTCGAACGGCAGGAAATCAAAGATGCGTTGTCTTATCTGCGCTTAGTGGCAAACCGTAATGATGACGCGGCTTTTGAGAGAGTAGTGAATACGCCGACCCGGGGAATTGGCGACAGAACCCTTGATGTTGTGCGCCAGATGGCGCGGGATCAGCAGAAGACACTCTGGGAAAGCAGTCAATTGTTGATTCAGGAAAAGGTACTGGCAGGCCGGGCGGCATCAGCTTTACAGCGTTTTATCGAATTAATTAACGCGCTGGAAACGGAAACACAGGAAATGTCGCTGCATGTGCAGACTGATCGGGTTATCCGGGATACTGGCCTGTGGGCGATGTACCAACAGGAAAAAGGTGAGAAAGCACAGGCGCGTATCGAGAACCTTGAGGAGCTGGTTACTGCGACCCGTCAGTTCAGCTATCAGGATGAAGACGAAGATATGATGCCGTTGCAGGCTTTTCTGTCTCACGCGGCGCTTGAAGCAGGTGAAGGGCAGGCAGATGCTTATCAGGATTCTGTCCAGCTGATGACCCTGCATTCGGCAAAAGGGCTCGAATTCAGGCAGGTCTTTATTGTTGGCATGGAAGAGGGAATGTTTCCAAGCCAAATGTCCATTGATGAAGGAGGGCGTCTGGAAGAAGAGCGCCGTCTGGCTTATGTCGGTGTGACAAGGGCAATGGAAAAACTGACGCTGACTTATGCTGAAAGTCGCCGTTTATATGGTAAAGAGGTGTACCATCGCCCATCGCGTTTTGTCGGTGAGTTACCGTCAGAATGTGTCACTGAAGTTCGTCTGAGGGCAACAGTATCCCGACCGGTGAGCCATAAGCGGCTGGGAACACCGATCAGCGCCAATGATAGTGGCTACGCTTTAGGGCAACGAGTCCGCCATCCTAAATTCGGTGAAGGAACGATTGTTAATATTGAAGGCAGTGGGGAGCATTGCCGTTTGCAGATCGCGTTTCAGGGTGAAGGCATCAAGTGGCTGGTCGCCGCTTATGCCAGACTTGAAACCGGCCAATAATAATCCGGTCGAATGTTGACAGGCTTTTTCTTCTAGACCCTATGGATTTCAACAAAGAGGCAGTTTGAAATACGACGGGTATAAGCGTAACATTCGCGCCTTACGATGAACGTAGGGAGTATAAGGAGACTTATGGTACATGCTGAACGCATTTAAATTAGAGAATAATCGCCTGCTCCGTCTTGAACTTGAAGAAGGTGATACATTATCCGACTCCATGTGGGTAGATTTGGTTGGGCTGGGAGACGATGATCGACTCCGGGTTCAGAACGAATTAGGACAAATCCTGGCGACCCGCACTGAGCTGGATGATATCGAGGCTTCGGCGCGTTTTTTTGAAGATGAAGATGGTCTGCACGTCCACTCATTCTTCTATTTTGAAGACGCCGAAGACCATGCTGGCAACTCGACAGTCGCATTTACCATTCGTGACGGTCGTCTCTACACATTGCGAGAGCGTGAACTCCCTGCATTCCGATTATACCGAATGCGCGCCCGCAACCAGACTATGGTTGACGGGAATGCTTATGAATTACTGCTGGACTTATTCGAAACCAAGATCGAACAGTTGGCAGATGTCATTGAAAATATCTACAGTGTGCTGGAATCCCTGAGCCGGGTCATTATGAACGGTAAACAAGGGGATGAATTTGATTCAGCTCTGTCTAACCTTGCTGAGCAGGAAGACATTGGCTGGAAAGTGCGCCTTTGTCTGATGGATAGCCAGCGCGCTCTTAACTTCCTTGTGCGCCGTGCCCGTTTGCCTGCTAACCAGTTAGAACAGGCGCGTGAAATCCTGCGGGATATCGAATCCCTGTTGCCACATAACGAATCCCTGTTCCAGAAAGTTAACTTCCTGATGCAGGCGGCGATGGGCTTTATTAACATCGAACAGAGCCGGATTATCAAGATATTCTCCGTTGTTTCTGTCGTGTTCCTGCCCCCGACGCTGGTGGCTTCCAGCTACGGTATGAACTTCGAGTTTATGCCGGAATTACACTGGACATTTGGTTATCCGGCTGCGATTGGTGTGATGATCGCTGCGGGACTGGCACCTTACCTCTACTTTAAGCGGAAAAACTGGCTGTAATCTTTCCGGCTTTCACTTTTTAAGTCGCTATTTTGGCGGCTTCTGCTGCCTCCAGTTACATAGTCAGCTATGTTTCTGGGGGATGCCTCTCGTTATACTACTGTTTGTCATTTCACTTAAGGCTATGGAATTGTTGCGATAACTATAGCGTTTATAACCTATAGGTAATATATAACTCTTGAGTTATAATTATCTGTGGTATATGCTAGTTATACAATTTGGCAGAGCGTTTATGCTTAAATTGAGGGGGAATATGTTTCAACTAGAGTTTCACCCTGAAGTGCTGAATGAAATTTCTCGGTTAAATACAATAATAAAAGCTAAGGTTTTGAATGCGCTTGATAAGTTGGAAGCTCGAGGTTATGAATTGCGCTACCCAGATACAAGACTTATTCAAGGGCAGCTTTTTGAATTAAGGACAAGCGGGAAAGATATATCAAGGACTTTTTTTGCATTTGAGAGGAACAGAAAAATATATGTTCTTCGCACTTTTATCAAAAAAAGTGCAAAAACACCAAACTCAGAAATTGAATTAGCATTAAAGCGACTGAAGGAGTTACTTGATGAAAGTTAAAGGTATCCCATACTCTGACGTGAAAACTACATTACTTCAAGATCCTGAGGTTTTATCAGCATATTTGGCTGAGAAGAAAAAAGAAGAGATGAGAGAGTTTCTCATTAACATGAGGAAGAAAGCGGGTTTAAATAGTAGCCAAGTTGCTGAAAAAATGGGAATTAGCCAACCAGCTGTCAGCAAACTGGAAAACAATGCAATCAACGCGAGCTTATCCCGACTGGAACGCTATGCTGAGGCATGTGGCACTTCATTGAAGATAAGCTCAGAAGATGGCGAACTTCGCTTATTTTGAACTATTCTTTTTGTTTAAATAATAACTGACCCTATTTATCAGGATGATTTCGGGTCAGTTCAGTAATAATGCCGATTTACTTCCGCAAACGGCGTTGTGTATAAAGCGCATCCAGCGTAAACACAATTAAAGCAGCCCAGATAAAACCAAATGTGATCAAACGATCTGAGCCAATCTTCTCACCGTAAACCAGTGTTGCCAGCAGGAACATCAATGTTGGTGCGATATACTGGAAAAAGCCCAGCGTGGATAAGCGCAGGTGAGCAGCCGCAGCGGTGAAAAACAACAATGGGATTGTCGTAATGATCCCCGCTGCAACCAGAAGTAGATTCAGGGAAATCGTGTTATTCAGCATATTGCTAGTCGGGGTATGAGTGAAAAACAGCAGGTAAGTCAGTGCGACCGGGAGTACCCAAATAGTTTCAATCAACATGCCGGTTTGTGCGTCCACGCCCAGCTTTTTACGGATCAGGCCATACAGGGCAAATGTTGTTGCCAGATACAGGCCAATCACAGGCACAGAGCCAAATTGCCATAGCTGAATAAAGACGCCGGTGAATGCCAGCCCTACCGCAATCCACTGCATACGACGGAAACGCTCACCGAGGAATATCATTGCAAACAGCACACTGACCAGTGGATTGATAAAATAACCAAGACTTGCTTCCAGCATGTGATTATTGTTGACTGCCCAGATATAAACCAGCCAGTTACTGGCAATAGTAAAGGCGGTGATACCTAATATCAGCAGATTCTTTGGTTGCTTTATTACAGTCAAAACCTGACGCCAGTGACGAGTTATTGTCAGCATCAGTACCATAAAGAAAACCGACCAGATAACACGATGCGATACGATTTCATCGGGTGGCACGTACTGTATTTCTTTGAAATAGATGGGAGCCAACCCCCAAATCAAGTAAGCACCTAAGGCATATAAAATACCTTTGGCTGTCTGTGGTTCGTTCATAATATCCTTGAATGTTCAGAGAGTGTTCAGAAAAAAATGAGAAGAGCTTATTAGATGTTAGCCCATAGAGCCATACAATGTGTCACTGGGTTAACCAATTTACAAGGGGTTAATAGTATGAATGATAAATAAAAAATTACACCCTGTATAATTGGTGTTTAACTCTGAATTTATTTAATTATTTAGGATGATAATCCAGTGAAGTGTAATGAATTGACTTTTTTAATCAATCTCTAGCATTGTGGGTGGAATATAAGAACTAGCAGGGTGGTCATTAAAGTTTACATCTTTACACTATCAAATTACCTGAACCCTGTCATTGTTCTAATCGGCAAGCCAAATTTATCAGGGCAGTCTAACCCTCGCACTTTGACAGCAAAATCATTATTTCTTAATTGATTACATAACTGTGCAATATCTTTCGGTGTCCAGTAGATATTTTTTCCGTATCCTATTTTCTGAATGTTTGTTAATAAACTGTCTACATCTCCTGCTTTTAATATTCTGGCGACCATTACAGCACAATTTTTGTTAACAAGATTATAGCTATGGCTGATTTGATGATTACCATATGTTTTTCCACTATAGATTTCATTTTTTTTAGCCTGCATTTTTTCAACATCTAAGCCAATGAGGTAATACTCCAAATGAGGCTGTACTGCGAAATCATCCTGAGTATTCCCGAATACTCCTGCCTTGGATACAATTCCCCTGAGTATATTGGCATCACCAGCGAAACTCACATAGTTATTACCGGTTGTTCGTGATGGATGTTGTACAGATGCTGAAGGCCAGTCTCTTTCGGTCACGTTGTAAGGCGCTGGAGGGCTGGAATCTCGTGAAAAAACAGACTCTCTTGACGGGTGCCTTTCAACTCTAGATAAAATAGAAGAGGCAGAACGCCTTCTTTCACTTTGTGGCGTTGGATTGTCAGGGAAATCCGATGGCCAGGGATATTTGGGTACTCCACCAACATAAATAGCGGTGTGTCCCAGTTTCCATCTTTGACAAGGATACCAGATATAGACAACAGCAGAGATGGGTTTCCCAGAGAGGATTTCTTGTTCTGCTTTTGTTCTTGGGTTCATGGTTTGCTCCTTGTTATCTTTATTAATTGATATTTCAGTAAATAATTTCCTGAGATTTTTTGGGTATTACAAAAGTTAACAAATATTAACGTGAATTCTGTGTAACAGCGATATAACATGCTTTTTTGACAATATCCAAAATAGCGGCCAGATATGTTTGCGTAAAGTAAATTATGGCGGGGTATTATTAAATCATTTAACTTGGGCAATATAATGGGTTGATTAAAAAACATTAATCCTTGCTATTTAATCAATTATTTTTTCTGCATGACGATTTATTGAAGATAATTACTTAATTTTCATCGGATAAAACGTAGCAGAGTAATAAGCAGAATAAATATAAAGAGTTTCTGATATAGAATAATTCAGTTTTAATAAAATTCATGGGCTTATAAGTAAATTTTTCTGAAAAAAGGAATGTATTCCTTATCACATTCCTTTATTTAACAATATTAAACATCATCCAACCAAATAAGTCCCTGTTGCACTTGCAATATGCACTTGTTTTTCATTGTGTAATTCTATTCTGGCAACAGATACTTTATTGCCGGCACGGATAATATTACTGCTGGCCGTAAATATTTCTCCACGACCGGGACGCAGGTAGTCAACACGCAGGTCTATCGTACCTAAAGTGGGTAGACGCTTTTTTATTTCCTCAAGCGTGATTGTTTTCATCATGTTCAGCGCACCGCCGGCACAGACTAAACCACCTGCAACATCAAGGATTGAAGCTATGGCTCCGCCGTGTAGGATCTTTTGAGCCATATTGCCCAATAGTTTATCCTGATTGCAAAATTGAAGCTCTGCGTAGTCCTGCTCAAAACGAATCAATTCAAGTCCTAAAAGTTGGTTGAATGGCATCTGATAAATAAAAACCTCACCTATAATTTTACGTGCTTCTTCTTGTGTTAAAGGTTGAGTCGGGTGCTGTATCGTTTCCATGTTGAACTTCCTGATAATTAGAAAAATAAATTTAATATCATTAGAGTGTTATCTTTGGTTAATAACTTGTTAATTTTATGCTTTTATTTACCATCTTGCCAGTCTGAGAAGTGCTTCGAAAAAACAATCTATTGAGGAAAAAGTTACTATAAAAAATCCCCGTTTCGAGTTTAGAATATCCAAGTGATTTTTTTGCTCTTAATATTCTTATCTTCTTACTTCTTTATCTTTGAACTATCACGATTAGGAAAACCAGAAATGCAATTGCGGTGGAAAATACTGGTTATTACCTGTTTGTTATCAACATTAGCTTATGGCTCAGATAAACAGGCTGACGCAGTTAGAGGCAGTGTAATTTCGGCAATGCTGCAAGAATATGATTCGCCTTTTATGCTCTATCCTTATGATACAAATTATATTCTTTACACTTACAGCTCCCGGATAAATAAACAGGCAATTAGCAGTTATGATTGGGTTGATCATGCCCGTAAAGATGAAGTTCACTTTCAGGTCAGTTTTGGTTTTCCAATATGGCGAGGTATTGTTGGTGAAAATTCATTGCTGGGGGCTTCTTATACACAGCGTTCATGGTGGCAGCTCAGTAATAAAAGAGAATCTTCTCCATTTCGTGAGACGAATTATGAACCGCAGTTATTTCTGGCATGGCTGACCGATTATGAACTGGCCGGCTGGCACCTGCGGGAAATTGAAGCGGGTATTAATCACCAGTCTAATGGTCGTCCGGAATCCACTTCCCGTAGCTGGAACCGGGTTTATGCTCGGCTGATGGCACAAAAAGGAAACTGGCAGGTAGATTTGAAACCGTGGTATCGCCTGACTGAAAGTAACAAGCGTGATGATAACCCAGACATGAACCGTTATATGGGGTACTATCGCCTGAAAGTCGGCTATCACTATGGTGAAAATGTATTTACCATGCAGGGGCGCTATAACTGGAACAGTGGCTATAGTGGCGGAGAGCTGGGCTGGAGTTATCCTCTATCTAAACATGTCCGTTTTTACGCACAACTCTTCAGCGGATATGGCGAATCAATGATTGACTACAATTTCAGACAGACCCGATTTGGTATCGGTGTTATGCTGAATGATATGCTGTAATTAGTTAAATATCCGTTGTTTTTTAAGTTGCCTCTTTGTTGGCAGTGTTCACTCGTTCAGAACACCGTTGTTATAAACAGACGGGTATTTAAGTTCCCGGGGTGCTCCCTTGTCGCCGTGATGCAACTTGAAAACCACAGGGTATAATCATTTTATGAAACCAGCTCTAAACATTGAGGAAAGGCGTGTCTACCGCAGAAGTTATCAGCACGGCATCGCTGGCTGAACAAGTATTACGAAAAACATTCGGATATCAGCAATTTCGCGCCGGACAGCAACAGGTCATCGATGCTGTTCTTGATGATCGAGACTGTCTGGTTATCATGCCGACAGGTGGCGGTAAATCAGTTTGTTATCAAATCCCTGCTCTGATGAAAGACGGGCTGACATTGGTGGTGTCTCCACTGATCTCATTAATGAAAGATCAGGTGGATCAACTCAGAGCGAATGGTATAGAAGCAGAGTGCTTAAACTCCACTCAGGATCGTGAACAACAGAGTGATATTATCCGTCGGTGTCGTCAGGGAAGCATTAAATTGCTTTACATTGCACCTGAGCGGCTGGTGACTGATAACTTTCTCGAACAGTTATCCAATTGGCGTCCTGCTCTACTGGCTGTTGATGAAGCACACTGTATTTCTCAATGGGGGCATGACTTCCGGCCAGAATACCGGGCACTTGGGCAATTACGCAGGCGTTTTCCTGATCTTCCCGTTATCGCATTGACCGCCACCGCAGATAAAACAACCCGGCAGGATATTGTCCGCCTGTTGGAGCTGCGTGATCCTATCATTCACCTCAGTAGTTTTGATCGTCCTAATATTCGCTACACATTGGTTGAGAAATATAAGCCCCTTGACCAGCTTTGGGCATTCATTCGAAGCCAGCAGGGAAAAAGCGGGATTATTTACTGTAACAGCCGGAATAAAGTAGAAGAAACGGCTGAACGGCTGCAAAAGCGGGGATTGAGCGTTGCACCTTACCATGCGGGGCTGGAAAACAATCAGCGAGCATGGGTACAGGATGCATTCCAGCGCGATGATTTACAGGTCGTTGTGGCAACGGTTGCGTTTGGTATGGGGATTAACAAACCGAACGTTCGATTCGTTGTGCATTTTGATATTCCCCGCAACATCGAATCCTATTATCAGGAAACGGGGCGTGCCGGGCGTGATGGTCTGCCTGCTGAAGCGGTGTTGTTTTATGATCCGGCGGATATGGCGTGGCTGCGCCGTTGTCTCGAAGAAAAGCCTGCCGGTGAACAACAGGATATTGAACGGCATAAACTCAATGCGATGGGCGCATTTGCTGAAGCGCAAACTTGTCGCCGCTTGGTCTTGCTCAACTATTTTGGCGAAAGCAAACAAACAGCCTGTGGTAACTGTGATATCTGCCTCGATCCTCCGAAACGTTATGATGGTCTGGTGGATGCACAAAAAGCCCTGTCCTGTATTTACCGCGTTGGGCAGCGTTTTGGGATTGGCTATATTGTTGAAATGCTGCGTGGCGCTAATAACCAGCGTATCAGGGAGTCAGGGCATGACAGGTTACCTGTTTACGGCATAGGTAAAGAGCATAGTCAGGAACATTGGATGAGTGTTCTGCGCCAGTTGATTCATCTGGGGCTTATCAACCAAAATATTGCCAATTATTCTGCACTACAACTGACGGAAGCCGCGCGACCTATTTTGCGTGGTGAAATGCCTCTACAACTTGCAGTTCCCCGAATTCAAAGTCTGAAAAGCAGAAATCAACAAAACAAATCATACAGTGGAAACTATGATCGTAAATTATTCGCTAAGTTGCGCAAATTACGAAAATCTATTGCTGACGAAAATAATATTCCACCGTTTGTCGTCTTCAATGATGTAACACTGATTGAGATGGCAGAACAGTGCCCAATAACACCCGATGAGCTTCTGCTAATTAACGGTGTCGGGCAGCGTAAACTCGAACGTTTTGGTGATGCCTTTATGACAGTTATCCGTGAACATTTCGAAGGATTCGAATAAACGTAGCAGTAGCAATTTTGTAATCTGCAACCGGAAAGACCGCGGGTATAGAGGATGATGATGGGATCAGAAAGACTAAAAACAAGCTGGTTAAACCGTGAGCCTCAGTTTTCTGCTTTTACAAATGGATTATTGCTGGATTTTTGGAATATCAGAGATGAACGTGAATTCATGGGTGTTGATAATATCCCTATCCGTTATGTCTCTTTCAGTTCACCTCATCATGATAAAACATTGGTAATATCTCCGGGTCGTAGCGAAAGCTATGTGAAATATCCGGAGGTAGCTTATGATTTTTACCATTTGGGTTACAACATTCTTATTATTGATCATCGTGGTCAGGGGCGTTCAGGCAGAATGCTGACAGATCCCCAGAAAGGGCATGTTGAATCGTTTGATCACTATGTCGATGATCTGGCAAAACTCATTGAACTGGAAATTTCTTCACTTAAGTCGCATCGCTGTTATGCACTTGCTCATTCAATGGGAGGGGCTATCCTGAGCTCTTTTCTGTTGCGTCATGAGTCGGTATTCCGTGCTGCGGCTTTATGTGCTCCTATGTTTGGTATTAATTTGCCAATGCCTCGCTGGATGGCAAACTTTTTGGTTAATCAGGCCGAACCCTATCCTGGAAGGCGTAACAGATATGCGGTCTTAACCGGGCAATGGCGTCCATTACCCTATTTTATCAACCTGCTAACTCACAGTTATGCCCGTTACCAGCGATACTTACGCTATTATGTAGATTATCCTGAATTGCGCCTTGGTGGCCCGACTTATCGTTGGATGCGTGAAAGTATGCGGGCCGGAGATAACCTCATTGAGAAGGCTGGCGAAATTCAGACACCCCTCATCGTCTTGAAAGCAAGCGAAGATAAAGTAGTTAGTAATCGGGAGTTGTTGGCTTTTTGTGCATCTCGCCAAAAAGCCGGAGCAGGAAAAGAAGAATATAATCCTCTGGTTATCCAAGGGGCACGCCATGAAATCCTGTTCGAAAAAGACGCATTGAGAGCACAGGCTCTTAATGCGATTTGTGATTTTTTTGACCAAAATTAATTTAGCTTAGGAATTTGAACCATGTACCATGTTGTTGCTTCAGATTTAGATGGCACACTGTTATCTCCCGATCACGTATTAACACCGTATACAAAGAAAATATTGAATCTGCTGACGGATAAAGGAATTCACTTTATCTTTGCAACAGGGCGTCACCACATTGATGTAGGACAGATCCGAGACGGGCTGGGCATTGATGCTTACATGATCACATCAAATGGGGCGAGGGTACATAACTCACAAGGAGATTTGGTCTTCAGCCATAACCTTGCACCGGAAATTGCCCGTGATTTATGTTTGCTGGAGTTTGATAACCCGGATGTTCTGACTAACTATTACAATAACGATGAGTGGTGGGTTAATCGCGCAAGCGAGGAACAAACCGAATTCTTTAAAGTATCGGATTTCCATTACCAGATTTTCCAGCGCGACAATTTCCCGGTTAATGGGGTATGCAAGGTTTACTATACCAGCGATGACCATGATTATTTGGTTCAGTTGGAAGAAAGGATTGAAGCGCGCTGGGGAGATAAGGTCAATGTCAGTTTTTCACTGAGAAACTGTCTGGAAGTTATGTCAGGCGGTGTATCTAAGGGAGAAGCACTGGCACAGGTCTGCCAGTCCATCGGGTATGAGTTAAGTGATTGCATAGCGTTTGGTGACGGTATGAATGATAGGGAAATGCTGAGCGTGGCTGGTAAAGGCTGCATTATGCAGGGAGCACATCAGCGCCTGAAAGACACTCTACCGGACATGGAAATTATAGGCTCTAATGCTGATGATGCGGTGTCGTGTTATTTGCAGAAAATGTATCAGGTTTGAGGGTATTGGCTTCACCCATCAAAATATAAAAACAGCATCCGATGGGATGCTGTTTTTATATTTAAAAGACAAAATTAGCAATACTATTTTTAAATATGATAATTTTATTATTTATTATCACAAATATTATTATTTGATCATGTTGCTCTGTAATTACTGTGATTTTGTATTTAATTATTTATATTTCATGTTGTTATGTGATTTTTATCTTAATGAAAATTCACTATGTAGATATAGGGATTTTTTTAATCATCATGTTTCAAAATTTATTAATTACAATCAATGAATTTTCTATGATAGTTGTTGCTGAAGTTCAATAATTAAATTTCTGTATTTTTACAGTCTACGCGAGTAGATATTCTGGTGTGTGAAAATAATCGATGAATAAAAATAATATTGTCAGAAATATTATGTTGGAGTTAAAAATTCACTGTTCCAACATTCAGGGAATACATTGTTATGCCGTATGAAAGTACGGAGCCAGTTATCACTGAGTTACGGCATGCTTCTGAAGCGTGTCTGGCTACACCGGAAGGGCGAAAAGGGTTTCGGCGAGCTATTTTTTCCTGTTGGTTCGGTACGACGATGGAATATGCTGATTTCGCACTTTACGGTTTAGCTGCTGGTATCATTTTTGCTGATATTTTCTTTCCGGAAGTGACTCCGACAATAGCGTTATTAGCCAGCTTTGCCACTTATTCTGTCGGGTTTATTGCCCGTCCTATTGGAGCGCTTGTATTCGGCTGGATGGGTGATAGGAAAGGTCGTAAATTCGTCATGATTATGACTGTCATGCTGATGGGAATTTCAACGACATTAATTGGCTTAATTCCCAGTTATGCACATATTGGTGTTTGGGCACCGATTTTTTTGGTGATTTTACGATTTATACAGGGGTTAGGAGCAGGTGCAGCATTATCTGGTGGTACTGTCATTCTGGGGGAATTTGCTCCACCTAAGCAGCGAGGTTTAGTTTCATCCATTATTGCTCTTGGCTCTAATGGTGGGACGTTACTGGCATCACTAGTCTGGTTGCTGGTTTTGACGATGGATAAAAAGAGTTTATTGGATTGGGGATGGCGTATTCCATTCCTGTGTAGCTTTTTGATTGCACTAGCCGCATTATTCATACGCCGCTATATGAGTGAAACGCCGGTTTTCGAACGCTATAAAGCAATGCTGACAGAAGAACGAGGTCGGGTATTAACTGAAAAAGAGCAAGATAAAATATCTGAGCGTGAGCGCTGTTTTTGGCAGAGAACTCGGGCATTCTGGCTAATGGTGGGGTTGCGCATTGGCGAAAATGGGCCGTCATATCTGGCTCAGGGGTTTATCATTGGTTATGTTGCAAATGTACTGGCGATGGATAAATTTATTCCCACAATTTCTGTACTTATAGCGTCAGTTCTGGGGTTTATCATTATTCCTCTGGCAGGTTATTTTTCTGATCGCTTTGGGCGTCGCATTACTTATCGCTGGTTTTGTCTATTACTGATTTTTTATGCATTTCCTGCTTTTTACCTGATGGAAAGTCGTGAACCTATCGTCGTTATTCTGACTATTGTTGTAGGAATGGGGTTAGCCTCACTCGGTATTTTTGGTGTGCAGGCTGCCTGGGGAGTCGAACTATTTGGTGTCACCAATCGTTACTCCAAAATGGCATTTGCGAAAGAATTAGGCGCGATATTATCTGGTGGTACAGCGCCACTGATTGCAGCAGCTTTATTCTCTTTTAGTGGTCATTGGTGGCCCATTGCATGTTATTTTTCAGTGATGGCAGGGATCGGGTTTATTACGACATTTTTTGCCCCTGAAACACGTGGCAGAGATTTGAATTTACTTGAAGATGCAATTTAATGCCCTGCAATCCAATATGATGGAACTAGCATAGTTATATGAATGCTCGCTTGAAAAAAGTCACACGCAGCGATGTTGCGAAAGAAGCCGGAACCTCGGTAGCTGTTGTCAGCTATGTTATTAACAATGGCCCACGCCCCGTAGCAGAAGCAACTCGTCAGCGTGTATTGGCTGCGATAAAAAAAACAGGTTATCGCCCGAATAATATTGCCAAGGCGTTAGTTTCTGGTTCAACTCATGCTTATGGCCTGATTTTGCCGGATATATCCAATCCTTTCCTTTCTTCAGTAGCTCATGCCTTGCAGTTGGAGGCGTTTAAACATGGGCAAGTTCTGCTGCCGGGAGATTCAGGTGATAATCGAATCCGGGAGAAGGAACTTATTAATAATCTACTGAATCGTCAGATTGATGGTTTACTGTATACCAGTGTGGATCGTCATCCTTATATTGATTTGATTCAGGCCAGTGGAACTCCCTGCGTAATGCTCGATTGGGTTTATGCTGATTCAAATGTCAGTGCAATCCGGGTCAATGAACGGATTGCCGCATTTAAAGTGACTCAACATTTGACTGAGCATGGTTATCGGGATATTGCCATTATTTGTGGGCCTCTTAGTATGCTAAATACACAAGATCGCCTTTCCGGCTGGCGAGATGCGTTAGAACAAGCCAATCTGGCGATAAAGACAGAATGGATTTTCTCTACAGATTATACCCGGTTGGGAGGCTATGAAGCGACGTTACGAATGTTGAAAGGAAAGTTGCCTCAGGCTTTGTTTGCTTCCAATGAGTTGCAGGCATTCGGTTGTTTACGGGCACTGGCCGAACATAAAATAAAAGTACCTGCCGATATAGCATTAGTTTGTTTCAATGCAACTCAGCAATCCTTGTATAATGTGCCTTCTTTGACTGCTGTTCGCCAGCCGGTTGATCAGATGGCACAAACAGCTATCAACATATTGAGAACATGGAATGGCCGGGCACAGGAGTGTGAATTCGAGTTTGAATTACAAATTGGTGAATCCTGTGGCTGCCAGCCTGAGCGATAAACTCACTTATTATCGTGCTTTACTGGGTTCTGCCTGATCTAAATATCGCCTGACCAACAACACGACTGGTGCAATAAGGCTGATAGCAAAGACATAATTCCATACTAATTTGTAATCACTAACAAAAATTAGTGGAACAAGCCCTGTTGCAATGATCCTGCCGCACAGTGCGAAAAATTGCCCATATGAAAATGCCCGGCCAATTACCTCAGAATTAACTTCCTGTAGAATAAGGTTGTTACTTGATATCCGTGATGCTGAATTACTGAATCCGAGGAAAAAACCACAAATCAGAATTACTTCAAGAGTTGGAAACAGAGCGATGATACCGAGTGTCACCGTAAAAATGAGCGTGCACACTAACACCAGATTGCGTTGAGGATAATGATTGGATATTTTTCCCATAATAAAACCAACCAGAATCGCACCACAGCCATAGATAATCCCGTAAGTAGCATAAGAACTGATAGGTTGCTGAAGCACACTATTCATAAACGGGGGTTGGATGATATTGATTGTCATGATGCAGATGAAGGGAATTGCACCCATCGACATATAGCAAAATAAGTCAGTTTTTAAAAATGATAAAGGAAGCGTGGATTGTTGAGATTCAGGAGCACTTCCATGATTGATATTTCTGGCGGTATAAGGGATTACTGTCAGCATAATAAAGGAAATAAACGTCATACATGCCAGCAGCATAAAAATATCAATGTTAGTTGAACCCGAAAAGACAACGACTAATAATGCTGCAATGAGTGTCGAAGACTGGGCTTCTATTTCAAGAATGGCATTAATACGATACAGCTCACTGGCCTGAAAAACATCTTTAATAAATCCCTGCCGGGTTGTATAGAAAACCGCGAAATAAATCTGAATGCAGATATAAGCACAGATCAGTGAATATAACTGGTGCGAAAATGTATTGCCTGAGAGAGAAAGAAACAGAAAAAGTATCAGAACCGCAATGGTGATAAACATCAGAATTGATTTTCGGTTGAAATAATCGATTATTTTACCAATAAAAGGCGTCAGGCAAAGTACTAACACAGCAGAAAACATGGCAGTTGTTGCCAGAGCAGAAGGATCACCTGCATTATTGCTGATATACCACGGAATAAGATACATGCCTATTGCAACAGCAATTGAAGAGAAAAGATTTGCTATCAGGAAAAAAGTTATTAGTAACCATGGCCTGCCGGATAAGGTTTTCATATTATCTCGAACGATAAGAATATGTTTGTTATTTAAGCTGAGATAATAGGCTTGTGTTAAATTTATGTAAATGGCGTGGCTGGTGTAAGCGCATTTTTTGCATTTGTGCGATGATTGATAACTGATTAGAGTATTTTTCAGAGGCACCATTCCTTTTTTTGATGATTTAATTAATTATAAGCATGCTATACACAATGGATTTCAAGTTGCGTCGCGGCGGCAAGAGAGTAAATCCCCAGGAGCATAGATAACTATGTGACTGGGGTGAACGAGCGCAGACAACAAAGAGGCAACTTGAAAGACGAAATGTATAAATAAATATTATTTTATGGTCGGTTAATGCTGCATTAATTAGCTTTTTTTTTCTGATTAATTGGTGGCTAACTTTGATATGAAGCAGATGAATATATATTGAAATCACATTGTATTTTATATTGGGCAGATTTTATTGATTAAATATCTGAGAATTACATGGTTTGTTTAATATTATTCCTTTAAGGGCTATGTGTGGACTTTAAAATATAAGTGAGTATAAAATCTCGCATCCTTTATAGTTTGTCTCCTTTTGTTTTATTAAATTTTCTTTTAAAGAAGTAATATTATGAATTGGTATGTTCAGGTTTTAAAAAATTACGCTGATTTCTCCGGGCGTGCACGTCGTAAAGAATATTGGATGTTTTACTTTTT
Organism: Xenorhabdus stockiae; assembly: GCF_002632825.1. Lineage (GTDB taxonomy): Bacteria > Pseudomonadota > Gammaproteobacteria > Enterobacterales > Enterobacteriaceae > Xenorhabdus > Xenorhabdus stockiae. The sequence goes on from NZ_NJAJ01000006.1 coordinate 66,628, forward strand.
TAATATGCTGGCATTTTTGGCCGTTTGCATATTAGGTGCAATTCTCGGTGAGACCATCGGATCTATATTAGTTATTCTCTATGCATTAATCACTTTTATTCCGTCACTGGCAGTAACGGTACGTCGCCTGCATGATACTGATCGCTCTGGCTGGTGGTTCTTGCTGATTTTTGTCCCGATTGGCGGTATTGTCGTATTTATCTTTACTCTTCTGGAAGGTACAGAAGGTAGTAATGAATACGGCGCTGACCCGAAGGGACTGCGTTAATATAGTAATATCTCTTTGATCTTTTTTCTTTAGTTTGCCAAAACTATCAAAACGCTGCTTATGATTTTATAACAGCGTTTTCTTATCAATAAAAAATCATCTTATTCTGCCATCGTTGCCTGATTTTCAATTTTACCTTCTTACTCGCAGAAGTAAGTAAACTAATATTCCACTCAATACTATTACCGCCATAATAATAGGGGTTTGTTGAGCGATTCTGGATTCCAGCACAGCACCGAAAGAGATATACCCGACAGGAACGCTAATAAATCGGGTAGAGGTAAACAGGGTCATTATTCTGCCAAACAGATTTTCAGGTACTTTGCGTTGAATCAACGTAATTTCTACTGGCGCAGCAAAACCAATGCCACAGCCGATGGTAAAAAGTTGGGTAAATAAAACATACTGCCCATTGAATAGAGGTAAAGACAGGAGGCATAACCCAAGTAGGCTGTAACCGGAGAGAAGGATCCGGTGGCTGGAAAAGTATTTTCCATAGAGGCCGTACAGCAAAGAGGAAAGAGCAGTACCTATACCAAAGCATGTCATTGAAACCCCAAGGCTGATAACGGAATTAAATTCAGTTTTATTGACGTAAGGCAGGTAAACGGTCAGGAATGGGGTGATAACAAAATTGATTATTGAACTGAGGACGAGAACAGAAAACAGTTCCCTCTCCGATTTAATGTAGTGCAAGGCTTCAAGGAAATAACGATGTGGCAGAGAAGGTGCTTCGGTTATCTGGTTTATATCAGCGGAAAAATGTTTTTTCAGAATAATAATACCAAGGGCAACAACTAAAAAACTGACCGCATCAAAGTATAATGCGTTGATTGTACCAAGCATGGCGATAATGAGTGAGCCAAAAGCAGGGCCAGCAAGATCACAGATATTTTCAATGGTGCTATTTATGCCATTGATTAATTCATTCTCTCTTTTATGCAGTTTTATTTCCTTTGCTAGCATAATATCTTTTGCCAGACGCCCTGGTGCATCCAGAATAGTTGAAAACATTAATAAAATAGCTAGAAGATAAAGGTGAAGAATATCCATTGTATAGAATACAGGGATTAATAACACACTCAGGAAATTAACGAAATCCGATAATACTGAGATCCGAAATGCGCCGTATCTATCAACCAGCTGTGCACTGAAAAAAACAGATAATATTAATGGCAGCATTTTGGCTGACATCACAGCAGCAACCAGTAATGGACTGCCTGATATTTCCAGAATTAACCAAGGAATAGCGATTTCTGTGATGGTGTTTCCCAGAATAGAAACACCATTTAATGCCAGTAAGCCACTTATCTGAACAGGGATGCGCCTTACCATATTTTTGTTCTCTTTTTCCCTAAGTTAAATTATAGATCTCCCGGCTTACGTGGAAGATTGCGACCTGATGTGTTGGTTGTAGCACTGCGGATTTCCTGTCCGAAAATATCAACACGAGCCTGAAATGGAGGGAATGGCAGGGTGATATTGTGGTTATGGAATTCCTGCAAAATATACTGATGTACTTCATGACGAGCAGGCATACGATGCCCCATTTCTGCGGCATAAGCTCGCAGTTCATAAATCTGAATTCCCTGTTGCAGGTCAACCAGATAGGCTTCAGGCATCGGATTATCGATAATTAACGGGCATCGTCTTGCTGCGGTCAGTAATATCTCTGTTGCTTTCGCAGATTCTGTCTCTACGGGAACAGGGATCGTCAGGACAATACGGGTGATGGTATCAGACAATGACCAGTTTATAAATTGTTCAGTAATAAATGCTCTATTGGGAACGATGATCTCTTTTCTATCCCAGTCAGTCAGAGTAGTTGCCCGTGTATTAATTTTTGTGATGCTACCGGTCAGCCCGCGAATAGTGACGGTATCGCCAATACGGATTGGTTTTTCGAACAGGATCATCAGCCCGGAAATAATATTGGCAAAAATTTCCTGTAACCCAAAACCAAGTCCAACCCCCATTGCTGCAACTAACCATTGCAGTTTTGACCATTCAATACCCACTAATGAGAAACCGACGATACTGCCGATCAGCGTAATACCGTATTTGGTTAATGTGGTGATGGCGTAGCCTGTACCGGGCGTCAGTTCCAGATGTTGTAACAGTGCCAGTTCCAGTAATGCAGGGAGATTACGGACAAGCTGAGTCGTAATAATAATGACCAGAATGGCAATCAGGATAGAACCCAGAGTGATTGACTGGATAGTATCAATACCGTTGATGCTTGTGGTGACATCCCATAACCGGATATTTTCAAGGAAAGAGAACGCAGAATGTAGTTCTGACCATAACAGGATAAGTGAAACCAGTGCCAGCATCGTCAGGATGGAGCGTACCAGACCTAAAGACTGGGCACTGATTGCATCCAGATCGATAACTGGCTCTTCAACTTCAATCACCCCTTCAACACTGCTGTTAATATTGCTGGAATCTTCTTCACTTTTAGCGCGTTGGGCAAGGATATCAGCCCGACGTTGTTTTGCCCTTTCGAACGCAATTTTACGACGCTGGATTAACATCCATCGACGGGTTATGTGATAGATGACCAGCAGGGAGAACCAGATGGCAACAGAGGTTTCCAATCGTGCCAACAGGGCCTGCGAAGTTTGCAGATAACCCAGTACAGAAGCCAGTGCGGCCAGAATTGGTGCAGAGAGTAATATCCACCATAAAACAGAGTTGATAACGTTGTCACCTGACCCATGTTTATCCATGTACAGTGGAATACCTGCCCGTTTCAGGCTGGTTGTGACCAGACTCAGCGAGACGCAGAGCATTAGAAAACATAATCTGCCGAGAGTTGCACCAAACTCACGATCACTGTAATTGTTAAAGGTAATTAGCGCCATCATCAATGGCACAATCAGGAAAATTGATACCCGATAAAAGCGCATTGCCCGTTTTACACGTTCTTCCGGCCAGCGGAAATGAGCAATAAACAGACCATTCGGATGGGCAAACGCTGCGCTGAGCATGAAAATCCATAAGATTGGTGTTGTTTCGCTGACCCCATTACCGATAGCGGTTGCCATTGGGTACTGCCAGGCATTCTTCAGGCCGTAGCCAATCGCTGACCAGAGCATTGGCAGAGGTAAAGCCGCAACAACAGACCAGAACACTGTCCTTATGGTCAGGGAGAAGTGATCTTGTGTCACCTTGCCGATACGGTTACTGGAACGTTCAAGGAAAGCGTGATACTGGCGGTGTGAACTGATACTGAATATCACCAGCAACAACGTACCCAGCAGATACAGCAAGGTATCCTGCGTTGTCAGCATCACGTGGATTGCAATGCCTAATTGGGAAATTGTATCCAGAGAGAGTAATCGGGTTAAATCCCGTACAACCAACAAAGGGTAATTCAGTGAAATGGGATCGACATCTGCTACCCAGAACAGATAGCGGTGCGTGGCATCCTTAACTTCTTTCAATGCCTCATTTAACTGATTGGTAGAGACTTTGAGTTTTGTTAATTCCAATATTTCGCTGTCATAACCGGAGAGCAGAGAATTCAGTAACTCTTTCCTGGTACGGATAAGGGAATCATAAACCTGTTTTTGAGTTGCTGTCAGGTTGTTATTTGTAATAGGAGTATGTTCGCTTTCCTGCTGAGAGTGTTCCAACATTTCTTCATATTTTAGCCTTTCAACCCGTAATTCAACTATATTTCGGTCGAGCTGCTGAGATTTAGGGACATCAGGGATGCGGGTTAACTGTGCCCTTAACGCAGCGCCTAATGTTGTTGAATCACCCAGCCATTGCGCCTGTTCGCGGATGGTATTAAGGGTCTGGCGTACCCGCAGAATATCATCGGCAGCTTTGCGTTGCTGAGAGCCAATGGAATCCATGCGTTGAGTCTGCTGGTTGAGCATTTGTGAAAGGTGACGGTTTTGCTGAAGTTCATCCAGCAGAAATTGAGGTAGTTTTCCACCATTCTTTTCCGCCAGCATTTCAGTATGCTCAAGAGCTGATTCGGCTTTTTGCTGCCGCTGGGCGTTTAACTGGCTACGAAGTTGCTGGAGCTGAATATCTAGGTTTTGATAGCGTTTTTTAAATAATTCTGCTCGTAAGCGGGCAATCTCCTGCCGATTATTGGCAGAAAGTTGTGCCATCTCCAGTTCACTGGTCACAGTTTTGCGGGCATTCACTTCTGCTTGAGTAAGTGTTAACTGGGCGTCATCCAGTCCCGGGGAAGGTGGGTTTAATGACTGAAGTCGGGAAGTTGCCTCAGCTAACAAACGCCTAGCTTCTGTTTGCTGTTGAGGCATGAGACTTACGGATTCACTAATTTCCCGGATTTTATCCTGTTCTTGTTGTAATTGCCGACCCTGTTCCAGTAATTGACTGTTGAGCTGGATAATCTGTTGTTCCAGACTGCTGATGGTCTGATTCGCCGGAATAGCAGGGGGTGGTTCACTGGCGGCCAGTATTTTCTGACGTAATTCTTTGATTAATTTTGGGAAGTCATCAACTGACTGTTGATACTTTGCAATCCGTTCCTTGGAGGCATTTGTCTCATTAACCCAATTGATAGCCCCTTGCAGTGCTTGCGCAATTTCAGCCTCCTGCGGATTTTTACTGCCTTCAACCTGTTTCAGCTCCTGTTTAAGCTGGCTTTCATCCAGCTGTGTTGTGGAGGCGAAAGCCAGATTCGTAATAAGCAGGCTAAGAAATAAACTGATAATCAGGCGCACGATAAGGGGCTCCTTGGTAATAAATTAACTGGCGCTATTTTGACTCACGGAAACATCGTCAGTTGTGTGCTCAGTATGTTCTTCATCGTTTGAGATAGTCTGTGCCAGCAGGCCACCCATCAGGGTTTGTGAGCCACTGTATAAGTTATTAGCAAACTGAATCTGATTAGGGGCAAACAGGTTGATGACGGTTGAACCCAGTTTGAAACGGCCCATTTCTTCTCCTTTCTTGAGAGAAACAGCCCCTTCTTCACCTTCTGCCGGATAGACCCAGCGTTTGATAATACCTTCGCGTGGCGGGGTGACACAGCCACTCCAGACAGTCTCTATACTACCCACAATTGTGGCACCAACCAGAATTTGTACCATTGGGCCAAAAGCGGTATCAAACATACAGATAACACGTTCATTACGTGCAAACAAATTTGGTACATTCGCGGCAGTCAGCGGGTTGACTGAAAACAGATCGCCGGGAACATAAATCATCTCTTTCAATACGCCGTCACATGGCATATGAACACGGTGATAATCTTTCGGTGATAAGTAAATCGTCACAAACTGGCCATTACGGAATTGTTCAGCAAGTTGGTGCTGGCCGGCCAACAGCGCTTCTACCGTATAGTAGTGGCCTTTAGCCTGAATAATTTGCTCTTCCCGGATGGCACCCAGTTGGCTGATGGCTCCATCTGCGGGCAGTGCCAACAGGTGAGCTTCATTGACGACGGGACGAATGTCCTCTTTTAATGGTCGGACAAAGAATTCGTTAAAGGTTGAATAAGCCTGAAAAGATGGATTTTGGGCTTCATTCATATCAACTTTATAAACTTTGGCAAAAGCTTTAATGACAAGCTGTGTCAACCAGCCTGCTTTTTTATTGGCGAACCAGCCTGCTAAGTGAGTAATACATTGCTTTGGCAGTAAATATTGTAGTCTGATTTTAATATTATCCAGCACGTCAACCTCTTGAAGTGTTTTATAGGCCAATGTCTTATAGGAAAATTGGGCAAAAGTCCGCTATTCTACCTGCCCTTATCTTGAATGTCAGGGCAACGCATTGCTTATTATTGCCCTATTTTTGACCTTCAGTGAAATTTTTGCGTGGTTTAACCTGAGCCATGCTTTCCAGGATCCGGTGGTAGTTTTCAAAGCGTTCTTCTGCAATAGCGCCTTGCTCCAGTGCATCGCGTAAAGCACAGCCGGGATCATCAAGATGTTTGCAATCGCGGAATTTACAGTTGCCAAGGTAATCACGAAATTCAATAAACCCTTGAACCACCTGTTCTGGTGTCAAATGCCATAAGCCGAATTCCCGGACGCCGGGAGAATCAATGACATCTCCTCCCTGTGGAAAATGGTAGAGGCGTGCTGTTGTTGTCGTATGCTGACCAAGGCCGGAGTTATCTGAGACCTCATTAACCAAAATGGCTTCTTCATTGTCCGGGAGCAGGGTGTTCAGCAGGCTGGATTTCCCGACCCCTGATTGACCTGCGAATATACTGATTTTATCAGCCAGTAATTGGATCAGTTCAGGAATGCTTTCTCCGGTATGGCTGGAAACTTCCAGTACCCGATATCCGATGTGACGGTAAATATCCATGACACCGTTAACCCACTCGCGGCTTTCGTCGTCCAGAAGGTCGATTTTATTAAGCACTATCAAGGGTTCAATATTGAGTGTTTCACATGCGACCAGATAGCGATCGATAATATTCAGTGAAAGTTCAGGCAGGATAGCGGAAACAATCACGATTTGGTTGATATTAGCGGCAATGGGTTTGATACCATCATAATAATCAGGACGGGTAAGCACGGAAGTTCGTTCATGAACGGCTTCGACGATCCCATTGACTTTAACATCTGACTGGAGCTGTAAGGCAGGACGCCATACGACACGATCACCGGTAACCAGTGAACGAATTGTCCTGCGGATATTACAGCGTTGTATAGAGGCGTCAGCGGCCTCAATATCTGCATGTTGCCCGAATCGGCTGATAACCAGCCCTTCTTGTGGCTCACCAAACTGGCTGTCGTCCAGTTCTGGTTTTTGGGCGTCATTCCTGCTGAGCGGCTGTTTTAGCCTGCGCTGGTGATTGGCCTGCACACGGCGTTGCTGCCCTTTGGAGAGTTTACTTTTAGCCACCGAACCTCACTTATTTCATCTATCTTGCTGGTTATCGCTGTGGGTGATCAAAAACGCTATGATACACCTCTGATACAGATTACCTGTTTTAAAGGAACCTAGGATATATCATGTCAAAAAGTGAGAACAATCTTATCTGGATAGATTTAGAGATGACGGGTCTGGATCCCGAGCGCGATCGCATAATTGAAATTGCAACTATCGTGACTGATTCAGAGCTGAATATTCTTGCAGAAGGACCGGTTATTGCGGTACACCAGCCAGCTGAGCAGCTGGCCCTGATGGATGAGTGGAACGTCAGGACTCACACTGGCAGTGGTTTGGTGGAGCGCGTAAAACAGAGTTCGTTTAGTGAGGCTGAAGCTGAAAAAGCGACGATTGCGTTTCTGGAACAGTGGGTTCCGGCAGGAAAATCCCCTATCTGCGGTAACAGCATTGGTCAGGATCGTCGTTTCCTGTTCCGTTATATGCCTGAACTGGAAAAATATTTTCACTATCGCTATCTGGATGTCAGCACACTTAAGGAATTGGCTCGTCGTTGGAAGCCAGAAATGCTGGCTGGTTTAAGCAAGAAAAATACTCATCAGGCATTGGATGATATCCGGGAGTCAATTGCGGAACTGGTTTACTACCGCGAACATTTTATTCAGAAATAAATGGCGGTATTTTAGTGACATGAGTGGATTAAGTGGGTCTGAAACCCCACTTAATCAACATCAACGTTTATCGTTACTTGCGCTGCTAGCAATTTAAAATGGATCTGAGTGTGTTCCTGTCCGTTCAAATCGGAGAAGGTCACTGGTTATTTTGTAGATGAGGATCCAATCCGGTTCTATATGAGCGTCTCTATAGCCTTTATAGTTACCATGTAGCGGATGATCTTTGTATACAGTAGGTAATGGCAACTCATTGTTAATCAAGAATTTCATTAGCTCTTTCAGTTTTTCTATGTCTTTATGTCTTTTCTGAGCTAATTTCACACCTTTTTGAAACTGAGTGGAATATTCAATAGCCCTTTGTTTCATGAGTGATTAGATATCCAATTTATCAAAGATATCATCAGCATCTTTTGCTTGGTGAACATCAATGCCTTTTTCACTATTGGCAATGGTCTTAGCTGTTAGCTCATTAGGAATACACATATCAAATGGTAAAGCTTTTTCTGTTGCGACTTTAGTGACTGTTATGCGAACTAGATCGGAAATGGTTAACCCCATGCTTGCTAGTACAGCTGCTGCTTCATTTTTCAGTTTTTCATCTATGCGAGCGCGAACAAATGCATTTGCGGCCATATTTAAACCTCCTTTGGTTGATAAGTGTACTGTAGCTCATTTGAGCTACGCGATTAAATATGGATATGTGTCAATCAATGTAAGATATCCATATCTGAATCACTAAACAGATTTCTCGTTCGATAACTGACCAGTTAAAAAGAAAGTCCGATTTTTTTCGTCTTGGTACTTGCCAGCAGATGAATTATTTGTATAATGCGCTCCCCGTACCGATGAATAATTTCGAAAGTACAGCACACCAAAATTAAGCGGGAATAGCTCAGTTGGTAGAGCACAACCTTGCCAAGGTTGGGGTCGCGAGTTCGAGTCTCGTTTCCCGCTCCAAATCTTTTTTCAGACTCAGCCCTAAATTTCTTACCACTCTCCAAATTCTGACAATACTCCTGATACACACTGCTTTTAAATAAATTTTTTGTTCAGGGCAATGTCATTGCTGTTCTGACACTACGCGGTGTAAGCGAAAGTAAAGCAAAAATAGCCAGAATTAAGCCAATCCAAAGTGGTGATATTAATCCATATCCGGCAGCAATACTTAATCCCCCGGCCCATGAGATAAAGGCAGAACCACTATTAATGAAAGAGACATGGACGCTGTTAACCAAAGGGCCTGCATTTGTTACGCGCATAACCCGTGTAATCAGTGCCGGACTCATAGAGACACCTACAATGCCAATAATTAGAAAAGCGAACACACTGATATAGTGGTTTTCCGGGAAAAGCGCGAATATCAGCAGCGATATGGTCAGTATACTAACCCCGATTGTCAGTACCGCAAAGGTGTGTCGATCAGTAAAACGACCGGTGATCGAAGTACCGATGACATTCGCAACGCCGTAAAAACCAAGAACAATAGGAATGATAGCGGGTAATAATCCTGTGATTTCAGTGAGGATAACGGAGATATAACTGAAAGCAGCGTAAGATGCGCCAATAATCAGAGCGCTTGACGCATAAGCTGCCCAGAGTTTCCCATTTCTGAATGAGGCAAGTTGCTCGCTGATACGGATATTGGCAGCATTGTGTGAAAGTGGCAGCATTGCCCATAAAATCAAGGTACAAATAATGGTGAAAATAACGATTAGCCAAAAACTGAAACGCCAGCCAAGATATTGATCGATCATGATTGCGGCGGGAACACCCAGAACATTTGCCAGCATCATACCTGTGAATACAATCGATGAGGCTCTTCCTCTTATTTCTGTTTTAACAACTTCACCACAGATTGCCAAAGCGATGCCGATGCAGGCAGATCCTGCAAAACCGGTAATAACACGGGCGATAGCCATAACATAATAACTTCCGGCACTTGCGGCTATGATCCCTCCAATACTATACAGCGTTAATATCCAAAGCAGCGCTTGCTTGTTGGGAATTCGAAGTACACCAAATACTGTTGTCAATATCGGTCCGCCGATGAGCATTCCTACTCCGTAGAGTGAAAGCAGGTAGCCGATATCAGTGACTGTCACGGCAAATGCATCCATTAACGATGGCATCATGCCAACAACCATAAATGCGGAAGTATTCAGAATGAATATCGTCAATCCGAGCAAATAGATGGAGAGAGGTATATCACGATGTTTTTTATCTGATATTTCTGGCGGGGCTTCTGTATTTATTTTCTCTGATGCCATGTTATTCACGGTGGGTTTCCTCAATGTAGCTGTACTTTGCTTTTTCGGTATGAAAGCTTGTCTTTGATAAAGAGCAGTGTGGGATACAAATACCAATCATTCAATTTAATAATTGAATATTAGACTAATGTGATGTCAAATTTTAGTCAAGAGGCTACACAATTCATGTCTTTTTGCTTTGTATTAAAGAGAAAATGAGCAGATGCTGTGTGCTGATTAAGGAATTAGTGGTGTTTAGTGTGTCTTTTAGCATGTATTTTGAGCACTTGATGTTTTATGGCATGTAAAATACTTGCCATCTTTATTAAAGAAGTTCATAATGGCGCCCATCTTGATGCCGTTAAAGATAAAACATTAACCTAATCAATGGGTTGAATGATTTTATATTTAAAATAGCGCATTAGCTATGCGGGAATAGCTCAGTTGGTAGAGCACAACCTTGCCAAGGTTGGGGTCGCGAGTTCGAGTCTCGTTTCCCGCTCCAAATTCAGGACGGTAGATTTTAATAATCTGCAAGTCATAGAAAAAAGCGCCGAAAGGCGCTTTTTTTGTTTACACAACCCCACTCTTGTGAACTGTGGCGTATCTGTTTTATTCTACAAAATCCTGATTACTTACCGACCTCAGCTCTTGTGATTATCCTGTTTATTCCTGAATATTCTGACAAACAGCTTTTGATTGATTTATTTGATAACGGGTGGTCAAATAGCGCGACGGATATAAATATTTTTCAAATATATGCTGCTCCTTTCGATACTATTAGGTACATTACAATCAGTTATATCTAAAAGTATCATTCATATAGTTAAACTTTCTAATTTAAAGCAAAGTGATTACCTATCTAATTTATATCGATTTTTAGAAAATAGATTTGATTGGTATCAGGGAATAAATAAGGAATAATTATGAATGAAATTAATAAAAGTGACAGTTATGAATTCGATAATTATATTTTTAAATTAAAGTCTAATCCCACTGAAGATAATTTAATCATAGAAGAAAAGAAAAATAAGGAAATTATCTTCTCAGGTTCTTTTAATGAAATAGATGATGTTTTGTTACTTGGGAAAAAAATACACATTAAATTAATTGATAAAAATAAACCCATTGTCATTAAATTTTCTGTTTTTTCTAATAAACTGGAAGTATTTAAAGCATATCAAAAGCTAGAGCGCAGTTTTTATGAGATTAAATTAAGAAAAAAACTTAATGATTCATATGGGAAATACAAGGAAGAAGCAGAGGAAGTGTATAAAAAATACATTAAAGTATGTGGTAGGTTTAAGAAAAGCATGCGAGAAGCCGGGAGTATATATGTCAAGCTGAAAAAGGAAAATGAAGAATTAACTAGCAAACTGAATTCGCTGTTAGACCAGCAAAAGGATGAAAATATTAGCCATAAATCTACTAAAAAAAGTATAAAAACATCAACAGGTAAGAGTTTTAATGGCGTACATTATAGCGATAATTTATTAGAAGATGTTTCAGGGCAAGGTTGTGAAAATTATATTAACAAATTCGGGACTTGATATAATCCATTCCCTGAAAATAATAAAATAGATGGATATCACCGTAGCCAGTGATATCCATCTGTTTTGAATATGTATTTCAATAAATGCTTTCAGTAAGTTCTTTTAACAATATTTTTCTGCGTTCCTGCATGTTTTTTATCGTTTTTTGCTTCACATGCCCAAAACCACGGATTTGATCAGGTAAAACAGCGAGCTTCTGACAGATCTCCATGTTATTGCTATTTAATTTTTCTATGAGTAGATCAATTAATTGTTCGTATTCGGATAATAAATTCCTTTCTTGTTTTCGCTCTTCCTGATAGCCAAAGATATCAAAAATAGTACCGCGTAATGGTTTACAGGCAGCGAGAAAACGAAAAACAGGAATTATCCATGAGCCATACTCCCGCTTTCCTCTTTCACCGGTTCTGGGATCTTTACGATTAAAAAACGGTGCACTGAGGTGAAAGCGGATTTTATCCGTCTTATCAAACTGTGAACGGAGTTTATCCAAAAATCCGGTTTTGACGTAAAGGCGGGCAACTTCATACTCGTCTTTATAGGCCATTAGTTTGAATAAGTTTTCTGCGATAGATTTCGCCAGTCCTTCGGCATCAATTTGCTGTGTAATTTGTTGGACTTGAGCAATACGGCTGAGATAACGGAGTGCATATTTTTCATTCTGATACTCAACCAGAAGCTGGTATCGGTGTAAAATCAGGTCATCCAGTGTCCTGATGGTTTGTTTCGGTTCAACATGTAGAGAATTATTCAGGATATCTGGTTGTACAGCCGCAATTCTACCGATATGTAAAGCGCGTCGTGCATTCTCTATGACATGATTTGTTATGCCACTTTTCTGTATGGCTTGCTCGATAGAACGTAGACTGATTGGAATTTTACCAAGCTGCCAAGTGTAGCCGATTAAAACGATATTAGTTTGATTTCTGTCCCCAACCAACTCGGCTGCAATCTGCTCGGCATCAATGGATTGCAATGTCCGGCAATGCTGGCGGAGGGTGTCCTGCATTCTGGTTTGATCTAAACTGAGTGTCGGGTCTCTCAGCATGGCGCCGATTTGCGTCTCATGGGTATTCAGTACACAACTGGTTTTTGATTTTGACATTACTTCCAGTGAGTTTTGCCCTGTGACAGTGACTAAATCAGCCGCAATAGCAAGATCTGCACGCCCCCGATCAATTCTGACCTGATGCAATTGTTCAGCATTCTGACTCAATCGAATATGAGTCATTGCTTCACCTCCTTTTTGAGCGAAGCCTGTAAAATCAAGCAGATTAACAGCATATTTTTCTATTTCGGCAGCAAGGCCAAGCATATGACCAGTAGTAATGATGCCGTTTCCTCCGACCCCCGCTAATAAAATTTCAAAGGGAGTATCTGCCATTTTTATCGTTGGTTCAGGCAGTTTAATCAGCAGGTTGTCAATTTCTTCCTGTGACATTATTGTGCTGGGATCCTGAACTGGATTGGCGTTTTCGATAGTAATAAAACTGGGGCAGAAACCTTTCAGACAGGATAGATCTGAATTACAGACATGGTGATCTATCGCACGTTTAGTTCCCAGAGGTGTTTCAATCGGAACAACAGCAAGACAATTGGATTGAATTTGGCAATCACCACAGCCTTCACAAACGGCTTCATTAATCACTGCTCGCCTTTTTGCCTGTGGGATTAACCCTCTTTTTCTTTTACGACGTAATTCTGTTGCACACATCTGCTCATAGATGATGACTGTTACGCCTTTGATATCCCGTAGGCGTTTCTGTACATCTTCGAGATAATCCGACTGATAAATTTTGACATCGGCAGGGAGGCTATTCTGGCCTTTATATTTATCCGGGTCATCGGTAACGACTACAACTTCTTTCGCCCCTTCAGTCAGTATTAAAGAGGCAATTTGCTGGATCGTTATACTGCCATCAAGTGCCTGTCCGCCTGTCATTGCAACAGCGTCATTAAATAACAGTTTATAGGTGATGTTGCTATCAGCAGCGATGGACTGACGAATGGCTAAATGCCCCGAATGGAAGTAAGTTCCGTCTCCCAGATTTTGAAATACATGGGAGCGATTGATAAAGGCGGAATGGCCTATCCAGTCAACTCCTTCTGATCCCATCGCTGTCAGGCCATAGCCAGTACTACGATCCATCCATGCTGCCATTACATGACATCCGATACCGATTTGTGCCTGACTGCCTTCAGGCAGACGGGTTGAAGTGCTGTGGGGGCAGCCAGCGCAGAAATAAGGTGTCCGTTTGGGAAGCGTGATATCGTGTAATGTCGTTTGGACTGTCCATTCCAGAGGAACAGAAAGAAATAAGTCGAATTTTTTTAGCCAATCTGCCAAAAGAGGGGCAAGCAGGGAAGGGCGTAACTCCATATCCGTAGAGACTAGTTTGTTGCCGAGATGATCGTGTTTTCCAATCAGATTAATTTGTCGTGGTAAATTAATGAGATGCTGCGCGAGATGCAGTTCAACAACAGAGTTTTTTTCTTCAATGACAAAAATATCAGCAACCTGCGATGCCATCTCACTGAGAAGTGGTGATAAAGGATAAACCAGTCGAACATGGAGAAGAGCAACGCCGTTTTTTGCCAGCTCAGCAGGTGTCAGGCCTCCGATGCGTAGCGATTCCAGAACATCATGATGAGCTTTACCAACGGTAACTAATAAGGCTCGCGGATGTTGGCATGGTGCGATGAGCTGGTCTATCGGATTGAGTCTGGCGAAGTCCTGAACAGCTTTCAGTTTATAGACCAGCCGTTGTTCTATCAAAGGGCCGGGAAGGTCCGGCCAGCGCCAGTGTAACCCATTTGGCCCGGGATCTATTTCCGGTATCTTATACTCAGGAAGAGTTTTCTCTCCCCTGATAGCACAGCTTTCCACGACTTCACTGATTGCTTTGAATCCAATCCATGTCCCGCTGACACGGGAGGCTGCCCAGCCCCATAATCCCACATCATGGTAGTCAGACACTGAAGCGGGATGTAAGACCGGCATACCCCATGATATCAGCGAGAGATCAGATTGGTGTGACATAGAAGAAGATACGCATCCGTGATCATCGCCCAAAATAACCAGTACTCCACCATTGGGTGAAGTACCATAGGCATTGCCATGCTTGAGCGTATCTCCGGCGCGATCAACCCCCGGCCCTTTGCCGTACCACATACTAAAAACACCGGTAACATTGCGGTCGGGGTCAGATTCAACTTTTTGAGTCCCATAAATCGCAGTCGCTGCAAGATCTTCATTGATTGCAGGGTGAAAACGTATATTGGCCTCAGCCAGTTTTTTCCCGTTTTGCCATAATGCCTGATCCAAGCGGGCTAATGGTGAACCCCGATACCCTGAAACAAATCCTGCTGTATTGAGATTATGGCTTTTATCCAGCTCTGCCTGAGCGAGAAGAAGATCGACAAGCGCGTCATTGCCAGTAACAAATTTAGGTGGAGAGTATAGAGTCATATAATTCGGCCTTTACTTAAGAGCATTACCGTTTGAGATACGACTAAAAATGGATCTAATCTATTTCCAGCAAATTATTCCGACAAGTACAAATCTTATTAGAGGTTAATTGTATATATTATGTTAATTTTTAGATAACGTAATGTACCATATTGCAATGGCAGCGTTCTATAAACATATGCAAAGTATGCGGTATATACAGATTTGAATGTCTTTTGAGCGGTTAGTGTTGATGTCTGGGTAAATGGCTTGCCATCTTTATCTGAGGCGTTCATAATAGTGCGCGTTCCTGAGATGCAGGAAGTTGATAGTTACGGGTGTTTACCGTAATTTCAAACTCAAGTTAAAGCATTTCTGGTTCACCATCAATAATGCGGGAATAGCTCAGTTGGTAGAGCACAACCTTGCCAAGGTTGGGGTCGCGAGTTCGAGTCTCGTTTCCCGCTCCAAATCAAATTTCCATTCTGTAAACTAGTCAATCAATTAGTCGAATCTCAAACCTAATACAATAGGTAATGTAATTACTGCAAGCATTGTTTGCAATGTGATAATCGCTGACATTAACTGACTGTCTCCATTTAACTGGCGGGTTAAAATATAAGCTGTCGGTGCAGTGGGTATGGCGAAAAAGAGAATCAGTAAGTTGATTTCCAACACATTGAGCCCAAATAAGCAGCCAATAATACCGGCAACCAAAGGCATCAGTAATAATCTGGACAAGCTGTTAATGATAATTGGTTTTTTCTCTGTTCTTAGCATGGAGGGCTGCAACGATGCGCCGATGCAAATTAACCCCAGAGGAAGGCTCGCTCCTGCCAGAATTTTTAAAAATTGCCCTGAACCGTAAGGTAAGCCAATATTAGTGAGATTGAGGGTTATCCCGATGAAACAGGCTAATATCAGAGGGTTTTTAGTAATTATCATGACAAACTGCTTAATTGATAAGGTCTTGATATCTGGTGTTAGTGCAAACACAGAAATTGCATTGCAAAGAGGAACCAAGATAGCGAGTATCAGCGACGCTACAGCGATCCCATGAGAGCCGAAAATATCTACCGTAATGGCTAATCCGAGATAAGTATTGAAACGCAATAACCCCTGTACATAAACACCAAAACGTTGTGCTGGCCATTTGAGTAAAAGTTTAATGACTATTAATGCCATTAAACCGGTGCTAATTACAGCGAGAATGGCCCAAAATAGCTGTGTTAACTGAGGGTTATCTAAAGATGCTGTTGCCAGGCTATTGATTAATAAAGCAGGAAAAAGCAGAAAATAATTAAGTTTCTCTGCTCCTTGCCAGAATAAAGGATTAAATGAGGTATTACGCTTTAGAATAAAGCCTAATAGTATCAGTGCAAATAATGGCCATAAGATGGTAATAATCTGATTCATATATTATCTTAAATTTTGCTATCTACTGTCTTCCGAATCGCTTCTTTGCTGGTTGTATCGAAATCCATTGGTATATATCCCAATATGATTTTTTAGCCGTATATTATTTTGTTATCTTTTTATTGGTCATAAAAATTCCTGCAATAATGAAAATTCCACCAATACATATAGATACAGTAAACGTTTCTTGTAAAAAGAGTACTCCGCCCAATATCGCTGTCAGTGGATTTAATGCAATAAAAACACCTGCTCTTGTGGCACCAATCTTACCAATGCCGTCATAGTATAAAACATACGCAATCGCTGATCCGATGACGCCTAAATACGTCAGGCTTATCAAATCGCTCATGGATAAAGAAACTAATGCAGTAGAGTTAATATCATCCGTCATGAACGCTGTTATTGTTAACATTATTGCACCCGCAATGACGGAGTAAGCGACAGTATATAATGCACCAATTTCATTGATTGTTTTCCTGCCGAAAACACTATAAATCACCCAGCTGATGACACATCCTAAAATAGAGATGTCACCAATTATATTACCTTTATTACTCAATAATGATGATAAGTTGTTTCCGATAATAACGATCCCGGCACCAAACAAACAGAATGAAATCCCGATAGTTTTTATGGTGGACATTTTTTCCTTAAACAAAAAATACGAGACTGTTGCTATCACTGCGGGATTTATTGCGACAATCAGAGAAGCTCTGGATGCATCGATATATTTCAGGCCATAAAAAAAACAAAGGTTATAGACATAAATACCAAAGAAACCCAGCATGACAATATTTGCCATTTGTGATTTATTGATTTTGATAAATCCTTTTTTAGAAAAAGCGATAATCACTATTAGCACAAATGCTGCAAAGATAAACCTAACCGTAGCTGATAATAACGAACTGGTATCAGAAGAGATAAACCTTCCTGCTATGAACGTTCCGCCCCATATAATGGAAACAATAGTTAACTTAATGTAGCTTGAGTAATCATCTGGTTTTGTTGTCATACTTATTATCGCCTTGTGATGTTTTCTCACTTAATATTTTCATTAAGAAATGATAATAATGAACTATGTTCTTGTCTGATTTTATATCAATTACATTATGTTATTGACGTTAGTCAACTCAGCATAGCAATATCATCATAAAAAACAAAGAGGAAAGACTATCTCTGATGAGGATTATTAGGCGTTAATGTAATTTAATGATAAGTAATCTATCTTTTTAACGTTTAACATTATTTTTACTGAGCAGATAAATTAACTTAGCCATATAATTAAATATATGGCCAAGATTAATTTAGTCAATGCTGTAATTATATAAAAAATTGAATTATATCTCAGAGGGTATTAAGGTTTTTTGAATTTTATTTTTTATTCCCAGCTTTAATTTAGCATCATTAAATATCTCATTGATAATACTTCGTTGGATTCGGCTCCCGCCCATGAATTGATAGTTCATAGGTTCTTGCAAAAGTAAGACTACATTTTTGTAATTTTCCTGACTATAATTTTTTATCGATTCAAGGATATTTATTTTTGTATTATAGTAGCCTATCGGGTTACTTTTCTCTGTTTTTTCAATCAAGAAATCTATCATATCGAATCGCTTATTAATGCCAAAGACTAACGCTGCATGGAAATCATTGAAGAAATAAAAACCAAGTTCTTCTTTATTATTCCATGACTCAAAAAGTAAATTTGCATGTTTTTGTATATATTGGTCATCCCTTTCATGCGTGAATTTCATTTTAAATAACAAAGAGGTGGCGTCCAAATCTTCAAGGCCATGCCTGTCATTTTTATGACGAATCTGATGATATATATCTAATGCCTGATCAATTTCGTTAATTTCCATGAGAAACATCGCATAGTGCCAGAACAGGTGGATTCTCATGCCATAGTTGTTATGCCAAATGTCCTTCCTTTCATCCATCCACTCCTTTCCCTCATGAAATAATTTCTTATCATAAAAATAGTGGCAGATGGCATGAATAGCATAAATATCGAAACTATTTATTTTTAATGAACTGGCTGCACTGTCATAAGACTCATCATGATACCCGTTTTCATTCAGGATAAAGGCCTTAATGCCTTTGAAATAGCTATAAAACTCATCGTTAATATCCCAGTGCTTGTTAACAAGACTGAGTGTTTCAAGCATGGTTCCGGTCATACCATTGTTGAACTCAATCATATGACATGTATAAAAACTGAATATATCTTTAGGGTTTTTTAGTAAGCATTTATAGAAATAATTTCTGGCTTGATAATAATTTTCATTAATTAATGAAATTATTCCGGAGTTGATTAAATTAGCGCGTTTATCCGATTCTTTTTTACTTATTTTTTCTAGTATCTCGATGAGTGATTTAGCCTGTTTATACTTACTTCTCTCCATTGAGAGAAGTAAGTCAACTATATGTATTTGTAATATTGAAAGAGAGATATCACTTGAGTGAAACCAATTTATATTTGTAAGTTTTTCGTTTCTTTTCATTCCCAGTATGCAATGATAACATTCATGTATGAGTGATAAATCATCAATTGTATTAACAACTTGAGATACATTTGACTTATCATTAATAATCATAGGTAACAACCTCATTTAGAGTTGATTGATATGTTATTTTTATATAAGTTTATATTTAATTATTCTATAGTGAATATATAATAAAAAGGAACGAAAATTAATGCGTTCTTTAAAAAGAAACAGTTTATTAGTATAGGGTGTGTATCGAATATTGTTATATATTCTCAACCTGTTGCCAGCATTCCGTTATCCAGTCACTTAATATTAATAACTGCTGAAGAATATAGATGATTTAATTGGCTGTTTTTGTTTAAAAATCTCTTCTATATATTAATGATCACGAAGGTGCTGTAATTTGATATGGCTTTTCTGGGTAATTAGAATAATTATATTCTATTTCTTTTAATGTGTATTTTTTCCAGGAAAAGTAATCACAGTCTGTATTAGTGTAGTTTATAGGTCGTTGTTCTCTGGCGTATTTTAATGAGGGATATTGTAATTATACAATTTCCAATTGTGGACAGTTTTCTTTTTATATTAGATATCCAGTGCTGACTGAAAATATTTCTCTGCTTGACCTTTAAAATTATCATTATCGATAGGAGCATGGAAAGTATGATAAGAACCGGAAAGCAATATATAGAAAATTTGCGTGATGGGCGCACCATTTTTATTAATGGAGAAAAAGTTACAGATCATGTGGATCATCCTGCATTCAGGAATGCGATTAGATCTGTAGCAAGCCTGTATGATTATAAAATCCAACATGCAGATACAATGACTTTCAGGACAGAAACTGACGAGCAGATGAGTCTGTACTGGCAGTTACCTTCCACCCCTGAGAAGCTGATTGCACGTGGTCAGGCTGCATATGAGTGGGCGAAGCAGACTGTCGGCTGGCTTGGCAGAAGCCCGGATAATGCAGCAGCAGTGCTTACCGGAATGGTCACGCATATTGAGTTGTTCGAATCTTATTCTCAGGAACGCGCTGATGCTTTACGGAATTATTTTGCCTATGTGAGTGAGACTGATCTTTATCTGGCCTATGCGCTGATTAACCCACAGGGCGATCGCTCAAAAACACCGGGTGCGCATGAAAAGAATATTTATCATACCCTTGGGGTTGTGGAAAAAAATGCTAAAGGTATTGTGGTTCGGGGAGCAAAAATGGTTGCTACCGGCGCAGCATTAGCAGATGAAATATTAGTTGGTTCGCATAAGCCGATGAAAAAAGGCGTTGATGAACGCTATGCGCTCTCTTTTGCTATGCCGATCAATTCCAAGGGCATAAAAATTATATCCAGACGCTCTTATGAACTGGGAGCTAACCCCGCTGATTATCCGCTATCATCCCGTTTTGATGAGAACGATTCCACCATCTATTTCGATGATGTTTTGGTTCCCTGGGAAAGGGTATTCGTCTGCGAAGATATCGAGATGTGTTTTAAGCAGGTGGATTCAACCGCAACGGAACTCCTGATGGATATTCAGAGTATTGCCCGTTACGCGGTAAAATTACATTTTCTGGCTGGTATGGCGCAGGAAATGGCTGAAAATAATGGTGTCAGCGAATATCCACCCGTAAAAGAATCACTGGCACAGCTTGCTTCTTATGCCATGAATATTGAAGGATTATTTAAAAGTGTGCTCCATTGTCCAAGAATTGATAATGGATTTTATCTACCTGACAAAACGTTGCTTTATACATATCGAGTCATCGGGCAGTCCACATATCCAAATGTACTGGAGACGATCAGAAAGTTGGCGGGCGGCGGAATTTTGATGGTGCCATCAAGTCAGTCTGATTTAGAAAATTCTGAAATTTTGAGTATTATTGAGAAAACACAATATTCATCTATCGTTTCCCCTGCTGAGAAGGTCAAGTTCATGAAACTGGTCTGGGATGCTATTGGCTCTGAATTTGCCTCAAGACATCACCAATATGAACTGTTTTACGCCGGAGCGCCTCATCAGACACTGGGACGGCTTTATAATCAATACGACTGGGGATTATCAAGAGAATTAGTGGAAAAGATAAAAGCCCTTTAACTCACGTTTTATTGCCATACTTGCCCCCGTTGTGACTACGCTGTGGGGCAATAGTTGCAACTATTTGCTATCTTATTCCCATCAAAAATAATTTGCTGAAAGCGCTTGCCATCCTGCTTTAACAGGTCCATAATGCCGCCTCATTTTTGGATAGGCAGAGGAAAATTTCTCCACTAGTGTCTAGAATGGATGAAGAGTTTCCATTTTTACTGCTGATCCCTGATGCTTTCCAGTGAAGTGCAATTTCTATTTTTTATCCACAGAATTTAACATAACAACCATTTTGAGTTGTCCAGTACTGATTTGCTTGTTTCACAGAGTTATCCACAGGCGATATGATCGCATCTAACTTTTTTAATTTATTATCTTAAATAAGATATATCAATTAACTAATTGATAAATTTGAATAATTGATTTTTATTTAAAGTGTCTTAATTGATATTTATCTTTCCTTTGCACTTTGAGTAGAAAAGCATTTTTATTTTATTCACAAGGAAACAGAAGCTTTTTTTAAGCAAAAATCAGGCTGATTGTATATTAAGCATCTCGGGGCAACCCTTTGGTAATTGCCCGTATTAACCGTTTTTGTTGTGATGTTTGAACGTTAATTGCATCAATACTTCGGCGGGATAGTTGTTGGGCAATAGCCCAGTGGATATGTTCATCTAACACCTCACTTAGCCCAATTCTTTTTTCTAAAACCAGTACGATTTCATCACGGTATGGGGCATTGCCCAATGCAACTGAAATATTACGCAGCCAGCGTAAATAGCCAATACGACGTATTGCTGAACCCTCTGTTATACGCAGGAATTTTTCTTCGCTCCAATTGAATAAATCAAGTAGTTCAGGAGTATGCAGTGCTGCCCGGGGGCTAAAATCGGCTTCATCAGTTAATTGTGAGAAACGATTCCAAGGACAGATAAGCTGACAGTCGTCACAACCATAAATCCGGTTGCCCATTAATGGGCGAAACTCTTCTGGGATCACACCGTCAAGTTCAATGGTCAGGTATGAAATACAGCGGCGGGCATCAATGGTATAAGGCTCTACAATGGCACCTGTCGGGCATGTGGTCATACAGGCAACACAACGCCCGCATTGTTCTTCTTGAGGAGAGTCAACGGGGAGGGGGAGGTTGATCAGTAATTCACCGAGGAAGAACCAAGAGCCTGATTCTCTATTTAATATAAGTGAGTGTTTACCAACCCAGCCGATTCCGGCTTTAGCGGCAAGCGGGCGTTCCATAATAGGCGCAGAATCAACAAAAGGCCGGAAATTAAGTATTCCCTGATATTCATGGGCGGAGCAATATTCCTGAATTTGCTCACCCAGCTTTTTAAGCCGCTGGCGTAGCAGTTTATGATAATCTCTGCCCAGCGCGTAGCGACTAACATATCCCTGCTCAGGGTTATTCAGGGTGCTGGCAAAAGCGGCTTTGGCCGGGAGATAATTCATGCGCACGCTGATCACCCGTAAAGTACCGGGTAGCAATTCATGAGGACGTGCTCGCATCATGCCGTGGCGTGCCATCCAGTCCATTTCGCCTTGGTATTGCTTATCGAGCCACTCCTGTAGTCTCGGTTCTTCAGTAGATAAATCGGTATCACAAATACCGACTTGCTGAAAACCGAGAGAAAGGCCCCATTGTTTGATGTTTGCTGCCAGAAGGTTCAGGTCGAGAGGGATTGCCATTGGATATTAAGTGCTGCTGTAAAGGGCGGATAGGTTAACACAGGTTTTACCCGTCGTCTTTCAAGTTGCCTCTTTGTTGGCTGCATTCACTCACTCCGGTCACATAGTTATCTATGCTCCCGGAGATGAGTTCCTTTGCCGCCGCGATGCATCTTGAAATCCATTGGGTATATACCCGTCGTCTTTCTGGTTACTTTGTTTCCGGGTAGAAGATAGTAAATGATAATAGCTGAGTTATGTTATGGTTATTGGTTAAACTATCTAACTAATATGTCTTTCATATATCCTATGGGTTTCAGGCGATGGTCTGGGAAACGATGGGTATATTCCAATAGGCTTTAATTCAATAAAACAATAGATAATTTTCTATGAAAGAACTTGTTTTATCACTTCCGAATGAAAATGCCACTGTTGCATTGGGCAATACAGTGGCAGCAGCCTGCGAACGCGGCTATGTTATTTATCTATATGGCGATCTTGGTGCCGGAAAAACAACGTTTAGCCGTGGTTTTCTACAGGCGCTGGGCCATCAGGGGCATGTGAAAAGTCCGACTTATACACTGGTTGAACCTTATGCTCTACAGCCACGCCCTGTTTATCATTTTGATTTGTATCGTCTGGCAGATCCTGAAGAACTGGAATTTATGGGGATCCGCGATTATTTTCATCAGGATGCCATTTGTCTGGTGGAATGGCCGCAACAAGGAGCAGGGTTTTTACCCAACGCTGATATTGAGTTGCATCTAGCCTATAACAATGAAGGGCGGCAGGCGCATTTTGTGGCGTTATCTGAATATGGTGAAAGTTTACTGGATAATCTGAAATCCTTATGAAGGAATCCCTGACCATGATGAATGCCTTCTGCGTGAAGACGATAAAAAAATGGCAATCCCATTGGCTGATATTTTTTACGTTGTTTATTGTTCTTAGCCAATGGGTTATGACAACGGCGGTAGCATCGACACTATCAAATGTGCATGTGAGTAACCGCTCATCTGAAGCTACTGTTACGTTGGGGTTCACTGGCGGGCATCCTGAATATCGCTTTTTTCCTCTTCATAATCCTGAAAGGCTGGTTGTGGATATTCGTCAATCAGCCGGTATCACAGGATTGCCGATGCGTTTATCTGGTCAGAATCTGGTGAAGATAGTCCGAACGAGCCAGCCGCCTGATGCGCAACATAAGCGGGTTGTACTGGAACTGGCTCAGAAGGCAACGGCGACTTCCGTTGTAAAGAAATCAGGGAATCAGTATCAGATTATTTTCACTCTGAAGGCCGGGGGGACTGCAAATAGCCCTTCAATATTCAAAGAGAATACTGCACCTAGTGAGATTTCAACTCCGCATAAGAGTAAGCAGCCACTAACAAACAAGCCGGCTGAAGTCACTTCTGTAATGCAGGAAACAAAACCTGTGTCCGCGCATAATGCTCCGGTTGTGAAAAAGCAGATAAATAAAACTGCTCAGGGGAAATATCCGATTGTGATTGCTATTGATGCCGGGCATGGAGGACAGGATCCGGGAGCCATCGGGCCAAGAGGATTACGGGAAAAAAATGTCACCATCAGTGTGGCGCGCAGGCTGGAAGAGCTTTTACGTAATGACCCGATGTTTAAACCTGTTTTAACACGCAATGGAGACTATTTTATCTCGGTAGCCGGACGCTCTGAGGTGGCCCGTAAGCACAAAGCAAATATGCTGGTTTCCATTCATGCGGATGCTGCTCCTAATCGCAGTGCCAGAGGGGCTTCTGTCTGGGTATTGTCTAATCGTCGTGCAAACAGCGAGCTGGGAAACTGGCTGGAGCAGCATGAGAAACAGTCTGAATTATTGGGGGGCGCGGGAGATGCTCTGGCTAATGGTACAGATCCGTTTTTGAGTCAGGCAGTGCTAGATTTACAATTCGGGCATTCACAGCGGGTAGGTTATGACGTTGCGGTTAAGGTGCTGCAACAGTTATCTCAGGTTGGCTCTCTGCATAAGCGCACACCGGAACATGCCAGCTTAGGGGTTTTGCGCTCACCGGATATTCCTTCCATTCTGGTGGAGACAGGATTTATCAGTAACACATCAGAAGAAGAGCTGTTAGGCTCCAATCAGTATCAGGAAAAGCTGGCGCAGGCGATTCATCTTGGGTTGCGTCACTATTTTCAGGCAAATCCGTTGCAGACAGCACCAAAATAATTTTAAACGGTACGTAAGAAACCCGGTAATTTAAGAAGAATCGTAAATTATCAAGAAAAAGTAGGTAAGGTCGAATATGGCTATCAGGATATTACCCCCACAATTAGCAAACCAGATTGCTGCTGGTGAAGTGGTTGAACGCCCGGCATCGGTAGTGAAAGAGCTGGTGGAGAATAGCCTTGATGCCGGCACGACCCGTATTGATATCGATATTGAACGTGGTGGCGCAAAATTGATCCGCATACGTGATAATGGCTGTGGAATTAGCAGACAGGATCTCACATTAGCGCTGGCCCGTCATGCGACCAGTAAAATAGCCTCTTTGGATGATTTGGAAGCCATTGTCAGTATGGGATTCCGCGGTGAAGCGCTTGCCAGTATCAGTTCTGTTTCACGGTTGACTCTGACTTCCCGGCCTGAGGAGCAGGCGGAAGCATGGCAGGCTTATGCCGAAGGGCGTGATATGGAAGTGACGGTAAAACCTGCCGCCCACCCCGTCGGAACAACGGTTGAGGTTTTGGACCTGTTTTACAATACCCCTGCCCGACGTAAGTTTCTGAGAACAGAAAAAACCGAGTTCGGCCATATTGATGAGGTCGTGCGCAGAATAGCTCTTGCTCGTCTGGATGTGGCGATTAATCTGAATCACAATGGAAAGCTCGTGCGTCAGTATCGTCCGGCTAAAGATGAATCCCAGCATGAACGGAGGCTGGCAGCGATTTGTGGTGTGGCATTTATGCAGCAGGCGCTGGCACTGTCATGGCAGCATGATATGTTGTCCATCAAGGGCTGGGTTGTTGATCCCAAAAGTTCTCATGTCGCGGCGGATATTCAGTATTGCTATGTGAACGGGCGTATGATGCGGGATCGGCTGATTAATCATGCTATCCGTCAGGCTTATCAGGATTTACTGCAAGGTGAACAGCAACCGGCTTATGTCCTGTATTTAGAGATAGATCCACATCAGGTTGATGTGAATGTACACCCAGCTAAACATGAAGTACGTTTTCATCAGGCTCGTCTGGTGCATGATTTTATTTATCAGGGCGTTGCTGCGGTGCTGAAACAGCGCAGTAACGGCACTGAGCTGGGGCTTGATTGTCAGGAAGAGACAACAGACTGGATACCAGAAAACCGACCTTCTGCGGGGGAAAACCATTTTCTCCGACAAAAACAAGCAACGTCGGCAGGGGCATCGCAAAAAACGTCATCCTCTCCCCGTACCGCTTCTGAAACACCATCTTCAGGCCATCAGACAGGACATAGTGGTATCAGACAGCCTTATCAGGGGGAAAGTTACCAGAAAAAACAAGGCGAGCTGTACCAGAAATTGATGCAGTTTGCGCCAGAAGAAAAGCAGCCACTTTTTCCTGAACGGTCAGATGCAGAAAGAAAAACTGCCGAAAAGTCGGCTTCTGTCACAGAAAAAACACCGTTAATGCCAGCTCGTTCAACTCCTGTACAGGTAAAAAATAGTAGTTATAGTTTCGGTAAAGTATTGAGTATCTATGCTCCCCACTATGCATTGCTTGAATCAGCCTCGGGTATTGGACTATTGTCACTGCCTGTTGCTGAACGTTGGTTGCGGCAGGCTCAATTAACGCCGGGGGAGCAGGGGCTTAAACCACAGCCACTTCTCATCCCACTGAAATTGTCTCTCAGTGAGACAGAGGTCAATGTTTTGCGACAGAATAGTGAGCTATTGAAGACTTTTGGCATTGAATCGACTGTCGCACATGGAAAAGTGACCATTCATGCGGTATCGTTGCCTCTGCGCCAACAAAACCTGCCAAAGCTTTTTCCGGCGTTGTTGGGTTATCTGATGGAACAGGCATCAGTTTCAGCACGATCAGTTTCAGTACAGCAGGTGGCAATCTGGCTCGCCCGTCATTTGGGCAGTGAACATGAAACGTGGAATATTGCACAGGCTGTTCAGCTTTTAGCTGATGTTGAGCGTCTTTGCCCTCAATTAGTGGGATCTCCGCCAGAGGGTTTATTACAATTAATTGATTTACAAGCAGTGGTGGCACTTTTTAATCATGAGTGATTTAAAAACTCAACATTTGCCCACAGCCATTTTTATTATGGGGCCGACAGCCTCAGGAAAAACGGCACTATCAATCGCTTTGCGTCAGCATCTTCCGGTTGAACTGATTAGCGTTGATTCTGCACTGGTTTATCGTGGCATGGATATTGGGACTGCGAAACCATCCGCAGAAGAGCAGGCACAGGCTCCGCACCGTTTGATTGATATTCTGGATCCTGCCGAAGTGTATTCTGCTGCTGATTTCCGTCGCGATGCACTGGAACAAATGGCAGAAATTACGGCTGCCGGGAGAATTCCGCTCCTGGTCGGCGGAACCATGCTATATTTCAAAGCATTACTGGAAGGGTTATCACCACTACCTTCTGCAGACCCTGAAGTCAGGGCGGTCATTGAGCAGGAGGCAGAGGAACATGGGTGGGAGGCATTGCATCAGCAATTGCAGGAGATTGATCCGGTTGCAGCAGCAAGAATCCATCCAAATGATCCACAACGTCTTACTCGTGCACTGGAAGTTTTTCGGATTTCGGGTAACACTCTAACTACATTGACAGAAACGTCTGGGGAAGTACTGCCTTATCGTGTTCATCAGTTCGCTATTGCGCCTGCAAGCCGTGAAATTTTGCATCAGCGCATTGCAGCCCGATTTGAACAGATGATCAAATCAGGGTTTGAAGATGAAGTTAAAGCGCTTTATGCTCGTAGCGATTTGCATACGGATTTACCCTCCATTCGTTGTGTTGGTTATCGTCAAATGTGGTCTTACCTCGCAGGCGAGATTTCTCATGATGAGATGGTTTATCGTGGTATCTGCGCAACTCGCCAGCTGGCGAAGCGTCAGATAACCTGGCTCAGGGGGTGGGACGATGTGGCCTGGTTGGACAGCGACCAGCCTGAGCAGGCCCTGAAAACAGTCATGCAGGTTATTGGTACATAAATTCGTTGATTGTGTACAATTATCAGTACAAAGCGTCATTTTTGAGTAGTTACTTTTTCGAACCAATGGGTTCTTAGTTAAAAACAACAAAATAAGGAAAATATAGAATGGCTAAGGGGCAATCTTTGCAAGATCCATTCCTGAACGCATTACGTCGTGAAAGGGTCCCGGTTTCTATTTATTTAGTCAACGGCATCAAATTGCAGGGTCAAATTGAGTCTTTTGACCAGTTTGTCATTTTGCTGAAAAACACGGTTAGCCAGATGGTTTATAAACACGCCATCTCTACTGTTGTGCCTTCCCGTCCGGTATCTCACCATGGTAGCAATGCTAATATGGCATCCAGCGTGGGAAATTATCAGGCTGGTAACAGTCCGGCAGCACAACAGGAAAATGATATCGCTGAATAAATCAGTGATAATGCCTGACATAAATAAAAACATAGGTAGGGAGACTTTACCTATGTTTTTCCTATGGAATTTTATTCAGCCTGAGGGTTGCACCATTGTTTGATCGTTACGAAGGCGGAGAACTAGCCGTTCTGGTGCATGTTTTTTTCTCACAGGAAAAAGACACGGAAAATCTCAGTGAATTTGAATCATTGGTGACTTCCGCAGGTGTTTCTCCTGTGCAGATTGTGACAGGAAGCCGTAAGGCTCCGCATCCGAAATATTTTGTCGGGGAAGGCAAGGCAGAAGAAATTGCTGAAGCAGTCAAAAACAGCGGTGCAGATGTAGTGCTGTTTGATCACGCACTTTCTCCTGCTCAGGAACGTAATCTGGAACGCTTGTGCCAATGTCGTGTTGTTGATCGTACAGGTGTAATACTGGATATTTTTGCCCAGCGGGCGAGAACACATGAAGGTAAGTTGCAGGTAGAACTTGCACAATTACGCCATTTATCTACTCGCTTAGTCCGAGGCTGGACTCATCTTGAACGCCAGAAAGGCGGGATTGGTTTGCGTGGACCCGGAGAAACCCAGCTGGAATCAGATCGCCGTATGTTGCGCGATAAAATTAAGCAGATTCTGGGGCGTCTTGGGAAAGTAGAACGACAGCGTGAACAGGGGCGTCAGGCGCGCAACAAAGCAGATATTCCCACCGTTTCCCTTGTTGGTTACACCAATGCCGGAAAATCAAGTTTATTCAATAGAATAACCTCGGCTGAGGTATATGCTGCTGATCAGCTTTTTGCTACTCTCGACCCGACATTGCGTCGGATCGCTGTGAATGATGTCGGCCCGGTTGTTCTGGCTGATACTGTTGGTTTCATTCGTCACTTACCCCATGACTTGGTGGCAGCGTTTAAGGCTACTTTGCAGGAAACAAGGCAGGCAAGGTTATTGCTTCATGTTGTTGATGCGGCTGATAACCGGCTGGATGAGAACATTCTTGCAGTGGACAGTGTTCTGGAAGAGATTGAAGCACATGAAATCCCTTCTTTGCTGGTGATGAATAAAATCGACATGCTGGAAGATTTTGAACCCCGGATTGACCGTGATGAAGAAAATCGTCCGGTGCGAGTCTGGCTTTCAGCCCAGAGCGGGGAGGGTATACCCCTGCTATTGCAGGCACTGACTGAACTTCTTTCCGGTGAGATTGCACATTATGAATTGCATTTGCCTCCGGAAGCCGGGCGTTTACGTAGCCGTTTTTACCAGCTTCAGGCCATTGAGCGTGAATGGATGGAAGAAAGCGGCCAGCTGGGGCTAGAAGTCAGGATGCCGATGATAGACTGGCGTCGTCTGTGTAAGCAGGAGCCAAATTTACCAGACTATGTTGTCTGATTGATTGGCGCAGGGCGACAAACAAGGTATTATTTTGGCCGCCATTTCAGGGTACTTAGCGTTATGGAGTAACGGTGATGAAATGGCGGTGATGAAATGATTGTGCCAGAATTGCAGTGACGAAATCAGCACTGTCATCAGCACTGTCAAAAGGTATCACCCAAAAATATTGGTTGCTTATGAAACGGTGAAGTTTATCGTTTTTGCCCATGGAGGTTGTGTCTGATGTATCTATCAGTAACAGCGGCCTGTGAAGTGGGAAGCCTCACCCGTGTGGGTGGAAGAGCAGTCACCTCTGAAAAACCAGTGAAAAACTAAAAAGTGGAGCTAAAACATGGCGTGGAATCAGCCCGGTAATAACGGACAGGACCGCGACCCGTGGGGAAGCAGCAAGAATAATGGCGGCAACTCCGGCGGCAACAATAAAGGTGGTCGAAACCGTGGGGCAACTGATCTCGACGATCTGTTCCGTAAACTGAGCCAAAAACTCGGCGGCCTCGGTGGAAACAAAGGTGGAAATGGTTCTGGGCAGAACCCTAAATTTGGTGGACGTCTTATTGGTCTCGCCATTGCTGTTATAGTTGTTGTTTGGGTTGTCAGTGGTTTCTATACAATCAAGGAAACAGAACGTGGCGTTGTTACCCGTTTGGGTAAATTCAGCCATATCGTACAGCCCGGCCTGAACTGGAAGATGACATTTATCGACCGTGTTCGTGCTGTTAACGTTGAATCTGTTCGCGAACTGGCAACATCGGGTGTCATGCTGACATCGGATGAAAACGTAGTGCGTGCTGAAATGAACGTTCAGTATCGTGTTACTGATCCTGAAGCCTATCTTTTCAATGTCACCAATCCTGATAACAGTCTTCGTCAGGCGACTGACAGTGCTGTGCGTGGGGTTGTCGGCAAATACACAATGGAAAAAATCCTGACAGCGGATCGTACTATTGTGCGTAATGATACCCAAAAGGTACTGGAAGAAACTATTCGTCCATACCACATGGGGATCACCCTGCTGGATGTTAACTTCCAGACTGCGCGTCCGCCTGAAGAGGTGAAAGCGGCATTTGATGACGTTATCGCAGCTCGTGAAGAAGAACAGAAAACCATTCGTGAAGCAGAAGCCTATAAGAACTCTGTCTTACCAATTGCCAAGGGTAATGCTCAGCGTATTATCGAAGAAGCCAAGGCTTATAAGGTCAGTGTGGTATTGAATGCACGGGGTGAAGTAGCAAGTTTTGCCAAAATCCTGCCTGAATATAAAGCGGCACCGGAAATTACCCGTGAGCGTCTTTATATCGAGACAATGGAACGAGTTCTGAGTAATACCCGCAAAGTGATTGCCAATGAAAAGAGCAACAACATGCTGGTATTGCCACTGGATCAGGTTCTTCGTAGTCAGGCTGAAGCAGCAAAGGCTAATAAATCACCGGAAGTGAAAGTAACACCGGAGCATCGCAGCACGACTCATTCTACACCAGCACACGAGCAATCAGGTTATGGCAGTTCTGGCTATGGTGATTCAAACAACCTGCGTGGTGATACGATAAGACAGGGGAGACCATAATCATGCGTAAGTCGTTCGTCTTTGTTATTGCCGCCATATTGGTTGTGCTCTACTCATCAATATTTATCGTATATGAAGGCCAGCGTGGGATCGTACTGCGTTTTGGCAAAGTAGTACGTGATGCTGAAAATAAGCCAGTGGTTTATCAGCCGGGCCCACATTTCAAGATCCCATTTATTGAAACTGTCAAAACACTTGATGCCCGTATCCAGACAATGGATATTAAGGCAGACCGTTTCCTGACCAGTGAAAATAAAGACTTGATTGTTGACTCCTATCTGAAATGGCGCATTAAAGATTTCAGCAGCTATTATCTGGCTACCGGTAATGGTTCGATTTCTCAGGCTGAAGTTCTGTTAAAACGTAAATTCAGTGACCGTCTGCGCTCTGAAATCGGTCGTCTGGATGTTCGTGGCATCGTGACCGACTCCCGTGGTCGTCTGACGACGGATGTACGTAATGCTCTGAACCTGGGAACGAGTGATGAAGATTCTTCCGCAGACGATGCAATCGCTTCTGCTGCTGCCCGTGTGAAGAAAGAAACTAAAGGTGCACAGCCTGCATTCAATCCGAACAGTATGGCTGCACTGGGGATTGAGGTTGTGGATGTTCGTATCAAGCAGATCAACCTGCCGGATGAAGTTTCAGGAGCAATCTACCAGCGTATGCGTGCAGAGCGTGAAGCGGTAGCACGTCGTCACCGTTCACAGGGGTTGGAAGAAGCTGAGAAGGTTCGCGCAGCGGCTGATAAATCGGCTACTGAAGTTAAAGCAGCAGCATATAGTGAGGCTTTGATTTTACGTGGTGAAGGTGATGCGGAAGCAACAAAACTGTTTGCCGATGCTTTCAATAAAGATCCTGATTTTTATGCCTTTATCCGTAGCCTGCGTGCGTACGAGAATAGCTTCAGGAATGAAGGGAATATCATGGTTCTTAGCCCTGATACAGACTTCTTCCGCTACATGAAAGATCCATCTAAACAGCGCACTCATAGTCGTGCTAATGACTGATAGTTTCTGATAGGTAAATTGATTACAGATAAATGGTCTGATATTTACCTGAATTAGCAGGAATAAACGTCATCTCTGAGCCACTGTAAGAAAACTTACAGTGGCTTTTTACGTCATTTTTTATCCCCACAGTCTTTCAAATTGCTTCTTTTGTAGCACTTATGAGTTATTCCGTCATTACCAATGCTTACTTATCAGCCCATTAATATGACGAAACGAAATAACAGAAGTGAGAAAAAATACTGAAAGGTGCTAAATGAGATGGTAGAATCCATTTTTAAGCAACCGAGTGAACTTTTGAAATGGGTAAGAACGTTGTCGTATTGGGCACCCAATGGGGTGACGAGGGCAAGGGTAAAATCGTCGACTTGCTGACTGAGCGGGCTAAATATGTTGTCCGTTATCAGGGGGGCCATAATGCGGGCCATACATTAGTCATTAACGGTGAAAAAACCGTTCTCCACTTAATCCCATCTGGGATCCTGCGTGAAAATGTCATTAGCATTATCGCTAATGGGGTCGTTTTAGCACCAGATGCTTTGATGAAAGAAATGAAACAGCTTGAATCACGTGGGATTCCTGTACGTGAGCGCTTGCTTATTTCTGAAGCTTGTCCATTGATCCTGCCTTATCATGTTGCATTGGACAATGCTCGTGAAAAAGCGCGTGGTGCGAAGGCAATCGGTACAACCGGTCGTGGTATCGGTCCTGCATACGAAGATAAAGTGGCTCGCCGTGGTCTGCGTGTGGGTGATTTGTTCGATAAAGAAACTTTCGCAGCTAAACTGAAAGAAATCATCGATTATCATAACTTCCAGCTGGTTAATTATTACAACGAACCTGCCGTTGATTTCCAGAAAACTCTGGATGATATTCTGGCGATTGCGGATATCCTGACTGGCATGGTAGTTGACGTTTCTGACCTGCTTTACAAAGCAACTCAGAAAGGTGAGCTGGTAATGTTTGAAGGTGCTCAGGGTACATTACTGGACATCGACCACGGTACTTATCCTTATGTAACCTCTTCTAATACCACCGCGGGTGGTGTTGCAACGGGTTCAGGTCTGGGTCCGCGTTACGTTGATTATGTACTGGGTATTGTCAAAGCTTACTCTACCCGTGTTGGTGCAGGTCCATTCCCAACAGAACTGTTTGATGAAACCGGTGAATATCTGCGCCAGAAAGGTCAGGAATTCGGTGCTACCACAGGCCGTAGCCGTCGTACTGGCTGGCTGGATATCGTTGCTATCCGCCGTGCTATTCAAATCAACTCCCTGTCTGGCTTCTGTATGACCAAACTGGACGTACTGGATGGCCTGAAAGAAGTTAAGATCTGCGTAGGTTATCGTCAGGCTGATGGTACTGTCATCGACACTACACCATTGGCAGCGGAGAACTGGGAAGGTCTGGAAGCAGTATATGAAACTCTGCCGGGCTGGGATGAAAGCACTTTCGGTGTGAAAGAGCACAGCCAGTTGCCAGAAGCTGCTCTGAACTACATTAAGCGTGTAGAAGAACTGTCCGGTGTTCCTGTTGATATTATTTCTACAGGCCCTGATCGCTCTGAAACTATGATCCTGCGCGATCCATTTGATGCTTAACTGATTATTTTTAATCACTAAGTGTCTATAACCGGGCTTTATGCCCGGTTTTTGCATTTTTGGGACACAGACAGCCGTACCTCTATCATTTTTCTGGTGACAGCTTGCTTTGCTTAATTTTTAAAATACCCACATAATGTGACCAGTTAATGATGATAAACCAATAATCTTTACTTGTTTGGTTTCCAATAATCCCCGTTATATCCAGCCACCCAGAGGTAAGTGTGCAGTTAACCAGTTTTACCGATTACGGCTTGCGTGCCCTGATTTATATGGCTTCTTTACCTGAAGGCCAGATGACAAATATTACTGAAGTAACAGAAGTTTACGGTGTATCACGTAATCATATGGTAAAAATCATTAATCAACTGAGTAATCTGGGATTAGTGAATGCTGTCAGAGGAAAAAACGGCGGCATTAGTCTGGGAAAACCCGCCAGTGAAATTAAAATTGGTGATGTGGTACGTTTACTGGAGCCACTTGGATTAGTTAACTGCGACAGTTGCCATATTACTCCAGCCTGTCGTCTAAAATCAGTATTGAATCAGGCAGTGGAAAACTTTTTGGAAGAATTAAATCAATATTCTTTGGCCGATATGGTTGAAGACAATCGTCCCCTTTATCAATTGTTGCTGACGAAATGAAGCAGGAAATAAAGCGCGGGGATAAACAGCTTACTGATGACAACAGAGGAATAGCGATGTCAAAAGATCCTTTTCAGGAACGAGAGGCTGCAAAATACGAATCTCCTATCCCAAGTCGGGAATATATCTTGGATATCCTTTCTAAACACACCACTCCGGTAAGTCGTCAGGAAATAGCACAAGAACTTCAATTAACCAGCGCAGATGCGCAGGAAGCATTGCGTCGCCGTTTGCGCGCAATGGAACGTGATGGACAGTTAGTTTTCACTCGTCGTCAGTGTTATGCGTTGCCGGAAAGATTGGATTTATTAAAAGGAACTGTCATTGGGCATCGTGATGGTTATGGATTCTTACGGGTGGAAGGTCACAAAGAGGATTTTTATCTGTCAGCAGAACAGATGAAGATGGCAATCCACGGTGATGTTGTTTTGGCTCAACCTTTACGTCCGGATCGTAAAGGCCGTATTGAAGTACGTATCGTCCGGGTATTGGAGCCAAAGACCAGCCAGATTGTCGGGCGGTATTTTATCGATGCGGGCATGGGTTTTGTGGTTCCTGATGATAGTCGTTTGTGTTTCGATATCCTGATCCCGAAAGAAGAAATTTGCAGAGCAAGGATGGGGAATGTCGTTGTTGTGGAACTGACAAATCGCCCAACCCGCCGCACTAAAGCCATCGGCAAAATAGTTGAAGTGCTCGGTGAAACAATGGGAACGAGCATGGCGGTGGATATCGCCCTCCGAACCCATGAAATCCCTTATAACTGGCCACCGATGGTGGAAAAACAATTAGCTGGTCTGGATGAAAATGTCCCAGAATCAGCGAAAGAAGGACGGGTTGATTTACGAGCACTGCCGTTAGTCACTATCGATGGTGAAGATGCCCGTGATTTCGATGACGCAGTATATTGTGAAAGAAAACGTGGTGGCGGTTGGCGCTTATGGGTTGCCATTGCGGATGTCAGTTACTATGTTCGCCCACAAACGCCTCTGGATGCTGAAGCATGTAGCCGTGGTAACTCCGTTTATTTCCCGTCGCAGGTTGTGCCGATGTTGCCGGAAGTGTTATCAAACGGATTATGTTCGCTAAATCCAGAGGTTGATCGCTTGTGTATGGTGTGTGAAATGACGATTTCCGCTCAGGGAAGGTTGTCTTCATACAAATTTTACGAAGCGGTGATGAATTCTCACGCCCGTTTGACTTATACCAAAGTAGGGAAAATCCTACAGGGCGATCAGGAACTGCGGGAACATTATAAGCCGCTGGTGAAGCATATTGAGCATCTACATGAACTTTATCAGGCGTTGGATGTATCCCGTGATGAGCGGGGAGCCATTTCGTTTGAATCTGAAGAAGCGAAATTTATCTTCAATGCAGAAAGGCGTATTGAGCGCATTGAGCCGGTTGTGCGTAACGATGCTCATAAGTTGATCGAAGAGTGTATGATTCTGGCAAATATTGCGGCTGCGCGTTTTGTCGAAAAACATCGTGAACCTGCTCTGTATCGTATTCATGATCGACCACGAGAAGAAAGTATTCTGAATTTGCGTTCAGTCTTTAATGAACTGGGATTGGAACTGCCGGGTGGTATGACGCCAGAGCCGAAAGATTTCGCTGAACTGATGAAACTTGTCTCTGAACGTCCCGACCATGAACTGTTGCAAACGATGTTATTGCGTTCTATGAAACAGGCCATTTATGATCCGGAAAATCGCGGTCACTTCGGTCTGGCCCTGCGCGCTTATGCACATTTTACATCGCCGATCCGTCGCTATCCTGATTTAGTTTTACACCGGGCAATTAAGTATCTGCTGGCACAGGAAAACGGTACTGCTGAACAACACTGGACACCAACCGGTGGCTGGCACAACGATATGGCGCAGATGCTGCAATTGGGTGATCACTGCTCAATGACTGAGCGCCGTGCTGATGAAGCGACACGAGATGTGGCTGACTGGCTGAAATGTGATTTCATGCAGGATCAGGTGGGTAAAGTTTTCACCGGCCTGATTACCAGTGTGACGGGCTTCGGTTTCTTTGTCAGGTTGCATGACCTGTTCATTGATGGTTTGGTACATGTTTCCACACTGGATAATGACTATTATCGTCATGACAATGTTGGTCAGCGTCTTATCGGTGAATCTTCCGGGCAGACTTATCGGCTTGGCGATGAAGTAGAAATCCGTGTAGAAGCGGTTCACATGGATGAGCGCAAGATTGACTTTGCTTTGCTTTCTACGACCCGAAAAGCCCGTAATAAAGGCAAAACAGCACGGGATAAAGCGAAAAAAGGCGCATTTGAGCGTAAAGGTGCCAAAAAAGGTCGTGATTATAAAAAATCAGATAATTTTGAGCCAGATAGCCGTTTCCGTAAGAAGAAAAAAACGGAAAAAGCCAGTTCAGGAAATAAGTCAGATAAAACGTCAGACAGCCAGTCAGGAAAAGCAGGTAAAAAGAAGAAAATTTCAGACAAAACCAAAAAGATCACGGCAAAGCTGAAAGCTAAACGCGCGAAAAAAACGCGGAAAACAGCTGATAGTTAACTAGCGAAAAATAGAGACAATAGGGCGGTTTTTGCCGCCCTCCATTTTTTAGGTATCATCCAGTCATGAGTGAAATTATCTACGGTATTCATGCCGTTAAAGCCTTATTGGAGCGTGATCCACAGCGCTTCATGGAAGTTTATGTTCTGAAAGGGCGCGAAGATCGCCGTTTGACCCCGCTGTTGCAGGAACTGGAAAGTATCGGCATTTCTGTTCAACTGGCTAACCGCCAATGGCTGGATACACAGACAGAAAATGCGGTACATCAGGGTATCATCGCGAGAGTTAAACCCGGACGCCAATATCAGGAGAATGACCTGCCTGATTTACTGGCTCAGTGTGAGCGTCCTTTCCTGCTGGTGCTGGATGGTGTGACTGACCCACATAATCTGGGAGCCTGCCTGCGTACTGCGGATGCCGCAGGGGTTCATGCCGTTATCGTTCCCCGTGACCGTTCGGCACAGCTGAATGCAACCGCGAAAAAAGTTGCCTGTGGTGCCGCAGAAAGCGTACCTCTGATCCGCGTTACTAACCTCGCCCGTACTTTGCGTTTATTGCAGGAACACAACGTCTGGATTGTGGGTACAGCGGGAGAAGCTACTCATTCCCTGTATCAAAGCAAGCTGACCGGCCCGATGGCACTGGTCATGGGTGCTGAAGGTGAAGGCATGCGCCGTCTGACTCGCGATCATTGTGATGAGCTGGTCAGTATTCCGATGGCAGGTTCTGTTTCTTCTCTGAATGTCTCCGTTGCAACGGGTGTTTGCCTGTTTGAAATCATGCGTCAGAGAAGTGCTTAAAAATATACCCTATGGATTTCGAGATGCGTCGCGGCAGCAAGGGAGTAAATCCCCGGAAGCATAGATAACTATGTGGCCGGGGTGAGTGAGCGCAGCCAACAAAGAGGCAGCTTGAAAGACGACGGGTATTACTTGAGTTTTTTCTACTACGCAGGTATAGTGACGCGTCGATTTTTCAGCCGTACTTAACACGTTCCTTGCCTCCATGGGCCACGGCTGACCCTGACAGGAGGCTGAATAATCCGTAAGGAGCAATGATAATGCGTCATTACGAAATCGTTTTTATGGTCCATCCTGACCAGAGCGAACAGGTTCCGGGCATGATCGAGCGTTACAGTGCAACTATCACTAACGCACAAGGTCAGATTCATCGTCTGGAAGACTGGGGCCGCCGTCAACTGGCTTATCCAATCAACAAACTGCACAAAGCTCACTACGTTCTGTTGAACGTTGAAGCTCCACAAGAAGCGATTGATGAGCTGGAAACTAACTTCCGCTTCAACGATGCCGTTATCCGCAGCATGGTTATGCGTACTAAGCACGCAGTAACTGAACCATCACCAATGGTTAAGGCTAAAGACGAACGTCGCAGCCGTGACCTGGTCCTGGAAGAAGGCCTGGTTGATGATGTTGATGAAGCTGGGGATTCTGAAGAGTAATCTCTGTGACAGCTAATCGTTTGGTGCTGTCTGGCACAGTGTGCAAGACACCGATACGAAAAGTCAGTCCATCCGGTATTCCACATTGTCAGTTTGTGCTCGAACATCGTTCACAGCAGCAGGAAGCCGGATTCAGCAGGCAGTCATGGTGCAGAATGCCCGTTATTGCCAGCGGACAATTGTTACAAGAATATACTCACAGTATAACGGTCGGTAGTCGAATAACCGTTTCAGGATTCATTAACTCCCATCATGGGCGCAATGGTCTTAGTAAACTGGTTCTTCATGCCGAGCAGATTGAATTGATAGATTCTGGAGACTAGCCAAATGGCACGTTATTTCCGTCGTCGCAAGTTCTGCCGTTTCACAGCGGAAGGCGTACAAGAGATTGATTATAAAGACATTGCTACGCTGAAA
Source organism: Xenorhabdus stockiae (assembly GCF_002632825.1). Lineage (GTDB taxonomy): Bacteria > Pseudomonadota > Gammaproteobacteria > Enterobacterales > Enterobacteriaceae > Xenorhabdus > Xenorhabdus stockiae. The sequence goes on from NZ_NJAJ01000006.1 coordinate 105,541, forward strand.
AACTACATCACTGAAAGTGGTAAAATTGTACCTAGCCGCATCACCGGCACTCGTGCAAAATATCAGCGTCAGCTCGCTCGTGCTATCAAGCGTGCACGCTACCTGTCTTTGTTGCCTTATACTGATCGTCATCAGTAATAGGCACAGTCCATTCACGACTTTGAGAGGATAAGGTAATGCAAGTTATTCTGCTTGATAAAGTAGCGAACCTGGGTAGCCTGGGTGATCAAGTTAACGTTAAAGCGGGTTATGCCCGTAACTTCTTAGTTCCTCAGGGCAAAGCTGTTCCTGCAACTAAGAAAAACATCGAATTTTTCGAAGCTCGCCGTGCTGAACTGGAAGCTAAACTGGCTGACGTTCTGGCAGCAGCACAAGCTCGTGCAGAGCAAATCAAAGCACTGGGCACTGTGACTATCGCTTCTAAAGCGGGTGACGAAGGTAAACTGTTCGGTTCTATCGGTACTCGTGACATCGCTGATGCAGTTACTGCTGCTGGTGTTGCTGTATCTAAGAGCGAAGTTCGCCTGCCTAACGGCGTTCTGCGTACTGTTGGTGAGCACGAAGTTCACTTCCAGGTACACAGCGATGTATTCGCACAGTTGAACGTTAGCATTGTTCCAGAAGCTTAATCTCTGATTAGCTATAAGAACATGTGAACAAAAAACGCTGGCATTGCCAGCGTTTTTTGTTTTCTTATGAAATGATCACCTTAGCTATTTCACTCACTTTTTCGATGATATCTTGAGGTGCTCTCTCAATAAATTCGATCTGGCGATCGGCAAAATCTAAGGATTTTATCTGATGAATAAGAATTGCTCCTTGAGTAGATAGATCCCTGGGTAAGATCACTTCCATATTCATCCCTCTTTTCATACTGGTAATCGGGGCTACAATAGCAAATCTTGTATGCTCGTTGAACATTTTGCGAGAGAGTACAAATGCAGGGCGACGTTTCATGATTTCTTTACCTGCACTTGGATCAACATCTAATGAAACAATGTCTCCTTTTTCTGGTACATACATCAGGGTATTTCCTTACCAACAGGCTTGGAGTTAAGCCATTCTTTATCTTCTTCTGTTATTGTAAAACATTCTTTGGGACTTCCTGCTAATAGTGATTCCAGAGTTAACTCTTCTTCAATTGGTGTGAGTACAATTCTGTTATCCTGAATAGACAGTTCTAACTTTGAGCCAGTATGCAGATTCAGTGTTTTCACAATAGCTTTTGGAATACTAACAATGTTAGCTCCTCCAGATTGACGAATAACGACAGCAGCCATAATTGTGTCTCCTCCTGCTTAATTTATGCTCTAATATAGCAATAGATAATGTTTTACAAAAGTAAAACTCCCTGTTTTTAATTCCTTAGTGCGTTTACCCATCCAGACAGGGCTGTTATGCTTGGGCCTTTATTTATCCAATAAAGGTAATTTCATGACAAAACCTTCTTTTGAATCTATTGAAGCACGTGCAAGCTACGGTATTGGTTTGCAGGTTGGACAACAATTGCAGGAATCCGGTTTGCAAGGGCTGGAGCCAGAGGCTTTACTGGCAGGTCTGTGTGATGCACTGGAAAGCCGTGCTCCGGCGCTTCCTGTAGAAGAACTGCATCGTGCTCTGCGTGAAGTACATGAGCGTGCCGACGGTGTTCGTCGTGAGCGTCAGCAGGCGATGGCAGAAGAAGGCAAAAAGTTCCTGGCAGAAAACGTACAGCGTGAAGGTGTGAGCAGCACTGAGTCTGGTTTGCAGTTCTCTGTTCTGACTCAGGGTGATGGTGCAATTCCGGCTCGCAGTGACCGTGTTCGTGTTCACTACACCGGCCGTCTGATCGATGGCACTGTATTTGACAGTTCTGTACAGCGTGGAACGCCAGCAGAATTTCCTGTCAGCGGCGTTATCCCTGGCTGGATTGAAGCTCTGACGCTGATGCCTGTTGGCTCCAAATGGGAACTCTATATTCCTCACAATCTGGCTTACGGTGAGCGCGGTGCAGGTGCTTCCATTCCTCCTTACAGCACTCTGATCTTTGAAGTAGAACTACTTGAGATCCTGTAATTCTGAACAATAAAATAGCTGGATAACCGGCTATTTTATTTTAGAAAATGCAGAGGTGTATATGTTACAACAGATCTGCCAACTTGCACGGGAAGCAGGCGCAGCCATCATGTCCGTTTATCATGATGAGCAACCGATGCAAATAAAGCATAAAACCGATGATTCACCCGTTACTGCTGCGGATATTGCCGCTCATAAGATCATCAAAGTAGGGTTGACACGTATTTCGCCTGATATTCCATTGATATCAGAGGAAGATCCTCCAACGTGGGATGAGAGGAAAAACTGGCGTCGTTACTGGCTGGTTGACCCATTGGATGGCACGAAAGAATTCATTAATCGGAATGGTGAATTTACGGTCAATATCGCACTGATTGAAGAGGGTATTCCTGTCATGGGGGTTGTGTATGTTCCAGTACGTGACGTCCTTTATTCAGGGCATGAGCGGCATGCGTGGAAGGAAACTAACGGGCAGAAATTCCCTATCAAAGTTGTCTCTGCAACACCACCCACTGTCGTGGTTAGTCGTTCTCATATGGATGATGAGCTGAGGGATTATCTTACTCAGTTAGGGGCTCACCAAACACTGTCAGTCGGATCATCACTTAAATTTTGTATGGTAGCAGAAGGGAAAGCCCAGCTTTATCCTCGCTTCGGGCCGACAAATATCTGGGATACTGCCGCAGGCCATGCTGTTGCACTTGCTGCAGGCGGGCATGTTACTGACTGGGCAGGTAAAACGCTGGACTATACGCCGCGTGAATCGTTTTTAAACCCGGGATTTAGGGTGACGATTTTTTAATGGGGTAAAGTGATAATGGTTCCTGAAGAAACCATTATCACCAGCCAATATCATCGGGTATTTTTAATATAACCGATTAATTTTTCAGTTCTTCTTTGATCAAGGCAAGGACATGCTTGATATCTTCATTGTTCAACTTGCCATCTTTGACAAACTGTACGATACCGTTTTTATCCAGCACAATAATTGCTGAACTTTTGGGTTCCAGACCCCACGCTTGTTTGGCAACACCATCACTATCGACAATAAATTGTGACCACGGGAACTCTTTCTTACTGTCTTCAAGGCTGCTACGGACGAAAGCACTGGTGCCGAAGATAGCATCATCAGTGTTTACAACGCTGGTTGTCTGATATTTATCTTTCGGAAGATCAGCGGCTTTTAGGGCCTGAATAAGAGGGTCATTCATTTCTTTGGCAGAGCTGCGTCCGGCAATATGCTGGATAGTTCTGACTTTCCCCGGCAGTTCTGCACTGCTCCATTGCTGATAGCTAAACTTACCGTTGTTGAGAAGGAGTTCACCTTTGTCTGCTATAATTACGGCAGGCACAGGTTGGCCGACAGTAATGTTATGAGCAAATGCAGTAATTGAAGTTAAGCTCAATATTAAAGCTAACATTATGTTTCTTAGCATATTTATTCCTTACTTAGCATGATGTGACATGTTATCAGGGAGTATCATACCCAGCATAGCGACTGTTAACTGGTCTGCTCTCATAAAATAAAACAATTTGGTAACATTTAAAATAAAATATAAGTAAACCTTCAACAAGGATAACATAATGCTCTATTTTTTCATTATGTTACGCCTAAACAGCGGTTGAATCTTCAGTATTCGGGAACGAATTTCCAGATACAGAGTCTATAGAACGTACACAGCCGTGATGTACCTTTTGATTCACTAATTGCGCAGTACAGAAAAATAGTATCGTAAGAAGCATGGAGGAGTAAAAAAGAGATGAAAATCTTTCAGCGCTATAATCCACTAAAAATTGCTCTCTACGTAAAAACCCTATTCCGTGGACGGTTATACATCAAAGACATGGGTGCCTTTGAATTTAATTATGGGAAAATTCTGCCTCCCAAAATAAAAGATAAACGCCATTTCAATGTCATGAGTGAAGTTAACCAACAGGTATTGCTTCTACAGGCCGAAATGGGGTAGTTCCAAAATAAAATAGTTTTGGGAACTGAATTAACGGCCTTTCGGCCGTTTTTTATTATTGCGAGTTATTCAGATATTGCCTGTTCTGTGGGGTTGCTGGAAGGCGTTGGGGTATCAACAATTTTGGTTACCAATAATTGGTCGATTTTATAATTATCAATGTCTACCACTTCGAATTTATATCCGCTGAACTTCACATAATCAGTACGCTTCGGAATTTTACGCAGGCGGAACATCATAAAACCAGCGATAGTTTCATAATTGCTGGAATCCGGGAAGTCTTCAATATCCAGAACTCGTAACACATCTTCTATAGGCGTGCCGCCTTCGACTAACCAGGAATTTTCATCACGGACAACAATCTGTTCTTCCTGCCCCTGACCGATTAAATCCCCCATTAAAGTCGTCATAACATCATTCAGCGTTATCACACCCATTACCAGTGCGTATTCATTCAGAATGATGGCAAAGTCATCTCCGGCAGCCTTGAAACTTTCCAGCGTGTCAGATAGCGAAAGAGTATCAGGGATCATCAGTGCATTGCGGATTTGAACACCATTTTTCAGGTTGAGACTTTGCCCACTCAGGACACGGTTCAGTAAATCTTTGGAATCTACATAACCCATGACGTGATCAATATCGCCGTCGCAAACAAGGAATTTAGAGTGTGGATGAGTAGAGATCTTTTCTTTGATACTGGTCTCGTCTTCATTCTTATCAAAATAAACCACACTTTCGCGGGAGGTCATGGCAGACGGAACTGTACGGGATTCCAGCTCGAAAACATTTTCAATTAACTCATGCTCTTGCTTACGTAATACACCAGCGACAGCTCCAGCCTCAACGACAGCATAAATATCATCAGAGGTAATATCTTCATTACGGGCCATCGGGATTTTAAAGATCTTGAATATGCAGTCGGCAAGCCCGTTGAACAGCCAGACTAAAGGCCGGGATATTGCCAGACAAAAACGCATTGGGTTAACAATCCGGATAGCAACGGCTTCAGGCTTAATCATCCCAAGACGTTTGGGTGTTAGATCAGCAAGTAGAATGAAAAGGCTGGTTACGATAATAAAAGAACAGATAAAGCCGAGTTGCTCTGCCCAGTCATGGGGCATGAAACGGGTCAGTAGTGACTTAATGGCAGGCGAAAATGCCGATTCTCCAACAACACCAGCGAGGATTGCTACGGCATTCAGACCAATTTGTACTACAGTAAAAAACCGGCCCGGAGTTTCCTGTAACTTAAGAACGCGGGCTGCATTAATATTTCCCTCATTCACCATCAGTTTTAGTTTTATTCTTCTTGAGGCGGCCAGAGAAATTTCAGATAACGAAAAAAATGCGCTGATAGCACAAAGCAAAAGTATGATTAATAAACTGTTTAACATAAAGTATCCAAGTCTTATCTTCAGTGGCAGGGTAGTTTTTTATTTGAATAACACTGAAGAAAGGAGTGAAAAATTACACAAATAAAAACTTACGGCAAAGGTAATATGCCGTAAGTTAAATAAATTTAGTCAAATAATTATAACATTGGGTTGACTAAACTGGCTAGTTTCTGGACGTAGGCGGGAAACAGATCCCCGTTCCCCCCAGCCCACAGTACCCTTCAGGGTTTTTCATCAGGTATTGCTGGTGATAATCTTCCGCAAAATAGAATGGTCCGGCTGCCCGGATCTCTGTGGTGATCGTGCGCTGATCGCCATTCTCATCCATCGCCAGCTGATATTGTTCGAGACTAGCGACTGCCTGCGCATATTGTCCAGGCGAAACGGTATAAAGAGCTGAACGATATTGTGTGCCAATATCACCATGCTGACGCATCCCTTGTGCCGGATCGTGATTTTCCCAGAACAGTTTTAATAATTGGCTATAGGTAATTTTTGTCGGGTCAAACACAATTCTGACAACTTCAGCATGCCCGGTTAATCCGGAACAAACCTCTTCATAGGTCGGATTTGGCGTGATGCCGCCACTGTAGCCGGCTGAAGTGGTATAAATCCCTTCTTGTTGCCAGAACAGGCGCTCGACACCCCAGAAACACCCCATTCCGACATAAGCAATTTCCATATTTTCAGGGATGTTATCTATCGCATGCTGTGTAACGTAATGATAGGGTGATACAGTTAATGGTAATTCTCTACCGGGTAATGCACTTTGTTCAGAAACATGTTGGCTTTCATTAGTTGAATTTGGCAAGATTCTCTCCTGTTTATCATCTATTTTATGGTTATAGAGTTGCTTGTGTATTTATAAAGCTTTACCAAAATTAATTTATGGCAGAATTTTTATACTGCTGAATATTACCCCTAAATAAATTTATTAGGAGTTAGCGTGTCACGATACTCTTTCATATTTGTGCTTTGTGTGTCTATCGCAACTCCATCGGTTTATAGTGCAAATTTACGATTGAAAGTGGAAGGACTTTCTGGCGAACTGGAAAAAAATGCCAGAGTGCAGCTCTCAAACATTAGTACTGATGAAGTTTCTCCCGATGGACGTTTTCGTGCCCGTGTCGAGAAAGCTATACGAAAAGGACTCAGGCCACTGGGATATTATGAGCCTACAATTGAATTCACTTATCAGGAAAATACGCCTCCTTCCCGTCCGGTTTTAACAGCAAAAGTCACTTTAGGAGAACCGGTTCGGATTGCCGGTGTTAAGGTTGATTTGGAAGGTGGAGCCAGAACCGATCCTGATTATGCTGCAATGATCAAAAAAAATATGCCGAAAGATGGGACGATCCTGAATCATGGTGAATATGAAAGTTTTAAGAGTGCGCTGAATAATCTTGCTCTCAGGAAAGGATATTTTGATGCCGAAATGAAAAAAAGTGAGCTGGAAGTCTCTAAAGAACGGCATGTATCTTACTGGGATTTTGATTTCGATAGCGGGCAGCGTTATCGTTTTGGTCCTGTTAAATTTCAGGGTTCACAAATCCGCGAAAACTACCTGAATAATCTGGTGCCATTTAAAGAAGGTGATTACTACTCTTCGGAAGAGCTGGCAGAACTTAACCGTCGGTTGGCAGATACCGGCTGGTTCAATTCGGCGGTTGTCGTACCTGATTTTAAAACGGGTCGCGAGAGTAAAGATAAAATATTACCACTGGATGCTTCATTAGTTCCCCGTTCTGCCAACTATGTTGAGTTAGGTGGAGGGTATGCAACAGATGTCGGTCCCCGTGTTCAGGTAAAATGGAAAAAACCGTGGCTGAATTCCCGGGGGCATAGTTTAAGCACCAGTATCAATGTTTCCAGACGTGATCAGGTGATTGATGCGTCTTATAAAATGCCACTTAAGGCTAACCCGCTTGAGCAGTACTACGAATTGCAAACCGGTTATAAACGTAAAGAACTTAACGATACCACTTCTGATACAGCAACTTTAAACCTCTCCCGCAACTGGGATCTCTCTACCGGCTGGCGGTATGGTGTCAACCTGCGCTGGAGCCTCAGTCACTTTACGCAGGCTAATGTGACAAATACTACTGCGTTGCTTTATCCGGGAGCTAATGTCAGCCGAATCCGCCAGCGTGGAGGCACGATGCCTTACTGGGGGGATAGCCAGCGCTACTCAATTGATATCTCTGATACAACCTGGCATTCAGATGTCGACTTTATGGTTTTACAGGCTCACCACGTCTGGGTCAGGACGTTACGTGATAAACATCGTTTTGTTGTGCGCGGCGATCTTGGCTGGATAGAAACCAATCAATTTGAGAGAGTGCCACCTGATTTGCGTTTCTTCGCTGGGGGCGATCGTAGTATTCGTGGTTACAAGTATCAGAAAATTTCACCTAAAGACAGTGATGGTAAATTGACGGGTGCATCAAAACTGGTTATTGGCTCGCTGGAGTATCAATACAATGTTCATGGTAATTGGTGGGGAGCTATGTTTGTGGATACCGGCGAAGCAGTCAATGATATCAAAAGGAGTAACTTCAAAACCGGTGCAGGTATTGGCGTGCGCTGGGCTTCTCCCGTCGGGCCGATTAAGTTCGACCTTGCTTCTCCTGTAGGGGACAAAAATAATCATGAGGTTCAGTTTTACATTGGCTTAGGGGCTGAACTATGAGGTGGGTAAAAAGAGTTAGTATTGCTTTCCTGCTGATTGTTGGCCTGTTGCTCATCACAGTTGTGGGATTGGTGACTACACAAACCGGCCTGCATTTTATGATCAACAGTGCAACGCGTTTGGTTCCGGGGCTGGAGATAGCAAATGTCAGTGGCGGCTGGCGTGATTTAACACTGAAAGGCATTAAATATAAGATGCCGGGTATTGATGTTAATGCTGATAATTTTCACCTCTCATTACGGCTTTCCTGTTTACATCGCAGCCATATCTGCGCCAATGCCCTGACAACGGAAGGCGTATCTGTTCTGGTTAATACCGCTGAACTCCCGCCGTCAGAAAAATCGCCGGATTCTGAGCCATTAACTGAATTGAAAACGCCGTATCCTATCGAGTTGGATCTCCTTTCTTTAAAGAATATCCACGTCCAAGTCGACGATATCGCGATTGATTTAGGTGAATTTAATGCGGGAGCACAGTGGCAGGAAAAGCATCTGACGTTAAAACCAATACAAATCAGTAATCTTTTGATTGCACTACCTAAAAAGCCTATTGAGCCTACTGAACAAAAACCCCGGCCAAAAACTGAATCTGAACAATCATTGGGTGAAGTTTTAAAGACGCTGTTTGCCAAGCCACTTTTGGCAGACTTGCCTGCGGTTCCTATTCCTCTTGATATCACAGTAGAAAATATTCACGGCCGCCAGCTTCGTTTGGCGGGAGATACTGATATCACCATCAATGATGTGGAGCTGAAAGCCAGTAATCAGGGGCAGGATGTAGATATCAAAAACTTTAGCGTGAGTGCGCCGGAAGGCTCTCTGGTAATACAGGGGACGGCAAAACTTGCTGAACAGTGGCCGGTTAAATTGTCAGTTAAGGGTAGTACTACGCTGGAACCCGTAAAAGGACAACATTTTCAGGCAAAACTGAATGGTGCTTTGCTACAGCAACTTAATCTGGCATTAAAGCTTGCAGGGCCCGTGGATGCGGATCTGAATGTTCAGACGGAATTAGCTAAAGCAAATCTGCCTATGCGCCTGACACTGGTAAGTCATCACCTACAGTGGCCATTAACGGCAAAAGCAGAATATCAGCTTAATGATGTCAGGTTACACCTGAATGGTAAAGCCAGCGATTATGACCTTTCCCTGCGTTCTGATATTAAAGGGAATGAACTTCCTCCGGCCGTATTGGTTCTGGATGCGAAGGGAAATGAGGAACTGCTCCGGCTCACTCGTTTGCGCCTGTCTGCATTACAGGGCAATGCCGAACTCACTGGTGTGGTTGACTGGAGTAAAGCCATTAGCTGGAATGCCCAGTTGCACCTGCATGGTATTGATACTGAAAAACAGTGGCCGGAATGGCCAGCCAGAATAGATGGCAAGGTAGCGGTTCGAGGTAGCTTATATGGCGGGAGCTGGCAGCTTCAGCTTCCTGAAATCGCCCTTGATGGTCATGTAAAACAGAACAGCATCAAAATGCATGGCAAAGTTTCCGGCAATGCAGCGGGGCAATGGGATATCCCCCAATTTAACGTCATATTTGGTCGTAATACGCTGGATGTTAAAGGCCGTCTTACTGATGAAAAATGGGAGTTGGATGGTGATATTCATGCACCACAACTAAATGGCCTGTTGCCGGGGCTGTCTGGTGTGGTTATGGGGGATTTGAAACTCCGTGGCAACCTAAAAGCACCTCAGGTCGTTGCAGACTTAAACGCGCGTGGTGTGCGTTGGCAAAATGATTTGTCGGTAGATAGCGCGGTTATTAAAGGTGATTTACGGTCAACGGATCAAATTGAAGGCCGGTTATCAGTCACCATTCGGCAACTGAAACAGGCCGATTTGGCTATCAATAATCTGGAGCTTAACGCCAAGGGCACAGAAAGACAGCATGAGCTGCAATTACGGGTGGATGGAAACCCTGTATCAGGCCGTTTGGCCCTGAATGGCAGTTTTGACCGCAAACAGGAACGCTGGAAAGGTAATATCAATAATACCTATTTTGATACACCTGTTGGCGAGTGGCGTTTAAGTAAAGCACTGACGTTTGATTACCAAAATGCACAGCAGAAAGTGATCGTTGGTACTCACTGTTGGCTGAATCCGAATGCCCAGCTCTGTATTCCGAAACCGATAGAAGCAGGTAGCAGCGGACAGGCTGATATCGTACTGGAGCGTTTTGATCTTGCTATGATCCAGCCATATCTGGATAAGACAACTCAGCTAAAAGGGATATTCAGTGGTAATGCTAATGTTAAATGGACGGAAGGGCATCAATTACCACAGGTAAAAATGGCGCTTGAAGGTGATGGTGTTCAGCTTCGACAGGTTGTGGAAGGTTCTACGTTACCCGTTAATTTCGAAAGGCTGACTCTGAATGCAGGCCTGAAAAACGGAAAGGTTGATTTATCGTGGTTGTTTAAACTGGTCGGTAATGGCCAATTAGATGGTCATGTTCAGATAGATGATCTGGATGGACGGCGTAAATTATCTGGTAATGTCGATGCCCGTTTTCTTTCTCTTAATCTGATTAAGCCCATTTTGGATAAAGGTGAAAAAGCTGACGGAACTTTGAATGCAAACTTGAATCTTGGCGGGAGTGTCAAGAATCCATTGTTATATGGTTTTCTGAAGGCTGATGTTTTTCAGGTTAATAGCCACTGGTTGCCATTTGATATTAACCAGAGTCAGTTATCCGTTTATTTTGATGGTGTTCGTTCTGATTTAGAAGGGGTCATTAAAACGCCTCAGGGACAGCTTAATCTCCACGGGAATGCAGACTGGCGTAATTTAAATGCCTGGTCTGCCAGAGTCACTGCTTATGGGGATAAACTGCGGGTTACTGTGCCACCTATGGTTAAAATAGATGTAAGTCCTGATTTGGTTTTTGAGGCAACACCTCATTTATTGAAACTCAATGGTAGTGTGGGTATCCCATGGGCCCGGATTACTGTACAAGAGTTACCTGAATCTGCCGTAGGTATTTCTTCTGACGAAGTAATGTTGGATAAAAATCTTCAGCCGATAGAAAAGAAAAAATCTTCCATTTTGATTCAAAGTGACTTAAATATTCACATAGGTAATGATGTTCGCTTGAATGCATTTGGCTTGAATGCCCAGTTGAAAGGAGATCTGAAAGTTATTCAGGATCAACAAGGTCTGGCGCTGAATGGTCAAATTGATATTCCGGATGGTCAATTTCGTGCTTATGGGCAGGATTTACAGGTGCGCAAGGGGCTGATTATGTTCTCTGGCCCACCGGATCAACCACTGTTGAATATTGAAGCAATCCGCAATCCTGAATCGACAGCGAATAATGTCATCGCTGGGGTGAGGGTAATGGGGCTGGCAGATAAGCCTAAAATTGAAATTTTCTCTGAGCCGGTTAAATCGCAACAGGAAGCACTTTCTTACTTGTTGCGTGGTGAAGGCTTAGAAAAGGGAGGCTCTGACAACTCCCAGATGACTTCTATGTTGATCGGCCTCGGCGTTGCCCAGAGCGGTAAATTAGTAGGCAAAATAGGTGAAACCTTTGGTGTCTCTGATCTGGCTCTGGATACACAGGGAGTTGGTGATAAATCGCAGGTTGTTGTGAGTGGTAAGATTACCAACGACTTACAGGTGAAATATGGTGTTGGGATTTTTGACTCACTGGCAACTCTGACCCTACGTTATCGGGTGATGCCAAGATTGTATCTGGAAGCGGTATCTGGTATTGATCAGGCTTTAGATCTGCTCTATGAGTTTGAGTTTTAACGATGCGAGTTATTGTTTATGGTAGCCTGAGGCGCAAACAAGGCAATCACCACTGGATGACCTATGCCCAACTTTTAGGAGAGCATCGGCTTGAGGGGTATGAAATTTATGACCTGGGGCATTATCCCGCGGTAGTCCGCGGCGAAGGCACTCTTGAATGTGAAGTTTATCGCATTACATCATCCATTTTGACTGAACTGGATGATTTGAAAAAGAACACTCAGGAATATCAAAGGGAATTGATAAAAACCCCCTACGGCAGCGCATGGATTTATTTGTATATGTTATCTGTCGAGGGTCTTACCCGAATAGAAAGTGGTGACTGGCTGAAACGTCACGAAGAAAAATAACGATCTGTATAGTATTTTTTAGGATCACTTTAATTGACTAACTAAAAAAAGCCTCTGTGCCGATAAGAACACAGAGGTTTTTTACGATCAAAACTTGCTGTTATCCGTCAGGATTATTTTTTGGCAGCACGTTCGAAAGAAGTCAGGATTTCAGCTTTAGCGGCTTCAACATTTTCCCAGCCGTCAACTTTTACCCACTTGCCTTTTTCCAGATCTTTGTAGTGTTCAAAGAAATGGGTAATCTGAGAACGCAGCAGTTCTGGCAGATCGTTCACATCTTTAATGTGATCGTATTCTTTGCTCAGTTTAGTATGAGGAACAGCAACCAGTTTAGCATCTTCACCGGATTCATCGGTCATTTTCAGCATACCAACCGGGCGGCAGCGGATAACGGAGCCTGGCTGCAATGGGTATGGAGTTGGAACCAGTACGTCAACCGGGTCACCATCAAGGGACAGAGTATTGTTGATGTAACCGTAGTTGCACGGATAGAACATAGCCGTTGACATGAAACGGTCTACAAACAGAGCGCCGGAGTCTTTGTCGACTTCATATTTAATTGGATCCGCATTTGCCGGGATCTCAATGATAACGTAGATGTCTTCTGGCAGTTCTTTACCCGCCGGTACGTTGTTCAGGCTCATAAAAGGTTTCCTTCAATTTCAAACCAAAATGGAGTGCGGGGTATTATAGCCAAAACAGGCCTAAAGTAATTCCATTTTTCTGATTAGCGGAGTGAACCATAATTTATGAAAGGTGTATTTCTTTATGAAGAAGAGACGAAACACCGTCTCTTCAATTAACTATTTAATAAATCGATTTATTCTTCGGGAAATTCAGCCATAAAACTTTCGGCTTTTTCCACCATCGATTTGGTTCCGACAAACAGTGGAACGCGCTGGTGCAACTCGCTTGGTTTGATATCCAGTATCCGGCTTGTACCGTCACTGGCTTTACCGCCAGCCTGTTCAGCCAGGAATGCAATCGGGTTGCACTCATACAGCAGACGTAATTTACCGGTCGGATGGCTGGCTGTACTTGGGTAAATGTAAATACCGCCTTTCAGCAGATTGCGATGGAAGTCAGCAACGAGCGAACCGACATAACGGGTAGTGTAAGGGCGCTGAGTTTCTTCATCCTGCTCCTGACAATATTTGATGTACTTCTTCACACCCAGAGGGAATTTAATGTAGTTCCCTTCGTTAATGGAATACATATTGCCTTTTGCCGGGAACTGAACTTTTTCATGAGTCAGGCAGAATACACCCAGAGAAGGATCATAAGTGAAGGTATGAACACCACAACCAGTGGTGTAAACCAACATGGTGGATGAGCCGTAGACGACATAACCAGCCGCAACTTGACGATGGCCCGGTTGCAGAAAGTCTTCTTCAGTCACCGGTTGCCCGATTGGTGTAATTCGGTGGTAAATGGAGAAAATAGTACCGACGGAAACGTTTACATCAATATTCGAAGAACCATCCAGTGGGTCCATCAAAACAACATATTTTGCATTTTCTGCCCGGTCGCCATCAAAGATGACGATATCGTCTTCTTCTTCAGAAGCGATACCCGCTACTTCACCGCGAGCTTTCAGTGCTGCCTTGAGTTTTTCATTGGCATACAAGTCCAGCTTCATCTGAACTTCACCCTGAACATTTGAAACACCGCTGGTGCCCAGAATATCCACGAGACCCGCTTTATTGATGTCCCGATGAATGATCTTGGCACCCAGTTTGATAGCAGAAAGTAATGCGGTCAATTCACCTGTAGCATGAGGAAAGTCGTGCTGTTTTTCGACGATGAATTCGCCTAATGTTTTCATGACGAAGGCCCTGATTTGGTTATGATTTTAAAAGAGTGCATCACATATGTGTTGCACTTAAGTGCGGGCAGTTTAGCTAAAGAATAGAATGATTGATAGGTCATTGCATTTCTAATCTATGATTTGATGGTTAGAATAGTGATACACTTCATGATATCGGATAGAAATAAATGCGTATTCATATTCTTGGCATCTGCGGAACTTTCATGGGAGGGCTGGCCATCCTCGCTCGCTCGTTAGGCCACGAAGTGACCGGTTCCGACGCCAATGTGTATCCTCCTATGAGTACTCTGTTGGAAAATCAGGGTATTGAACTGATCCAGGGATACGATCCTTCACAACTCAATCCTGTGCCAGATATGGTGATCATCGGTAATGCCATGACACGGGGCAATCCTTGTGTTGAGGCGGTTTTGGATCGTGGTATTCCTTATACATCCGGTCCGCAATGGCTGCATGATCATGTTTTGCCGGAGCGTTGGGTTCTGGCGGTTGCAGGAACACATGGCAAAACGACAACAGCCGGAATGCTGGCATGGATTCTGGAAGCTTGTGGTTATAAACCGGGGTTTTTGATCGGCGGCGTACCGGGTAATTTTGAAGTTTCAGCACAACTGGGTGAAAGCCCGTTTTTCGTAATTGAAGCGGATGAGTATGATTGCGCTTTTTTTGATAAGCGTTCAAAATTCGTTCACTACAGCCCCCGCACGCTCGTTATGAACAATCTTGAATTCGATCATGCTGATATTTTCGAAAATTTGTCTGCGATTCAAAAACAATTCCATCATCTTGTCAGAGTTGTGCCGGGAACCGGTAAGATCCTGGCCCCCGATCATGACATTAATCTGAAACAGGTTATCGGCATGGGATGTTGGAGTGAATTGGAATATACCGGTGAAACAGGGAACTGGCAGGCAAAAAAAACGACTCAGGACAGCAGCACTTATCAGGTGTTCCATCATGGTGAGTTGGTCGGTGAAGTTAGCTGGTCATTAGTGGGTGAACATAATATGCATAATGGCTTGATGGCCATTGCAGCAGCTTACCATGTTGGAGTGCAACCTGCGGACGCTTGTCAGGTATTGGGTGACTTTATCAATGCTCGTCGCCGTCTGGAGTTAGTAGGTGAGGTGAATGGCATCTCGATTTACGATGATTTTGCCCATCACCCAACAGCAATTCTGGCAACGCTGGAAGCGTTGAGAAGTAAGGCCGGGGGTATGGCTCGTATCCTTGCTGTTCTGGAACCTCGCTCAAATACGATGAAACTCGGCATGAGCAAAAATGAGATAGCTCCTTCTCTGGGCCGTGCAGATGAAGTATTCCTGTTTCAGCCTGGTAATATTCCGTGGCAAGTTGCTGAGATTGCTGAACAATGTATTCAACCCGCCCGTTGGTGTTCTGATATCGATGCGTTGGTACGGATGATCGTTGAATCAGCACAGCCCGGCGATCATATATTGATTATGAGCAACGGTGGTTTTGGTGGTATTCATGAGAAATTACTGGCGGCGTTGAACAAAAAGGAACAGGCGGCCTGATTGTTCATGTGAGAGGATCGCAATGATCGGGCGATCCTCTGTGTGGCTAAACAGCGTTTGATCTATTATTAATTTACAGTTCTTGATCAAACAAATTGAGTATAGCTTCATAGAGCTGTGCCGTTGTAACAGCCTTTGTCGGGGTAGAAAAAACCGTATCATCCCCTGCTATGCTGCCAAGTATCCCTTCCGCTTTACCTAATGAATCCAGTAAGCGTGCAATCAACTGAGCTGCGCCGGGGCTAGTGCGAATAACCACGACTGAATGATTATAATCGACATCCAATACCAGATTTTTTAATGGGCTGGTGGCAGTAGGAACGCCTAATTCAGCTGGCAGACAGTAGACCATTTCCATTTTTGCATTGCGGGTTCTGACTGCACCAAATTTTGTCAGCATTCTGGAAACTTTAGACTGGTTAATGTTTTCAAAGCCTTCTTCCTGAAGTGCTGCAACAATCTCACCCTGAGAACTGAATTTTTCTTCTTTCAGTAATGCTTTGAACGCTTTTACCAAATCTTCCTGTTTCGAAGGAATTCGCATATTTCACCATCGTTAAATCCGTTATGAAGTCAATATTATGCAAAAGTGTGAATTTTTATGCAAGGAAGGGACGGAAAGACCGTGACAGGATGCATAATTACATGATTGAATAAGGTAAATGTATTGTTAATAAAATGGAATCACTAGCAGTAAAAGAGAAGAACAGATTAATTAACTCATTAATTCATAAGATAGCAAGAATAATTCCTAAAAAAGTGCCCGTTATCTCATTAACAGATAAGCATTTTGTCTAAAATAAAGAACTTTGGTGTTCCATCCTCAGGCTATTAGGTAGATAATCTGGCTGTTAACAGATTGTTTTTAATACGTAGTGATGAGTAAGGCAGAAGGCTTATCCCATACCTGTATTGAATATGGTAAATTGAGCCTCTTAACCAGACAGATTTCAGTTTATTACAGCACTTAATTTTTAAAGGAGTATCAGGATGAAAGTTGCAGTTCTCGGTGCAGCCGGTGGTATTGGTCAGGCACTTGCCCTTCTACTCAAGACCCAGCTTCCTTCAGGTTCAGAACTTTCTTTGTATGACATTGCCCCAGTAACCCCAGGCGTTGCTGCCGATCTGAGCCATATCCCGACAGCAGTGAAGGTCACTGGTTTTGCGGGTGAAGATGCAACTCCTGCATTGGCAGGCGCAGATGTTGTATTGATTTCTGCTGGTGTAGCGCGTAAACCTGGTATGGATCGCTCTGATCTATTTAACATTAATGCAGGCATTATCCGTAATCTGGTTCAGCAGATCGCTAAAACATGCCCGAAAGCATTAATCGGAATTATTACTAACCCTGTGAACACGACTGTAGCAATCGCTGCTGAAGTTCTGAAAAAAGAGGGTGTGTACGATAAAAACCGTCTGTTTGGTATAACAACGCTGGATATTATCCGCTCTAATACCTTCATTGCTGAACTGAAAGGCAAAAAACCAGAAGAGCTGGAAGTTCCTGTTATCGGTGGTCACTCTGGGGTAACTATTCTGCCATTACTGTCTCAGATCCCTGGTGTTAGTTTCACTGCTGAAGAAGTTGAAGCTCTGACAAAACGTATCCAGAATGCCGGTACTGAAGTTGTTGAAGCAAAAGCGGGTGGCGGATCTGCAACTTTGTCTATGGGACAAGCAGCTGCCCGTTTCGGCCTCTCCCTGATCCGTGCTTTGCAGGGTGACAGCAATGTTATCGAATGCAGCTATGTAGAAGGTGATGGCAAACACGCTCGCTTCTTCGCACAGCCTATTCGCTTAGGTAAAAATGGTATTGAAGAACGTTTAGATATTGGTCAGCTGAGTGAGTTTGAACAAAACGCACTGAATAATATGTTAGACGTTCTGAAAAAAGATATTGAATTAGGCGAAAAATTTATTAATGGTTAATTCAATTAATTTTTAATTTATTAATATACGAATTAACTTAAATATATTAGATAACTAAAACCGCTAACTTAAATACAGTTAGCGGTTTTTCTTTTCAATAAATATATTGATAGCTAATTATTCTTTTTTCTCTCTGATTTTCCTTTCTAATAATTCTCCGGTATGAGGGTCGAAATAACGGCTGGGCCATATTTCAGACGGATGAATACCTAAATAATTTGCTATTATCCATTCTCCCTTGGGCCATGGGCGAGAAAGAGTATTCGCCAAAGTTGATGAGCTTAATCCTGATTCACGGGAAACAGCGGCCAGAGTTGTTCCACGTTTACGTAAAGCAGCAATAATATCAGCAGGATGCCAATCCGATTTCATAGAAATCATTTTTTTAATCCTTTCCTATTAAATTTAGAGCCACATTAGTGGTATAACTAAAGCGTTAGAGTGAAATTAATAACGAACATGGATCTGTTATTAAGAAAATAAAATAACATTATTTTTTCTAAAAATATTTCTAATTTTTTCTTAATAACTTCTTTTTTGAACTTGGTTACAAAAATAGAGAAACATTATGAAAAAAGAGTGGTATACGGCAATGGAGTTGACCGGTGTAGGTGAGTTACCTAGATCACCACAAGGAGTGAATGCCAGAGCGAAACGTGAAGAATGGATGAGACAAAAGCGAGCGGGTGTTCAGGGTAGGGCAATTGAATATCACTATTCTTGTTTTCCTGAAACAACATTAGCCGCTCTGGAACTTAATGAAATATCGCCTGAATATCAGGTTCAGAAACAAGACCCTCTATCTATTTGGGTAAGTGCATTTAATTTACTCACGGATGAAGAAAAGGAGGTAATTACAGAAGTGATACTAAGAGATGGTATAAGAAGTTTTTTGGAAAAAATTCTAGCTACCTGAGCCAGCTTTTGAAAAGCCAAATTGAAAAACAAAGGGTATAAAATTTGGTTTTCTCTTTACTGCTCCGGTAATAAGCGAGGAGAGAGAGATGAAAAAAGAATGGTATTCTGCAAAGGAGCTCATTGGCCTCGCTGGTCTGCCATCATCCCCTCAGGGGGTAAACTTGATGGCAAGACGTGAAGGTTGGGAACAGCGTCGTAAGCGTGGGGTGCAGGGAAAAGCGCTCGAATATCATGTCAACAGCCTGCCTGAAGATGTTCTGAATGTACTGGCCGTGAGTGAAAGCTCGGTTGAGTATTACCGGAACAAACGGCAAGATCCGTTTATGATTTGGGTGGAAGCTTATTATCAACTGACCAAGCCCGAAAGGGAGCGCATGGTTAAGTTCATTTTACGGAAAGGACTAGCCAGTCTTGTCCAATACACAGGAATTCAAGAAGTTGAAAACAAAGGCAGTATCTCAGACTGAATAGTCTGAGATACTGATTGCATAAGCTCAGGAAAGTCGCTGCACAGCGATATGGGCAAGTCCCACAAGGGCCGCTTTGTATGGAGACTCATCAAGTACTTGTAACGCTGAAATTGCCTTATCAGCTTCTTCCTCGGCCCGTTGGCGGGTGTAATTGAGTGAACCACACTGTTTCATCGTTGTAAGCACAGTATCCAGCAAATGGCGGCCATTACCTTTTTCAATCGCCTCGCGGATCAATGCTGATTGCTCAGGAGTTCCGTGATTCATCGCATGTAAGAGCGGAAGAGTCGGCTTACCTTCATTCAGATCATCTCCGGTATTTTTTCCGAGCGTGTTATCATCGGAATCGTAATCTAAAAGATCATCGATCAACTGGAATGCAGTACCAAGATAGCGACCATAATCGCGTAGTGCTGCTTCCTGTTCCGGGGTTGCATTGGACAGAATAGCGGAAGAATGTGATGCCACTTCAAACAGGCGCGCCGTTTTGCTGTAAATGACGCGCATGTAATCATCTTCTGAAATATCCGGATCATTACAATTCATCAACTGCATCACTTCGCCTTCTGCAATGACATTCGTGGCATCGGACATCAGTTTCAGCACGCGCATTGAGTTGAGGTCAGTCATCATTTGAAACGAACGGGTATAGATAAAATCACCGACCAGTACGCTGGCTGCATTGCCATACATGGCATTAGCCGTTGCCCGACCGCGACGCATATCGGATTCATCTACGACATCATCATGAAGCAGGGTTGCTGTATGAATAAATTCTATCAGGGCAGCAACTTTGATATGTTTCTCTCCCTCATGACCCAGTGCCTTAGCGACCAGCACGGCAATCATTGGGCGAATGCGTTTGCCACCGCCACTAATAATGTAATAGCCAAGCTGGTTGATAAGCGCAACATCAGAATTTAATTGGTTAAGAATGGTTTCATTAACCGCTGCCATATCATCAGCTGTAAGTTTAATTATCGATTCTAAGTTCATGTTTTGGCTTCGGACTCTGATTCAGAGCTGTGCTCATTAATTAGTATATCAATAGATATCACGTTTTATTGATTGTACTTGAAAAACCGTTCAAATAAATGACAATCGAAAAACTCCGCTTTTTTCTCATCTGTTCTAATTCTGCTCTTGTCTTCCAAACGGTTTTTGCGTAGAATTCGCGCCCTATTGTGAATATTTTATAGCGCGCTCTGGAAAGAATTTTAGGGGGTGCGCGGAAAGCGGAGTTTATATGTACGCGGTTTTCCAAAGTGGTGGTAAACAACACCGAGTAAGCGAAGGTCAGACAATTCGCTTGGAAAAGCTGGACATCGCAACAGGTGAAACTGTTGAGTTTGACCAGGTTCTGATGGTCGCTAATGGTGAAGATATCCAGATCGGCGCTCCAGTAATCGAAGGCGTTAAAGTTAAAGCTGAAGTAGTTGCACACGGTCGTGGCGAGAAAGTTAAAATCGTTAAGTTTCGTCGTCGTAAACACAGCCGTAAGCAGCAGGGCCACCGTCAGTGGTTCACTGAAGTTAAGATCACTGGCATCGCTTAAGATATTAGGAGAGCAGATAAATGGCACACAAAAAGGCTGGCGGCTCGACTCGTAACGGTCGCGATTCCGAAAGTAAACGTCTGGGTGTAAAACGTTTTGGTGGTGAGTCTGTATTAGCAGGTAGCATCATCGTTCGTCAACGTGGTACTAAATTCCACGCAGGCAACAACGTAGGTTGTGGCCGTGACCACACCCTGTTCGCATTAGCTGACGGAAAAGTTAAATTCGAAGTTAAAGGTCCAAAAAACCGTAAATTTATCAGCATCGTAGCTGAATAAGTTTTTTGAACTTCGATCGAATCGGAAGCCCTGCAATATGTGTTGCGGGGCTTTTTATATTTTGGATTACGCCATCTCTGGGTACGATCTGCCATCCAGCTTTATAGTGGCTATCCTACGGAGAAAAGTGATGAAATTTGTAGATGAAGCCAGAATACTGGTTGCAGCGGGAGATGGTGGCAATGGCTGTGTCAGCTTCCGTCGTGAAAAATATATTCCAAAAGGTGGGCCAGACGGCGGTGACGGTGGTGACGGTGGTGATGTCTACCTGCTGGCAGATGAAAACCTTAATACCCTGATTGACTACCGGTTTGAAAAATCCTTCCGCGCTGAGCGTGGGCAAAACGGTCAGAGCCGTGATTGCACCGGCAAACGTGGTCAGGATATTACCATTAAAGTTCCGGTAGGAACCCGTATCCGCGATATCGCTACAGGAGAGATTCTGGGTGATATGGTGCGTCATGAGCAACGTCTGATGGTTGCCAAAGGCGGCTTCCACGGGCTGGGTAACACCCGTTTTAAATCCTCGGTTAACCGTGCTCCGCGTCAAAGAACAATGGGCACACCGGGAGAAACTCGTGACCTGATGCTGGAGCTGATGCTGCTGGCTGATGTCGGTATGCTTGGCATGCCGAATGCGGGTAAATCCACCTTCATTCGAGCGGTTTCAGCAGCCAAACCTAAAGTGGCTGATTATCCATTTACTACGCTGGTACCAAGCCTTGGCGTTGTACGTATGGATAATGAGCAGAGCTTCGTAGTCGCTGATATTCCCGGCCTGATTGAAGGTGCATCAGAAGGTGCAGGTTTAGGTATCCGTTTCCTGAAACATCTGGAGCGTTGCCGTGTTCTGTTGCATCTAATTGATCTGTGCCCGATCGATGAATCTGATCCAGTAGAAAATGCTCGTATTATTATCAACGAGTTGCATAAGTACAGTGAGAAACTGGCTGAAAAACCACGTTGGTTGGTATTCAATAAAGTTGATCTGACTGATCCAGAAGAAGCTAAGCTGAAAGCGAAAGCAATTGCGGATGAACTGGGTTGGGAAGGCGATTACTACATGATTTCAGCCGTGAATCGTCAGGGTGTGAAAGAACTCTGCTGGGATATCATGGAATTCATTAAAGTTCAGCCTCGCCAGATGAATGCTGAAGAAGGCGCTCAGCCGGAAAAAGTTGAATTCATGTGGGATGACTATCATAAGGAACAGTTGCAGCAGGTATCTGAGGAAGATGATCTGGATGACGACTGGGACGAAGAAGATGAAGAAGGCATTGAGTTTATTTATAAACGCTAATCGCTTATTTCAGATGCTTTAATGATGAAAAAGGGTGCTGTTAAAGCGCCCTTTTTTCTTTCTGGAATTCCCTTTTTATGAATTAATTATACCTTATGGATTTCGAGTTGCTTCGCGGCGGCAAGGGAATGACAAATTCGTCGGGAACGAATTTGCCCAGCCAAAGGCTGGCCTCCGGTGAGAGGCAGGAGCCTCTCAGTAATCCCCGGGAGCATAGGTAACCGTATTTTTATAAAAACGGTGACCGGGTTGAGTGAGCGTAGCCAACAAAGAGGCAACTTGAAAGACGACGGGTATATCAATTATTCTGGTATAGAAATTTATATAAATGATGCTCGAAACGAACCAGAGGAGCCCGACGATTCCGTAGATTTTCTGGAGTAACAGAGTAAGATGAAATAAATTGGACGAAAGCAATCTGTTGCCCACTGGCCGCTGTCATAAAGCCAGCAAGATTATACACCCCTTGCAATGAACCTGTTTTTGCAAATACCTTACCATCCACACCCGCAGTATGAAGTCCCGGACGATAGGCTAACGTGCCGTCAAAACCTGCTTTAGGTAACATAGAGATGATATCCAGCTCATTGTTGTGTTGCGCAATGAATTGCAGGATTTCCATCATTGTTGAAGGGGTGATGAGATCGTGACGTGAAAGACCAGAACCATCAACGATGACCGCATTACCGATATCAATACCGGCTTTTTGTTTTAGAATTTGGCGGATAGCATCAGAACCGGAACGCCATGTACCGGGAACATTAAAGTAATAATGGCCCAGAGTACGATAAACCGTATCTGCTATCATGTTATCTGATTTTTTTAGCATCACCTTGAGCAAATCAGGTAAAGGTGCCGATTGATTTATTGCCAGCGTTTTTTCGGGCTGCTGAGGAAATGATTGGCGCCGTAGATGGCCTTTCAGTTCAATTCCCGCGAGATGTAATTCATTTTTCAGAATAGTTCCAGCATAGCTTGCCCCATTCTGGACAGCAAATGCTAGTGGCAAGGGTTCATCGCGCTGAGTCAGGCAGCCAGTCAGGGTATATCGGTTTAATTCTCCTGTGGTGACATCAAGTTCACAGTATTTTGCTTCCGATGAGCCTTTAGCGAGCGTTTTAACTTCGCTGAAGACGTTGACGGGATAATAAGAAGGCGTGTGAACAATAGCTGGTTCATTAGCCTGTTCTGCACTATAGAGTAAGACAGAAAAGCAGTTTTTATCGACAATGGCAGCACCGGGCGGCGCGCTGAAACATTGGGTCATATCATTCCATACCCATCCTGGCGCTTTATCGTGGCTGGAAAAAATAGAAATGTCGATGATGAGATCGCCGTTAATCTGCTGTATACCCGACTGTTTTAGCTTCTCAACCATATTGCGTAGTTGCGTGCGTGTCAGTGATGGATCGCCGACAAAGCGGGCAATAAGGTTACCCTTTAATTTGCCATCTTCAATATTGGCATTGCTCTCCAGAGTTGTGACAAAACGAAAATCTTTGCCAAGCTGTAATAAGGCAGCTAATGCTGTCACTATTTTCTGAGTACTGGCCGGTAATGCCAGTTGTTGCCCACGATAATCAACAATTGGTGCTTTTTCACCGATTTTTTGGGCGATAAATGAAACGTTGGCCCCTGCTGGCAAATATTCAATATTCTTCTCAATTGAAGAAGCATTTGCACTAAAAACGCTCAGGCTCAGACTGAGCATACAAGCTATTTTGCTGGTAACTTTTAAAAGAGCCATAGATCTCGCATATAAATGTGGGTGTATTTCAATAAAATTTGTATTAATAATACTAAGACGCAATTCAGGAAAAAGTAAACGATGATCCATCACCAACTCTACGTTAAAATGATAGATTAGCAGGTAGAATGTGTATGTGAACTATCAGACTATTCTGTAGTTTACGCCCCTTTTATTGTCTGGAAGCCCGCCTGATAGGGTGTGCTCATTGTGTTGCAATATATTGCAATCTACTGTTATTGCAAAATAAGTTAACTTTTTGCAAAAATCAGGAAGATGTTGTCTGGGCTTAGGATTGATTTAGAGGTTTAATAAATGAAACAAATTCCGATGACGGTACGTGGCGCGGATAAATTGCGCGAAGAATTAGAACATTTGAAAAATGTACGTCGCCCTCAAATTATTGCTGCAATCGCTGAGGCACGTGAACACGGTGATTTGAAAGAAAATGCCGAATATCATGCTGCCCGTGAGCAACAGGGGTTTTGTGAAGGCCGTATTCAAGAAATTGAAGCTAAACTTTCTAATGCGCAGGTGATAGATATCACGAAGATGACCAACAATGGCCGCGTGATTTTTGGTGCGACGGTAACGGTGCTGAATGTTGATTCTGATGAAGAACAGACTTACCGCATTGTGGGTGACGATGAAGCGAATATCAAAGAAAATCTGCTTTCGGTTAATTCACCTATTGCCCGTGGCTTAATTGGCAAAGAAGTGGATGATGTCGCTGTGATTGAAACACCTGGCGGTAAAGTGGAATATGAAGTTCTGAACGTCGAGTATGTTTGATATTCAGCTGAAAAGCTAAGCTTTCCTTCCCACACGATGGTGCGGGAAGGAAAATGGTAAGTGGTCATAATACCGGTAATGATAATGAAAAGGCCCGATGAGGTCTTTTTTTGTCATGATAAAATGGCACTTTTGTATAAAGATATCGAGATTATTTCGGTAAACTAATCTTACGCTCTTCAGAAGGGCGATAGAGAACTAGCATTTTTCCAATAATTTGCACATTATATGCACCAGTTTCACGAACAATAGCTTCCGCGATCAAAGTTTTGATTTCACGGTCTTCGCCTGCAACTTTGACTTTGATAAGCTCGTGATGCGAAAGGGTTTGTTCGATTTCGGCCAATACGCCTTCAGTCAGTCCGTTGTTACCGATCATGACAACAGGCTTTAATGAATGAGCGAGACTTTTCAGGTATTGCACTTGTTTCTTGTTAAGAGTCATCGTTTTTTTGCTTAGTTGGGATTGAAAACGACCTATTCTACCGCCATCTCTTATCTATCACCATAAGTGTGTGGTGTGGTTTGATAAGAGAGTGAAAAAAATAAGACTCTCTGTTAGTAACAGTTGGAAAGAACAATGGCCAATAAAAAACGCTCAGCAAGCTCAAGTCGCTGGTTACAAGAACATTTTAGTGATAAATATGTTCTTAAGGCGCAGAAAAAAGGGCTTCGCTCCCGCGCTTGGTTTAAACTTGATGAGATACAGCAAAGCGACAAAATATTTAAACCGGGCATGACCGTTGTTGATTTAGGCGCTGCTCCAGGTGGGTGGTCTCAATACGTAGTCGGTCAGATTGGTGGACGTGGTCGGGTCATTGCCTGCGATCTTTTACCAATGGATCCCATTGTCGGCGTTGATTTTCTGCAAGGGGATTTTCGTGATGAGCAGGTATTGAAAACATTACTTGAGAGAGTTGGTGATAATAAAGTCCAGGTCGTCATGTCGGATATGGCTCCCAATATGAGTGGAACCCCCGCGGTCGATATTCCTCGATCCATGTATCTGATTGAATTAGCATTAGATATGTGTCGTGATGTGCTGGCCCCTGGGGGCAGTTTTATTGTCAAAGTGTTTCAGGGAGAAGGCTTTGATGAATACCTGAGGGAAATACGCTCCCTTTTTACGAAGGTTAAAATTCGTAAACCGGACGCTTCGCGGGCACGTTCGCGTGAAGTATACATTGTAGCGACGGGGCGGAAAGTATAGTACCCTGCTGCTATTTGTTAACACAGTTGTAATAAGAGGTTAATCCCTTGAGTGACATGGCGAAAAACCTGATTCTCTGGTTAGTCATCGCAGTTGTCTTGATGTTATTGTTCCAGAGTTTTGGTCCCGGCGATTCTAGTGGTCGTAGGG
This sequence comes from Xenorhabdus stockiae, assembly GCF_002632825.1. Lineage (GTDB taxonomy): Bacteria > Pseudomonadota > Gammaproteobacteria > Enterobacterales > Enterobacteriaceae > Xenorhabdus > Xenorhabdus stockiae. Next base: position 131,469 of record NZ_NJAJ01000006.1, read on the forward strand.
TGGATTACTCTAACTTCATCAGTGAGTTATCACAGAATCAAATAAGTGAAGTACGTATTTCTGGTCGTGACATTGATTTCACTAAGAAAGACAACGGTGGAAAATACAGCACGTATATGCCAGTTCCAGATGAGAAGCTGCTGGATACACTGCTAAACAAACAGGTAAAAGTTGTTGGTGAACCACCAGAACAACAGGGCCTGTTAGCGTCTATCTTTATTTCATGGTTCCCAATGCTGCTGCTGATTGGCGTTTGGATCTTCTTTATGCGTCAAATGCAAGGTGGTGGCGGTAAAGGAGCAATGTCTTTCGGTAAAAGCAAAGCTCGTATGCTGACGGAAGATCAGATCAAAACGACATTTGCGGACGTTGCTGGTTGTGACGAAGCAAAAGAAGAAGTGGGTGAGCTGGTGGAATACCTGCGTGAACCCGGCCGTTTCCAGAAACTGGGTGGTAAGATCCCGAAAGGCATCCTGATGGTTGGGCCTCCGGGTACAGGTAAGACCCTGCTGGCGAAAGCAATCGCAGGTGAGGCTAAAGTACCATTCTTTACCATTTCTGGTTCTGACTTCGTTGAAATGTTTGTTGGTGTTGGTGCTTCCCGTGTTCGTGATATGTTCGAACAGGCGAAAAAAGCCGCTCCTTGTATTATCTTTATCGATGAAATCGACGCGGTAGGCCGTCAGCGTGGCGCTGGTCTGGGTGGTGGACACGATGAACGTGAACAGACACTGAACCAGATGCTGGTTGAGATGGATGGCTTCGAAGGTAATGAAGGCATCATCGTTATCGCTGCAACCAACCGTCCTGATGTACTGGACCCTGCACTGCTGCGCCCTGGTCGCTTTGACCGTCAGGTGGTTGTTGGCTTGCCAGATGTTCGTGGTCGTGAACAAATTCTGAAAGTTCACATGCGTCGTATCCCGCTGGATACCGACATTGATGCCTCCATCATTGCCCGTGGTACACCTGGATTCTCGGGTGCCGATTTGGCAAACCTGGTGAACGAAGCTGCTCTGTTTGCTGCTCGTGGCAACAAACGTGTTGTTTCAATGGTGGAATTTGAGAAAGCCAAAGATAAGATCATGATGGGCGCAGAACGTCGCTCAATGGTCATGACGGAAGAGCAGAAAGAATCTACTGCTTATCATGAAGCAGGGCACGCCATTATTGGTCGTCTGGTTCCTGAACATGATCCGGTTCATAAAGTGACGATTATCCCACGTGGTCGTGCGTTGGGTGTGACTTTCTTCCTGCCTGAGGGTGATCAAATCAGCGCCAGCCGCCAGAAACTGGAAAGCCAGATTTCTACTTTATACGGCGGACGTCTTGCAGAAGAGATCATCTACGGCCCAGAGAATGTTTCTACCGGTGCATCGAACGATATCAAAGTAGCAACATCCATTGCCCGCAACATGGTCACGCAGTGGGGCTTCTCAGAAAAACTGGGGCCATTACTGTATGCGGAAGAAGAGGGTGAGGTTTTCCTTGGTCGCTCAGTCGCTAAAGCGAAACACATGTCGGAAGATACTGCTCGCTTAATTGATCAGGAAGTTAAGGTTCTCGTTGACCGTAACTACCAGCGCGCACGTCAGATTCTGATGGATAATCTGGACATCCTGCACTCAATGAAAGATGCGTTGATGAAGTATGAAACCATTGACGCACCTCAGATTGATGACCTGATGAACCGCACTACCGTCCGTCCACCGGCAGGCTGGGAAGGCGATAACAGAAATGGCGGTAATAGCAATAATAGTAATAACCGTCAGGATACATCGTCTCAGCAGCAGTCTGCGAAACCTGCGGATGGTAACCCAACCGCATAATCTACTCAAACCAAAGGCAACTATAAGTAATACAGGTTGCCTTTGATTTTGACAGACCGTACTGATTAAACCCCGGGGCAAACCTGGGGTTTTTAACATTAAGGCTCCCTAGCAATGAAACTGACAGCCAGAGGAAGTATCCTTGATCTTTCCCATCCACAGGTTATGGGGATTTTGAATGTCACTCCTGACTCCTTCTCAGATGGTGGTACACACAATACCCTAGATACAGCCTTACGCCATGCTGTCAGCATGATTGGAGAAGGTGCCACTATTATTGATGTCGGCGGGGAATCGACACGCCCCGGTGCAGATGAGGTCAGTGAACAGGAAGAACTGGATCGTGTTGTGCCCGTAATAGAAGCTTTGTCCCGGCGTTTTGATGTCTGGATATCGGTTGATACTTCAAAAGCTATCGTAATACAGGAAGCTGCAAAAGCCGGTGCTCACATTATCAATGATATCCGCTCATTACAGGAGCCGAATGCTCTGGAAGAGGCAGCCAAAACAGGCTTACCCGTTTGCTTGATGCACATGCAGGGACAGCCCAGAACGATGCAGGCAGAACCGCATTACACCGATGTTATAGCGCAAGTAAAAGCATTTTTGGAAGCTCAGATTGAGCGCTGTATCGCGGCCGGTATTGCAAAAAATAACCTGATAATCGATCCGGGCTTCGGTTTTGGTAAGAATTTATCGCATAATTATCAATTATTGGCTCAGTTAAAATCATTCCATCATCTTGGTGTGCCCATCTTGGCTGGCATGTCGCGTAAGTCAATGATTGGGCAGTTACTTCATGTACCCCCTCAGGAAAGAGTCACGGGAAGTGTTGCCTGTGCTGTCATTGCAGCAATGCAAGGCGCTCAGATTATTCGTGTGCATGATGTAAAAGAAACTGTGCAGGCAATGCAGATTGTTCAGGCAACTTTGTCAGAGAAAAATACGCTGTCAGCAACAGGCAATTTGTGAACAAAGAATGATCTGTGAACAAAGAATACGTTCAGCAAAGGAAGAAAGAAGTTTATGAGTAACCGTAAATATTTTGGTACCGATGGTATCCGTGGCAAAGTTGGCAACAGTCCGATTACCCCTGATTTTGTTTTAAAACTTGGCTGGGCTGCGGGGAAAGTACTGGCGCGCCATGGTTCTCGCAAAATTATTATTGGTAAAGATACCCGTATTTCTGGTTATATGCTGGAATCTGCTCTGGAAGCAGGCTTGGCAGCTGCCGGGTTATCCGCCTCATTTACCGGCCCGATGCCAACACCTGCCGTGGCATACCTGACACGCACTTTTCGTGCAGAAGCGGGAATTGTGATTTCTGCTTCCCATAACCCTTACTACGATAACGGGATTAAATTTTTTTCCATTGATGGCACCAAACTTCCTGATGATGTGGAAGAAGCGATTGAAGCCGAAATGGAAAAACCACTGACTTGCGTAGAATCCGCTGAGTTAGGGCGTGCTAATCGGATTGTTGATGCGGCTGGTCGTTATATTGAATTCTGTAAAGGTACATTCCCTAGTGAACAAAGCCTGAATGGATTGAAGATTGTACTGGATTGCGCTAATGGTGCGACTTACCACATTGCGCCAAATGTTCTTAGAGAACTGGGTGCTGAGGTGATAGCCATTGGTTGCGAGCCAAATGGCATTAACATCAATGAAGAATGCGGTGCAACAGATGTCCGCTTATTACAGAAGCGGGTACTGGAAGAACAGGCTGATGTCGGTCTGGCATTTGATGGCGATGGTGATCGCATTATCATGGTTGATCACCTGGGTCACAAAGTGGACGGAGACCAGATACTTTACATCATTGCACGTGAAGCATTACGCCAAGGACAACTACGCGGTGGAGCCGTTGGTACTTTGATGAGTAATATGGGGCTGGAGCTGGCATTGAAGCAGCTTGGCATTCCATTTGAACGTGCAAAAGTGGGTGACCGCTATGTATTGGAAAAATTACAGGAAAAAGGCTGGCGTCTGGGCGCGGAAAACTCAGGCCATATCATCTTGCTGGATAAAACCACTACAGGTGATGGTGTTGTTGCTGGTTTGCAGGTATTGAGCGCAATGGTACGTAATGACATGACCCTGCATGATTTGTGTAGTGGAATGAAGCTGTTGCCTCAGGTACTGGTCAATGTGCGTTTTGCGGGCAATAACGACCCACTTCAATCAGAACAGGTACTGGAAGTAGTTAAAGAGGTTGAAAACGAGTTAAATGGCCGAGGCCGCGTTCTGCTGCGTAAATCAGGCACTGAGCCTCTGATCCGCGTTATGGTGGAAGGGGAAGACGAAGAACAGGTCACTACATTGGCACATCGTATCGCTGATTCAGTGAAAGGGATGAGCTGATTTGTTGATTTTTTCCTCAATCAGCGTCAGTATTTAAAATTAACCTTGCTTGTCTGAGACGCTTTGGTTAGTATTCACACCCGCTCAATCAGTTAATTTTTCTAATTGAGTGGGTGATGCAGAATAACGTTACCGTAGTATAACGTCACAGTTATGGTAAATCCCACGAGGAAACGGGTACAACATATGTATGAAGCTCTTTTAGGTATATTCTTGCTGGTCGGTATCGGGCTAATTGCTCTGGTTCTGTTGCAGCAGGGGAAAGGTGCTGATATGGGTGCTTCCTTTGGTGCGGGTGCGTCTGCAACAATATTTGGTTCATCGGGTTCTGCGAATTTCATGACCCGTATGACAGCGGTTTTTGCAACACTGTTTTTTGTTATCAGCCTGATTCTGGGAAATATGACCACGAATAGGACGGGTTCAAGCGGAAAGTGGGAAAACCTTGCTGAGCCTGTAAAAACTGAAAAACAGGCAGAGACTCCAGCAATACCGGCAGCTCCAGCTAAACCAAATAGTGATATCCCTCAGTAATTTTTGGTAGAAAATTTTCTGTCAGAAATAGTCAGTAAAAGAATTGAAGTAGGGTTGTTTATTTAAACAGTTATTATTAGCCGATTAAGATAACAGTCCTATAATCAGTGCCGAGGTGGTGAAATTGGTATACACGCTACCTTGAGGTGGTAGTGCCTAAACAACGGGCGTACGGGTTCAAGTCCCGTCCTCGGCACCATAAATCTAGAAACTTGCGTTTTTAGTATTATCAGCGTAAGATTTGCCACGTTTTCGAACGCGGGATGGAGCAGCATGGTAGCTCGTCGGGCTCATAACCCGAAGGTCGTCGGTTCAAATCCGGCTCCCGCAACCACTTCTTAACAACTATGTACCTTTTCAAACAGTTATAAGCTTAGCGACCATAGAGGTATTAACCCTGATTTGACAGGTTGCTTCATGAGGTATAGCTTTGATAGGTATTACAAGAAGTTGGTTGAGACCACTGGCAGTAAACAGGGTCCAGTTGCATAAAGCCCCGCGTATCGGGGTTTTTTGTTATTTGACAGCAGAACTACTGGGCTAATATAGCCCTTTTTTTATGTCTTGGGGGTGGGCTTGTCCACATTAGAGCAAAAATTAACAGCGATGATTTCAGCACCAGTTGAAGCTTTAGGTTATGAATTAGTGGGCCTGGAGTTTATTCGCGCACGCGTATCGACACTGCGAGTCTATATCGATAGTGAGGAGGGTATCACTGTTGATGATTGTGCTGATGTTAGCCATCAGGTCAGTGCAGTACTCGACGTCGAAGATCCGATCCCAGGGCTTTACAACCTGGAAATATCTTCTCCGGGGCTTGATCGTCCACTGTTTAAGGCTGAACACTACCAGCGTTTCATGGGGGAAGAAATCAGCCTGATGTTACGCATGGCAATGCAAAATCGTCGTAAATGGCAAGGTATTATCAAAGCCGTTGATGGTGAAATGATTACGGTTACGGTGGATGGAAAAGACGAAGTGTTCGCACTGAGCAACATCCAGAAAGCGAACCTGGTACCCCACTTTTAAAGTTCGGATGAGGCAACTAGGATGAATAAAGAAATTCTGGCTGTTGTTGAAGCGGTTTCTAATGAAAAATCTCTCCCTCGCGAAAAAATCTTCGAAGCATTAGAGATTGCACTGGCGACAGCCACCAAGAAAAAATATGAGCAAGAAATCGATGTTCGTGTCTGCATCGATCGTAAATCCGGTGATTTTGATACCTTTCGCCGCTGGGTTGCGGTAGAAGAAGTCACCCAGCCTACCCGTGAAATCACACTGGAAGCGGCAAAATTTGACGACCCGGAAGTTGAACTGGGTGGTTATATTGAAGACCAGATTGAATCGGTAACTTTTGACCGTATCACAACTCAGACCGCAAAACAGGTTATCGTACAAAAAGTACGTGAAGCTGAGCGTGCAATGGTCGTTGATCAATTCCGCGAACAGCAGGGTGAGATCGTGACCGGTCAGGTTAAAAAAGTAAACCGTGAAAACATTACGCTTGATCTGGGTAATAACGCTGAAGCGGTTATTTTGCGTGAAGATATGCTGCCACGCGAAAACTTCCGTCCCGGTGACCGTGTACGTGGTGTCTTATATGACGTACGTCCGGAAGCTCGTGGTGCACAACTGTTCATCACCCGTTCCCGCCCTGAAATGCTGGTTGAATTATTCCGTATTGAAGTGCCGGAAATTGGCGAAGAGATCATTGAGATCAAAGCTGCTGCCCGTGATCCGGGTTCCCGCGCTAAAATCGCAGTGAAAACTAACGACAAGCGTATTGACCCGGTTGGTGCTTGCGTAGGCATGCGCGGTGCAAGGGTACAGGCGGTTTCCAGCGAGCTGGGCGGTGAAAGAATTGATATTGTGTTGTGGGATGATAACCCGGCGCAATTTGTCATTAATGCAATGGCTCCGGCGGATGTTGCCTCTATCGTTGTTGATGAAGATAACTGCACGATGGATGTTGCCGTGGAAAACAGTAATCTTGCTCAGGCGATTGGCCGTAATGGTCAAAACGTCCGTCTGGCGGCACAATTGCTGAAAAAACATCGTGGTGATGATCAGTGGGAACTGAATGTCATGACTGCGGAAGAGCTGCAAGCAAAACATCAGGCAGAAGCTCACGCTTCTATTGATACATTTACCAAGCATCTCGACATTGATGAAGATTTCGCCACCTTATTGGTCGAAGAAGGTTTCTCTACACTGGAAGAACTGGCCTATGTACCAGTTAATGAACTTCTGGCTGTAGAAGGTCTTGATGAAGAAACCGTTGAAGTTCTCCGTGAACGTGCGAAAGCGGCCTTGACAACGCTGGAACTGGCTCAGAAAGAGAGTCTTGGTGATCAGCAGCCAGCCCAAGATTTACTGGATTTGCCTGGCATGGAACGTGCTTTAGCGTTTAATCTGGCTGCCCGTGGCATCTGTACTCTGGAAGATCTTGCCGAACAGGGTATCGACGACTTATCTGATATCGAAGGACTGAATGATGAGCAAGCAGGAGAACTCATTATGGCAGCTCGAAATATCTGTTGGTTTGGCGATGATGCATAAATAAACTGTAGCAGGAAGGAACAGAATGACAGAGGTAACCGTAAAATTACTGGCAGAAGAGATCCAGACATCGGTTGAACGCCTGATCCAGCAATTCACTGATGCTGGCATTCAGAAAACCGCAACTGACTCTGTTTCCCAGAAAGAAAAAGAAGCTTTGCTGGCCCACCTGAACCGCGAACAAGGCGGTACTGGTGGCCAGCCAGGTAAATTGACACTACAGCGTAAAACGCGCAGTACACTGAACGTCCCTAGCACCGGTGGCAAAAGTAAATCGGTAGCGATTGAAGTCCGCAAAAAACGCACATATGTGAACCGTGACGCGATTGAACAGGCTAAAGCGGAAGAACAGGCGCAGCGTGAAGCGGAAGAGCAGGCTCGGCGCGAGGCAGAAGAGAAAGCGCGGCTTGAAACTGAAGCGAAGAAACTCGCGGAAGAGCAAGCTCAACGTGAAGCGGAAGAACAGGCAAAACGCGAAGCAGAAAAGCAAGCTAAACGTGAAGCAGAAGAAAAAGCCAAACGTGAAGAGGCTGAAAAGGCTCAGCGCGAGGCAGCGGAAAAAGAAAAAGTGACTACTAAGCAACATACCGAAACCAAGTCTAAATCAGTGCAAACTGAGGCAGCAGCGCAAAATGAAAAAGCGCGCCGTGAAGCTGAAGCAGCAAATTTAAAACGCAAAGCTGAAGAAGAGATGCGCCGTAAAGTTGAAGCAGAAGCAAAACGTGTAGCAGAAGAAGCACGTCGCATGGCAGAAGAGAATAAGGATAAATGGTCCAACGATGCTGATGTAAATGACAACAGCAACAGTGACTACCATGTAACAACTTCCCGTCATGCCCGTGATGCGGAAGATGAGAATGACGCCAAAGTTGAAGGCGATCGTCGTACCCGCAGCCGCGGTGGTAAAAACACCCGCCAGAAGAAAAATAACAAACATTCTGAGTCGAAAGCTGATCGTGAAGAAGCACGTGCAGTTGGCCGTACTAAAGGTAAACAGCGTAAGCCTAGTGCTTTGCAACAGAGCTTTAATAAACCTGTCGTCGCCGTTAACCGTGATGTTGTGATTGGTGAAACCATCACTGTTGCTGAATTGGCTAACAAAATGGCAGTAAAAGGCTCTCAGGTTATCAAAACCATGATGAAGATGGGCGCAATGGCGACTATCAATCAGGTTATTGATCAGGAAACCGCTCAGCTGGTTGCTGAGGAAATGGGTCACAAAGTTATCCTGCGTCGTGAAAACGAGCTGGAAGAAGCGCTGATGAGTGATCGTGACACTGGTGAAACTCAGGCTGAACCACGTGCGCCTGTAGTGACCATCATGGGCCACGTTGACCACGGTAAAACCTCTTTGCTGGACTATATCCGTTCAACCAAAGTGGCATCTGGCGAAGCAGGTGGTATTACTCAGCACATCGGTGCATACCATGTGAAAACTGAGAAAGGTATGATCACCTTCCTGGATACTCCGGGCCATGCTGCATTTACCTCCATGCGTGCTCGTGGTGCTAAAGCGACCGATATCGTTGTTCTGGTTGTTGCGGCGGATGACGGCGTGATGCCTCAGACCATCGAAGCTATCCAGCACGCTAAGGCTGCGAATGTGCCGGTTGTTGTTGCGGTTAACAAAATCGATAAGCCAGAAGCTGATCCGGATCGTGTGAAAAACGAATTGTCACAGTACGGCATCATTCCGGAAGAATGGGGCGGCGAGACTCAGTTCATGCATGTATCAGCCAAAGCTGGCCTTGGTATTGATGAATTGCTGGAAGCTATCCTGCTACAGGCTGAAGTACTGGAACTGAATGCAGTTCACTCTGGCATGGCAAACGGCGTGGTTATCGAATCCTTCTTGGATAAAGGCCGTGGCCCGGTTGCTACCATTCTGGTGCAGTCCGGTACGCTGAACAAAGGTGATATCGTTCTGTGTGGCTTTGAATATGGCCGTATCCGTGCGATGCGTAACGAACTTGGTCAGGAAGTCATGACTGCGGGCCCATCTATTCCTGTGGAAATCCTGGGTCTGTCCAACGTACCGTCTGCGGGTGATGAAGCGACTGTTGTACGTGACGAGAAAAAAGCACGTGAAGTTGCTCTGTATCGTCAGGGTAAATTCCGTGAAGTGAAACTGGCTCGTCAGCAGAAATCTAAACTGGAAAACATGTTTGCGAACATGGAAGAAGGTAAGGTATCTGAACTGAACATCGTTCTGAAAACTGATGTTCAGGGTACATGCGAAGCAATTTGTGACTCACTGCTGAAACTGTCTACTGACGAAGTTAAAGTGAAGATCATTGGTTCTGGCGTAGGTGGTATCACTGAAACTGACGCAACACTGGCGGCAGCTTCTAATGCTATCATTCTGGGCTTCAACGTACGTGCTGATGCTTCTGCACGCCGTATCATCGAAAACGAAAGCGTAGACCTGCGTTACTACTCTGTTATCTATAGTTTGATTGATGAAATTAAACAGGCGATGAGTGGTATGCTGGCGCCAGAATACAAACAGCAAATCATGGGACTGGCAGAAGTCCGTGATGTCTTCAAATCACCTAAATTTGGTGCGATTGCTGGCTGTATGGTGACAGAAGGTAACATCAAGCGTAATAACCCAATCCGTGTACTGCGTGACAACGTGGTTATCTACGAAGGTGAGCTGGAATCCCTGCGTCGCTTTAAGGATGATGTCAACGAAGTCCGTAATGGTATGGAATGTGGTATCGGTGTGAAGAACTACAATGATGTTCGCGTTGGCGATATGATTGAAGTCTTCGAAGTGGTTGAAGTGAAACGCTCCATCGATTAAAAACCACAATTGACCCGTTAAATTTCAGGTTATTCCTAATCAGGCGGTAACCTGAATAAACAGGGTAGAGATTCATTCCATTCTTGGGGGGCTTCATGCCCCCCAAAATGTCAGGAGATAAAACAATGGCAAGAGAATTCAGTCGTACTCAGCGCGTTGCTCAGGAAATGCAAAAAGAGATTGCCATCATTTTACAGCGTGAAATGAAAGATCCCCGCATCGGTATGGCAACTGTTTCAGGTGTTGAGGTTTCCCGCGATCTGGCTTATGCCAAAGTATTTGTAACTTTTCTGAATGCATTAGTGGACGGACACGATTCAGAGAAAGTTAACCTAGGTATCAAAGCATTGAATGAAGCTTCCGGTTTTATTCGTTCACTGTTGGGTAAAGCGATGCGTTTGCGTGTTATTCCTGAACTGACGTTTTCTTACGATAGTTCTTTGATCGAAGGGATGCGCATGTCAAATCTGGTCACCAACGTCGTGAAAAGTGACGAACAGCGTCGTGCTTCTACGGATCACAACGAGGAAAAATAATGGGGTGTCGTCGTAGGGGTCGTGCGATACACGGCGTACTGTTGCTGGATAAGCCGCAGGATATTTCCTCCAATGATGCTTTACAGAAAGTAAGGCGGGTCTTTAATGCCAGTAAAGCGGGCCATACCGGTGCGTTAGACCCGCTGGCAACGGGAATGCTGCCAATTTGCCTTGGTGAAGCGACTAAATTTTCCCAGTTTTTGTTGGATTCAGATAAACGTTATCGGGTCATTGCCCGTCTGGGGCAGCGTACTGATACTTCCGATTCACACGGTAAAATTATTAGTGAACGTGAAGTTCAGGTGACTTCCTCCCAGCTTGATGCAGCACTGGAAACATTCCGTGGGGATACTATGCAGGTTCCTTCCATGTACTCTGCATTGAAGCATCAGGGAAAACCGCTGTATGAATATGCCCGTCAGGGTATTGAAATTGAGCGGGAAGCCCGCCCGATTACTGTTTATGAATTACAGTTCATTCGCTGGGAAGGTGATGAGCTGGAGCTGGAAATTCATTGTTCCAAAGGAACCTATATCCGCACCATCATTGATGATTTGGGTGAATTGCTGGGCTGTGGTGCTCATGTTATTTATTTGCGCCGTTTGCAGGTAGCTAATTACCCTAATCACCGCATGGTGACACTGGAACAGCTCTATGAGTTAAAAGAACGGGCTGAAGAACAGCAGATTGAAGCAGGAGAATTGCTCGATCCATTATTATTACCGATGGATACCGCTGTAATGCATTTTCCGGTTATTCAATTGTCATCTGTTGTTGCTGCTTATTTTAAGCAGGGCCAGCCGGTTCGAAGCCAACATAGCCTGCCATCTGGCGAATGGGTGCGGGTTAATGAAGGTGATGAAAATAAATTCATCGGCATTGCTGTTATTGATGATGATGGCCTGGTAGCTCCGCGTCGGTTGGTTGTAGAAACTACCGAAGATGGTGAAATGCATTAAAAGTAGCATTTATGGGGTTATCTTGCGCTTCATCTATTTGCAGCGTAGAATAATGCGCCTGTATATGGGTGGCTGAATTAGAGATCGGCACTCATCATTTTTAAACTATATTTGGAGTTATACTATGTCTCTAAGTACTGAAGCAAAAGCGCAGATTATTGCTGATTTTGGCCGTGGCGCTAACGACAGTGGTTCTAGCGAAGTTCAGATTGCCCTGCTGACTGCACAAATTAACCATCTGCAAGGTCACTTTGCAGAGCACAAAAAAGATCACCACAGCCGTCGTGGTCTGCTGCGTATGGTTGCACAGCGTCGTAAACTGCTGAACTACCTGAAGCGTAAAGATCTGGCATCTTACACCACGCTGATCGAGCGTCTGGGACTGCGTCGCTAATCGATGAGTTTCAGTGGAAAGGGGCCTATCTGGCCCCTTTTCTTCTAGAAAATGGAGATTAAGAAATCTTAAGTTCCATTTTTAACTAGTTGAACCTCTTCAGTTACAGTGACTCGCGCGGCTAATGAGAGTACTTAAAAAGACATTTTTGGAAGATTTCAGGTTACACCGCAGCTATTAACGCTGCTACTTGAAAGGTAAAGGGCCTAAGTACTGTCATTAGTCGTGAGGGTGTAGCGAAGAGAACATCCATTGTTGCTGATATTTAAACGTAGCAACACAAACGAAGGAATATTATTTTGCTGAATCCGATTGTTCGTAAATTCCAGTATGGTCAGCACACTGTGACCATCGAAACTGGCATGATGGCGCGTCAAGCGACAGCCGCTGTTATGGTTAATATGGATGACACCGCGGTATTTGTTACCGTTGTTGGTCAGAAAAAAGTGAAACCAGGTCAGGATTTCTTCCCACTGACTGTTAACTATCAAGAACGTACTTATGCGGCTGGCCGTATTCCAGGAAGTTTTTTCCGTCGTGAAGGCCGCCCGGGTGAAGGCGAGACTCTCGTTGCCCGTCTGATCGACCGTCCACTGCGTCCTCTGTTCCCTGAAGGTTTCCTGAACGAAGTTCAAATCATCGCAACCGTTGTTTCCGTAAACCCACAGGTTAACCCGGATATCGTTGCTATGATCGGTTCTTCCGCAGTATTGGCACTGTCTGGTATCCCGTTCAATGGCCCGATTGGTGCTGCGCGTGTTGGTTATATCAATGACCAGTATGTGCTGAACCCAACCAGCGATGAACTGAAAAACAGCCGTCTGGATTTGGTTGTTGCAGGTACAAATAACGCTGTACTGATGGTTGAATCTGAAGCAGAACTGCTGACAGAAGAACAAATGTTGGGTGCGGTTGTATTCGGTCATGAGCAACAACAGATTGTGATTGATAACATCAACGCACTGGTTGCTGAAGCAGGTAAAGAGAAGTGGGATTGGTCACCTGAGCCAGTTAACCAGTCTCTGCATGAACGTGTAGCTGAGCTGGCAGAAAGCCGTCTGGGTGATGCTTACCGTATCACTGAGAAACAAGATCGTTATGCTCAGGTTGATGCTATCAAAGAAGAAGTAGCTGCAATCATTCTGGCAGAAGCAGCAGAAAAAAATCTGGAGCTGGAAGAGTCAGAAGTTTTTGACGTACTGGCTGTTCTGGAGAAAAACGTTGTTCGTAGCCGTGTTCTGCGTGGTGAACCACGTATTGATGGCCGTGAAAAAGATATGGTTCGTGCACTGGATGTTCGCACTGGCGTCTTGCCACGTACTCATGGCTCATCTTTGTTCACCCGTGGTGAAACTCAGGCGCTGGTTGCAGCAACTCTGGGTACTGAGCGTGATGCACAGGTTATCGACGAACTGATGGGTGAGCGTACAGACCGCTTCCTGTTCCACTACAACTTCCCTCCATACTCTGTAGGTGAAACCGGTATGGTTGGTTCACCAAAACGTCGTGAAATCGGTCACGGTCGTTTGGCGAAGCGTGGTGTTCTGGCGGTAATGCCTAGCATTAATGAATTCCCGTATACCGTGCGTGTCGTTTCTGAAATTACTGAATCCAATGGTTCTTCTTCTATGGCTTCCGTCTGTGGTGCTTCTCTGGCACTGATGGATGCAGGCGTGCCGATTAAAGCCGCAGTTGCTGGTATCGCTATGGGTCTGGTGAAAGAAGGTGAAAACTTTGTGGTTCTGTCTGATATTCTGGGTGATGAAGATCATCTGGGCGACATGGACTTTAAAGTTGCGGGTAGCCGCGATGGTATCAGCGCATTGCAGATGGATATCAAAATTGAAGGTATCACCCGTGAAATCATGCAGATTGCTCTGAATCAGGCTAAAGGTGCCCGTTTGCACATTCTGAGCGTGATGGAACAGGCTATCCAAAGCCCACGTAATGATATCTCTGAATTTGCACCACGCATTCACACTATTAAGATCAATCCAGACAAGATCAAAGATGTGATTGGTAAAGGCGGTTCAGTTATCCGTGCACTGACAGAAGAAACCGGTACAACCATCGAGATCGAAGATGATGGTACTGTGAAGATCGCAGCAACTGACGGCGACAAAGCTCGTCATGCTATCAGCCGTATCGAAGAGATCACTGCTGAGGTTGAAGTTGGCCGCATTTATGCTGGTAAAGTGACTCGTATTGTTGACTTCGGTGCATTCGTTGCTATCGGTGGCGGTAAAGAAGGTCTGGTACATATTTCTCAGATCGCCGACAAGCGCGTAGAGAAAGTGACTGACTATTTGCAGCTTGGTCAGGAAGTTCCGGTTAAGGTACTGGAAATCGATCGTCAGGGTCGTATCCGCCTGAGCATGAAAGAAGCTGTAGCTAATACTGCCGCTGAAGCACCACAATTACCGGAATCATCAGTAGAATAAGTTTGACGTAATGAACGGCGTCCTGTAAAAAGGGCGCGGCTTATCCTGATATATTTCTGCTCACCTCTGGTAGGTGGGCTGAAAAATAAACGGTAAGCCAATTTTTCTGGCAGGATGCCAGAAATAAACAATGTGGGGTGGAGCAACAGGGCATTCTGATTAATGTCTGACTTCGGGAGTAGGAAATGAATTCTTTTCTGCGCTGGTGTTACGTTGCAGCTATTTTTCTCCTTGTGGGATGTGGTGGCAGCACAGGGTGGCGTAAAAATGAAGTTTTTGCTATTCCACTTCAACCGACATTGCAACAAGAGGTTATTCTGGCACGCATGGAACAAATACTTGCGAGCCGTTCTCTCAAGGAAGATGAGTATGCACAGCTTTTATATGAAAGAGGTGTGCTGTATGATAGCCTTGGGCTGAGGGCATTGGCACAGAATGATTTTTCAGTGGCTTTATCTATCCGTCCTGATATTCCTGAAGTTTTTAACTATTTAGGGATTTATTTTACGCAGGCAGGCAATTTTGATGCTGCCTATGAAGCGTTTGATTCTGTTTTAGAGCTTGATCCAACTTACAACTACGCGCGAATGAATCGCGGCATCGCATTGTATTACGGCGGCCGTTATCGTTTAGCGCAGGATGATCTGCAGGCGTTTTATCAAGACGATCCAAATGATCCCTTCCGTTCGTTGTGGTTGTACCTTGTGGAAGAGAAACTCGATCCCAAGGTTGCAATGACTAGCTTGTCAAATCGTTTTGACAAAGCGAACCGGGGGCTATGGGGCTGGAATATCGTTGAATTCTATTTAGGTAAAATCAGTGAAAAAACACTGATGGAACGATTGAAGCAGGATTCGACAGATAACACTTCGCTCGCTGAGCATCTCAGTGAAACTGACTTCTATTTAGGTAAACATTACCTAAGTCTGGGGGATGAGGATAGCGCGGTTGCGTTATTCAAGCTGACGGTAGCTAACAATGTCCATAACTTTGTTGAGCACCGCTATGCATTGTTGGAATTGGCGCTGCTAGGCCAAAGACAAGATGACTTATCGGAATCGAACCAACAATAGCTGACGAACATTTTCACGACAGATTTTTAAGTCCACATCTTAAGGGGTGGGGGCTTGTTTGTTCGTTTAATAACATAATTTGAGCCAGTTCACATTTTAAATGAAAATGACAGAAATTCTTTTCACTGTGTTATGTAGACTGGCCGCCACGATTAATGAGGCACCATTACATGACCACTGAGACTGAAATCTCTTTTGCTGATTTAGGGTTATCAGCACCAATTCTTTCTGCGTTGCAAGACATGGGCTATGAGAAGCCTTCTCCAATTCAACAGCAATGCATTCCTCACCTGTTAAATGGTCGTGACGTGCTGGGTATGGCACAGACTGGTAGTGGTAAAACTGCGGCATTTAGCTTACCTCTACTGCATAATATTGATGCTGAGCTTAGAGCTCCACAGATCCTTGTGTTAGCACCGACCCGTGAACTGGCGGTACAGGTTGCTGAAGCATGTTCAGATTTTTCTAAACACATGCGCAGTGTGAATGTTGTCGCACTTTATGGTGGACAGCGTTATGACGTTCAGCTGCGTGCTTTGCGTCAGGGGCCACAAGTTGTTGTAGGTACACCAGGTCGTCTGCTGGATCACCTGAAGCGTGGTACGCTGGATCTGTCTAACCTGAAAGGTCTGGTACTGGACGAAGCTGACGAAATGCTGCGTATGGGCTTTATCGAAGATGTTGAAAACATCATGAGCCAAATCCCGGCAGAACATCAGACTGCGCTGTTCTCAGCAACTATGCCTGAAGCGATTCGTCGTATTACTCGTCGTTTCATGAAGGAACCACAGGAAGTTCGTATCCAGTCCAGCGTAACCAACCGTCCGGATATCAGCCAGAGTTACTGGTCTGTTTACGGTGGTGTACGTAAAAACGAAGCACTGGTACGTTTCCTTGAAGCAGAAGATTTTGATGCAGCGATTATTTTCGTACGTACCAAGAATGCAACTCTGGAAGTGGCAGAAACTCTTGAGCGTAATGGCTATAACTCTGCGGCACTGAACGGTGACATGAATCAGGCTCTGCGTGAGCAGACTCTGGAGCGTCTGAAGAACGGTCGTCTGGATATTCTGATCGCAACTGACGTTGCTGCTCGTGGTCTGGATGTTGACCGTATTAGCCTGGTTGTTAACTACGACATCCCAATGGATGCGGAGTCTTATGTACACCGTATCGGTCGTACAGGCCGTGCAGGCCGTGCAGGTCGCGCTCTGCTGTTTGTTGAAAACCGCGAACGTCGTCTGCTGCGTAACATTGAACGTACAATGAAGCTGACAATCCCAGAAGTAGAACTGCCGAATGCAGAACTGCTGAGTCAGCGTCGTCTGGAGAAGTTTGCTGGTAACGTTCAGCAGCAGCTGGAAAGCAGCGATCTGGATCAATACCGCGCTCTGCTGTCTAAGCTGGGCACCGGTGAAGAGCTGGATATGGAAACACTGGCAGCAGCACTGCTGAAAATGGCACAGGGTGAACGTCCACTGATCCTGCCACCAGATCCTGTTCGTCGTCCTCGTCGTGAATTCAATGATCGTGGTGATGACCGTCGCCGTAATGGTAATGGCTTCGGTGAGCGTGATCGTGGCGACAGAGGTGACAGAGGCGACCGTGGTGATCGTCCTCGTCGTGAACGTCGTGATGTTGGCGACATGGAACTGTACCGCATTGAAGTGGGCCGTGATGATGGTGTTGAAGTTCGCCACATTGTTGGTGCGATTGCTAACGAAGGTGATATCAGCAGCCGTTACATCGGTAACATCAAACTGTTCGCAACTCACTCTACTATTGAGCTGCCAAAAGGCATGCCGGGAGACCTGCTGTCACATTTCACTCGTACTCGTATCCTGAACAAGCCACTGAATATGCAGCTGTTAGGTGATGCACAGCCATTTGAACGTCGTGAGCGTCGTGGTGGTGGTCGTAACGGCGGTAATGGTGGTAATGGCGGTAACGGTGCACGTCGTGATCGTGACGGTTTTGGCAACGGCAACGGTGGTGGTCGTCGCTTTAATAACAATGAACGTCGTGGTGGCGGTGAGCGCGGTTCTTTCCGTGGCCGTGGCAATGACGATTTCAACGGTGGTCAGCGTCGCCGCCAGCAACCAAGCAATGGTAACGTGTAATACGCCATTGAGAGTTGCTTTGTGTTAGCTGTAACACATTGAAAAATTGATATAAAGAAGCCCTTTCTTCTTACTGGAGAAAGGGCTTTTCTTTTTTTATTCGGATTATTTTCGGCCTAGAATATCTTTAACTTCCGCATCTGAAAGTAAGCACTCACCTTGATGGATAATCATTTTTTGGATAATTGCTCTGGAGACAACATACGTAATTTCCAGTAATACCCGTTCTTCTACGGAGCAAAGGCCACCTTCGGATTGTTCCAATGGATGAATAAGTAGCCGATGTCTGCGCCCAAGAAATCTCTCAATAAATCGCATCAGACCATGTTGTTTAAACAACGAATCCAATTGCAGCTTTGCATCATAGAAATCCCCAACCAATAAGCGAGAAGTGCTGAAGTTTCCTGTAATACTCAGTTCTTTTTGATTATTGAGATTTTTCAGGGTCATTTGATTGGTTTTAATTTTCAGGTAGAGATCGACCATACATATCCTTATTTTATTTTGGCTTATACACTTCGTCTTTCAAGTTGCCTCTTTGTTGGCTACGCTCACTTACCCCAGTCACCGTTTTTATAAACATACGGTTATCTATGCTCCCGGGGATGAGTTCCCTCGCTGCCGCGATGCATTTTGAAATCCATTGTGTATAGATAGGGTGCAGACAAAATGATTAATTCAATCCCAGTTCCTCTTTGAGAGGTTTTAAATAACGGCGGCTGACGGGAATACGTGCATCATTGCGTAAAACTAATTCTGCGTGACCATTTTCCCCGAAAACAATTTCCCGCAGATGGGTCATATTGACCAGATACTGGCGATGGCATCGGGTCAGGGGAGTACGGGTTTCCAGTGTACGCAGAGTTAACTCCGTAAAACCTTCTTGCCCGTTGGCGTTCATCACATAGACACCACTCATGCGTGAGGTGATGTATAACACATCATCCAGTTGCATCAGCCATATCCGGCTATGTCCTGTGCAGGGGATATATTTCAGCTGCTCATTTTCTGGCTGTAAGTCTGCCAGATGCTGTTTTTGATAGCCTGAACGCAGTCGCTGTAATGTTTTGCTCAACCGTTCTTTTTCCAACGGCTTTAGCAGATAATCAAAGGCGTGTTCCTCAAATGCTTGTATAGCATATTCATCAAAAGCAGTGAGAAAAACGATATAGGGGCGGTGCTCCGGGTCGAGCATACCCACCATTTCCAGCCCGGTAATGCGGGGCATTTGAATATCAAGGAAAACCACATCCGGTTTCAGACGATGAATAGTACCAATTGCTTCTACTGCATTGGCACATTCACCAATGATTTGAATATCCGTTTCTTCTGCCAGCAGGCAGCGTAGATTTTCGCGGGCCAGTGGCTCATCATCAACAATCAATACATTCATATTTACGTTTTCTTATCAGCTTCTTCTTCCAATGGTAAACACAAAATGACACGAGTAAACTCTTCCGGCTGGCAATCAACACGGACACCATAGTGCTCACCGTAGCGAAGTCGCAGCCGTTTATCTACCAGACTCATCCCAAGTCCATCCCCCAATTTTTGTGGGCAATACAGCCCTGCATTATCTTCAATTTCAACCAATAACAGATTGGTTTGCTGGTAGGCTCTAATCGTAATTCTTCCCGTATCCAGTAACTGTGATGTGCCATGTTTAATTGCATTTTCGACCATAGGTTGCAGGGAAAATGCGGGTAATCTGGCGTAGCGCAGTGATTCAGGGATATCTATGGTTATCTGGAGGCGTTCACAGAAGCGCGCTTTCTCAATCTGTAAGTAAGCATTCACATGCTCTATCTCATTTTGCAGTGTGGCAATGTCTTCCGGACGTTTCAGATTTTTGCGGAAAAATGTTGAGAGGTACTGTACGAGCTGGCCTGCCTGATGGCTGTCACGTCGTATTACGGCCTGCAATGTATTCAGGGCATTAAATAAAAAGTGAGGATTCACTTGCGCGTGAAGCAGCTTCACTTCTGATTGCAGCAAAGATTGTTTATTCCGCTCATATTGCCCGGCAAGAATTTGGGCTGAAAGCAGGCTGGCAATCCCTTCCCCTAACGTCCGGTTGATTGAACTGAATAAGCGGTTTTTGGCTTCGTACAATTTGATTGTGCCGATGACTTGCTGATTCTCACCCCGAAGAGGGATAACCAATGCTGAACCCAGCTTACAAGTGGGGTTTAGAGAGCAACAATAAGGGATTTCATTACCATCGGCATAGACGACCTCATTATTGGCTATTGCGCGATGTGATTGCTCGGAGGCAATGGGAGTGCCCGGCAGATGATGGTCTGAGCCAATCCCAATAAACGCCAGTAACTTATCCCGATCTGTAATTGCCACAGCACCGATTTCTAGTTCCTGATAGATGACTTTTGCCACACGCATACTGTTAATTTCATTAAATCCCTTCAGTAATATACCTTCGGTACACACCGCAATTTTCAACGCCTGAGCAGAAAAGGCGCTGGTATATTTTTCAAAGATAGCCCGCCTGTCCAGCAAGATACGGATAAACATGGCAGCACCGATACTGTTGGCGATAATCATCGGAGCGGCAATATTTTTTACTAACTGGAGAGCTTCACTGAAGGGGTTAGTAAACAGCAGAATAATTCCCATTTGGGCACATTCTGCAAAAAAAGTCACAATAGCCGCAGTCCATAAATTAAGTAATTTATTGATCCTGCCTCGCTTCATTAAATAAATATGGACAAGGCCGCCAAGTACACCCTCTATGATTGTTGATACCATACAGCTGAATGCTGTCATTCCACCAAGAGAATAGCGATGTAATC
Organism: Xenorhabdus stockiae; assembly: GCF_002632825.1. GTDB lineage: Bacteria > Pseudomonadota > Gammaproteobacteria > Enterobacterales > Enterobacteriaceae > Xenorhabdus > Xenorhabdus stockiae. Next base: position 151,891 of record NZ_NJAJ01000006.1, read on the forward strand.
CCCCGGTGAATCCGACCATTGCCCCAACAGTCGGCCCACCAAGTAAACCGCCGAGTACAGCACCGATAGCGCGGGTATTGGCGATAGAATCATTCACATTCAGGCCAAAATAGGTTCCCATCACGCAGAAGATGGAAAAGATGACATAACACATCAGCTTATGAGGTAAGCGAACACTCACTTGCAGTAGAGGGATGAACAGAGGTGTTTTACTCAGCAGCCAGGCAATCACCAGATAAATGCACATCTGCTGGAGAAGTAATAACACGAGGTTAAATTCATACATTTTTTTTCACAGTAGATTTAATAATTATAAATAAATTTATACAGTTATTATCAAAGTTTGAATTTAACATCGTCAATAGAATAGCGGGAATTAACGTAGTTTTGGATGAGAAGAAGATAATCCGCCCTGAATAGAGCGGATTTTTGCTCATAAAATGTGTAGAAGGATTATATACAGATAACGTAATCGGTCACTGTTTCGTTGATAACATGCGCTGTTCCGTCATCAATATTAACGGCATAATGGGCTTTTTTGCCGTCGTCATCTATTCCTGAAGTTGAAGAGCGATAAGAACGGAATTGTGGCCATCCGTACAGATCATGCATTTCATTCTTCTGGTGGATTTGGTACAGATTGAGTAGATCTTCTTTTGTCGGTAATTCTTTATGTATTTTATGGCAATACCACACGGCTCCCCGATAAATACGGCGCGGCCAGTGTTCACCATTTTCGGTGTATGTAGTCATTCCATGCATCCCCATAGCATCCAATTCTGCTTGTAGCAGAGGTCGGCTAAAGACACGTCCATTCGCCCCTGTCGCTGTATCGGCCATATGTCCCCAGAAATTCGCATATTGAGAATCAGGACTGGTTGCAACGGTAAAGATGACATTCTCAGTTTGCGGTGCTGAAACTCCATACCCTGCTACTTGTAACGTTGTTTTGACACCCAGACCATGTGGATCAGTGAGGGGAAGGGATAATGTGCCATTATCACCAGTGACTCCCTGGTAGTGACCGGCATTACCATTGACTTGTAGTGTTACCGCCTGATGAATGTTCTGACGATTCAGTGCCTCAGTGGTTTTTACCTCTACCGGCACATTTCTTACGGGGTGACCGTGATTGAATGTTTGTACACTCAGAGTAATTGTTTCGCCTTTTTTAGCTTTGCCAGTATTGGCGGTGACTTTCAGATTATCTGCAATGCCCTTGATTTTGCCGCCTTCTGTACCGCCATAGGTATAATTACCCTGTTCCTGGCCCATACTGGTATCAATCGTTTTTGTGTTTCCAGTAATATGAAGCCCGTTTTGTGCCTGAACAACGAGTGCTTTGACTCTGCCTGCATCTTCCAGTGTCAGTGTATAAGTGGGGATTTTACCTGATTCAGTAATTGTTGAGCCTTTAGTAATATCAACATTTCCTTTATCTCCCCACTCATAGCGCGACTTGTCTGTACTTTCGCCATTATTGGCATTGAAGGTATAGGTCGCTTTAAGCGTATGGCCCATTTCCAGTCGGCCAGACATTCTGACATCTTTAATGATGGGTTTATCAGGATGGAAGAACGTGATTTCTATTGGTGTGAAATTCAGCTTTTTGAATTTAGCAGTTACTGTCAGTACACCTATTTTTTCGCCAGCAGTGAGTAATGCTTCATAGGTGCCCGGTTGAGTTTCTTTGATTTTTCCAATCGTTGGTGCTTCGCCTTCTCCACTTAATTCGCTGCTGACGAATTTGAGATCTTCGGCAGAATCAGGAATCGGGTTGCCATTGCCATCTTTTAGCATCAGTTTAAGGGTGGTGCTGGAATGACCATCGGCGGACAGCTCGTGATCTCTTGCTGTGAATGTCGATTTATCAACACTTGCCTCTGCTTGTAGCACCTGAATCTGAGTCTCTGCCCGTTTGGAAGCATTATCGTGTTCATCATAAGCAATCGCGCTTATGGTATAAGCATTGTTACCACTATGGTGATACTTAGGTAGTGTCAGCAGGTAAAGCTTGTCACTTTGGCGTTCAATTTTACCGCCATTGGCGAGTAGGTTTGCTGCATCCCACTGAATCGTTTTCAATCCATACTTGCTGTTTACACTAATATGAATCGGTTTTATTTCACCGGCATGACCGGAAATCAGGCTATCTAATGTCAGGCGGATAACTTCACGTTTACGGTATTCCAGAACGATTTGGTTATTACGATCAACGAGATCATATCGGCTACCCTGTAGAGTATGACTGAAACCAACGGCATCAGGATTAGTTTGTTTTGACCACGGAGTGCCGATTTCATAATTCATTTCTAAATTGAACTGCGTATCTCCATTGCCGGACATATCCTGTTTGCGGTCGATACCAAAAGTCAGTAGTGGGATAGGGGTATAGTTAATGCCAGCGGTAAACGCAGCCGGGTTTTTCCCGCGGTGATCTTTATTGATTAATCCGACTTCATGGCCGAAATATTGTTCATATACCAGCTTACCACCAAACTGCGGCAGAGCGGGGATATAGCCCTGTGCTCTCAGATCGAACCCATTAGCAGGACGCTCATCATAATCTTTCAGGAAGCGTGATTCTCTCCAGTTACTTAAACGTAAATAGCCGTTCATTCCCAGTTTCAGATAATTGCGAGTATATTCTGCACCGAGGCCAAACCGGGTATTATTTCCGGTAAAATCGTGATCCAGAAAAGCGTTATATCCCAACATCCAGCCATCAAAAAATTGTCGTTGCCCGACTCCGAAATTAATGGTGTTGCGTTTATCAATACGACGTAGGCCAAACTGAGTAAAATTCATTTTACTCTCGCTATCATACAGAGGCAGCAGCATATCAAGCTGACTGCCATCCAGGTGACCGCGTCGATCAATGTTAGCCTGTACCCGTGCTGTACCGTAATGTCCCAGCCAATTCTGGAGTTGTTGATTGGCTTCGCCTACAGCCAGATTACTTAACTGATTAATTGCGCTGTTGCCTACGTTATCGCTGCTCAGTATTTCTCCGATGCGAGTGGCTGAATTTGCCAGAGAGCTGCCGGTATCATCGGTTTCGGGGAACTGCCCTGATTCCATCTGTCCGGATTCAACCGGCCTTGATACAAATTGTGCCGATGAAAAGTAATTGAAGGGTAAATACTTATTAGGACGAGGTTTGGGAACGTTAATCTCATCACCTGCGTTAAGTTCTGAAAATGGCTTATGGAAAGCGCGTAACTGATTTATTTCTTTAAGTTGATCAATAGTGAAACTATAGCGTTTAGCAATTGTGTAAATAGTTTCTCCTGGTTTCAGGATATAAGACTCTGTCGGTATTGCTATCAAAGGAGCATATTGAGAAGTCGTCGGTGTTTCAGCCATGGCGATAGTGGGAGCAAATGCGCCAGCCAGTGGAAACGAAAACTGGGCGATAATGTTTACCCAGGCTACTCGTTTCAGCACAGCTTGCTGATTTTTTACCCACGGCTCATCAAGTTTTTTATACATAAATATTAGACCTGTAACAGTAAAAGCGTCAGGTGATGACGGTATAAAAGAATGGCAAAGTGGCATTGCCTTATTTAAGGCACCACAAATGAGCTAGCAAAAATTCTGCTAGACAATTAACGCATGGATTATTTATCTGGAATAAATAATATATGTGGTTTTTTATTCCAGCATAAATTTATTTTTTGGTCAACACTACTTTCTATATTAGTCGTTTAAAATAAAAAAAGAGAGCTAGAAATAGAATAATTAAGAAGTAATTTATACCTGTCTCATTATTTTTCAACACTATGATTTTATTGATTATATCAATTGATTCATAGCGTTGCAGAGTGCTTATTTACATGATGGGAAATTATCTGATGAAGGAATGAAATAATTCTAAATATAATGAATTTTTTGACAATTAAATATCTATTGCTAATTATTACTGGTTTTTGTTTTCATTTTCATTTTATTAAGTATTGCTACTTTGATTTATTATCGAAATGTATTTAGATGCAAAGCAAATAAGAGCGATTCTTTTATTTATAATAAAATATTAATTAATAAATTAATTTTAATTATAAAAAGTATTAAGTAAGGCAATTCGACTCTGAAAATTGATTAATTTCCTTCCATGCCGCCCCTAAAAATTGATTAGGTATATAATGTTATAAATGATTGAGCAAAGTATTTAACTTTTGTCAATGATGAAGCGCACGAATTTCTAAAAAGGATTTGTGAAAATAGTGTCACACTAGGCAACTAATCGTCATTCGATAAGAAACAGATCATAGAGATTAAGGGTTAAAACGACAAATTAAGACCATGTTGTTGCATGGGTTCAGTTAAACTTAATGCCGTAAATCTCCGACGAGTTTTGTTCGGGTAGTATGTTTGGAGCTTACAAAACATAATGAAGAAAAGAACACTTTTCACAATATTGCTGATTATTTTTCTGACAGCAATGGCTGTACTCTTTCGTTCACATCATCAGGATTTATTGTTACAGGGAGAAGTTGACGCTCCTGAAGTGATCATTACGTCCAAAGCATCCGGACGTGTAGCTGCGCTTCACGTTAGGAGAGGTGACGATGTTAAAGCAGGGCAATTGCTGATTAGTCTTGATGGCCCTGAATTGGCTGCAAAAGTTGCCGCTGCTCAGGCAGCCCGTGATCAGGCCAAAGCAAAACTCGATTTATCCATCAGTGGTACACGGGAAGAGAATATCCGCAGTCTGGAGGCTGCATTTTTGCAGGCAGAATTTGGCTATAAAAATGCAAAGCGTGAATTTGAGCGGCTGAGCAATATTTCAGTCAAAGGCTATTCATCTGCCAGTGAACTGGATAATGCCCGAAATGCCCGCGATATCGCCTATCAGAAAATGTTGGCAGCGAAAGCAGATCTGGACGCGGGAAAAAATGGCGATCGTATTGAACTGAGGCAACAGTATCAGGCTGCACTGAATGAAGCGGAAGAAAAATTACAGGAATTAAAAATTCAGAGTAATGATTTACAGGTAACAGCCCCTGTTGCTGGTGAAATCGGGCCACTTCCGGCAGAAGTCGGTCAGCTTTTTAATGCCGGCAGCCCACTGGCAACCCTCGTACGTATTCCCGAAACCTACTTCGTCTATAACCTGCGTGAAGATATTCTGGCAAAAGTGCGCAAAGGTGACAAAGTTAAACTGCGTGTACCGGCGCTGGATAACAAAGAGATTGAGGCAGAAGTGCGTTATATCGCGCCAATGGGAGATTACGCGACAAAACGTGCAACCCGCGCGACAGGGGACTTCGATCTGAGAACATTTGAAGTACGTTTATACCCATCACAACCGATTGATGGTCTGCGCCCCGGTATGAGTGCGTTATGGCTCTGGGGTCGCTAAGGTGGCAGGCTGATGAACAAAAAAGGTGGATGGTTTGGTGTTAAGTGGAGCAGCTTTGGATGCAATAGTTTTAGATGGCATGCTCATGAATGGAATATCTTTAAGCAGGCCTTTAATAAGGAACTGAAGGTTGCATCTCGTAGCCCGGTTTTTCACTGGCTGAGTTGGTTGTTTCCGTTGTTGCTGTTTATCTTAATCAGTGCCACCTTTTCGGAAGGGACGCTGTTAAACCTGCCTGTTTCGGCAGTGGATAATGATCACAGTTCCTTATCACGATCGCTGATCCGTAATCTGAATGCAGCACCCCATGCAAATATCAAAACTTATGATGGTGGTCTGGCTGAGTCCTTAAAGCGTCTGGGCAGCGCAGAGGATTATGCTCTGCTCTATCTTCCCTTTGATCTTGAAAAAGATGCGCTGAGTGGGAAACAGCCAACAGTGAGGATGTATTACAATGCGCTGTTTTATGGTGCGGGTCGTTATGCATCTGTGGATTTTAGTGGGCTGATGGCAGAAACGAATGCTAAATATCGTAGTGTTATCGCATCTGAAATTGGCCGTCAACTCCCTCCGCTTGCCAGAGCGACCATGTCTTATGACAGTCTGTTCAATGCCAGTGGCAGTTATATTTACTACCAGCAATTTGCTGCAACCATCCACTTATTACAGCTTTTTGTTGTAACCGGTACGATTTATACCATGGCGAGAGGTAAACATCTCCTGAGCGAAAAATCATTTGTACCGGCTTTAATAGGGAAACTGGCTCCGCATACATTGATTTTCACTCTGTTGCTGATGGTAGAAATTATGGCGCTGGTGGCATTTTCTGATGCCAAAGTTGCAGGTAACCCGCTCTATATGCCTGTGGTTGGGTTTTTCTATGTGATCGCGGCTCAAAGTATTGGCCTGTTACTGTTTACTTTTACCAACAGTGCAATAACGGCTTATACCCTTATTGGGATGCTGGTGAGTATCGCAATGTCGTTTTCCGGTATGGTTATGCCTGAATTATCAATGGTGTGGCCAGCAAGACTTATTTCAAATCTGGAACCGTTAACCCATGCTTTAAATGCTATGTTCGATATTTTTTTACGGGAAGTGTCATTAAAAATCATCGTCTACGTTTGCATGTTACTGGCAATTTACCCTTTGGTTTGTGCCTTACTGGTTCGCAATCGTCTGTGGAAACGGCTTAGTCAGTCTGGGGAGAGCCTATAATGCGGGAAGCCGGAAAATGAATAACTGGAAAATGTACTGGCAGACTTTCCGCACGGTATTGTTGTCAATGTTGGAAAAACCCATGTGGCTGATGTTGATTGTTTCTCTGTGCGTCATGAGTCTGGTTTACGTTAAACCCACATTATGGGATCTGCCCGTCGCGGTTATTGATCAGGATAACAGCTATATGAGCCGTGCATTGATCCGTCACGTTGATGCGACAGCAAAAGTAGAAACCAAAAATTATGCCAGTCTCGAGGATGCCCGTGCTGACATGCTGCATCGGGAAATATTTGCCATTATCATTATCCCGACAGATTTCGAGAAGCGTCTTTTAGGCGGGAACAATGTGACAGTTCCGGTTTATGGTGATGCGACTAACCGTCTGGCTAACGGGGAGATTCAACAGGATTTAATACTGGCTTATCAAAAGTTACTATCAGAATACAATACAAAATTACTTTTGAAGTCGGGGTTCAGCACAGAACAGGTGAAGGTTCTGTTACAGCCAATTAAAGGAGAAACAGTCGGATTATTTAATCCTGGGGTGAGTTATGCCGCCATTGTCTTCCCCGGATTATTAGTCATGCTTTTGCAGCACTCCCTACTGATAGCCAGTGTGCGTGTCAGCATCGCTATACGTGAAACCCCCAAAGGCAAGCCCCCGCTACCTGTCTATCTGGGAGCGCTGTCCGCACTGTTGCCTATCTGGTTGTTTTTATCTGTCATCTTTTTTGTGCTATGGCCGTGGGTACTGGGATACAGGCAGGATGCGCCAGTCTATCAATTGTTGTTGATGACTTTTCCATTCCTGCTGGCGGTACTGGGGCTGGGCAAACTGGTTACAGAGTGCTTACGCAGTGTGGAAATGATTTATCTGACACTGGCGTTCATTACCACTCCGGTGTTCTATATTTCCGGCACAACCTGGCCCATACAGGCAATGCCAGATTGGGTAAGGGCAATCTCATCCGCTTTACCATCCACATGGGCAACTAAAATTATTGCGGGTATAAACCAAATGAATATGCCTCTGCAAAGTATGCTGGGGGATATTGCGATGATCTTACTCCTTGGTGTTATCTATATGATCCTGGGGATCTTGGTTGGGATGCTACGTAATGGTGAATTACGGGAGCTGAGAGGATTTATGAAACACCTGAGAAGGAAATAATAATAATCTCGAATTATCGTCAGAGAGATAGTGAAAATATATTGATTTGGGGCAGGTTCCGTGTAAAGGTTTCAGATGCTGATTTACTGCATCTCAATGTCAGTTTTTATGACGGATTTTTGAGATAGCATCAGGAAATATCACAGTATTTTGGCAGAATAACAAATTCCTTTTTATGAAAAAGGAACTGGCTTGTATTAGGTTAAATCCACTCTCCATTTTGATTTATTATAGTTAGCTGAATTTATCAAAATGGAACAGAAAGAGGGCGCTGATCAGCACGATCGCGCGTTATCGTCATGTTAATCAGGGTCGAAATTCCGGTTGATGCTATGGGGATTGATCGCTTGTTGCGGGAATCCTTTGAGACATCGGCAGAAGCTGAGTTAGTCCACAAGCTAAGAGAAGATGGCTTGTTGACACTGGGTGTTGTTGCGACTGACGATGAAGGTCACGTGATTGGCTATGTTGGTTTTACACCGGTTGATGTCAATGGACAGGATCATAACTGGGTTGGGTTAGCGCCATTGGCGGTGGCCGAATCGTACCGTCGTCAGGGGATTGGCGAGAAGCTGGTGTATGAAGGCTTGGACAGCCTGAATGAATTCGGCTATGGGGCAGTGGTTGTACTTGGTGAGCTTGAATATTATCAGAGATTTGGTTTCAGGCCCGCTGAAGAGTATCAACTACATTGCCAATGGTCTGGCTGTGAACGATATTTTCAGGTTTACACTCTGGCAGATGTCTCGCTGGATGATTGCCATGGTCTGGTCACGTATCCCCGTCATTTTGCTGACGTATGACATGTTACCGGTATTCTGATGGCAGCATGTAAGTGAACAAAACTCAGTTAACAGAACCTATGATAGGTAGGTAACTATACAGACAGGCTGGGCAGTCACCAGCCTTTCTTTTTGCTGCTTACTCAGTTGTTTTACCCGATATTCCAGTCTCAAAGCCGTACTCCTGTCTGGCATTGCGCTGTGATAGACCAACGTTAATGGCCCTTTTCCTTTCAGCGCTTTTGCTCCTTTTCCGGCTGTATGCTGAGCCAGACGGCGAGAAACATCTGTCGTAATTCCAGTATATAATGAACCATTCCGCGTTTTTATCAGGTAAAGATACCAATCAGATTCTTTAATATTCATTATTTTTCTTAAGTTATTTCCAATGTATCAATCACAATAAAAATTAATACATTGTTTGTCTATCATCCTAATGATTATATTTCTACAATTATAACTTATGGATTATATTAAATTATATGTCTATTCACCGTAGGTGATCATTTTTTCAATTCAAAATTATTGAATAAGAATAGCAGTAATTGCTAATTATCATTTTTCTGATAAGCGTATAAATTGATCCGCATCACAAAGGGTAACTCCTATATTTACAAGTAGTCAGAGGATTTAAAGATGAAAAATGTGAAATTTATTGCTGCCGTGTTGTCATTAAGTGCTATTTCATTTGGTTCATTCGCAGCAACTGAGGTCAAAAGTGCTGCTGGAGAGAAAATTGGTGTGGTTTCTGTAGCAGGAGCGGAAACGCTGGATAGCCTGACTGAGGCATTATCCAAAAAAGCTGATAAAGCTGGAGCCCAATCTTTCCGTATTATTTCTGCAACCGGCAAAAATAAATTGTATGGTGTTGCTGAAATCTATAAATAACTTATAGTTACCCCAGACTATACTTATTTATTAGATAAATATCAGAACACGTCACTGGAAGCTATCTAACGTGTTCTGATTAAAAGGCAGAAATATAACGGTATATAAATAGATGGAATCGGATAAAGAAAAATTAATAATATCTCAGTATATTGCCAATCAACATGTCTTCACACTTTGTACTTCTTCACCTCAGGATCTCTGGTGTGCCAGTTGTTTTTATCTCTTTGACGCTGAAAAAATGGTTCTTTGGTTTATGACCGAAGCTGATACGCGTCACGGTAAAATAATGCAGGAAAATGCCATCGTTGCGGGAACGATTGCAGATCAAACGCACAATATTTCTCAGATCAGAGGTATTCAGTTTCGTGGTGAGGTGGTTGCGCTGACAGGTAAAGATGAAACCATTGCCAGAGCGGCTTATTGCCACCAGTTTCCTGTTGCGATAACGGCAAAAACACCTATTTGGCAATTGAACCTGAATGAGATCAAAATGGTGGATAATTCGTTTGGTTTTGGCAAAAAATTATACTGGCAGCGTTAATCTCAGCGCAGATAGTGAATCACCTGATTACGGCTGCCCCGCCAGATCAGCATCGGCTCTTGTTGCTCCTGTTCAAATTTCCCGTCAACTAATACATTAATATGGCTGACAATCTCCTGCTGAAGTTCATTTAATTCGTTGAGAACATAGCCTGTCCATAGCCAGATATCTTTATCCGGGCACTCTGTTTTGACCCGTTTGACCAACCTGAGAATCGCTGCTGTGTTATCGGGATGAAGTGGATCGCCACCGGATAATGATAGCCCTTGTCGCCTGATACGATGATCATTCAGATCAGCGATGAGCTGATTTTCAACTGCCAGAGTAAAAGGACGACCGGAATCAGTCCGCCACGTTGTCTGGTTATAGCAGCCACGACACTGATGGGAGCAACCCGCGACAAACAGAGTGCAGCGGGTTCCGGGGCCGTTGACCACATCGACTGGATAATATTGATGGTAATTCATGGTATTAGCCAATATTCCCATTATTGAGATGTTTAATGCGGCGTTTTACCTCTTCCTGTTTACCCGTATTAAATGGACGGGCATCAGGGCTGCCAAGATACCCGCAAACCCGTCTTATCACGGAAACCTGGGCTGAATCATGATTACCACAAGCAGGGCAGGTGAAGCCTTTACTGGTACAGGAAAACTCTCCGGTAAAACCGCATTGATAGCATTCATCAATCGGGGTATTGGTTCCATAATAAGGAACACGGGAATAACTGTAATCCCACACATCTTCCAGTGCTTTTAAATTATGTTGTAGGTTGGGATATTCGCCGTAGCAGATAAAACCGCCATTCGCTAACGGAGGGTATGGTGCTTCAAAATCCAGTTTATCGTAAGGATTGACCTTCTTCTCTACATCCAGATGGAAGCTGTTTGTGTAATAGCCTTTATCTGTAACTCCACTGATTACTCCGAACTCAGCGACATCAAGACGACAAAAACGGTCACATAAACTCTCGCTTGGCGTACTGTATAAGCTGAAGCCATAGCCGGTTTGCTGTTTCCATTCATCGATGGCTTTACGCAGATGTTCAACGATAGCGAGTGCTTTTTGGCGGCGCTGTTCATTATCAAATAGATGAGTATGGTCACCATATAACGCATTAATCGTTTCATGGATACCGATATACCCTAACGAAATAGAAGCCCGCCCATGTTTGAAGATTTCGGCAATGCTGTCATCTTCTTTTAGCCTTACTCCACAGGCTCCTTCCATATAGAGAATAGGGGCGACCCGTGCTTTGGTACTTTCCAGCCGCTCAATGCGCGTCATTAATGCTTTTCTGGCAACCAGCAAGCGTTGATCTAATAACTGCCAGAAGCGCATTTCATCACCCTTTGCTTCAATTGCAATGCGGGGAAGATTCAGGCTGATAACGCCTAAATTATTGCGCCCGGCATGAATCTGCTGACTATCCTCTTCATAAACGCCCAGAAAACTTCGGCAACCCATCGGGGTTTTGAATGAGCCGGTGACTTTTATCACCTGATCGTAATTAAGAATATCGGGATACATACGCTTGCTGGCACATTCCAGCGCCAATAATTTGATGTCATAGTTGGGATCACCAAACCGGTGATTCAGCCCATCACGAATGGCAAAAACCAGTTTCGGGAATACTGCCGTTTTGCGGTTTTTACCCAGACCTGCGAGGCGATTACGTAAAATAGCCGTCTGAATTAAACGGGATTCTTTTGATGTACCCAACCCAAATCCGAATGTCACAAACGGCGTTTGCCCATTGGCGGTATGCAGCGTATTCACTTCATATTCCAGAGACTGGAACGCGTCGTAACATTCTTTTTCCGTGCGGGCTTCTGCGTAAGCTTTCTTATCTGTGATTTGCCACTCTTCAGCAATAATCAGGTGCTTGTGATAGCTGGCTTTAACAAAGGGAGCAAGCACTTCATCAATGCGGTCAATGGTTGTGCCGCCATAAATATGACTGGCGACCTGAGCAATAATTTGGGCTGTGACGGCAGTCGCTGTGGAGATAGACTTTGGCGGCTCAATCTCGGCATTTCCCATTTTAAAGCCGTGGGTCAGCATCCCTTCTAAATCGACCAACATGCAGTTAAACATCGGGAAAAATGGAGCATAATCTAGATCATGGTAGTGAATTTCGCCTTTCTCATGTGCCAGAACAACATCACTCGGCAGCATATGCTGTTTGGCATACTGTCTGGCAACGATCCCCGCCAACAAATCACGCTGAGTAGGGATCACTCTGGCATCTTTATTCGCGTTTTCATTGAGTAAAGGCAGGTCGCTTTGTTCGAGCAGACCGCGTATTTCCTGATCCAGACGATCATGCCATCCGTGGAGAGTATTTTCCTCGGCGTTAACCAGATGGTCATTACGCTGCATCACAACCGTTTTCACAATAGAATTCCTCAGTATGTTATCCACCAGATAAATCGTAACGACTATTGCTGTGCCTATCACAATGACAGTTGCATAATGGCTAGTTTTTAACTTTATGTGGATAACCTTGTGCATAAGCACTATATGTAGTGGTTATTTTATATTTAAGCACAATATGTGGAGTATTGAAGCGAATATAGCGCTCAATAAATTGATCTGAGACAAAGAAAGGGGAAGTTGTTCCACAAAGAGATATACACAAAAAAGAGCAACCAACCCCAATATTGAGCCTATCAGGGTTGATAACGCTATGAATTAGCTACGTACTGCAATCGCTTCGATTTCGATTTTTACATCTTTTGGCAGACGCGCCACTTCAACACATGAACGAGCAGGGAATGGCGCGTTATGTTCAGTGAAGAACGCTTCATAAGCAGCATTTACAACAGTGAAGTCATTCAGGTCTTTAACAAATACAGTTGTTTTCACAATATTGGCAACTTTCAGGCCAGATTGCTCAATGATGGCTTTAACGTTTTCCAGTGACTGGCGAGTTTGCGCAGTAATATCTTCAGAAACAGCACCTGTTTTTGGATCAACAGGGATTTGACCGGAAGTAATAACCATGCTGCCCAGATCAACACCCTGAACATAAGGGCCGATTGCGGCTGGTGCATTTTCGGTATGAATGGAACGTGACATTAGGGGAACTCCTGTTTAACGTCAGAATTAAAGATACCCGTCGTCTTTCAAGTTGCCTCTTTGTTGGCTGCACTCGCGCACCCCAGTCGCATAGTTATCTATGCTCAGGGGATTTTCTCTTTTGCCGCCGCGATACAACTCGAAATCCATAGGGTATATGTTGAGAAGGCTTTATTATAGTGTCACTCGGCTTGGCATCAACTGCGGGATCTTAATCGTTGTTGATAACAGCCTGACGATCAAACTCTTTCTCACAGTACTTACAGCGAACGATAACATCATTTGCCGTTTCCATCACATGGAAGCTGCTTTCTACAGGCTCATTATGGCTGATACAGTTACCATTAGGGCAGACAAGGATACCGTCAATCTGTTCTGGCAGGTTGATTGGCATTTTCTTCACAACAACATAATTTTCAATGTTATTGACGGTTGCATGTGGTGCATACATAGCGAGCTGGTTTGCCTGCTGGGCTGTCAGGAAGGTATTTTCGAGTTTGATCAGATCTTTCTTCCCTAAGTGATTGGAAGGCAAATTCAGGCCAATAGTAATACGCTGATCAGTTTCTGTGAGTTTGAAGAGAGACAATAATTTAAAACCGATCTGAGCCGGAATATGGTCGATAACTGTGCCACATTTAATGGCTTCTACTTGCAACTGATGGTCTTGTGGATGCGCTTGAGTCATGTTGTGTTGTGAATACCGTCTGGTATTCTTCCTCCGAATATTAGGGGATACCGACACATATTTTGTCATATAAGATTTGGCATTGCATCTTGTGTAACCGACACAATTTTAAATGGTATTTAACCGGTTCAACAGAAAGAAAATTAAAATTTGATAGCTTTTAACTTTGTTGCTAGTCTGTAAATACCTTGTTATTTTCAAATAAATTAAATTAATGATTAAAGTCTCTTTTATTTAACTAATTAATAAAGTTTATTTAAATATAACTAAGTGAAAACAAAAAAGAATATGAAGGTTAATATGCTGCATTCTTTTACTGAGCGTAAAATTAGTACAAAAAAGCTTTTTGACTGGGAAAGCATTAATAAAATATCTATTAATGAATGTCATGAACCTTTAGAAATTATTTATGAAACGGATAAAATAAAACTGAAACCGGTTTATTTTCTTGCTGGTATCAATGGTGCTGTTGAATATTGTGCAGTAAGAAAAAGCGTGGCTGAAAAATTAATACAGGCTTCACAATTATTACCTTCTCATTTAGGGCTTTTAGTTTTGGATGGGTGGCGTTCACGAGAAACTCAGCTTGCATTGCAGGAGAAAACACGGGCTACCATTGCGCAGCAGTACAGCTATTTATCCATTGAAGAACAAAAACTATTACTGGAACAGTTTGTGGCACCGGCCCCGACTGAGCAAAATCCGGTGAGTCCCCATCTGACAGGGGGTTCAGTGGATGTGACGCTGTTTGATATTGCCTCCGGTAACGCATTGTTTATGGGCACAGAATTTGATGAAGTAGATGATCTGTCTTACACCGCAGCCTTAGAACAAGCATCGGATACAAACATGCCGGCAGTATTATACCGTCGGATATTGCATCACATTATGGTTCAGGCTGGCTTTACTAACCTGCCGACTGAATGGTGGCATTACGATTATGGTAATGCTTTATGGGCATTCTATAAAAATGCTCAGGCTGTTTATGGTGCAGTGGAAGGCATCAGGGGATCAGACAGCACAATATAGAATATTATCGGTCTGAACATAATAAGAGGTTAAATTACATAATGAAAAATACCTTAATTGACGCTGATAATTCATTAATGCTGTGGGCTTTTATTATGATTGCGGTAGCGGCTGCAATTATGCTGGAGCAAAAATATAAATGGGCCACTAAAATACCGGGCGCTGTTATTGCTCTGGTCATCGCTATTTTTGCTTCTAACTTACATATTATTCCGACCGAAGCTCCCGCTTATGATGTTGTCTGGGAATATATTGTCCCTTTAGCCATTCCGCTACTGTTATTTAAAACCAATTTACATAATCTGATTACCGGCAGTTGGCGGTTATTTATATTATTTTTGATTTCCTCTGTCGCGACGATGATTGGCACAGTTGTTGCCTTTCATTTACTCAGAGGATATATCCCAGAGCTGGATAAAATCAGTGGGATGATGTCTGCATCTTATACGGGGGGTGGGGTCAACTTTGCCGCAATGGCAGCCAAATTAGCACCATCTGAAAGTATGACGGCATCCGCTATTGTTGCTGATCATATGATGATGGCCGCTTATTTTATTATCCTGATGGTCATATCCGGCTGGTCAGTGGCAAGGAAATTCTGGGGAAGCCCTTATTCTGATGCGATTGACAATAATCCTGAACTGGATAAATCGCGGACTTTAGCTGCTGCTTACTGGAAACCAAAAAATATTGCTCTGAAAGATATTGCGTTGGCACTGGCATGGTCAATTTTTATTGTGGCGCTGTCATTCCATCTTTCATCATGGTTAAAGGCGTTGTTCGGGCAGCCTGACAGCATCTATCAGGAACTGGTTTTCAGTTTAATATCAGATAAATACCTGCTTCTTACTACAGTGACATTTATTCTGGTATCGATATTCAAAAAAACCTTCAGCAATCTTAATGGTACGCAGGAATTAGGCACTTACGCTATTTATATGTTTTTTGTTGTTATCGGCATACCGGCATCTGTCCACGCTATTATCAGTAATGCGCCATTGCTGTTTGTCTTTGTTTTTATTATTGCCATGATTAACCTGTTGATCACTTTCTCAGCAGGGAAAATATTTAAATTCAGTCTGGAAGAAAATATTCTTGCCTGTAATGCCAATATTGGCGGGCCAACCACAGCGGCGGCAATGGCAATCAGCCGTGGCTGGAATTCCTTGGTCGGACCGATTATGGTCATTGGTACAGTTGGTTATGTTATTGGTAATTATGTCGGCACGTTTGTTTATTTTGTGGTGGAGAATATGTGATAACCGATGAAATTCAGTCTGTCAGGAAAGTGTCATCTTCCTGAGCATACGGTTCACAATAATACGGTGTGCAAGAGCTACCGGGATCATATACATTTTCCCAAAAAAATTATGGGTAATAACGGATGCTGTGACAGTAACTTTATAGCCTTTTCCCTGATTATCATTTGATAAAACATTCAGGGAGACTAAAACGGTTAAGTGTATATCTTCTGATAGCAGGCATAATTCATCATTACTGATACGGATAATCTTAAAAAAATCAATAGAGCTTCCTTCTTGCATGTTTTCGTCTAAATGCCCGCCAGAGAACCCATTGATTTTTTCAACACCTGCGAGACTTGATATTTTATCTCTGATTGCAAAAGACAAACGTATCCAGAATGGTGTTTTCTTTGTCATTTCATTATAAACAGTCAGGGCAGTGGCTTTATTTTTAATAAAAGTATTTTGCTGGCTGTAATAGTCTAATTTATCTTTTTTATTTAAAAGCAAAAAACCAAAATCATCACGGTAGTACATATGACACCACGCTATTATTTTTCCTAATATACACTTCGTCTTTCAACTTTCCCCTTTGATAAAGTATAAAAAATGCTCACAATTGAATTAAAAATGAACAATACTTTATCTTGCTAACGTCTTATCATTGCATTTATTTTCACCAACTCAAATATGCTATCTGACAATGTGATATCCATCACATGGCAGGTTACAGTATCAACAGGAAGATAATTCGGTTTTCTCGTTGTATAAGAACGGAATAAGTATCACA
Organism: Xenorhabdus stockiae; assembly: GCF_002632825.1. Lineage (GTDB taxonomy): Bacteria > Pseudomonadota > Gammaproteobacteria > Enterobacterales > Enterobacteriaceae > Xenorhabdus > Xenorhabdus stockiae. Next base: position 168,691 of record NZ_NJAJ01000006.1, read on the forward strand.
ATAAATCTGTTCGGCGTTCCTGATTCATCTGCCATCCGTGGCCAATTCTTTGACCACCAGGTTAAAAATAGAGATTGTTATGAAATTCAAATCAAAAATAAAACCCTATCACGCCGCAGCGGGAGGTTGGGGGTCATTGGAGGCAACAACACGTTTTGTCTTTGATAGTAAACAAGTATTAAAGAATATGGTTAATCTGATGCGCATGAACAAACCCAGAGGCTTTGACTGCCCGGGATGTGCATGGGGTGATGATAACAAAAGTCTTTTCAGCTTTTGTGAAAATGGCGCGAAAGCAGTTACTTGGGAAGCCACCCGGCGTTATGTAGACCGGGAGTTTTTTGCCACACATAGTGTTAGCAAACTCTACGAACAAAGCGATTACTTTCTGGAATATCAAGGGCGCGTTATTGAACCGATGCGCTATAACCATGAGACAGATCACTATGAGCCTATTAGCTGGGAGCAGGCTTTTTCTTTGATCGCCAGACACATTAATAGAATGGAAAACCCGAACCAACTGGAGCTGTATACTTCCGGTCGGGCCAGTAATGAAGCCTCATGGCTGTATCAGCTATTTGGCCGGGTACTGGGGACGAATAACTTTCCTGATTGCTCAAATATGTGTCATGAAGCCAGCGGTTACGGGTTACTGAAAAGTCTGGGAGTGGGTAAAGGAACGATTCGTCTGAATGATTTTGATCATGCAGATGCCATTTTTGTCTTTGGGCAGAATCCCGGTACAAATCACCCACGGATGCTGCATAGCCTGCGGCACGCGGCAGAGCACGGAGCCAGAATTGTTACCTTCAATACATTGCGTGAACGCGGCTTAGAGCGCTTTGCTGATCCACAAAAACCCCTCGAAATTGTTACTCCAATGGCAGGCAATATCAGCCACCGTTATTATCAGCCTAAATTAGGCGGAGATATGGCTGCTGTGCGGGGGATGGTCAAAGCGTTGTTGGAAGTTAATAACGCTCGTATAGCTGCCGGAGCAGCGGGTATTTTTGCTCAAGACTTTATTTCGGCTCATACCGAAGGTGTGGAGGCTTATTTACAGGAAGTGGCTGCCACTCAATGGTCATTTATAGAGGAACAATCAGGTCTGACGCAACAACAGCTACGTGAAGCTGCGGATGTTTATCTGCATGCTGAACGTGTGATTTGCACTTGGGCAATGGGTATTACTCAGCATAAACACTCTATTGATACAGTTCGTGAGATCACAAACCTGCAATTACTGTTTGGTCAGTTAGGTAAACCTGGTGCTGGAGTGTGTCCGGTGCGTGGTCACAGTAACGTACAAGGAAACCGGACGATGGGGATTAATGAGCAACCGTCTCAGGCTTTCCTTGATAGTCTGGCAAATCACTTTGGTTTTGAACCTCCCCGTGCTCATGGTCATAATGTGGTGAAAGCGCTGGAAGCGATGCTGCGTGATGAAGTGAAAGTACTGATTGCGTTGGGTGGAAATCTCGCTGCTGCTGCGCCGGACAGCCCACGTACAGAAGAAGCACTTCGACATTGTGATTTGACTGTTCATATCAGTACAAAATTAAATCGGAGTCATCTTGTTACCGGTAAAAAAGATGCTCTTATCCTACCGGCACTGGGGCGTACAGAACAGGATATTCAGCTCAGTGGTGCGCAGTTTGTTACGGTAGAAGATTCTTTCAGCATGGTGCACGCCTCCGAAGGGATAAACAAACCACTATTTGATACACAGCGTTCTGAAACAGCAATTGTTGCGGGCATTGCTAATGCGGTTTTAGGTAATACGCCAGCAATTAACTGGCTGGAATTAGCCGGAGATTACAACAAAATCCGTGATCACATTAGCGCAACTATTCCCGGTTTTGCTGACTTTAATAAAAAATGTGAACATCCGGGCGGCTTCTATCTTGGTAATGCGGCGGCAGAGTTGCGCTTTCAGACCCCGAGTAAAAAAGCTGAATTTAGTCATGCACCATTGCCAGACACACTGTTTCCCCAAATTGCTGGAGAAGACGTTCCTTTTGCTTTGCAAACCTTGCGCTCCCATGATCAATACAATACAACCATCTATGGTTTAGACGACCGCTATCGTGGCGTTTATGGTCAACGGGAGGTCTTGTTTATGAACCCGGAAGATATTGCTCAATCGGGCTATCAGGAGGGAGATCTGGTTGATATCGAGACCATCTGGCACGACGGTATTGAGCGCAAAGTATGTGGATTTAAATTAGTCCCTTACACTATTCCGCGCGGTAATCTTGCCGCTTATTACCCTGAAACCAATCCGTTAGTACCGATGGACAGCTTTGGTCATGGTACAGGTACACCCACATCCAAATCTGTTCCGGTGAAGTTATCGCTGACTGCATTGAAGGATTCAGAATCTCAGCGCCTCATATAATACATTGATTCAGGCTCGTTTTTTGGGAAAGACATTAAAACCGAGCCTGCTGTTCGGCCTTGAATCAAATGAAGGTAAATAATCAGAGCAGATTGAATTTTTCATTAGGTTGCAATAAAGCCGGTAATGGCGTCTGGTCATTCATTTCCATCAGATGGCGTTCAATGACGGTACAAATGGCATTGAGAGGTAAATCATTGGGTGAAGTTCCGAATGGATCTTCTAATTCTTCAGCTAACGCATCCCATGATAAGAAAGCATAAGAAATAAACACCGAAACAAATGGTGTCATATAGTGTAAATCGGTAACCAGAGCAAAAGGCAATAGGGTACAGAAGAGATAAACCGTTCGCTGGAGTATCAGTGTATAGGCGAAAGGTACGGGAGTACCGGCGATACGTTCACAGCCACCCAGAATATGGGAAAGCTCATTGAGGTTCTTATCCATCATTTCATAGGTAATATCACTTAATAAACCCCCTTTCCTCCACTCACCGAGAAGAAGGCTCATTTTCAGCAATAACCGATTAGTTGGCATTGGGCTGTGAATAATTTCAGCATATATTTCTGCGGGCAGAAGGCGATATAAATCTTCTTTTGGATCAGTGCCACGCAACTGATGTTTTAAACTCCAGCTAAATGCGATAAGTAAAACAGAAAATTGTTGATGTAACTGAGTTTCATCTGGCTGAATACTCTTAATCTGGCGTAACAACGAGCGTTGAGTAACCAATAACGATCCCCAAAGTGCTCTGGCCTCGACAAAACGGCTGTAGCTGGTGTTATTGCGAAAACCGAGAAAAATGGCGATAGCGATCCCCAGCAGGCTAAACGGGGCGACGGTCAAATGAATACCAAGGTGTTCATACCACTGATAACTCACAACTGCGATGATAGACATGAGTATATTCAGCATTAAACGGAAGGTGATTTTTGATAAGACTGAGCCATGCCAGTCAAATAGACGAAAGAACCAGTGTTGGTTAGGACGGATGATCATGGTGAATACAAACTTTTATAATTATTAACTAACTAAATAAGACCATCCTAATACTATTGTAATTACAGCTCCAGAATTTCACATTTTTTCTTAGTCTGAGGTTAAAAAAAACGCCTCCTATCAGGAGGCGCTATGCCGTAGTTCATTGCGTTCAAATCTCCTTAGATAGGAGACTTAATATTTAGAATGGTGGTTAAAATGTAAGTCGATTAATGAAGAAGCGCCATTCGCTGGCTGGATTTTATAGGATACCTGTGCCGTAGAGTGCAGTTCATGGCTGATAAACTGTTCCGCCGATACCGTGAATTTTCCCTTTCCGAATAGGTAAGGCCCGCAGGACCATTTGCCGGATGCAGTAACGGTGGTAT
>NZ_NJAJ01000060.1 GCF_002632825.1 Xenorhabdus stockiae
GACCCATGTTGGCGATGGCAATACCGTGGGTTTTGCCAAAGGTACGCTGAACCTGATGACCAAAATGGGAGACGGTCTGGCGGTCAATGCCGCCTGGGGTGATGCCAATATTATGACCCATGTGGGAGCCGGGGATCACTATAACTTTGCCAGAGGGAAAGCCAATCTGGTGACCAAGATCGGCGATGGACGTGCGGTTAGTGTTGTACAAGGCTCGGCTAACATTTTGACTCATTTAGGTCATGGTGATGATTATTCCGGCGCGTGGGGTAAAGCGAATGTGATCACCAAAGTGGGGAATGGCCGTCAGGTTACACTGGCTAAAGGTGATGCAAATATTGTCACGCATGTGGGGCAGGGTGACAGCTTTAATGCCCTGTGGAGCCAAAGCAATGTTGTCACCAAAGTGGGTGATGGTATGCAGGTTACTGCCGCGAAGGGTAAAAGTAATATCACAACCAGCATAGGAAATGGCCTGAGCGTGGTTGCTGCCCACGGTGATTTGAACGTAAATACCAAAGTGGGCGATGGTATCTCGGTCAATGTGGCATGGGGTAAGCTCAATGTCAGCACCAAAGTGGGTGACGGACTGAATGTCTCGGTAATGAAAGGCACCGGCAATGCCAACATCCATGTTGGTGACGGGATGAATATTCACGCTTCTTATGCCCGTAATAATGTCGCCATTCAAATCGGTAACGGGGATTTTTACAATCTGGCGCTGGCCTCCAGCAATACGGAAAGCCATAAACTGGCAACGCTGTTCGGTAATATCAAACAGACATTACTGGGAGCTATGGGCAGTCAGGGAATTAACTTTCTGGTGCAGGGTGATGAAGCCAATACATCGGGCAGTTACCGTGGGCGGGGTGCCATCAATTTGCCGGAAATAAACAACCTGAAAGGTTTTGAACTGACGGAAATCGGTGAAGTCAGCTCTACGCTTTCCACTGATCTGCATGCTTCGGTGAGCCAGCTGAAAACACCGGATGTCGGCAGGCTGGAAGCCATCATGAACGGGGAAGAGCAACCTACGAAAAATCAGAAGCCTAACCTGATTATCAACGGGGATTTCGAGGCCGGTACACAGGGCTGGCAAGCGACCAACGGGATTGAAGCCCAGCATCCGGCGGCGTCTTATGGGCTGGATAACGCAGGCCACGGTAGTCATGTGACTGAACTGGATGCTCATGCCAACACCACCATTTATCAGGATCTCCACCAGCTTAAAGCGGGAGAAGTCATTACCCTTGATTTTGACTTTGCACCGCGTGCAGGCAGCACCGATGATAACGGTATAGAAGTGCTCTGGAACGATCAGGTTGTTTTCTCATCTTCGGACGATAGGATCGCCTGGCAGCATAAACAACTGGTACTGGTTGCTCAGGCGGGCAGTAACCGGTTGGCATTCAGCGGCACCGGCAGAAGTGATGGCCGAGGTTACATTCTGGATAACATTGTTGCATGCTCAAATCGTTCTGGAAGTGTCAAAGTGAAGCAGACACCACAAACTTCAGTGGCTGGTGAGGTACTGGATGATAAGGAGAATGCTGAAGCTGACAGTGAACGACTGATGCAGGAGAAAGAACAACAACTGGCGGCGATTGCGGATACTCAGAATCAACTGGAAGCAACGGATCTTGATGCCCTTAATACGAACGGTCTGGCACAGCGTGATGTCATCAGGCAAGAGGAGCAGGCTATTACTGATGATCTACTGGCAAAAGCTAAGGCGCTGGAAAGTCTCGATAACCAGCCAAACGGGCATCATCAGGGAGATTCCGGTACACAATGGCGACATGATTATGCAGGCAGGTTGTTGGATGATCTCCAGTCACAACTGGATAAAGCAAAAAACCTTGCCGATCAGCAACTGGAGTCTTCAAATTCATCTATTCTGCAACACCGGAATCAAATCGATACAGCTCTGGAAAAATCGGAAGCGGGTATTGTCAGAAGTGAACAGAATCAACGGAATGCGCAGCAGGATATTACAGATGCCCGCAGCCGGGCAGAATTCCGGTCGCAAGAGGCACTGTCACAGCAAAAACGGGCTGCACAGGCTGCCGCTGATGGGTATAGCGCTGCCCAGCAGGCAGAGCAGGATGCTGCCATTGAAGCGAAAAACAGCAGCCAGAAAACCGCTCGCAGAGAAAACAAGGGGAGTGGTTTGTCCGGCTTGGCTTATGAACCAAGTGGAGCAGAACATACCGGTAGCCATATTGCTCAGGATATAGCTGCGCAGGGTGAGGGGCGTTTCAGGCTGGAACTCCCGGAGTCAGACGATAATCTGGTGCCATTGGCGGATGCAAAACAGGCGCTGGATCGTTTACAAATTAAAGCAGGCATTATTTCCAGAAAGACAAATATTGAGCCTACCCGACAGCCAGATGAGCAGCCCCGCAATATCGCTCTGCCTGATGAGGTTAATCGGGAAATTGATGCGTCTGAAACCCTGAGCAGGGCATTGCCTGATATTTCAGCTACGGTGACAGATAAGCTGGAAGCACTGGGGAATGAGCGTTTAGCCAGGGATTATGGTTTACCGCAAAACAGACAGATATCGTCAAACTCTGCCTCACTATCCACGGTTACGGCAAGGGCACAAAAAGTCGCGGATATCTATCGTTGGCTGGATAGTGACACTGAGCGGCTGATGGATTTTTCAGCGGATGATTATATCCCTGTACCGGGAATTGCCCGTATTGATACCGAGTTTTATGAGAGTCATCGACAAAAGATGATCGATTATATCGAAGGTTATCTCAACAGTATTAAACACACTATTCCCCGGACTCAGGTATCCTCACTGGCAAAATTATTTGTGGAATCCACCATTGATTATGACTGGGATAAACGTGTCCGTTTCATGGCTCAGTTGGAGCAGTACGGCTACCATTTTGATCCGGCTGACAGTGAACAAAGTGTGGTGACATTGCGTTCGGGGAATAATTCCCAGCAATACCGTGAGTTGCTGAATGCTGCCCAGCCTAATGGAAAGAAAGTCGTTTATGACACTGATTTACCGGGGCATGCGTTCAGTAACACATTGAGTGAGCGACTGCTGGATTGGGCCTCACATTCGCTTGACCCTCATGATATTCGTCAAAAAGAGCAGCAATCAGCCATTGAGGCCTCTGTCCGCAGCAATATGGGGCTTTGGAGTTCAGTGTATGCAACTAAAGCCCGCGGGGATGTCTATGTGATAGCAGAAGGTGGTCTGCTGTTGGGTAGCACCTTCTGGAACCTCGAATTACCGGTACTCCGCCAATTACAGCGTGAAGGGATGGTCGGTGAGATCCGTTTACTGGATAAACCCGCTTCCGAATATAAACATTTGCCATTGAAACAGATAGGCAGCCGGCTGAACGATAATGATATTGGCATGAAAGTACGTTTCGATGCCCTGAATCCGGTTGAGCAACAAAAATATCGGGAGATAAATGCCGATCATTATCAGCCGGATACATTAGTTGATTTGAACGTCAGGCTGGGTGCTATTGATAGTATGCTGAATAAAGCACTGCCGTTTTATCGTCTGCGTTCTGAACTGAATATTCTCATCCGTGAAGGGGCAGATAATACTTTTGAAGTGCATTCATGGCCGGAAAATCGTCATTCTCCGATTAAGATGATTAAGGTGGAAAACCCGAAAGATCCGGCACAGCTTAAAGTCATTGAACAATTCATTCTGGCTAATTATGAGAGTTATGACCAGTTCCCCAAAGAACTGCATTTCGTCGAAAATAATATCGTTTCTTATGATCAACGGCGTACGCGGGTTTTGGCTGAAAAAATTAACGGTCGCTGGAGTTACCGCCCATCTGCTGAATTGATGTCAGCCGATGAATTGCAACAAAAGGCTTACATAAAAGGTAAGCCAATGGGTGAAAGTTACCGTAACGTCATTGACGCGCTGCAACGTTATGAGCAGGCACTGATGGAAGACAGGGATTATTCACTGGATGCCATCGAAAAATTAACTTACCTCTGTCAGCAGGTTGAAGGCTATGTGCTTGGGCACGCGGATTCAAAACGGACTCCGGCGATGCAACAACTGTTATCCCAGATTTATGGACGCCTTTCTGAATCCATGACTCTGGCGGAGCCGACACTGCGAAGTTCAGGTGAAGGCAGCTTCAGCGAACTGTACAACAAACTGTCCAACTCTAAGCTCAGTGATTCCAAACACCTCTATATTGATACGCAGGGGGATTTCGTCACGCAGGGCCGATTCAGTGTGAAGATAGCCAAAGACACTGCGGGTAAGGGAGTCAGACTGGTTATGGAGTCCGTTACCCGGGAATATGGACAGGACGTCACCAACGCCATTTTCTCCAAACTGAAAGCCAGTGATCTGGCAAAAGATGGTATCGGGATCGATATTTCAGGCCTCAAAAAAGTCCATCGGGAAATTGAGCGTCACTTATCGCCGGTCAGCGCCACCCTCTATATCTGGAAACCGAGTGATCACAGTAGTGTGGGACATGCCGCGCTGCAAATTGGTCACGGACGTGTGAAAGTCAGCCCTGAAGAAGTCAGGGATTTCAATGATATGAACTATGTGAGCTGGTGGCCGGCAGGTAGTAAGTCCCTTAATTTACAGGAACTGATGGAGACAAATAATAGTCAGTCTGATTTTCGGATCCGCTGGCGTGACCTCAGTATGCCCGCTCATCAGAATCCGGCTTTGAGATATGACGTTGCCTCCGAAGAAGATGATGATTTTGGCTTGGTTGATGGCTCAGATGAACTCAAAGAATTCGTTGAAAAACTAAGGGCCGTAAAAGGCGTGGATGCCAAGTTTAAGGATGTCAGTGAAAGTTTCGCGATGGCTGCACTGGCTAATCCTGAGATGCTTAAATCGGCTGAGATACCGCCTCATATTTATCAGCCATTCCTTGCCCAGTGGCGGGATGACAATATGGATATGCAGGAAGTGGCTCAGCGTTTTGCCGAAGTACTGCGTATGGCAGCAGAATTGCAGAATTCTAAACGCATGGAGCATTTAATTGGCAATGTGACGCGCCAGTTCGCTGAACGAGAATTGGCTGACATTAACGCTTTTAAAGATGGCAAAGCCGATCAGGGACGGGTATTCCGCATCAATCTGGAAGGCCTTGATGTAGCGGCAATGCAGGCTGAGTGGGAAAAAATCAGCACAGACCCGGATGCGCGCTACCAACTTTTCGCCAAAAACTGCTCAACGGTTGTTGCCCGTGTTCTGAAAGCCGGCGGTGCAGAAAATGTTCTCGGCCATGCGTGGCGTCCCGGATATGGTATCTGGAAACCTAATGATCTCTTTCAATTTGGTCAGGCATTGCAGAAGGCTACACAGGCTGAGCGGATCAAATATAAATATCGTCGTTTGAATAGTGATGGTGTGGGACGGATCCTGGACCAGCCGGATGATCTTTATGAAGAGATACTGGAAAAAGTGGCGATTGAAAATGATGGCTCACCATTACGTGACAGTGAGCCACGTAACCCGCTGGCACGCTTTATGAATAATGAGCTGTACGGGATGAGAGATGATCGCCGGCGTATCGGTAAAGCAGTGCAAATAGGGCTTAGCCGGGCAATTGAGCGAAAGATGGCAGAAAAAGTCACATTGCGTGGTGAAGCGGGGCGTCTGGAAGGTTATTACCATCTGAGTGCTGTGGAGCCGTCCGACAAGGTTGTTCTGTTTATTCATGGTTCAGGCTCTTCCGCAGAAGAACAAGCCAGTAAAATCCAGACGCATTATCAACAGCAGGGTGTTGATATGCTGGCTGTCAGTATGCGTGGTTACGGTACCAGTGATGGTCGCCCCAGTGAAAACGGTCTGTATCAGGATGCGCGTACCATGTTCCGTTATCTGGTCAACAATCGTGGTATTAAACCAGAAAATATTGTGATTCACGGCTATTCAATGGGGGCACCGATTGCCGCTGATCTGGCCCGTTATGTTGGACGAAGAGGGCAACCTGTTGCCGGCCTGCTGTTTGACAGACCGATGCCCAGTATGACCAAAGCTATTACGGCTCATAATATCCTGAATCCGACAGGGGTGGTTTCTGTACTGGCAAAATCGGTTAACGGAAAATTCTCAGTAGAGAAGAACCTACAGGGGATTAGCAAAAAGACACCTATTATGGTGCTTACTGGTCGGGACGGGCTGGGAACCGAAGGCGAAAAACTGCGTACTAAACTCATTAGTACCGGTTATAACATCTCTGGTGAACATACTTATCTGGGACATGATTCCAGCCGCCGGATGATGGAACTGTACGCTAATAAGATCGTTACCAACTTGTTTGAAAGCAACTCGCTTGAAAGCAACTTGCCTGAAAGTAATTTGTCTGAGACTAACGTGCGAGAACAGGAAAGTATTGCTATCAAACGCATCAAGAACGATTTGAAGCGTTATATGCAGTTTTTACAGTCCCATACAGATAAAACCGGCAGAGTATACGATCTGCGGGCGACAAAAAAATTCCTGTCAGGCTACGGGCATAATCGGGCTGAGCATCTGGTTGAGAGTTTCCATGCTGATATGGGGATTAAGCAACTGGTGGATCTGCTACTGAAAGGCAACTGGACAGCGGAACAGAAAGGTGCGTTATCCTGGGAAATTGAAAACCGGGCACTGAAACTCAGCTTGCGGCCAAGAATGGAAAAACACAGCCGTTTGTTCCGGGATGTTGCTTCTACTGGTGTTGAGGACTTGCAGGCAAATGAACATCTGGCTCCTCAACTGATGTTGTTGAATCTGTCCAATGATGGTTTCGGCGGGCGCTGTATGCCGCTGTCAGAGCTGGTTCTACTGGCAAAACATCTTGAGAATGACGGGCAGGAGAATGTCAGCAATGATTTTCTGAAAAAACTCTACTCTGCGGCTTCCGTCCTCAGCCATCCGGAACTATATGCTGAATCGGAACAAGCGAACGCCAGTAAATTGCTCGGTGCACTCTCTGCACTTTATATCCGCGCACCAATGTATGACAACACGTTCAGGGCATGGAAGAAAAAACTGATTGGTAATCAGGCATTAACCGTGAAGGATGTCATCGACGAAATTACAGTGCCTAATGCCGATGGCCGGTCGATTTTACTTGAGCTGAATACATCGGATCATGCTATGGCGGCGTGGTCAAAAGACAGCAGCGGAACGCGGATGTATGGTTTCTATGATCCTAATGTCGGCATTGTGGAATTCTCCTCAGCAGAAAAATTCAGCGCTTATGTTAAGCGTTTCTTCAGCCGTTCTGGCATGAATATGGCGCAATACTACGGTATGCCTAAAAATGAGCATCAGGAAAGCTTTTTCAATCAGGTGATTGTTGTGGATGGCCGGGCGTTGGCCTCTTATCGTCCGGTTATTGATGACAAAATGAACCTGAGAGATATTCTGGCAATGGAAATCTTTGATGGCTCACCCATGAAAAATGCTTTAGGTACAGAACGTCCGCTACATAACCAAAATGTCTCTTCGTGGGAAGACATTACCGTCACACCGCAACCGGAAAGCGGAAGCAGCCGTTTTGACAGCCAGATCATTATCCAGACTGAGAATGATCCGGTTGTTGCCAGAGCCGCGGCTAATCTGGCAGGGAAACACCCTGATTCCAGTATCGTTGTGCAGTTTGACTCTACTGGCCAATATCGGGTGGTATACGGTGATCCAGCCAGACTGACAGGTAAACTGCGCTGGCAGATTATCGGTCACGGGCGTGAAATTACTGAATTAAACCATACCCGCATGGGGGGCTATAATGCGGCTGAATTAGCGATCAATTTAAAACAGTTCAGCCGTGATTTCCGCTATGGCGGAACACCGGAGCATATCAGTCTGGTGGGATGTTCTCTGATCAGTGATGATAAGCGCGATGGCTTTGCCCGTCATTTTATGACTGAACTTAAACAACAGGGCATCCGCGCTTCAGTCTCTGCGCGCAGTAGTAATATTGCTGTGGATAATACAGGTCGTAAATATACCAGAAGGGATGCACAGGAACAGTGGGGGCATAAGCTGCATGACAATAAAACGGTTCTTAGCTGGAATGCTAACGATGAACTGGAAACCCGCTCAGAACGGGTACGTCATGGAATCTCTGAAAGTGACATTGTACTTGCGCGTATAGGTAGCCGGAATACCAATACAGCCGCCACCGGCGCGATTGCCGATAACAATGAAACCTTTCACTCACCCCGTAAGCGCCTTGTACTGGATAACGATGACGCGAGCAGGCCACCAAAAAACAATCAGCTAAGTTATTCCGGCAATGTTCAGCTGCAAATTGGTGACGGAGAATTTACCTCCATTAATTGGGGAACCACAAATGTCGGCCTTAAATTAGGAACGGGAGGCTTTAAGTCTCTGGCGTTTGGCGATAATAACGTCATGGTTCATCTGGGAGACGGTGACAGCAAACACAGCGTGAATATTGCCGGTTATCAGGCATTGGAAGGCGCACAGCTGTTCATCGGCAACCGGAACATCAGCTTTAATCAGGGGCGCAGTAACGATCTGATTGTCATGATGGATAAATCTATTCCGACTCCGCCCATGCTTAATCCGTTTGACGGCGTATCCCGAATGTCAGGCGTTTTGCAGGATATCTCCGGTTCGTTCTCTTCTCCGGGCTGGCTGGCCGCTCAGGAAGAGCAATGGACAATCGCCAGTGTGAAAAAATACCTACAGGATATGTCAGGGCTGGATTTGACCAGCAGTGTGGACTACCGTTCACTGACTGAGATGGGTTCTCAGGAATTACGCAGTGGCCGTGGCCTGAAGAACGATATCGAAAGCGCACTGAACAAAAAATACAATCAGTGGCTGGGAGGAGAGGCGCCGAAAGTCAGTAATCTCAGCCGGGCAGACCGATTCCGACAGGCCAATGAAAAACTCGCCTTTAACTTTGCTGTTGGCGGACGTGGTGCGGATATTCAGGTGACAACCGGCAGCTGGAATTTTATGTTCGGTGACAATATTCAGTCGCTGCTGGATATTAATCTGGGATCGCTGTTTGGCCTGATGACCCAGCAGTACACAACAACAGGGCTGGCGAGAACGACATTCACTTATAGTGTTCTGGATTTACCGCGCCAGCTAAAAAATAAACTGTTGCGGAGCCTTGCCCGTGTTGATGCAGATACCACTTTAGGCGAAATCTTTAATGTGGATTACACCGCGGAAGGTCACATTATCTCCCGAAACGGTCAGCCTTTGGATGGCGTTGCGGTTATACAGGAGATGCTGGAGGTCATCAGCGGCTTTAGCAGTGATCAGTTAAAGGCGCTTATTGATCCGCAAACCCTGAAAGATTACATCAAAGAGCATTCGGCGGCAGATACTGATGCCCTGAATTCTTTCCTTGAAAATCACGGGCTGAAAACGAAAGCCCCTGTTGATGACCAGCCAAAACAGGCTGAAGAACAGCCCGGAGACAATGTACAGCCAGAACGCACAGCCGGTTTTAACTCATTTAATCTGCCAAACCTGTTTGCAACCTTATTCAGCCAGAAAAAACAGCAGGACATGCAAAATCTGGTCACCAGCCTGAAACAGAACCTGACCGCAGATTTACTGAATATGCAGGACAAGACCTTTGATTTCCTGCGTAACAGCGGTCATCTGCAAGGTGACGGTGATATTCACGTTTCTCTGGGTAACTATAACTTTAACTGGGGTGGTGACGGTAAAGATATGGGCGCTTATCTCGGCGATAACAACAACTTCTGGGGAGGCCGTGGTGACGATGCGTTCTACTCGCTCGGCACTTCCAATGTTTTCACCGGCGGTGAAGGTAATGATATGGGCGTTCTGATGGGACGGGAAAACATGATGTTCGGCGGAGCCGGAGATGATGTTGCCGTGCTGGCTGGCCGTATTAACTACGCCTATATGGGCAAGGGTAACGATCAGGTCTTTGCCTTTGGTGAAGGCGGAGTCATTGAAGGGGGAGAAGGACGTGACTATATCGTGGCCTCCGGTAACTTTAACAGTATCGATAGCGGGGAAGGGCAGGATTACGTCGTTGCCATCGGTAACAACAATCAGGTGGCACTCGCAGAAGGCAATGATTTTGCGACGGTATTCGGCAATGAGAACCGGATTGAAGGTAATAAAGGCAATGATTCCATCAAACTGATGGGTTATCACGCCCTGATCAATGGTGGAGAAGGAAACGACCATCTGATCGCCGATGTGGTTTCCAAATTCAGCCAGTTGAATGGGGGTGACGGTGATGATCTGTTGGTACTGGGGGGATATCAGAACCGCTTTACGGGGGGGACAGGTGTGAATAGTTTTGTCGTCAGCGGTGATGTAATTGATAACATCGTTGAAGATATCAAATCCAGCGACAAAATTATCTTCAATAACCTGAACTGGCAGAACCTTTGGTTCCAGCGCAGCGGCTATGATTTGGTACTGCTGACAGCCCGTCATGTCACGGATACCTCTGCTCAGGGGCAGTTTGAAGCTACCGGTTCGGTAACTTTCAACGATTACTTCAATGGCAATCAGGCGGATATTATCACCCGGATAGGGGATAAAGATGCGAGAGGAGAACGCGAATTCACTGCACTGTCAACTCATGCGGTAGATTCACTGGTGCAAGCCATGAGTGGATTTGCTCCAACAGTCGGAGACAGTGGTTTTATGGATTCTCTTGATAACCAGACGAAATCCTCAATTGTCGTGGCTTGGTCAGATACAACAATCGGCAAAGACAGACTGATTTGATGTTGTTTTATACCCAATGAATTTACTCAGCCAAAGGCTGATTTCCGGTGAGAGGCTGAAGCCTCTCACTTATTTTTCATGAGAATAGACGCAGCATGTTTGATTGAAGTGAACGAAATTAACAAAGAGACAATATGAAACATAATAAACATGTTAATTAATTTGAATTATTAAATGATTTTATAAAAATCATACTATGAAATAATAACAAATTTTTATTTTTATTTTTATTTTAATAGAAGTTAATGATTTTAATTTCTTTAACTAATGTGATTTTATTTATGGATTTACTCTGGAAATATCTTAGTGTTAGGTCTAGTATTTTATATATGTTTAGTGTAAGTCGTGACGCTCACCATTTTTAAATGTAGTTAATCTATATGATATTGAATGGTTTTTATATTAATAATTATGTGGTTATATTTCCGTAGGGTTATACTCAATGGATTTATGTTTTTTTGTAATAATAAAAATAAGCACTTCATTAAAATGATGATTATTCTTATTCTTTCTTTTTAGAGGGTGATTATAATGAATTTAAAACAAAATAATGATTTAATAATAACCAAGCTTTCCACTTTTACTCTTATATTACTTGATGGAAAAAGGGAAGGTGAGCTATTTGCTAATGGAAATATGCAACTTGGTATCGCTATTGATATACTCGCTGCGGATGTTAACTCGTATAAAGTAACATTATCTCCTGAACAATTAGATAGCATTGAGTTAATTGATACAGTAACGCACGAAAATTTAACTGGTGATTGGACATACAGCTCTGAGGAAAACGATTACTCTCACACGTATCCACGAGGTGATGTAACCAGAGGCATAAATTTATCATCTGGAAGAGACACCACCATTGATAATGAATCTCAGCGAAAAGTTTATTGGTTGAAAACAAAAAAAGAGGAAACTAAGAAAATCATCGCGAAAATTACATTGTGTGGGAAAGAATATTTATCAGATCATGCCCATGCAGAAGGATCGCATATTGTTGTTCACGGTCGTCGAGCAATTGTTTACGATTCTAGTGATCTTGGTCATGAGGTTGCACTCAGAATAGACAGTGGCAAATATGAATATAAAACGACTGTTATTAAACATTATATTGATGGTGATGATGTCCCTCAATCGCCTAGTTATAAATACTTTGAATGGATTAAAAATAATTATTATATATATCCTATGAATAATGGTCAAAAGGTTGATGTGCAGGATGTGGAGATTCAAAATACCATAAACGATAATAATCCTCCCATGTATGATTACCTAAGATTCACCCACCACACAAGAGCTAACCACTTTTACCTTTGGTTTCTTTGGGGATTATATCAAGATAAGAAAATCGCTGGAGCTGAATATCGAAGATGGGAATATCAGTATTGCCAGTATTTCTCAGTATTAAACGAAGCTACTCCGCAAGTACGTATAGTAACAAAACCCCACGAAAAGAAGGCTATTAGTATGAGTAGGTTATATTTCGAAAGTCCAGAAGATGGTTTTTGGAAAGATAAAAATGACCAAATTCCAAAATTCAAATTCCATGATCTCTATGGTAATGAATCCGTCTTGTTAGAAATTATTATGGATGATGCTGATAGTTTTCATTTTCTGGACGCTGAATGATATATATTTCATAAAAAAGTAAGGGTATATAATGTAGATGTTAAAAATAATATTTATATTTTAGTCGAGACTGACTATTTGAATATTATTTTATGGTTTTCCAAAATATTTTTTATTTCTGTCACTGCCGATAATTTAATATATGCCAGATGGGACACTATTTACATCCTAATTTTAATAAGGTGATAAAGATGAGCACTGAATTCTTTTCTCAGGCCTCGAATTTTCAGAGCACCGCCGCAGGCCGTGTCGATCCGCGCACGGGGCTGTTTAATTATGTGATGCCGGTGGCGCACCTTATCGGCAATAACCTACTGGGGCCGGAGCTGACCCTGGCGCTGGCATACAGCCCGCTGAATTCAGCGGATATCGGCTTTGGCATCGGTTTTTCCCTCGGGCTGACCCACTACGACAGTGACACAAAAATGCTGCAACTCTCCACCGGCGAGCGCTATAAAGTGGATGAAACGGATAAGGCCGTGACCTTACTCCAATACAGGCAGGATGTGGTGCGGTTTGAAAAAAACGGGGCGGAGGATGCGTATCAGGTG
>NZ_NJAJ01000061.1:0-5894 GCF_002632825.1 Xenorhabdus stockiae
CAAAAGCGTCATCTGGTAAAGGATCGAATACAACATAATCTTTGTGGAGAATAGCTCCTTGTTTGATATTTTCATTTCCCCATTGACATAGTATTTCATCAAATGGTCTTGAGCGAACCTGAATTTGGCTATGTGATATCAATAAATCGACTACTTGTTCATTACTTTTCATTCTGTTACCTATATTTTAATTATAATGTAAACCATGTTATCAATCATTGAGTATTCATCAAGGTAAGAATGAACAAAGCCGGAAAATTACGGGAAGCTTTCCGGCTTTAATACCAACTAGTTATCTTGTTTTTCTCACTGATTCAACCCATTGATGAAAGCATTTCCTCTGTTCATCAGGAGAAACCGCAACATCTTTATCTTCAAAGTCAAAAGTGCCGACTAAATCCTCACGAGTTGCTTCTTTTCCTAAAGTATGCTCATAAGCGGCCATACCTAAAGCCATATCTCTAGCCATACCAGATGGATAGACATTTATTTTTGCTCCTTTGCAAAGGAAAATAACATCTTTCAATTCTTTTCTTAGTTTGGCAAAGCAAGCAAAAAAATCTAAACCAGAAAATTCTCCTTGGTAGATATCGGTAATAGAAATTCGCAAAAAACACTCTCTTTTTGCAGTAGAAATTAGAGATAATTTTGCATTTTCTTTTTTGCCGTTCATTATCACTTTAATTTCAGTTCTTCGTTCTTTCATTTTTTTCCATATCAATTGAGATTTTAAATACTGTAACCTATAAACACTATGGAATATATGCTACAAAATGATAAAGTTAAAACACTGGCTGCGATGACACCCAAATTATCTGGTAGTAGTACCAACGCCAGCAAGGATCATTCAGTGAAATTAAGCTAAGGATAGAAGACTTGATTGGTGACTATAAAAACTGCTAACTAAAAGCAGGGAGTGAACCTGCTATTAAAAGAATAAGGTTGTAATATTAAGGAATCTTTCCAGCTTATTTTAAATGGTAATAAATTCTATATTACTAGGTGGAAAACTATCAGGAAATGACATGCACTTGAGATTTTTGGATAAAATACCTTCTAAAAAATCAGTGAAGTTTTCTTGTCTATATTCAACTTCTGGTGCCCTTGCAGCAATAATGGCTACACTCCATAGCTCACAATTATCTGATGATGCAACCCAAAAGATATAATCACCATTATCAGTAACGCCTATAGGAAGTAATCCATTATTATTAGGATAAAAAATAAACTGATAGTAATCTGGATCAGATTCAACAAGAGAAGAAAAATCCTCAATAATCCATTCTTTCTGAGTGAAAAAATTTAGATCATCATCTTCGCTAAATGGGTTAAAGATAGTGATAAAATCGGCAATTCTGCCTGTGCCATATTGAGTGATAAAATACCTATAATCCTTAGGAAAAGGATGTAGATCATCTATCAGTGGCCATTTTTTATCCTGACCATTCTCATTTGGATGGATAGGTAAGGGTAATATATTATTTAAATTTCTCATGTTCATTATTTATACTCCCGGATAATTAAGAACTATTACATATTCATAGAATCAACCTGAGTACTCCATCCTAAATAAGATTGATATTCTTCTTCGATAGTTGAGGTGAATATAGGCACGTATTAATAAAATTAAGATAGGAGCTGAGTAGCTTTATCCTGTAACTCGATTCCTATATCTTCAAGTTCATTTAGCATTTTTTCATCATACATCCACTCTCTAAACGAAAATGCACCATACACATCCACGAAAGCAAGAGCTAGTTTCTTAGGTATGTCTGTTTTCTCGTGATAGAAATCAATTAAAAAATCTAAGGCGTTATAAAGTATTTCTACTTCATCCATAGAAAAAGAACTCTTTGTTCTTAGCCTTACAGGTATAGAATTTTCGCCTAATAATTTATCAAATACTATGTTTTTAGCTATATCTTCATTCATTAATGTCATGCCATCACCTGCATTTGGTTATTCTATCTGGATAGCTCCTATCTCTTACTAAAATCTCTTTAGAAAATTCGACATGATTTTCTGCGGAACCTTTTAGCCCTGCACGTGCTGATTTTTCTGGATTGTTATATCTTTAATATTATGGATAGCTGTTTGGTACTTATTTTTCTGGCATTAATGATACTTGAGCCATTAAATATTAATGTAATCGTCAGAAAGATTGGGCCAGAGAAATTAAGCTGAGAATGCGCGGACTAATTGGCGAACAAAAAAGCCACTAATAGGATAGCGGAAACTGGCTCACTCTTTAAAAAAATATAAGCCAGAAGATCACTTTGATCATCCGGCTTCAACAATTAAAACTCTATGAAAGCATCATGTTGGAAGTAAAAAATAAAAGCAGTAAACAAATCATCAGTAGAGGGATTACCTAATTGTGCTTTAGCATTTTCTATAATTTCTTCAATTAAGCCGTTATCTAATGTTTCAATCCATCCATTTTCTTTTTCTTGAATAGGTAAAAATTCATCAGAATCAGGTGGAAAATCAGCACTATCTAAAGAAAAAACACCTTCAGTGTTCAGATTCCAACTACTTTCGTCAGGTGGTAAATAAAACCATCCTTCAGGGTTTTCCTCTGGAACAGATAAAACCTTATTGATAGATACTAAATTCATAAGACTATCCTCTCTATTATCATTTGCATGACGTCTTCTCCTGTAATTTTTTAAATCCCCCTTCCTGTTTAGGGTGGAGATTTTTTTGTACTTCACCGGACGAAAAGTAGCAGCAAAATTTGATGTTGGTGGCACACTGACGGTCAAAATTATGGATGGACGCTTGGTTTTGATCTTTGATAGTGATAACCTCAAATAGCAATATCAACGCCAGCGTGAGCTGATTGAGGATTATAAGGCAGGATGATGATAAATAACCGGAAGATCACTTGTATCTTTCCGGCTTTTTATTATCTAATTGAGCAGGTTTTTAATCCATTTTTTAATTATCTTTTTAATCTCTGATAAATTTTTTTCAGAAAAAGAGCAAATGATAACCAATTCATTTTTTCCATTAGAGTCTACCCAATACTGGATACTATTTAGCTCTTCTAACGGCTCTTGAATTATCTTTATAGATTTATCAGTTATCTTAGACTTTGCAGAAAAAATAGGATTAGCATCCATAAATTTTAATCCATTACTATAATACGTATTATAATAGGGGACTATCCATTCATCTTCGCTACCATTGATTATATTGAAGAAAAGACTATTCCAATATTGTTCAAGTTCACAATAAATTTGCTCATCATTTAAATAATTTTCAAACATCATTTACAGTTCCTACCTTGTGATGCATCGGAATCAGAGACAAAAGCTTTCCCCGTAGTTACTTCAATATCGACACGTTCATGGGCAGTTCCCTTAACTAAAAAAGTTTTACTAACTTGAGCATCAACACCACCACCTTTTTCCGCATTTTGAATAAATTTTCTTGCCTTATTAAATTCGGCTTTTCTCAATGCTCTGTCTTTTTTGTTTAAACTCGCTTCAAGATCATCAAGGCCAGCAAGTGCATCTTTTGCAGTTATAGGTGTATCCTGGGCCCAAGCAAAAGATTCTTCCAATTTGCTCCCCTGAGCTTGAATTCTCCCTCTATGCTTCGGTTGTAATCCTAGAGGATCGATGAAATTAGCGGGGTTATGCACATACCCGTACGGATTAAAGCCGCCCAGCAGTCCGATGGGGTCTGGACAGATATACTGTCCGGTCTCCGGTGAATAATACCGAAAGCGATTGTAGTATAACCCGCTTTCCTCATCCTCATATTGCCCCATGAACCGCAGGTTACAGTTAACATGATAATCTGCATCATTGGAAGCTATTACTTGAAAACGATCTACTTGCCCCCATGTTCTTAGCCGCTGTGCCCATATAAGCTGGCCTTCTTCATTGAGCATCTCGCGCGGCGTACCTTGATGGTCACTCACAATATAGTGTAGCTTGCATTTTTCAAAGCGTGCTGATGGCGTTAATGAACCGGGTTCATATAACCAGCGAATACGTTGACCTTCCGCTAGAGTACCATCAGCGTAAATCGGTGTTTCTTCAATAAGTTGATCACCGCTCCACAGGTAATCCTGCCCCATGATGGTATCGGCTCTCGGCGCTAAGTCCGGCTTACCAGCCAGCCATAACTGTAAATTGGCGGCAGTCAACTTACCATCATGTACTTTCAGCTTGCGAATTCTTCGGCCAAACACATCATAGCGATAATGCCAGCGTGAACCGTCCGGCGTTTCGCAATGCGTGAGCTGGTTTTGGGTATCCCAGCGGTAGCGCCAGATTTGTGGACGGAAGCCATTGCGCTGTTCGGTTTTTTCCACCAGACGACCATTGTCATCATAGCGATAACGGACATCTCCTTGCTGCACGACGCGTCCGGCTTTCTGGAGTTGATTGATTTGTGCTACCGCTCCCCGCGCATCAGTCGGCAAATGTTGGCTCAGGTTACCGTTGGCATCATAACTGAATCGCTCTTCATGCGGACGCGCGCCCTCGAACAGGGTATGCAATATCTGGTCATTAGTATTGTAACGGTAGCGGGTTTGCCCCCAGCGGCTGTCGTCAATCACCCGCACATTATGGGCTCGGTCATATTGCCAGCTCCGGTTGACGGCGGTCGCTTGCGGTGGGAAGTGCGGGTCGTTTTGTGCCAACGTTTCCCGAAAAAATTGCGTCGCCTGTCCTGCCGATTGATGCGCCAGCAGGCCGGTTGCGGTGTAGCGACTGGCAAGGATAAAACCGTTGGCACTTTCGCGCACGGCTTCCCGCCCCAGTGCATCATGCTGGAAGGTCAGTGGAGCATGCTGGTTAAGCTGAAAGTGATTCAGACTCCCCGACAGGTTATAACCGAAATGCAGGGTATTGCCATCCACACTTTCGCTGACCGGACGCCCGGTCAGACTATCCCACTTACGGGTAATTTCCCGTCCGTTGATGCGTTCGCAAATTGGCAGGCCAGTGGTTTTGTCATACTCATACTCGACGACAGCATCGGCATTAGTGGCTTTCACCAATTGATACCGTTTGTTGTATTCATAAGTCGTGGTGGCTTTAAGCACTAACTTGCCATCTTCTGGTTGCCAGCTTTCCTGTTTTATTAATGAACCCGCAGTAGAGTAGTGCCAACGTAATTGTTGACCATCGGGATATTGTGATTGAATACGGCGGCCCAGTTTATCGTACTGATAAGTAATGGTACGGCCGGTAAAATCGGTTTCCCGGATAATCTGGCCAGCGGCATCCCGTTCATAGCGATAGGTTTCACCGGTGGAGGCGGTAACCGAATTCAATCGGGTCAGACGGTCATAACCAAAGCACAGAATAGTACCGTCGGGTCGTGTGACTTGGGTTAGCAAGTCAAATGCGCCGTAAGTGTAGCGTGTGGTACGGCCTTCGCCGTCAGTTACTGCCACCACACGCCGTTCACTGTCATAAGTGAGTTGCTGGGTGGTGCCATCTGGAAGTTCTACTTCGGTCAGGCTGCCATTCAAGCTGGCATGGTCATCGCTATAGCGGTAGTGGGTCTGTTGTTTAAGAGCATCAGTGAGTTGACGCAGACGGCCGAGCTCATCCAATTGTAGGCCGGTGGTTTGACCGTCCGGCGTCATCACTGCGGCCAGCCGCTGTTGTTCGTCGTAGGCGTAATGCCACTGACGACCATCCGGCAGCAGGCGCTGGCGTAATTCACCGTGGAGACCGTATTGGTATTCTTCTTTATGTCCCAGCGGATTAGTCAGTGCGGTCAGATTACCCTGCTCATCATAGTGAAATTGCCAGCGATCACCTGTCGGCAGGACACTTTCAGTCAGTTGTCCGTGTTCGTCATAACCGTAATAAAAGGATTCGCCAGTCGGCAGTTTTATTTCGGTCAATCCTCCGTCAGGATTG
>NZ_NJAJ01000061.1:5994-11417 GCF_002632825.1 Xenorhabdus stockiae
CAATCCTGACGGAGGATTGACCGAAATAAAACTGCCGACTGGCGAATCCTTTTATTACGGTTATGACGAACACGGACAACTGACTGAAAGTGTCCTGCCAACGGGAGATCGCTGGCAATTTCACTATGATGAGCAAGGTAATCTGACCGCACTGACTAATCCGCTGGGACATAAAGAAGAATACCAATACGGTCTCCACGGTGAATTACGCCAGCGTCTGCTGCCGGATGGACGCCAGTGGCATTACGCCTACGACGAACAACAGCGGCTGGCCGCAGTGATGACGCCGGACGGTCAAACCACCGGTCTGCAACTGGATGAATTGGGACGCCTGCGCCAAATCACCGATGCCCTCAAACAACAAACTCACTACCGTTACAGCAACGATCATGCCAGTCTGAACGGCAGCCTGACCGAAGTGGAACTGCCGGACGGTACTACTCAGCAACTCACTTATGACAGTGAACGGCGTGTGGTAGCGGTGACTGACGGCGAAGGCCGTACCACGCGCTACACTTACGGCGCGTTTGACCAGCTCAATCAAGTGACCCGACCCGATGACACAGTATTACGCTTTGGTTATGACCGCCTAACCCGGTTGAATTCTGTCACCGCCTCCACCGGGGAAACCTATCGCTATGAACGGGATGTCGCCGGGCAGATTATCCGGGAAACCGATTTTACCGGACTCACCCTCGTTTATCAGTACGATAAACTGGGGCGCCGCATTCAGACGCAATATCCGGATGGTCAACAACTGCGTTGGTATTACTCTGCTGCGGGTTCATTAATAAAACAGGAAAGCTGGCAACCAGAAGATGGCAAGTTAGTGCTTAAAGCCACCACGACTTATGAATACAACAAACGGTATCAATTGGTGAAAGCCACTAATGCCGATGCTGTCGTCGAGTATGAGTATGACAAAACCACTGGCCTGCCAATTTGCGAACGCATCAACGGACGGGAAATTACCCGTAAGTGGGATAGCCTGACCGGGCGTCCGGTCAGCGAAAGTGTGGATGGCAATACCCTGCATTTCAGTTATAACCTGTCGGGAAGTCTGAATCACTTTCAGCTTAACCAGCATGCACCACTGACCTTCCAGCATGATGCACTGGGGCGGGAAACCGTGCGCGAAAGTGCCAACGGGTTTATCCTTGCCAGTCGCTACACCGCAACTGGCCTGCTGGCACATCAATCGGCAGGACAGGCCACGCAATTTTTCCGGGAAACGCTGGCACAAAACGATCCACACTTCCCGCCACAAGCGACCGCGGTCAACCGGAGCTGGCAATACGACCGTACCCATAACGTCCGTGTGATTGACGACAGCCGCTGGGGGCAAACCCGCTATCGTTACAATAGTAACGACCAAATACTGCATACCTTTTTCGAGGGAGCCCGCCCGCATGAAGAACAATTCAACTATGATGCCAACGGCAATCTGAGCCAGCATTTGCCGACTGATGCTCGGGGGGCTGTGGCACAAATCAACCAACGCCAGAAAGCCGGGCGTGTTGTACAGCAAGGAAATATCCGTTATCGCTATGATGACAATGGGCGTTTGGTGGAAAAAACCGAGCAGCGCGATGGCTTCCGTCCACAAATCTGGCGCTATCGCTGGGATACGCAAAACCAGCTTACCCACTGCGAAACCCCGGACGGTTCACGCTGGCATTATCGCTATGATGTGTTTGGCCGAAGAATTCGCAAGCTGAAAGTACATGATGGTAAATTGACTGCCGCCAATTTACAGTTATGGCTGGCCGGTAAACCGGACTTAGCGCCGAGAGCCGATACCATCATGGGGCAAGATTACCTGTGGAGCGGTGATCAACTTATTGAAGAAACACCGATTTACTCTGATGGTACTCCAGCAGAAGGTCAGCGTATTCGCTGGTTATATGAACCCGGTTCATTAACGCCATCAGCACGCTTTGAAAAATGCAAGCTACACTATATTGTCAATGACCATCAAGGTACGCCGCGCGAGATGCTCAATGAGGAAGGCCAGCTTATATGGGCACAGCGGCTAAGAACATGGGGGCAAGTAGATCGTTTTCAGGTAATAGCTTCCAATAATGCAGATTATCATGTTAACTGTAACCTGCGGTTTATGGGCCAGTTTGAGGATGAGGAGTCAGGGCTTTACTACAACCGATTCAGATATTATTCGCCGGATACGGGGCAGTATATTTCACCCGACCCCATCGGGCTGCTGGGCGGCGTGAATCCGTATTCCTATGTTCATAATCCGGTTAACTTCATTGATCCATTTGGTTTAGCAGGAAAAAACTGCCAGGAAAAAGATCTCAAACTATCTTCACCAAATCCAGTACCTAAAAGCGTCAGAGAAGAATATGAAAAAATAATCACAGGAAAAGGCACTCCAAGGGTAGATAGGGATACTGGAATTCAAAAAACCCTAGAAGATAGAAAAGGAAAAACAAATAAATTCTGGATCGGAGCTAAAGAATGGCAAGTTGTCCATACAGGAAAAGGGGTTGATCCACACCACCGCATCCTAGAACAAACATTACCGAATGGCCAAAAAATATATGGATATGCATTACGCCATGATTACGAAAAAGTCTATAAATTCCCGAGCCCTTGGTATCCCGATGGCGGTAAATATCCAGGTCATGGTTCAAAAATATGATAAATACCACATGTTAACTCAACAAAAAGATACTCCTATGATTTTTAGTAAATATTACATATATGTCAACGATAAAAAATTTGCCATTGCTGACAATATCGATTTATTTCATTTGAATACTTATGATTACAATGAGTTCAAATTGATTTTATTGAAATCAAGAGAAATCGAGATACATAATAGTATTAAAGTAAAACAAGGTGATACCGTTACCATATCTTACTATATCAATGATTCGTGTGTTTATGAGTTTGATGGGTATACAATAGACAAAGAAAATATTCTAACAACTTGCCAAGAATTTTCATTAGTAATAAAAACTGCTGATGATCCGTCTATTACCATTACTGCTATCTTAAAAGAATGGACTAAAGGCAATGATTTTCTCTACTGGAAAAATAACAAATGCATAGAAGCAAAAGATTTATGGTTGACCGCATGTTTATACTGGCAGCAAATTTTTCCTCCAAAACAAGGTAACATGCTTAATGCTTCACTAAGCTTAGAGGGAGTCAATAGTTATCTTGATTTTTTTTGTATGCTCGGAGAAGCATTTTGGGGAAAAAGAGGATATATAGGTAGAGATTTTTACGGGTTTGATGATTTATTGGGTGATCTTAGCTATGAAAAATCAGAAATTAATATTTATATTGAAAATATGAATAAATTAAAAATTTTTTTAGAAAGAATTAGCCCTCCTGATTGTAATTACTATGATACCTTCATGGAAATTTTAGCAAATAGAAAATGTAATATTAGCAAAAAATAATTCCATAATTAATTCTAAAGCCGGATAGATCCTTATGATCTTCCGGCCTTGTTTATTCTTATCTTGATGAATATTTAATAATTTATAACATGGTTTACATTATAATTAAAATATAGGTAATAGAATGAAAAGTAATACACAAGTAGTTGATTTATTGATATCACATAGCCAAATTCAGGTTCGCTCAAGACCATTTCATGAAATACTATGTCAATGGGGAAATGAAAATATCAAACAAGGAGCTATTCTCCACAAAGATTATGTTGTATTCGATCCTTTACCAGATGACGCTTTTGGCGCGAATATACACTTAACTTTGGAAGGGAATTTTAATATGGACCCTCTAGTTCAGCGGTGTATGGTTGTTCCTTTTTATGTCACAGATAAAAATAAACTGGAGATAGCGTCAGCGACTGAAAAATTTAAGATTGATTTAGACCTTAAAGAAACGCTTTATAGCTTATACTATGAAGTATGTGAAGGTGATGAATTTTTTATAAATTAACTTTTGTCCCATCTGAAATTAAGGTTGATGCTAAATATATGTTAGATGACCCGTGGGGAGGAGAAAAAAACAAACCTCTTCAAGAAGGAAAAGTCTAAGTAATATCACATTAATTTTAAAATTGACAAACTTATTTAGCATAGGTTACAAGTCGTGTTAAAAGTAGTTTCTGTTTTTTTACTTTATCACGACTTGGTTTATTATTAGACAATTGATTACTCTTAAAAATAACACTCCGTATTTATATATTTAATTTTAACAAATTATATAATATTACATGGATAATTCACAGTTTTTAGTGTGAAAAAGAGAATTGATTAAGTCCCAGTGAAATGCAGTTTCAAACCCAGTGCTTTTGATATTTTATATACGGTATTAAACGATGGATTACCTTCACCGGATAACGCCTTATATATCCCCTCTCGGCTTATTCCTGATTCTTTAGAAATTTGGCTGATATTTTTTATTCTGGCAATGTTGCCTAACGCCTTAAATAAATATTTTGTATCGTTTTCTTCGATTGCGGCATTTAAGTATGCCTGAATATCTTCTTCTGTTTCTAAAAACTCCACAACATCGAATTTTTTTGGTTCTGTTTTCATTTTAAAATCCCCATTCTTTCGCAAGTTGTTTGGCTTTCTTTATATCTGCCTGCTGGCTTCTTTTATCTCCGCCAGAGAGCAATAATATGATTTTATTATTTTTATTAGTAAAATAAACTCGATAACCTTGCCCGTAATGTATTCTGAGTTCCGAAACTCCACCTCCCACAGGTTCAACATCACCAAAATTGCCCTCTTCCATTCTTTCAACTCTGATTAAGATCTTGGCTTTGGCTATCCTGTCTTTTAAGGATTTTAACCATTTTTCAAAATATTGAGTCCTTTCAATGGTTATCATGCTCACCTCTAAAGCGAATATCATTATTGTATATAAACAATACGATGTGTCAACCATAGTTAACACATCAATACAATCAGCAAATTAAAATGTCTTACACGATTCAGGCAGGTCAGACTCTGTCATCAACATAATTTTGCCGTAACCGAAAGCAACTTGAACAGGTTTATCCAACAAACCGGTTTCCGTTAACCAATCGCCCGCCAGATACAGTTCGCCACTATCACGCACCCAATCAATGCCCTGCTTCGGATCATTTTCCACAGCGCGGAACAGGGCTGCTGGATCATCGTCAGGCTTCGCCAATGTCAACATCAGCCCGTTGTGATATTGCTGGATATGAAACAAAGTATTGGGCGTAAATCCCATCTGCTGCATATCATCACCACTTAATACACATTCCGGTTTTTCAGCGTTTTCAGTAGAAAATCTGGTCATGCTCCCAATGATTAGATCTTGTGATAAACTCCCTACTTTTTATTCTGGGTGAAATATGGCTAAAGTGGATGTGATTTGTCGTTACTGTCATAAAACAAACGAGGTTAAAGGGCATGGAAAAGGACGTACTGGACATCCTCGCTATCACTGCT
>NZ_NJAJ01000062.1 GCF_002632825.1 Xenorhabdus stockiae
GCACGGCTTTGATACGGTCACGGACGCGCCCATCACGAGTCGTATCGTGCATCAATTCAAGCGCTTCTTTTTGGGCATCTGTCAGGGTAATTTTCATGGCGCGATTTTGATCTGATAGGAATGAAAAATCAAGCATCTTCAATGACGATGGGTATAGCTTATTTTGGATTTTTTCTTATATGCCAAACAAACTTTAGGTTTGTTTATTTAGAATTTATCTATTTAAATCTTATTCATTCTATATTTAAAATCCATCGTTATGCAGGTTGTAGACTTCTTATGAAATAACATTTTTAAATAGAATAAGTAACAAAATATAGCCAGACAACCAAAGGATAAATCCGAGTAAACAGCGTAAATGTACACTCTGCACGTCCCATGTCCTGCGTTTTCACTTTATTAGCAGCCTGATAAATGTAACTAATTGTTAAGTCTTGAGTAACAAGACAGCGTAACTAGTTTTAATCATTACAAAAAATAAGGGGATAACAATGAAGAGGCAAAAATTGATGAAGCAGATCGTTATCGCCATTTTGCTTGGCGTGATAACGGGATGGGGATTTAATCGTTATCTTGATGCCAGTCAGGCAAAAGAAATTGCCTCTTATATCAACATTATTACCGATGTTTTTCTGCGCCTGATAAAAATGATTATTGGGCCGCTTATATTTTCCACGATTGTTGCCGGATTAATGTCAATTGGAGGCTCATCATCTGTCGGACGGATCACTATCAAAGCAATGATATGGTTTATTGTTGCTGGCTTGATTTCGATTAGCATTGGCACTCTGATAGCTAATCTGTTCCAGCCAGGGGTCGGGCTGAATATTGCAATTCCACAACATGGAAATATCGATACGAGTCTGAATGCTGGTGAATTTTCCCTGAAAAATTTTATCAGTCATATATTCCCCAGTAGTTTTGTGGAAGCTATGGCAAATAATGAAATTTTACAGATCCTTATTTTTTCTCTCTTTTTTGGTTCAGCATTGTCATATATTTGCCGGAGTAGCAAGAAAGCAAGCCCTATAGTGACTATGATTGAAGATATGGGACGCATTATGTTCCGCATCACAGATTATGTTATGGCATTGGCTCCAATTGCGGTATTTGCCGCCATTGCCTCTGCGATTACTCTTGAAGGGATGGGGTTGCTTTATGAATATGGAAAATTAATTACTCTCTTTTATCTGGGGATACTTTTACTTTGGTGCATTTTACTGGCTGTTGGATTTCTTTTCCTCGGTAAGGATGTTTTTTTGCTGATGAAGCTTATCAGAGAGCCTATCATACTGGCCTTTGCCACTGCGAGTAGCGAATCTGCCTATCCAAAGACGATGAATGCACTGAACTGCTTTGGTGTGCCGAAAAAAATTTCCAGTTTCGTATTGCCTCTGGGTTACTCATTTAACCTTGATGGCTCAATGATGTATCAATCCTTTGCCATTCTCTTTATTGCGCAGGCTTACAATATTGATTTGAGTATCACAGAACAGATCCTGATTATGTTAACGCTGATGGTTACCAGCAAAGGCATGGCTGGCGTAGCTCGTGCTTCTGTAGTGGTTATTGCCGCCACTCTCCCGATGTTCAAACTGCCTGAAGCGGGCATATTATTGATCCTCGCTATTGACCAGCTCCTCGATATGGGACGCACAGCCACTAATGTGGTAGGTAACTGCATTGCTACATCAGTTATTGCTAAATTGGAGGGAAAGCGGGGTAGTTCTGAATCCGAAATGCAGGAAAAAGAGCCGGTTAACCTCTCTTAATAAGTAATGACCCTATCAAAAAGCAAAGCCTGTATATCTTGTCTTTGATGAAGAATTACATGGGCTATAACAACATCTGAAGACTCATAAGAGTCAATCGAATAAATCATTCTATAGCCATTGTGAGTATTACATTCGCGATAGCTCGTTACGCCTAATTTAGCCAGTTCGGGTGATATTTGGCAGCACGTGGGTGAAAATTTAACTTTATGCTCGAACTCATCCAGAGCTTTGTGGATGATAGGTAATGGTTCAAGTTCTTTCGCCCGCAAAAATGATGTTATTTCACGCAAAGAGTGTCTAAAGGTTTCCGTATATTTAATTAAAATATCAGGCATTTTTTATAACTATTGATTATTTATAGATCTTCCAATAATTGATCGCGAGAATAGAGTTTTCCTGCATCTTTATCTTTCTGAGAAATGGCTAACAATTTCAACAATGCAATTGCATCATCTCTTTTTTTTCTTTCTTCATATGACTCAATCACATAAGCCGGAATTCCATTTTGAGTAACTAATATTGGTTCTGATAGCTCAAGTGTTGCGGCATGCTTCTTTATAAAAGAAATAGTTTCGATTTTCATTTAAGTCTCCTGACAAATTTATTTTATTTTGCTTATAGAGTGATACTAACATTTGATGATGGGTTTTAATTTAGACTATATAAAGACCATGGTCAATGTTCGTTTTTTGTTCTATTGGATAATTTGAGGAGTTGCAGTTTAACCACAACTCCCTGACAAAAATCTCAAATTACTACCTGAATTTCTTTCTTCTTAACTATCCCATAAACTCCGGCTGTCGACACTGTACCCGCTAAAATAGCGCCCAAGTAAGGCAATACAGGCGTAATTGCGCCCGGTATCAGTAATACAAACAGTCCGCCATGTGGTGCCATCAGTTGTACGCTGAAGTACATCGACAGCGCTCCCGTAACCGCGCCTCCGAGAATGCAGCTTGGCAGTACTCTTACCGGATCTTTCGCTGCAAATGGAATCGCTCCCTCCGAGATAAAACATAGCCCCAGTACCAGAGCCGCTTTTCCACCTTCGCGCTCATTTTGATCAAATTTATTTCTCGCAATTACTGTTGCCAGCCACATGGCTAATGGTGGAACCATTCCCGCAGCCATAATTGCGGCCATCGGGCCGTAGCTCTGGGCACTCAATAATCCTACGCCAAAGGCATAAGCGGCTTTATTCACAGGTCCACCCATGTCGGTGCACATCATTCCGCCCAGTATTGCGCCGAGGATCACGGCGTTAGTGGTTCCCATGGATTTCAGCCAGTGAGTCAGCCATTCCATAATCGTTGAAACGGGTTTACCGACGACATAAATCATGATTAATCCCGTCGCCAGTGTTGCGACCAGCGGAATAATCAGGATTGGTTTTAATGCTTCCATGCTTTGTGGCAGGCGAAGTCTGGTTGTCAGAAATTTGGCAACATAACCAGCAAGAAAGCCTGCAATGATCCCGCCGAGGAAGCCCGCGCCAGTGCTAACAGCGAGCATTCCGCCGACAAGGCCGGGAGCCAATCCAGTGCGTCCTGCGATGGAGTAGGCGATGTAACCGGCAAGAACGGGTACCATGAGGGCAAGTGCCGAGCCGCCGCCGATTTGCATCAGTGCTGCCGCCAGTGTGCCCGGTTCTTTAAAGGCTTCGATGCCGAAGACAAATGATAATGCGATGCACAGGCCTCCTGCGACGACCATGGGCAACATGTAGGAAACGCCGGTCATCAGGTGCTGGTAAATAGGGGGATTTTTCTGATTGTTCCTGCTGGGGACAGAAGTTGTGCTAGTCGCGTTATAAATCTCAGCTTTGGTTAGGGCGTTATCCAACTCGCTGGCAGTTTTTTTCAGGGCTGCTCCTGTCGAGGTGCGGTAAAGGCGTTTACCGGAAAAAGGGGTGAGTTCAACCTCGATATCGGCTGCGACAATCACGAAATCTGCTGCTGCGATTTCGGCATGAGTGAGAGAATTTTCGCTTCCCACGGAGCCTCGGGTTTCTACTTTGATTTGCCAGCCGCGTTTTTGTGCTTCTGTTTCCAGTGCCTTGGCTGCCATAAAGGTATGGGCGACACCGGTTGGGCAGGCGGTAATGGCAACGATGTTGACAGGCTTTTGCTGAACCCCGTTTTCTGCTGTATCAGCGGTGTGTTGCTGATGATAAACACTCGCTTCTGTTTGGGCTTTGTGGAGAAATACCTCGGATTCGCTGATTAACTGTTCTGCGGAGCCAATGAATATTTTCTTTCCATACAAATTATTGCCGGGCAGATTCAGGCTGTCCGGTACAGATTCTCCGATGATGATCACCAGCTCAGCCGTACTTAGATCGTCAGTCAGGGTAAGACCATGTTGGGCTATGACATTCTCCAGTGTTTGTCTGGCGAAGTAGGCGCGTGCTTGTCCTTGTTTCTCATTGCTAATAATCAGTATGTTCATGGCGTTCTCATCTTATTGTTGTTTGCTTTTCGATTGTTTTTTTAATGAAATGAGTTCCACTTTTGTCATCAAGCAGGCGAGTTGCTGGCGGTCGATATTGCCGACGTTACTTTGGCTGACGGTCATGGCAGAAATGGCGGTGGCAAGGCGCAATGTATGTTCGCAGGGTTGTCCCATCATCAAGCCGTAAATCAGGCCACCCACCATGGCATCACCGGCGCCGACGGTACTGACAATTTCACAGTGCGGTGGTCTGGCGTGCCAGGCTCCGGCTGAGTTAACCAGAATGGCCCCTTCTTCGCCTAATGAGACGATGACATGTGAGATCCCCTCCGCACGTAGCTGCTGGGCAGCGCTGATGATATCTTCCTGAGTCAGTAAAGGTCTGCCTGCCCAGATTTCCAGTTCATGGCGGTTCGGTTTAACCATCCACGGTTGTGCTTTAATTCCGGCAGTGAAGGCTTCCCGGCTACTATCGAACACAACACACATACAAGCGTCGCGCAGTTGCTGCATCCAGTCAGTGAAGTCATCCGGCTCAACGCCTGCTGGCAAGCTGCCACTGACGCACACCATGTTGAATTCCCGCAGCCATGTGAGGGAGTTTTTGGCAAAGCTCTGCCAGTCTTCTTTACTGATATTGAATCCTGAAAAGTTGAAATCGGTGACAAGGCCGTTCTGTTCGGTGAGTTTGACGTTGATACGCGTCCGGCCTTCTACTATCTGGAATCGGTCAGTGATGCCCAGTTCTGCGAAAGTTTTTTGGAAGCTGCTCTGGTTCTCTTTACCGAGAAAACCACCTACCGTAACGTCAATGCCGAGTGTTTTGAGGATCTTCGCAACGTTGATGCCTTTGCCTGCCGGATATAATCCCGCAGTTTGGATCCGATTAACTTGACCGGTTTTTATATCTCCGGTTAACCCGACCAGATCGTAGGCAGGATTGAGGGTGATGGTGGCTACTCTTTTATTCATTCCATGTTTGTTCATGCGATATCTTCACCCAGATTGTTGTTGATAAGATTTTTGATGGCGTCCAGAGCCTCTTTGGCATCCGGGCCGGAAGCGGTAAAACGGATACGGTCTCCCCGTTTAATGCCCAAACCGGCAACCAGCATCAGTTTGCGGCCATCAACGGGGATGGTGTCTCCATCCAGATGGATGATGGTAATGCGGCTGCTGAATTGTTTGATGGTATTAACCAACAGTGCACTGGGGCGGGTATGTAGCCCGTGTTCATTGGGCAGGATAAAATCTGCGGTCAGGGTATTTTTTGCTTGTGATGCAGCTTGTTGTGCGGCCTTAGTGGTCAGTAATGTAATGATCGCTGCATGATCCTGAGCTCGTTGCAGTTGCTCACCTTTTCCTTGCTGGATCAGGTTGTATAGATTAGTTAGCAGACTATGGAGCTGATCGTCGGCATAGGCAATGGTGATGAGCAAGCTGACCGGTTTTTCATCAAGATTATCGGTATTAATACTGAAGGAAGCTTTTGGACGAGCGATGGCAACGGCATTACGTAAGCTACCCTGTGAACTGTCACTCAACCAGATCCCTTGCCCCAGATGTATGGGGGATCTCGCGAGGATATCGGCAATAAATGCGGTATTCACCGAACCGGTTTTTTGCAGGTGAGCGAGATTGAGCGCCTGCAAGGTTGTCAGATCTCTGGTGTCAATATCCAGTGTGATTGTGGAGGCTTCTAATAGATAGGGCGGTTGTGGGTTCATAAGTAAGCGGTAGAGTTCATCTGCCGAGGTGGTTTTCGCCATCTGGCTGGCTCGATTTTCATCACTGAGAATGGGGAGTAATTGGTGTAGCAGCTTCAGATGCTCGTCAGATTTTGCGGCAATGCCGATAACGATGTAGGCAGTCTGGTTATTGCCCCAGTCAACACCATCAGGGAATTGCATCACTTGTACACCAGTGTGAAGTACGTTGCCGCGTGTGGCATGAGTACCATGCGGAATGGCAATGCCGTTACCCAGATAGGTTGAAGACTGTGTTTCACGCTCCAGCATCCCATCAACATACTCTTTACTGACATATCCGGCAGTGGTTAAAACATCGGCAACCTGCTGAATTGCATCTTCTTTATTGTCAGCATGTGCTGCCAGACGGATATTTCGCAATGTAAGGTGAAACATTTTACCTCCCTATATACTCTATAATACTTGTTGAAACGATTCAGTTTTTTAGGGGTGAAAAACCGACGTTGAATAAATTCACGTTATTTTTTATTAAGTAGGTGGATAGTTTTATTTTTCTACGTTGAAGTTACATTAATCCTAACGCTAGGAAATAGTATAGTAATTGATATAATGTGATTTTTATTAGTAACTATTTTTCATAATTATTAACGAGTTGTTTATTGGTTTTTTGTTATTCAGGTAATATTTGCTAATCACCTGTATTGTCAGGAAAGTATCGTTAAATAGTTAATGTGTAAAGTAACGTTTTATATTATTTCCTGAAAGAGTGATAGTGATCTTAATTATTTTAATTTCAGTTAAATTAAATGATTATAAAGTTCATTATTAGAATAATAAAAAATCATATGAATAGATTAATAAATTCTCTTATCAAAGAGATATTCTATTTATGAATGTGAATTCTTGGTCTGAAAAAGGTTTGAGTATGTTGTATTGGAAAGAAAGGCGGTGTACTGTCTTTGCTGACTGAAAAGTAGTCAATAAAAGTGTGTTACAGGCTGGATAAATCCGGTTTAAAATGGCCTGAAATGCGAACATACATGAAATGTTAATAAAAAATAGCATATTGCCATATTTCGGCTTTCAATTTCGGCGTACTGCGTTTATTATGCGCGCTTCGTAATTTCAACCGGCGCCACTGGCTTTGAGCTTCAGCGGAGAAATAATGCTTCCTGTTAGCTGACACAGTCTTTTCCCGTGGCGGTTCTATCTGCATTATTCCAAGGGATAGATGATAGCATAAATGACTGAGAATACCTCTCTGATACCACTCGTTGAATTAAAGTCCTTAAGTAAAGGCTTCGACGGCAAGCAAGTTATTTCACAGCTCGATCTGACAATCAATGATGGCGAGTTTCTGACCATCCTTGGTCCATCCGGTTGTGGTAAAACCACAGTACTTCGTCTGATCGCCGGGCTGGAAGATGCTGATAGCGGCAAAATTTTATTGGAAGGGCTGGATATTACTGATATCCCGGCCGAGAACCGTCATGTTAATACGGTTTTCCAAAGTTATGCCCTGTTCCCTCATATGACCGTATTTGAAAATGTTGCCTTTGGACTGCGTATGCAGAAAACACCGGAAAAAGAGATTGCTCCGCGTGTTGAAGAAGCATTGCGTATGGTGCAGCTTGAAGAGTTTGCTCAACGTAAGCCCGCACAGCTTTCCGGTGGTCAACAGCAGCGAGTGGCGATAGCTCGTGCGGTTGTGAATAAACCCAAAGTTCTTCTGCTGGATGAGTCACTGTCAGCGCTCGATTATAAGCTGCGTAAGCAGATGCAGAATGAGCTGAAAGCACTCCAGCGTAAACTCGGTATTACTTTCATTTTCGTCACGCATGATCAGGAAGAAGCGCTGGTCATGTCTGACCGTATCGTGGTTATGCGCGATGGGCGTATCGAACAGGATGGTTCTCCGCGCGAGATCTACGAAGAGCCGAAAAATCTGTTTGTTGCCCGCTTTATCGGCGAAATTAATATCTTTGACGCCAAAGTATTGCACCGTATTGATGATCAGCGGATACGTGCTGATGTAGAAGGCCACGAGTGTGATATTTTCACCGCTCTGCCAGTAACCGCCGGACAAATATTGAAGGTGCTGTTGCGCCCGGAAGATCTGCGGGTAGAAGAGATCAATAATGGTGAGCAGGTATCGGGCCTGATTGGTTATGTTCGCGAACGTAACTATAAGGGAATGACGCTGGATTCCGTGGTCGAAATGGAAAACGGCAAAATGGTGATGGTAAGTGAATTCTTTAACGAAGATGATCCGGATGTTGACCATTCCCTGAACCAGAAGATCGCAGTCACTTGGGTAGAAAGCTGGGAGGTTGTGCTGGTCGATGAAGAAGTCGCGTAAACTATTCCAGAACATCGTCATTACAGGCATCGTATCCTGGCTGATGTTGTTTGTCTTTCTGCCGAATCTGATGATTATCGGCACCAGCTTTCTGACGCGTGATGATGCCAATCTGGTACAGATGGTATTCTCTCTGGACAACTATAGCCGCCTGTTCGACCCACTATATGCAGAAGTGTTAATACACTCGCTGAATATGGCGGTTATTGCAACGCTGTGTTGTCTGGTTATCGGCTATCCGTTTGCCTTTTTTCTGGCGCGGATGCCGAAAAAACTGCGTCCGCTGATGCTGTTCCTGCTTATTTTGCCATTCTGGACAAACTCGTTAATCCGTATTTATGGATTGAAGATGTTCCTCAGCACCCGTGGCTACATGAATGATTTTCTGTTGTGGACAGGAATTATTGAGAAGCCGCTGCGCCTGATGTACACCCCGGAAGCGGTGGTGTTAGGGCTGGTTTATATTCTGCTGCCATTTATGGTGATGCCTCTTTATTCAAGTATTGAAAAGCTGGATAAACCCTGTCTGGAAGCCGCTCGCGATTTGGGAGCAGGGAAGTTACAGACTTTTATCCGTATCATCATCCCACTGACGATGCCGGGTATTGTTGCTGGCTGTCTCTTAGTTCTGCTGCCGGCAATGGGGCTGTTCTATGTCTCTGATTTAATGGGCGGTGCGAAAAACCTGCTGATTGGTAACGTCATTAAAAGTCAGTTCCTCAATATTCGAGACTGGCCGTTTGGTGCGGCAACCAGTATTTGTCTGACGTTGGTAATGGGCATCATGTTGTGGGTTTACTACCGTGCGGCTAAGCTGCTGAACAAGAAGGTGGAGCTGGAATGATCGGACGCCTGTTGCGCGGTGGCTTCATGACCATCGTTTATGCTTACCTGTATATCCCGATTATTATTCTGCTGGTAAGTTCGTTTAACAAGTCACGCTTTGGTATCAACTGGCAGGGTTTTACAACTGAATGGTACAGTCTGTTATTTAATAACGACAGTCTGCTGCAAGCAGCAGGGCACTCCCTGACAATGGCTGTAGTCTCCGCAACATTTGCTACATTGATTGGTTCATTAACGGCAGTTGCGCTGTATCGTTATTCGTTCCGTGGCAAAAAATTTGTCAGTGGGATGCTGTTTGTGGTGATGATGTCACCAGATATTGTGATGGCGATTTCACTGCTGGTGCTGTTTATGTTGCTGGGCGTTTCACTGGGCTTCTGGTCACTGTTGTTTTCGCACATCACTTTTTGCCTGCCGTTTGTGGTAGTAACAGTTTATTCCCGTCTGAAAGATTTTGATGTCAAAATGCTGGAAGCTGCCCGTGATTTGGGGGCAAGTGAATTAACGATTCTGCGTAAGATTATCCTGCCACTGGCGATGCCGGCAGTGATGGCGGGATGGTTACTGAGCTTTACCCTGTCTATGGATGATGTGGTTGTCTCTTCATTTGTAACAGGGCCGAGTTATGAAATTCTGCCACTTAAGATTTACTCAATGGTGAAAGTAGGTGTTTCGCCGGAAGTGAACGCACTAGCTGCTATTTTGCTGGCTTTGTCACTGGTGTTGGTACTGATTAGCCAATTTGTGATGCGTGATCGCACGGGTAAGTCTTAGAGGAAATCTAAATTAAGCGCAGTCAGATTGGGCTGCGCTTTTTTAAGCGTTGAGCTTCGGTTCGAAATATTCTCGGAGTTTTACTGCCAGCTGTTTAGGTATAAAATCCCCTTTAGCTGCTTTCACTGTTAATTCCACTAATTCTGGGTGGTCATAAACTTCTACCCCATTACGTTTCAGAAACAGCATTGTGGTGTTCAGGGCTGTACGTTTATTATCATCCGTAAAAATATGGCCACGAGCGATAGCAAGCCAATATGTTGCAGCGAGTTCGTAAATATCGGTGATGCCTTCGTAAAATTCTCGATTCATTACCCGGCTGACAATTGCATCAGCCCTGCCTGAATCGCTCATTCCGGGTACACCTGCGTAGCGACGTAAAAGGTAATTAACCCCAATTCCGCTTAAGCTATTGCTGAAATATCTTCTTCTGAGTAGAAAATTTTCAGTGATGGCTTTTTCTCTTTAAGGCAGTAAGCAATCA
>NZ_NJAJ01000063.1 GCF_002632825.1 Xenorhabdus stockiae
TCGAATTGCTCTTGCGCACGAACATAAGCTAATTTATTCAGTGCCGCACTTTCACTTAAATAAGCCCGGCTAGCACCGTCAACAACATAGACTTCACGTATCTCAATCACGACGTCAGCATTAGTGGCAATTTCTATGGGTTTAAATGTTGTCATAATTCTTCACCTCTGATTCGTTCTATTTCTTTTATTGCGGTAAATACTAAATCGGATAAAATAGAAAGCTCGACTGCTCTTTCATCATTTCTTTCATTTTCAATAAGTGCATTAATAAATACTCTTGATTTATTGATGGCTACATGAGCGGGTTCTAATTCAAATCTCATATCACGGAATGAATGTGTTTCACCTTCCATGATGTAATCTTTGTTTAACTCCCTTAATTGTTGCGCTAAATTAATTGCCTGTCGATGAATTCCCCGACACATTAGATAAGTATCCGGTTCTGCTTCGTTCTGAGTTGCAGTCACTACAGGAAATATAGATGATTCAATTTCTTCTGCAATTTGGACGGCGGTTTGTAGTTTGTTTTCCATTATCTTTCTCAGCTAATTTATCAATAATATTATTTCTGTGTTTATAGTTGTTTGGTTCAGGCTTATTATATCTATGCTTAACCTCACCTATACATCCAGATAGCGATAGAAACAGGCCTGTTACTGGGATGGCATTGACGAAAAATACCAATATTTAAAGAATGAAATAATTCGGGGTTATTTTGTCTTACTGCATTACGTAGAGATTTTCGAAATGCACTACAACTGGATTTGAATTCTTGTTTGGTCATATTCTTGTCCTTCTTTCGTAGATAGACTTACCTGTATATCAAGTTTTGCTTGTGTTAAACGATGCAAGTCACACTTGCTTAAATCAAGTAATTCTTTTCTTTTTGTAAAGATAAAAACAAGTGAATGAGCTTAATGCTTTGATATATAAAAATATTATTTTTATTTGCGAATACGAATTTGAGATTTAGATCACAAAAAAACCCTCAATAAGAGGGTTTTTAATGTCCATACTTGATCTTTACCAGCCCATTACCGACCAGTTAAAGATTCTACCAATGATGTTTACTGTACTGGCTTCAGCTATTTCATCTGGGTAATCGACCGAGTTATAACTTCGGATAATCAATTTTCCTTCAGGCTGACGTAGTAATATTCTTACGCGCAGCAGATCTCCTTGTTCAATCGCATATACACCGCCGTCAACGATTTTCTTGTATCCAGTAATTACTGTGACTGTAGAACTATCAGGAATCACTGGTGACATGCTATCCCCTTGAATGGGAAACGCTATAGCATCACTAGGTAAGACCCCATAACGGTTAAATACTGCTCTCGAAAATTTTAACTTATAGCTGGTACCATTGGCTTCTCCACTACATGCATGGCTCGCTGCTAGTTCAATACTATTGTAATAAGGTATTTCTACCTCATTATTATCTAGCGATACACTGTTATCCCATGACGTAATTTCTTCTGGGGCTACTTGCTCTATGTTTATGTTGTCTTTTTTCGAAAGATCACCAAACAGTAACCAGTTAACATCAACCCCTAGTATTTCTGCAATCGTCATTAGTCTGGCTTTTCTAGGCTCGGTATGTGATTCCCATTGCTGAACAGATTGAGGCGTCACACCGATCTTTTCAGCAAGATCAGCCTGAGTCATTTTCTTTGCAAGTCTTGCCTGCTTTATACGTTCATGCATAGTTTTCATGCCTCAAATATACAAGCTTTACTTTCTTCGGGCTAGCAAGTTTAACTTTACAAAAACAAGTATAACTTGTATTGTTGGATTGTAAATTATAGGAGGATATATGAGCGCCTTAAATCTTGCCATTGAAAAAGCAGGAGGAATTACAAAGTTAGCGAAGCTTTTGGGAATATCTAATCAAGCTGTCAGTCAGTGGGTCCAGAAAAAGCGCATACCACCGGGTAGGTATTTTGAGTTACATGAAAAGTTAAATATCCCACTAGAGGATTTGGTGAGTCATAAAAGTCATATGTCAGAACCACCACCTGAGAGGGAATGATGTTTCCTGATTACACCAAAGTGACCATGCCATCGCATTTCGATCCTGACGATGGCGCATGGATACAGGAGATGTTAGGGAAATTACGGGTTAGTACGCGGGCAAGAGTGATTGCCGAATATTCAGCAGTACATCAGGCGGAGTGGGACAAGGAACCCGTGTCATTTTGCAAGAGCAATGCAGCCAGATACGAAGCTAATACTCGGCTCAGGGAATTTGTCGTGAAGTATGAGCGAGCCGCACAGGGTTACATCGAGAAGCCGAAGTTAGTTGTTTAGTTTGTTTGTTGTAAATACTCACAGTGTATCTCTTTACTAGTACAAAAATAGAGAAGAGAACCGAGGGGGGTTGGGGGGAGTTGGAGAGCTGAGACAGGTAAAGCACAGCCAAGTAAGAACTCATTACTTAAATAGATCTCAGTAGAGAGTACCTAAGTTAGATAAGTGCACTAATAGGATTTCAAAAATCGCCGTACTACCCAAGTGATACAAATAACCATTGAGGAAATAAAAATGAGCACAGCATTGAAAGCAAAATTAATCACCTTACTGGAAGAGCAATTCTTCACTACTACCGATATGCAGAAATTTGAAGCAGTTCTCACAGCAAAGATCCGTGAGCAAGGTTGGTTCCTGCAAAAGAACTTCACCGTAACCGGGCTGAGTGATGGCCGTAATGGGCGAGTGGATTACATGGTGACTACGAGAACCGGTGAGAAATGTGCTATCGAAGCTGACAACCGTTCACCGCGTAAACGATCACTACTGAAACTCAGTGAGCTGCCTGCGGGTATGTCCGGTTTTGTACTGCTCAAGAATGGTAAGCAACCTCTGCGTTATAGCGTGAATGGTGTCGATGTGGTTCGTGCTACCCAGTTCAGGTATTAGCACGGGGCTGGTGGTTGTAGAAATCAGGAAAGGTTGTGCTCTGGCAGTGGAAATTATTCAAGTGAGGGTATCAATGTTAAATGAATACGGAAGATGGTTAAGCGGACTAAAAAGTACTTTAGCGAAAGTCGCGAGGGAAATTAGTCAGGAATACAGGGGATTAAACAGGATAGGGCGCAAGAAACCGAACAGCGAAACTTTGGCGAGTACAACTGTTCAGGCTCTTGCAGTCGGCACTAATGGACAGTTACCTGAGCAGAATTATTGCACGGGAACTCAAAAAAATAAACAAGGGGTAACATCATGCTGAACATTACCCCTAACTTTGCTCAGGAGCGCGGTTTGAGTCTGTTGCGCCAGAACTGGAAGCAGCACCGTACGTTCATGGTGTACAGCCCAACCGGCTCAGGTAAAACCGGACTGGCGGCATTTATCACAGACGGCTATGTCACTCGTGAAATGCGCGTCATGTTCTGTGTACCGTATACCATCCTCGTAGAGCAGACGGCTACACGCTTTATCGAATACGGGCTACCCGGAGATGAAATCAGTTATGTCTGGCGTGACCATCCGAACTACGACCCGACCCGGCTTATTCAGATTGCGTCAGCCGATACGATTATCCGCCGTGAGTTCCCGGACAATATTGATTTGCTGATTATCGACGAGGCCCATCTGCGCCGCAAGCGGATGCTGGAAATTATCCGTGACAGTGACATCCCGGTCATTGGGTTATCAGGCACACCATTTGCCCCGTTCCTTGGTCACTATTACGAGAAGCTGATTAAGCCCACCACCATGAAAGAGCTGATTCAGCGTGGTGATTTAAGCCGATATGAATTCTATGCGCCAATGAAACCGGATTTGAGCGGGGTGAAATCCAATAGCAGCGCGGAATTCGGCAGTGATTATAAAGAGGCTGAGATTGCTGAAATCATGTGTGGTGCTGATCTGGTGGGCGATATCGTCAGTAACTGGTTAGCCAATGGTAATAATCAGCCAACGATCTGTTTTTGCGTCACGGTCAGTCATGCCAACTTTGTTACGGTCGAATTCACTCGTGCCGGGGTGAATGCTGAGATTATTACCGCCCAGACCCCCCATGAAGAACGGCAGATTATTATTCACCGTTTCGAGCAGGGCGCAACGAAAGTCATTGTGAATGTTGGCACCTTAATTGCCGGGTTTGATAGTGATGTGCGCTGCATCATTTATGCAAGGCCCACCAAATCAGAGATCCGTTGGACTCAATGCCTCGGCAGAGGCTTACGTACCGCGCCGGGTAAAGAAGCCTGCCTTATCTTCGATCACTCCGGTTCTGTCCACCGTCTCGGCTATCCCGACGATATCGAATATGACGAGCTGCCCAGCAAAAACGATGGCATGAAGACCAACTCCAGCCACCGGGAGCAGGAAAAGCGGGAGAAGTTGCCGAAAGAGTGCCCCAGCTGTCACTACATGAAGCCTGCCGGAGTCTATGTCTGCCCGAAGTGTGATTTTAAGCCACTGACCGGGGAAGACATCGACGTAGATACCAGCCGCTCTATCCAAAAACTCAGTAAAAAAGAGCGGGTTTACACCCAGGCTGAAAAGCAGAGCTTCTACTCGCAATTAAAGTATTACCAGAACCAGCGGGCGTCACAGGGTAAGACGTTCAGTGATGGCTGGGTAGCCAATACGTTTAAGGAAAAGTTCGGCGTCTGGCCTCGCGGTTTTCATGACACCCCGCAGGAACTGACCCCCGAAGTGAACAACTTCATCAAGCATAAGCAAATTCAGTGGGCGAAGTCTCGCAAGAAAGCCGAGCAAGCCCCCGCTAAAGAGCAGCTCTCACTTGAGCCTGATGTGATTCAGCACCGCCTCAGTGATATCCGTGATCGCTTTGGCCTACAGGGAGAAACACAATGAACAGAATCAAAACCGCCGATGCCGTCATCGGTCGCTGGCCTGAGATTTTTAATTACTACCAGTTACCACCCGTAACCGGCAAGCGTCACTTTAAGGGGAAATGCCCGATATGCGAGCGGAAAGGCAGCTTTCGTATTGATGACCGGGAAGGCAGAGGGACATTTATTTGCACCTGCAATGCCGGGGATGGCTGGAAACTACTCACCCTGACGCAGGGGAAAGAGTACAAGACGTTAGCGGACGAGATTGATCTGCTGTTGGGTATCCAGTCCGACAAACGCAGCACAGTGAAAAAAGAGACCAATATCACCGGATTCAGAAACAGAGTGACGGCCTGTTATGCCAATTTATCCCATCTCAGAGGCACACAGGGTGAGGCTTATCTGCGTAATCGAGGCATTCATGTTCTGCCTGCTGATAACGTGAAATATTGCGCCGAACAGCCTGTCCGCAACGGCACCCTGCAAGCGATATGGGCACTGGCTACCGATTCAAAAGGGTTAGCGTGTTATCTGCACCGGACGTATTTAGACGGGGACAGAAAGGCCAACATTACTCCGCAAAAGAAACTCGATGCGATGCAGGAAGAGAATTATCGCACATGCCCAATCAGTGGCTATTCGTCTGTTTCCGGTGGATTCCACACTGGGGATTGCCGAAGGGATTGAGACTGCCTTGTCCTGTAAGCAAATTTACGGGGTGAACAC
Source organism: Xenorhabdus stockiae (assembly GCF_002632825.1). Lineage (GTDB taxonomy): Bacteria > Pseudomonadota > Gammaproteobacteria > Enterobacterales > Enterobacteriaceae > Xenorhabdus > Xenorhabdus stockiae. The sequence goes on from NZ_NJAJ01000063.1 coordinate 5,537, forward strand.
ATGGTCAACCATGAATGCCGGGTATATGGCGAAATTCATTGCCCCACAGGGCGTGAAGCATCTCATTGTCTTTGCAGATAACGACTGGAGCGCCACGGGTCATGCAGCCGCAATGGAGTGCGCCCGTAAGAATTTACAGGCGAATAACGACGTTGAAAAAGTCAGCGTTCGCTGGCCGGACGCCGGGGATTTTAATGATCTGCTCCAGAACGGGGATCAGGCCAGAGGAATAGAGTTTACGAGAAAGACAGCGGAGACAGCATAATAATGAAACTGGAATCAGCACTGAAACACTTTCACCCGAAGTCACCTGCGTTTAGTGACTCGTCATCCAGTACTGCCCCGGACAGAATGAAAGGCATGGACACCGCTGCGGCTTTAGGGATGGCTGAATCAAGGGCTAAGTTTGGCATGACCGCTTTTTTCGCCAAGAACGGCATCAGTGAAGAAGGTCGGTTCAGCACGGTCGAATCATTGACGCGGTACGCAAGACAGGCAGCACCGAAGCTCATAGCGAAAGCGGCTGGAAATAAGCTGGGGCAATGTATGGTGATCTTATCGAAAATGGCCTTTGAAGAGTATTCCCGGTCAGCTGCGTCTACTTGTCAATGTCAGGAGTGCAAAGGGAAAGGACTCATTTACAGTGTGAAGGATGTGGAGAAACATCCTGGCATTATCCGTGCAGATGGGGTGATGGTTCTTGAGCCGTGGATTGAAAAAGAGCAGGTTGGTGAACTCTGCCAGAAATGTAACGGTAAAGGCATTTTGTCAAATCGCTGTCGCTGCAAGGGGCGGGGCTTGGTGCTTGATGAGGAGCAAACTGCATTGCAAGGCGCGCCAGTGCATAAAATCTGCCCGCGTTGCTCAGGGAGAGGTTATAGCAGAGTACCTTCGTCAGTCGCTTATACTGCAATCAAAGTCTACCTGCCGGAACTGAACGAAAGAACATGGCGGCGTAACTGGAAACCGTTTTACCAAAAGTTGGTGGAGAAGTGTTACTCAGAACAACAGCGCGCCGAAGTTGCATTTAATGAGGTGACAAAATAAACAGTTGCATTTTGTCCGGCCTTGGTCTAACATCTTCAAATAGTGGGAACTTGTAACTATACTCACTACGAATATTTAAACCTCGCCCAGTGCGGGGTTTTTTGTTTTTTGTGGCTACGCTACAATCAGCCTAAATGCACATAATATAGGTTGATATATGAAAAAGGCACTTGTAGTAGGAGTGTTGACTCTATCGTTTTGTGGTTATGGTTTTGCGGGAAGCAATATCAAAGATGACATCATTGGTACTTGGGCAATGCTGCCCACAATAGAGGGATTCGCCAACGTTATAGAATTTAGACCAGATAACACTGAATATTTCTATCCCTTCACATGTGATTGGGACAATAGAAAAGTGATTAAAGGTACTATGTATAAAGGCAAAATGATTGGTGAACCAGTAGAAAAATACATATACACTCATACAATATCTGATGACTTAATTTCAGTGACGTTTAATAATGAGAAAGAGCCTTTTATTACCCTTAAATTTAAAGGAATAGAAAAAGTAGGGCGCAAAACGTTTATGAACTTAACCAAAATAGATAAGCTTGGGAATGAAGAAATTAATTTTTCCTACGTAAAAACTGATAAAATTCAGCCTGTATGCCCTCCTTACTTTGAGAAAGAATAGATAGTCAGAATCAAGAACTAGTTTTCCGATAGAATTCCAAGCCTCGCATTCGCGGGGCTTTTTGTTTTCTACAACGGTAAGGTGCCTTTTGATAACACTTGTTATCCTTGCTTGGCATGGAGAAGGCACCTTAATCCTTGTGGAGAATGCTAGGGCTGACTGGCTGCTTAGATACTGTGTGCTTAACTGCTACCTGAAAGACTGACCTATATTCACTTATTGTGTGCGGTGTGCGGGATGGTATGACTTGGTGCCTCATGTCGGAGATCAGTGCCGACCTCCACAACCAGTAATCAATTCAGGGGTTACAACTCAAAGTGAACGTTACGATCAACACCTATATCGTAGTTAAATCAATATATTAAGTGTTATTTTTAGGTGTTTCGGTCAACATACTGATCGGGATTAGAGAACACCCCTTCATGTTATATAAATCAGTTGGTTAATCTGATTTTCAGCGAAAAAGAGATCACCCTCATGAAAGATGAATTCGATGGATTTATCCAACTACCGAGGATTTGCAGGTAGTTCGAAATGCCACACATCCTGATATCAATAATATGAACATAATTAAAGGTCACTTAGTGGCCTTTTTTGTTACCTACGCAATGAGGAAATTACCCATGTACGCACTAAAGCTAATCACAGAAAAAAATGGTCGTTCAGTAGAAGAGTCATGGATCTTGGGGGACATGTACCGTCTGGAGTTTTACCCGAAAGATGTCGCTGAGGGCGTTATTGCCTGTGTCGAACATACCCAGAACGGCAATCTGATTAATCACGAGATCAAGAAGACAGACCAGGCCTACATCACCACGCTGACAGGTGACACGGTTCGCACAGTATGTCGAGGTCAGCATAGATTTGTAGCTGCCCCCATACAATAACCAATACAGAGCGTCCATATCTGGGCGCTCGAAATTGATTATTGCCCAATTTGCCACCGCAATCACTCTCATAACCTCAGTATCTCCTATTGCGGCTGGCATCCTATTCACTACAACTCACAGGGGCGACCACAGACTCACCCCACGGACGCCCATTGTTCTGATGGGGTGGAAATATGCGTATGACTGAAAAAGACACGGAGTTCTGGGCGCATGTCTGGGACTGGTTAATTATCAATGCTCCTTTTCTGGGTGGTATGTTTCTAGCTGCATCAACTGCATTCGCCCGTGAGAAAAGGGATGGCTCAGGCTGGAAAGCCTCATTAGTCGAAGCCTTTATCTGTGCGGCAATCAGTGTCGGGATTATTAACGCGCTGGAATATGCACAGTTACCGCTGAGTCTGGCTCAGTTCTTCGGTGTCCTCATTGGCTTTTTGGGCACTAAGAAAATTGGGTCAATTCTTGATGCAGTCTTTACCTTCTTCAAAAACAAGTTCGGGGTGCACAGATGAAAATCAGCGAGAACGGATTGAGCTTCATCAAGCAATATGAAGGCCTGAAACTGAAAGCCTACCCCGATCCGGCGACAGGTGGTATCCCGTGGACAATCGGCTACGGTCACACAAAAGACGTCAAGCCGGGGCAAGTTATCACCGAACAGCAGGCCGAAGCCTTCCTGCATGATGACCTTCAGCCTATTTACCTCACCCTTGAATCCGCTGTAAAGGTATCACTGACTCAGGGGCAGTTCGATGCCCTGTGCTCGTTCATTTTCAATTGTGGTGCAGGTAACTTTGCTCGTTCTACCTTGCTGAAAAAACTCAATGCAGGTGACTACCAAGGTGCAGCCGATGAGTTCCAGAGATGGAATAAGGCAGCGGGTAAGGTGATGAACGGTCTGACTAAGCGTAGGGCATCTGAGCGCCAGATGTTTTTGTCATGAGATCCTACATGATATTCAAAAAACCACACTGAATTCTGAGCCTCGCTTTTGCGGGGCTTCTTTTTATCGGCGTACTGACGTGCGCTAAATCCAATCATGAGCTTATCGAAATAGAGCCTGAGAAGTATCGCTAGGTGGCGACCTCTCATGGGCGATATTTCTACGTCAGCAGGCTCTTATTTCTATAGGAATACGCAAGATGCATA
>NZ_NJAJ01000064.1 GCF_002632825.1 Xenorhabdus stockiae
TCGAATTGCTCTTGCGCACGAACATAAGCTAATTTATTCAGTGCCGCACTTTCACTTAAATAAGCCCGGCTAGCACCGTCAACAACATAGACTTCACGTGTTTCAATCACGACGTCAGCATTAGTGGCAACTTCTATGGGTTTTAATGTTGTCATAATAATTTCTCATTGTTGTTTATTAATATTCCAAGCCTCTGACTTGAGCTATTTCTTTACCTATTCCGAAAGCTATATCTAAAGCTATACTAAGTAAGTGAGCGCTTTGATCATCACTTTCATTTTCGAGTAATAAAGCAATATATGCTCTCAGTCCTTCTACTTTACTCGCGCTAACTTCCAATTTGTTACACAGAGATTCATTATTATTTCCCTGATTACCCCCCCCCCTGAGACTTCTTTTAAATTTTCAATTAATCCTTTCATTTGGCGGTAAATCCCTCGACACATTATATATGTATCTTCTTCACCTTCATTTTCAATTTCCACCATCATTGGAATTAATTGTAATTTAATCTCTTCTGCAATTTCGACGGCGGTTTGTAGTTTGTTTGACATATTCCACCCTAAACTTTATTCGAAGTTATTATTTAATTCAGTAAGATCTTCAAATTAACAGGTTAATAATCGCTTTAATGTTCGTAACGAAAAGTAACTATCATCCTTAATGAACTTTTTTAATTCTGGCAATAATCGTATTAGTAAAACTTCCATTTCTGCATTAATATCTAGTGCATTTTGTAAACGGATTTTATCAACAGCTGATATTTTTGTTTTCATGTTGATTGGCCTTATTGTTTATTAACTATTTGCCCCATCCAGCCATAGATTACATATACGGGAGCTAATAACCTTTTTGCTTCTTGTTCATTGAGCGCCTGAGCTTTAACGCATATAGGACGTGTTTGCTCTTTGTTGGCGCGCTCAATTGCAGCGAATAGAAAAATCTTCATGGTTTGCCTGTTGTAAATTTAAATTATTGTTCATCGGAAATAATAAATTCACTCTATAATCCCTATTTAATTGCTAAATGGTTTTAATTCTCCTCTTCAAGAAACCAGCTAGATATGTCAGCACTGAGTTCGCTAGCTAAATCTATCAAGACAGCAATATCCGTAGGCTCCATTGTTTTATTATGTTTAGATAACATTGCTAATATAGTGCTGGATTGAGCTGCTTTTTTTTCAATTTCTTTAGTTTTGGTTAACATAAGGTGCCCTCAAAAAAAACTAACACGATTCATTCTATGTGTGTACAAATAATACGTATTGTATTTAGATGGATCAACAAGTATTTATGCTTAAAATACACAGTCATTCTTAGTTAATTGATTTTTAAGGATAATCTCTTTGAGGATAATGTTATAAATGTGCTTTTCATCACATAAATAAGTTAAAGAGTATAAAAAAACCCTCAACATGAGGGTTATATAAAACGATAAGCGATGTAAAAAAGGCAGGGCGTTCAGTTAAGCATTACAGCGTACCAAAATATCTTCCCGATAATATTTACGTCATTCTGGTCGGTTATCTCATCTTCGTACTCATCGCGGTTATAACTTCGGATAAGTAACTTTCCACCCGGTTTTCGATGCAAGCATTTGATTCTCTTTAATCCATCTTGCTCAATCGCATAAATCTTTCCGTCAATAATATTTTTGTTTGCTGTGTCGATAGCTACAGTTGCACCATCTGGTATTATTGGCCCCATACTATCGCCTCTCGCAGGAAAACAAAGGATTGTGGAGCCATCACTGGGTGCACCAATTCGTCTTAATGTTGCTTTAGAGAACCTTAACTTAAAGCCGTTGTAATCCATATCTACGCATTTACCGCTGCCACACGCAAATTCAATATCTTTTAAGAACGGAACTTCTACTTCATCGCCATCTAATGGGGTTTCGCTATCCCATGGCGCGATAGTTGTCCACTCACTTTCTGGAGGGATTTCTGATGCAGGATGATGCCTTGATGCATCACTTAGTTTTGGTTCACCAACGCCATTTAAAAGCCAGTCAAGAGAATATCCAAGCTGTTCACTGATATCTTGCGCCGCCTCCCTGCTAATAGAATTCCTACTCAACCAGTTATTTACCGTTTGAGCGCTAACATTTAATAATCCTGCTAACTCTCTTTGGTTCAATTTTTCTCTGAATAGGATGGTTTTTAGTCTATCTTTCAAAAGATTAGTTTTATTTCTATGATCGATATCAAAATGAGCGTTTAGTGTTGGTTCGCTTTCTTCTGCGTGAGTTACTAGGCCTTTTGAATCAAAACTAACATTATCAAGTCCTATAGCTTTCATTAACGCCATAATCACTTCAACAGAGGGTATCCTCCTTCCGTTTAGCCAATGTCCAATCGCTCCTTGGGTAACATCCAAAGATTCAGCCAGTCTTTCTTGGGATATCCCTAATTTTCTCATTCTGGACTTTGCCAGCTCATACCATATTTCTTTCATGTATTAATTCTCTTTTTGATTTATGAATATCTCAATATACATTATGTATTGATTATACACACAATGGCGTATATTATCCTCACCATGGAGGAAAATTATGAACTCGATAAAAAAATACAGAAAAATAGCAAAGCTAAAACAAAAGGATTTAGCTGAGTTAGTTGGATTAACACCTTCTGCCATCAGCCATTATGAAACAGGAATTAGAGTACCAGACATAATTATTTCTAAAAGATTAATTCATGCTCTGGAGGAAAAAGGGGTGAAATGCAGTCTGGATCAACTTTTTGCAGATGAAGTCGTTCAAGCCCACGAACTACGCCCTGATCTGCCTAAAGTCTTCCCGCCACCTGAGAGGGAGTGATGTTTCCTGATTACACCAAAGTGACCATGCTATCGCATTTTGACCCTGACGATGGCACATGGATACAGGAGATACTGGGAAGGTTACAAAAAGAACATCGATAAAAGTTGTCTGGAGGGTGTCATGTGTAACGTTATAAAAATTGAGGATTACAAGCGGAGAGCTAAAGAGCTTTTGCTGCACTTGCCAAAAGAAGACGGATTTACCTTCATTCCAAACCAATTTCTTGAAGATCTCCTTAAAGAAGATTTTTCGGTAGATCAATTCAACGAAATTCTCGGAACCTTCAGACCGGAGGTTGCAAATGGGTAGCCCGGCATTAAATAACGTCATTCAGTTGAGGCCAGCAACCTTTGAGATGGAGAGTCGAGTGGCCAATATAGACGATGGATATACGAAGCTTGCAAATAATCTCTATGAAGAATTAATTGGAGCAAATCTAACCAGAAACCAAGCTAAAGTCGCTCATGCTATTTGCAGAAAAACATACGGCTTCAATAAAAAAGTGGACAGAATTTCAGATAGTCAGCTGAGCCAGTTAACCAGACTACCAAGACAGAAAGTAAACAAGGCAAAGAACGAGCTTATCAACATGAAAGTGATAGTAAAAGTTGGAATGATGATAGGGCCAAACAAGAACCTTTCTGAATGGGAAATTCCAGACTGTCACCAGAATAGTGACTTTGTCACCAAAACCGTGACAAAAAGTGTCACCAAAAGCGTGACAGGGTTGTCACCAAAACAGGGACACACAAAAGAAACTATTACAAAAGAAAAGAAAGATAATAATACACCCCTTACCCCTCACGAGGGGAATGTGGATGAGGTTGCTAAACCTAAAAAGCGAAAACCTACCCCAAAAATCAACTACGACGAATATCTCAATGCTTACAACGAAGAGGTCGGTGACAGACTCCCTCACGCTGTGGAGGCCAATACCAAGCGCCAAAGAGCCTTAAATAAAATCATTCCAAAGCTAGCCACTCCGAATGTTAACGGTTGGAGAGCTTACGTCAGGGCATTTGTTGGCATGGCTCGACCATTTTACTTCGGGGAGAGTAATCGGGGCTGGACGGCTGATATTGATTTTTTGCTAAGAGAAACAACGCTGACAGGCGTTCGTGAAGGGAAATTTGCGGGGAAAGGTGATGACTGATTATATCGAAAACTACCATGAGTACGAAGCCAGCGTGATTGGCGGCTTGCTGATTAGCGGGTTATCACAGGATGCCAGCGACGTACTGGCAACGCTAGAACCGGAAGTGTTTCACTCAAGATTCTACCGTGAGATGTTCAGGATCATTCGCTCACAAGCAAAAACGCGAGGGATGATTGATTCTCTGATGGTAGCTGATGCAATGGGAGAAGATCACTTCGTCAACGTCATGGTGATAGCTAAAAATTGTCCCAGTGCTGCTAACCTGAAAGGCTATGCAAACATGGTTTCAGCCAATCATGAACGCAGGAAAATGATTGAGCTGATGGACGAAGCCAGAGAGCGCATTTTGACTGGCACGATTGAGAATGCGGCGGAGTCGATGGATTGGTTTATCTCTCAGGCAATGGAAGTTCGAAAGCCACGCGATGAAATCAGGCCATTGCATGTTTCTGAGTTATTAGACGATTACACCGAAGTACTGGAAAAGCGACTCAAGAACGGCGAGCAGTCCGATACCTTGAAGACCGGCATTGATGAGCTGGACGAGATAACAGGCGGTATCAACCCGGTCGATCTGGTGATTGTTGCTGCCCGTCCCGGCATGGGTAAAACAGAGTTCGCTCTGAAAGTCGCGGAGGGTGTCGCAAGTCAGAAAGTCACCGGCACTGACCAGAAGCGCGGCGTGTTGATTTTCTCAATGGAAATGGACTCTCAGCAGATTATTGAACGTCAGTTAGCGGGTGCATCCAGTCTGGCTGTCTCAGCCTTGCGAAACCCCGCCAGAATGGACGACGAAGGCTGGGCGAGAGTGGCAGGCGGTATTGGCAGGCTGCAAGGGTTAGATGTATGGGTTGTTGATGCGAGTAAGCTAACGGTCGAGCAAATAATGTCTATTGCTAAGCGTCACAAGAAAGCACATCCGGCACTGTCTCTTATCATGGTGGATTATTTAGGTCTAATTGATAAGCCAAAGGCAGAGCGAAATGATCTGGCAGTCGCCCATATTTCAGCCAGTTTAAAGCGGTTGGCAAAAGACACTCATACTCCAGTTATTGCCTTAAGCCAATTGTCTCGTGATGTTGAGAAGCGCACCAATAAACGCCCGGTAAATGCAGATTTGCGCGATTCTGGCAGTGTTGAGCAGGACGCGGACAGCATCATTATGTTGTATCGTGAGGCCGTATACGAAGAAAATTCCCCCGCTGCACCCTACGCAGAAATTATCGTCACCAAAAACAGGTTTGGTCAGCTTGGTACGGTTTACCAACGATTCCGTAATGGTCACTTTGTTTCGGTTGATCAGGAAGAGGCCGCCAAAGTCTGCCAGAACACCGATAACAAGCCACACAAACGTTTTGCTAAAGGAGCAAATGTATGAGGAAGATTACCTTAAAAGTCCATTATCAAAAAGAAATTCATCCATTCATTTGTTATGTGGAAGGTGAAACGGTCATTGATGAACTAAAAGATCTGGAGGGATTTATGCGACTCGCGCCAGAAATAAAAAGGGAGGGAGATTATTTGTTCACTTTCTCTTTTAAGTATGAAGATGGTGCTACTGATAATGGCTGGGAGTATGAATTGAGCGCATTCTACCCAATGGATGATGACGGAAAAGTTTCAGAAACACAGCTGATGTGAAGACGAAACCATACAAACTAAACATTATAGTCATCAAGCCGTGAGAGGCAGCATAATGACGGACAACTTAGTACACAAAGCACTTTTTACTATTCCTGAACCGACTTACAGCACTGAACTAGCCACGGTCAAACCGCTACCCGTTCAGCGTAAGATCACGGGTAACAAACAGGTAGATGCTTACCTGTGGGTATTGGCGGTCATTAAGACCAATGAACCTGCCCACTTTGAGGCCGCTGAAGCCGCACTGAAAAAACTTAAAATAACCCCGAAAGAGGCGCAGCAGAAATATTCTGACTATCTGATGAAAACCGGTGCGCACCCGTTTCAGGTTGCTTTTGGCTCTATCGGCATGGATAACCCGCAAAGCTACCTTGATCGGGCGAAAGCACAGGTTGAGAAAGCCAGTCAGGTCAGGGGGGTTTTTGCTACTTATGAAGCAGCGTTGGAACTGACCGAGCCGGAAAAATTAATGCTGGTCGGTGAGCTAGCTGAAATTTATGAGTCCGGCTACTACTGGAATGAAAAGGAGTTGGCGGAAGGGTGTATGCATGGTGATCGCATTATCGAAACTGAGAAATTGCGTCAGGCTACAGCAAAAGGCTTTGCCGAGCAGCTACCTGAACCGCACACCTTGTCTGATGTGGTCCGTGAGTGTCTGTATTGGAGCTGGTTATATCAGATGCGCAATGTGGCGGATAAAGAGTTGTATCCGGACGGATTCGGTGATGCTGATCGGTACTATATCTATGACCGGGAAGAGTATATCGAAAAGAAACTCGCCACCATTCAGCCTGTGAGTCGTCAGGAAGCGATTGAGGTTTGTAAGTGGGTATTAGGGGAAGAGCGGTTCCATGATCGTGCGCTGACCGACAGGATTATCCTCAATCTGGTGGGAGAGTGTGCAGATGCGTGATATTCAGATGGTATTGGAACGCTGGGGAGCATGGGCGGCAGCAGACAATAGCGATGTAGATTGGTCGCCAATAGCCGCAGGTTTTAAAGGATTGCTACCATACACCAGTAAATCACGCCTCCAATGTACAGATGATGAAGGAATCATGGTTGATGGTTGTGTCGCCAGACTCAAAAAGCATCGTCCCGATGAATACGAGCTAGTTATATTGCATTACGTATATGGTATTTCACTGAGAAAGATAGCGAAATGGCGAAAGTGCTCAGATGGAACTGTGCGGAAAGAAATCCAAATGGCGGAAGGATTTATTAATGGAGTATTTTGTGTGATTCATACCTCTTAAATAATAGTGAGAGAGGTTTTTCCTCTCTCATTTAGAGTGATGGGAATATGATTTTTAGCTTCCTCCAGCAATTAATAAATGTAATTAATGATAAGATAAAAAAAGAAAACCCCAGAATCAGAAAGATATAATCAATAGGTCTGCCTAATATTTCCAACTTGGGAGACAGGAACATAGCTATCATAGGGAATAAACAAGCCAATATAAGAGTAAATCCGGTAGATAATAATTTATTTATTATTGCAGGCAAGATGTTATTTCTTTTTAATGCACTAATGGCGCTGTCTTTCCTGTTGTCTCCATTACTAAAGATAGATATTGAAGCCAACACAAAGCCAAATAAAATACCTGATATTGTTGATAACACACCTGCTATGGTTAATATTTCTACGTGTGGTATAGGCTTAAATAATTTACCACTAATAATAGTGATGACTAATAGTAATAACATTTTTAAAATAACACTAATTTTTTTCATTAGCCATCCTTCTATTGAGGTTTATTCTCTAAGATTCATATTGGGAAATATAGTTTTTGTATTCAATTTTAGCTGAAATCATAGCTGTCCTGATATCGGAATCAGAAAGGTAAGCACCTATTACATTAATTCTTTTTTTTGCAACTAGAACCTGCTCTAAAAGGCTTTTTGGTTTGGGGTCAGAGGGTTCCGTGATCTCAGCCTTTTTGATTTTCAGTCCGCCGGAACCGATGGAAAATAATTCCAATAGTTCTCTTATGCTTGATTTTATATCTTGAGATAAGTAACTAAATCCTTTGTTTTTCGGCCTTGCTCTACCTCGCAAATATAACTTTAAATGAGAGCCACCTAAACCGGAAACCATTGAAATTATTTGTTTTGATAAATTATTTTCAAGATTATAGTTTGCTGCATTGAAATTTCTGGGAGCTGCAATTGTAAGATCACAGCTACGAAGGATGCTATTATTTTCAAGTAGCTCTTTCATGCTATCTTCTTTCCATATTGCTTCAAAATAAATTTGAGACTCTATTTTTTCACGGAGCAAAGATGCTAAATCGTTGGCTTTTGGGCCTAGATGGTTCAATGATAAAACTAAAATATCATTTTGGTAGTAGTACAAAAAATACGTTCTCTCTGTAATCCAGTCTTTTTCTCCTAAAGGTATGGATCTTTCACTCCTTGTTTCACTGTCTTCAATAAAAGGAAGAAGTGTATCCCTAGAGTGAGATATATAACCAAAGTAAAAGTTTACTTTTTCATCTTTTTCCAATAATACAATTTTAAGGTTATTACTAATTTTGGTTGAGTAATAAGCTTTAGGTAAAGTTTCATTTGTATCATTGTATATTTGATCAAAGGCAAGATTGGCACTAGGGATCCCATTACCTCTGTCATGATCACTTGTAAAAAAACCAACCCTTATTGTTCGTGTTTTACTGATTTTTTTTGCAGTCATCCGCATATTCCTAGAAAACTATCAATAATTTCATAATAGATTTTTAAACTTTACAACGATAAATTTTAAATTCCACTAACGCGTACGCAAAAATGCTGCTATTGTGATAAGAGTGATAGCAATGTCACACAGCTTATTAATTTCAGACCTCGCACTCGCGGGGTTTTTTGTTTGCGTCAAAAGTAATATCCTAGACAACCATCTATGTCATTTGCTGACCGTTCACACTTGTTAAAATCTCGCCGCACGGGGGTGAATGAGACTTTAATCGCGTGAGCGGTCAGCCAATGGCGTAGTAGGAATAAATTTAAGTGGTTAGAATAGGGGTGGTCAACGCCTATATTGTAGTTAAATCAATATATTAAGTGTGATTTTAGGCGTTTAGGTCAACATGCTGATCGCCACGGATTAAGCCCATACCAGTACCAAACTTCAAATATACACCTCACTGAATCACGCACTCGACTAACAGACAAACTTTATCATGCGCCACCTTATTTTAAGGCGTATTGATTCTGTTACAGGCTATTCAATTGAGATAAGAACCTGACCTCAGTAATATTAACTGGCTAGTTAGCAGTAGGATGAAATGACCTTTAACGAATAATAAAGTGAGGTGTTT
>NZ_NJAJ01000065.1 GCF_002632825.1 Xenorhabdus stockiae
AGCAATTCCTCCATAGTTCAGTCGGTAGAACGGCGGACTGTTAATCCGTATGTCACTGGTTCGAGTCCAGTTGGAGGAGCCAAATTTAAAGAAGCCCGACTCAGTTTTACTGAGCCGGGCTTTTTGCTTTTCTACTTTTTTCCGGGACATTTATCTGGCATCAGAAAATATAACGGAATATTAATTCGTTATCATGAATAACACCTAAAAAAATACGGTGATGATTATTTTTCGCCATAAAAAATGATAAAACCCCACCACTTTGAACATGTCTCAACCACTTGAACTTATTTTTTATTTTTCTGCTTTACAAGCTCTCTCCATTCCCCTATTATTCGCCTCGTTCTCAGGAACACAGCAATTCCTCCATAGTTCAGTCGGTAGAACGGCGGACTGTTAATCCGTATGTCACTGGTTCGAGTCCAGTTGGAGGAGCCAAATTTAAAGAAGCCCGATTCAGTTATGCTGAGTCGGGCTTTTTACTTTGCTGCTGAAGATACACTGATGAGCTTAAACTCAAAAAGCACATATTATCGACAAAAAGTACATATTAACGGCAAACAACCGGTTATTATGATTTTCCCCTTTGACAAATGAGAAAATAGCCGTTAGTATACGCCCCGTCTTGAAGGAGTTCCTCCATAGTTCAGTCGGTAGAACGGCGGACTGTTAATCCGTATGTCACTGGTTCGAGTCCAGTTGGAGGAGCCAACTTCAATACACCCTCGTTTTGTTACTTCTATTTTTTCCTTTTTTGATACAATTAATTTCCTCTGAATACCCTAGCTTATATAAAATAAAAATCTTAATTCTGCAAAAATAGCGGAACTATTATCATTTAATAATAGCTATTTAACTATTTTCTCTTTATCATCTACCTCCGGCTTAAGGAATGCTGAATCAGCTTCCACCATTTCTCACCTATATTCTGGAGCCGGTTCCATGACTACTGAATCATATACCATTAAAATCCGCCGCCCTGACGACTGGCATGTCCATTTTCGCGATGGTGATATGCTGAAAACCATCGTTCCTCATACCAGCCAATTCTTTGGCCGGGCTATCGTTATGCCTAACCTTGCCCCTCCTGTAACAGATGTTGCCAGCGCTAAGGCCTATAAAGACAGGATAATGGCAGCCATTCCATCAGAACACCAGTTTCAACCTCTGATGACCTGCTATCTCACGGATTCAACAAACAGCTCCCAAATTGAAATAGGTTACAAAGAAGGTATTTTCACTGCCTGTAAACTCTATCCTGCCAATGCGACAACTAATTCCAGCCACGGTGTTTCAGATATACAAAAGATATATCCTCTGCTAGCAACAATGGAAAAATTAGGAATGCCTCTCCTGATCCATGGTGAAGTGACTGCTTCTCATATTGATATTTTTGATCGTGAAGCCCGTTTTATAGAGCAGGTAATGGAGCCGTTACGTAAGCAGTTCCCTGAGCTGAAAGTTGTTTTCGAACATATCACGACCAAAGAAGCTGCCGAATATGTTCTTGAAGGCAATGATAAGTTAGGCGCAACTCTCACTCCACAGCATTTGATGTTCAACCGCAATCACATGCTGGTTGGCGGGATCCGACCACATCTCTACTGTTTACCAGTATTAAAGCGCAATATTCATCAGGAGGCATTACGCGCAGCCGTTGCCAGTGGCTGTGACCGCTTCTTCCTGGGAACGGATTCCGCTCCTCATTTATTGCACCGTAAAGAATCTTCCTGCGGATGTGCTGGTGTTTTCAATGCGCCAACCGCTTTAGCAGCTTATGCAACTGTTTTTGAAGAAATGAATGCAATGGAGCATTTTGAAGCTTTCTGCTCTCTGAATGGCCCTAAATTTTATAATTTACCTGTTAATGATGGGGTTATTGAACTTACACGCAAGCCTACCCCAGTTTTCGAATACATCGAACATAATGGCGAAAAATTGATCCCATTCCTGGCTGGAGAAGATGCGGGATGGGAAGTCAAAATATGTAAGTAATCTCTCATCGTGCTTCATGCGGAGATACTTAGTTTCCGCATGAAGGCATCTCACTCTTTCCATACCAAACAAGATAATACTCACCCTCAGATAAAATGATCACCATCGGGTTTCTGAGACTGGTTGTAGTATTAGTTTGATAAAAAGGTTTATACTGCCATTACTCATCTTTGATGAGATTCGCAGCTCTTAGTCAATTATACCAATAACAATGCTGTAGTCTGATTAGGAGGTTATATGGGACAAAAAGATGAAATTATTCAAACCCATCCTGTTGTAGGCTGGGACATCAGTATTGTTGACACCTATGACGCCATTATGATTCGCCTTCATTACTTATCCTCCCCAGATCAAACCACAAAAACAGATAATGTCAGTATTGACAAAACATTGTGGTTAACTACAGGAGTTGCAAAACAGCTAATTCTAATCTTGCAGGCTGGGATCGAGAAGATTGAATCATCAGAATACGACCAACTTGACTATACAAAACATTAACAGCAAATTTCATACCTATTAGGACACTCAGAACATTGAGTGTCCGCCACTACTATCAAAACAAATACCAGCACACAGAATCATTCATATAGTTTATTATTTTTCACAATACTGTATTATAAACAGCCAGACACTACCTGATATTTAACTATCCGGCAGACTGTTTTACTTAATGATAACCACTATAGAACAAGGATGTTCAGCTAATGAAGCTATTAATCATTGATGAGTGCTATTATACCCGCCTCGGGATCATTGAGTCCCTGAAAGAAAATACGAACATCCTTACAGCAGGTATGCATTCAATTCATGATGCAATAACTACTCTTCAGGTATTTTCACCAGATATTGTTCTGATGAATCTAACACATTACGGTTATTGCAGTGCATACTGTGAATACATGAAGTTATTTTTCTCCTTGGTGCGTGACAGACGCATTTATATCTATCTTGATAAGCCATATCCATGGACAGACAATCATATCCAATTGACTAATAATGATTTTATTTTACCAAAAAGGAATCTTAGCTTACTACTTCAACGATTAAAAGAAATTGCTTCATATGATATCCAACACTATTTTTCTCATTTCAATACAAAAAGTTCTATTTTTAGTCCGCAGGAAAATAGGATCCTCTATTATTGGATGCTGGAAATAGGCACATATAAGATTGCAAAGATATTAAAAATAAGCGGCAGTACCGTTTATTCTCATAAACGACATATCATTGAAAAATTAGGGGTGGTTAACCAGATGGAGTTACTTTTTACTTATAATATCTTTAAGTATCTCTGTTAATAATTCAATTGGCGCAATAACACTTAAGTTATTACGCCAGTTTGCAGTACCTGTTCATCCAATAGACTAAACAGGCACTTAAACAAGATTTATTATTTAATGGATTGTAGCGAAGTGATATTCAAACCTTCATTCAACCGATAACGAGATTTATTGAAAATTTTAGCCCCATTTTCTCTTCCTGCCCGACGAGCACGCTGTTCGCCTTCAGGAAGTAACATTTCTTCCCGGCAGACATCGCTACAACATCCCTCAAACCGCTCTGCACAAGACGGACATTGGATGAATAGCAAATGGCACCCATCATTTTTACAGTTAGTATGACTATCACAAGTTGAACCGCACTGATGGCACTGAGCGATAACGTCTTCAGAAATACGTTCTCCCATACGCTCATCAAAGACAAAGTTTTTACCAATAAAGCGAACAGGCAGCCCCTGAGCTTTCGCCTTACGAGCATACTCGATAATACCGCCTTCTACATGATAAACATTGTTAAAACCATTGTGCAGCATATAAGCACTTGCTTTCTCACAACGGATCCCGCCAGTACAATACATGACGATATTTTTATCTTTATCATCCTTCAACATCTCAACTGCCATAGGCAACTGCTCACGAAATGTATCTGACGGAATTTCAATCGCATTCTCGAAATGCCCGACTTCATATTCATAATGATTGCGCATATCAACAAATACAGTTTCAGGATCATCCAGCATCTGGTTGACCTGATCCGCTTTCAGGTATTCACCGGTTTTTGACGGGTTAAAAGTTTCATCTTCAATACCATCAGCAACAATACGCTCACGCACTTTCATGCGTAATACCCAAAATGATTTGCCATCATCTTCTAATGCAATATTGAGTCTCAAGTTATACAAAGCAGGATCAGCGGTATTCAATACTGCTTTCAGGGCTTCAACATTTTTAGAAGGAATACTGATTTGCGCATTGATACCTTCTTTAGCGATGTAAACCCGTCCAAAAACTGACAAATCAGTAAATTGTTGGTACAGGCTGTCGCGAAAATCCTGTGGCTCAGGAATAGCAAAATATTTATAAAAAGAGATAGTTGTGCGCGGCTCAGTTTCAGCCAACATACGTTCTTTCAGTTCTTTGTTAGAAATTCGGTTATGTAACACTGGCATGGTGTTCAAAGTACCCTTGTAATTTGTTGATATGTATACATTTATATCTATCTATGTCCACATAGTGTCGACTCTAGATCATGCTCTAAATCTTTAACTAAAACCCTTAGTTCATACTTGGGGGTTTTATTTTCTACAATATTACTTTTTTCTGTGACCCAGATCTATCAATCCCTGTTCTGAATTGATTGTATACACAGAAATTGCTTGTTCACTATAGAGTATCAGACAATGTTTATGTGTATTAGTTGTCCATGTCGAGACAGGTATGAAGTGGCAACATATATTATTCGCATTTCTTTAACCACTCAGGGAACAAGCAAAAATATTGAGTTTAGTTTCAAAAGTTAAATAATTGTTAAATATTATTCACTTGTTATTAGAAAGGAGAGCGCAATACTGGCATGTTAACATATTAATATTTAATAAATTAATTTTATTAAAATAAGTCACATACCCCCAATTGTACCCCCACATTATTTTGCTACATCAAGTTTGGTAGATTTTACGTGGAAATTAGATTTATAACTTTTTAATCATTACGTTAAAGCAAAAAAGCCATGAGATTTGGAAATGGTCAAATTTGGCTGCCATTTCACGCTCAAGGCTTCATATAAACATTTATCATTTTTATGAACTAGATCACAAATTAAAACGGGTTATTCCTGTGGCTCAGAGCGGGCTTTCTTTTCTAATAATTCTCCAGTATGAGAACCGAAATAACGACTTGGCCAGATTTCTGAGGGATGGATACCAAGATAATCAGCAATGATCCATTCGCCTTTAGGCCAAGGCCTACTGAATGCGTTTGCTAGTGTAGATGAACTAAGTCCCGACTCACGAGAAACAGCCGCTAAAGTTGTACCGCGTTTACGTAATGCGGCAATAATATCGGCCTGATGCCAATCATTTTTAACATTGTTATTCATTCCTGCTATCCCTTCCATTAATTAACATTGATGGTGGCGATTCAGACAGGGTTTGCAGACTGGGTTCACACCAGCGAGGCATAGCCTCCCCCGCCTGAATCACCATTGAAAGGGTGATAGCAAGCGCACTGGCAGAAACATCCTACCAGTGTTTGTGAACGCAAGGCTGCAAAACCTTGACCATTGGATTGTGCCAATGGCGGGTATACTTTAACTGATTGTTTTAGCAGACTCAATAACTGAACTGCTAAGTTGAACGGCTATAAACCCGCTCAATATAACGAACAGTGATCCAAATGCTTAATTTCCTAATCACTCAGTTCATCAATTTCCTTACTTATACCTGACAACATGCAATCTCTGGCGCGCGACAGTTCGGACAAAACAAAAAGTGTCTGCCTTGTCACCGCAAACCAATGGCATCTGTGAACGGTTTCACAAAACCATCCTGAATGAATTTTACCAAGTGACGTTCAGAAAGAAATTGTATGGTTCATTGGATGAGTTACAAAAAGATCTGGACAATTACAACAATCATCGCACTCATCAAGGAAAAATGTGTTGCGGCCGGACACCAATAGAAACCCTTCAGGATGGGAAATCTATTTGGGCAGAAAAAAATCTGACCCAAATATAATCTGACAGTCGCCGATAACAAAGTGGGTAACTGTCAGAGCAAGTCGCGACTAGTACAGCTTATAGACCCTGTTTCTATATTTGCCCACCTACCCCCTTAAACTTTTCAACAAATGCAACAATTTTCTGGAAAACGGTTTGCTTTTTTGTTCTGTATTCCGGGTTAAGCGGACTTAACTTTGGTAGCGTTGAATTGAGTTCTGTGCCGTTTTCACTTGCGTATTCTCGTCTTAATGATGCTGTGATATAGCGTTTAGCTGCATCTTCATTTAAGTTCTCAGAATTGATTAACTCCTCTGCTTCACGTTTTTGTTCAGCTTGAGCAAATTTGAAGAATTCATCAATGATACTGGCTTTGTCAATAATTTCGTCCAAATTAGTTTGATTAATGAAATCAACAACTAGACTTTCTTTTGCTCGATTACCAAGGCTGGAACGAATTAAACGACGAACTTCATCAATTAATTCCGCCTTATTTTTATTCTTTTTATTGTTTTCAAAAATCAACTCAAGAATGTAATCCAGATTAATTTCCTGTGATTTGAGCAAATCTATTTCAAAAACGACATCATCCCAGTCAATAGTCGATTTGTCTTTCTCATTAGATGATTTCTCACGGCGTAACCAATCACGCGTATCATTATAGGTCGAGCGATAATCTTGAATAGCACGCTCAGTCGGCATCTCAATCGCTTGCATAGCAGCGATATCTTCATCGTCTAGGTAGTATTTAGCTTTAAATGCTTCAACAGCTTCCAGATTACTCATATCTACATGCTGTAGAGCCTTTAATCCTGCAAATTCATCGTAGTTTTGCAGTACATTCTCTACACGCAAATATTCGCCAAATAGCTTGGAAAAATCCTTTTTATCTTGCTCTTTAACAATATCATCAGGATTAGGAAAGAGTCTTTGTAACTCTGTCACTACATCTAAAAATCCACGGCGTGCTTCGCCGGTGACTAAATCAGTAAAGCCTTCCATGTATTCTTTATAGCTTTTTTCCAGCACTATATTTTTGGTATTTTTATCGCCAAATAAAGTAATAGCCTCAACTGTAGACTGCTCTAAATCACGGAAAGTGACGATATTACCAAAGGTCTTCGTGGCGTCATAAATACGGTTGGTGCGTGAAAAAGCTTGCATTAGACCATGGTAACGCAGATTTTTATCGACAAACAAGGTATTCAATGTCGGCGCATCAAATCCCGTTAAAAACATGCCGACAACAATCAGTAAATCTACTTCTTGATTTTTCACTCGCTGAGCAAGATCTTTATAGTAGTTTTGGAAACCTTGACTATCCACACCAAAATTCATTTTGAACGCTGCATTATAATCATCAATTGCTGCGCTTAAATATTCTTTAGCACTGCTGTCCATTGCTGTGAGTTCAAAACTTTCATCAATAATTTCACCAACAGCATCTTGTTCTTCATTGGCGGCGAAAGAGAAGATAGTGGCAACATTAAGCGGTTTTTTGTTCGTTTTGTTTTTATCAGTCTCTTTTTGTAAATTCTTAAACGCTTCATAATAAGCTTTGGCAGCATCCACGCTGCTGACTGCAAACATGGCATTAAAGCCTTTGCCACCGGCTTGGAGACGATGCGTTTTTTGCCTGAAATTGTTTAAAATATACTGGGAAATTTCACGAATGCGAACGGGGTGTAAAAAAGCCTGCTTGTTTTCTGCCGCTGTTAACTTTTTCTCGTCTTGTTCTGTTTCAATGGACTTAAACTGTGGTCTTACATCGTTATAATCAACTTTAAACTTCAATACTTTTTCATCACGAATAGCATCGGTAATCACATACGAATGTAATTCTCGGCCAAATACACTACTGGTGGTATCTGCTCCTAAAGCATTTTGCGGGAAAATTGGCGTGCCCGTAAAACCAAATTGATAATACTTTTTAAATTTCTTCTTTAGGTTTTTTTGTGCTTCACCAAACTGGCTGCGGTGAGCCTCATCAAAAATAAACACGACTTGCTTATTGTATATGGATAAATCGCTTTCACTTTTTATTAAGTTATTAAGTTTTTGAATGGTAGTAACAATAATTTTATTATCATCTTTTTCAATATTCCGTTTTAACCCTGCGGTACTTTCCGAACCATTAACGCTGTCAGGCGAAAAACGTTGATATTCTTTCATGGTCTGGTAATCCAGATCTTTACGATCGACCACAAAAAACACTTTATCGATAAAATCCAACTCAGTAGCCAAACGCGCAGCTTTGAAACTGGTTAAAGTTTTACCTGAGCCCGTAGTATGCCAAATATAGCCACCACTCTCAGTATGACTCCAATTTTTAGCCTGATACGCACTTTTAATTTTCCATAAAATACGTTCAGTCGCCGCTATTTGATAGGGTCGCATCACTAATAAAGTATTACTAACGTCAAATACAGAATAATGAATTAACACATTCAGCAAGGTATTTTTTTGAAAAAATGTGGCTGTAAAATCTTTTAGGTCTTTAATCAGCGTATTATCAGATTTAGCCCAATTCATGGTGAAATCAAAACTGTTTTTATCCCTCTTGGTTGTATTGGCAAAATAGCGGGTATCTGTACCGTTTGAAATCACAAAAAGCTGTAAGTATTTAAACAGTGAGTTTTCTGTATTAAAGCTTTCTTTACTATAACGGTGTACTTGGTTAAAGGCTTCACGGATAGCAACTCCGCGCTTTTTAAGCTCAATCTGCACCAATGGCAGGCCATTAACCAAAATTGTTACATCGTATCGATTAGCTTGCGACCCAGTTTGCTTAAATTGCTTAGGGGCTGTGGATGTTTTGTGAGGGGAATTGGAACGGCATGATGATCTGGTATCCTTGTTTTCGCCAAAAAACCGTTACCTTGAGAACATCATGCCAAGA
>NZ_NJAJ01000066.1 GCF_002632825.1 Xenorhabdus stockiae
TCTTGGCATGATGTTCTCAAGGTAACGGTTTTTTGGCGAAAACAAGGATACCAGATCATCATGCCGTTCCAATTCCCCTCACAAAACATCCACAGCCCCTAGTTATCTGTACTCTTTTAAGAAGGGCAAGCAACCAAGTGAAAGATATTCACTCGGTTAATAAACATACATCATTACTGACACTCTGGACTGAAAAAGGCGCTGCACGTATGTCGAAAATTCTTGATACCTACGAGGGGTGATGAATTCCTGACATAAATAAAACGGAGAGGATTAACCTTCTATCATGGTTAAATCGACGATAAAGCCTTCCATTAAGGGCGGTGGGCGCGCCATGTGCCGGGGTCGCTCGGGCTGGCCTCACGACGCAGATAGTTATAGGTATAAGCGAGTTCAATCCGGCCATCGCCATACCGGGGCTTGAATGACTCGACATACACATCATAATCCCATTCATCATCATAAAAAGGCGGATTATCGGCCCCCGGCGAGAACCGGACATTTTTATAGTGCTGGCGAGACTGGGATTTTATCAGCATAACTCCATAACGCCGCCCGGCCTCTCCCGCATGCACAAACGGTCGGTGTTGGTTATTGGGTACATCGACATAAAAAGACCGCACAAACGACAGTAATTTCATGGCCGACGAGAACATCAGCTCCCCGCGCTCACTGTAGACCTCCAGTCCGCTGTTACCCCAGACGGACAGTTGTGAGATAGGCGCAAAGAAATACTTCCCGCCTGCGCCGTACACTTCGGCATAGTTATAGTAGCGCTCGTCCCAGCCGATATTGCTTTCATCCGCTCCGGCCTTTCTGAGAAAGCCCAGTGACGGCGTTTTATCGGACAGTTGCACCAGCCAGTTATCGGTATAAAACTCTAATCCCAGCATCTTAAATCGCCCAAATCGTGACAACGTTTTGCATTTCCGCCCACGGACTGGATTGTCCGCCCCCACGCCCCATGTTTTCCCAGCGATAGGTGTCATAATCGACGTGATAGCTGAAGGTGCTGCCAGAGACGCTGAACGTGGTGAACTCATTGCTGAGCTGGGCAATCTGAATCCCGGAGCCCCCGGAGCTACGCATACGCAGAAAGAACCGGGCAGTGACATTGCCGCCCTCACTCAGACCCGGCAAATACAGGCTACCGGACTTGCTCAGCGGGATCATATGCGTCCCAAGAAAGCGCGGAATGATGTTATTCGTGGTGATAATCACCCGCCCCTGCTCGTCATAAATCTCTAATCCCATGCCCATTACCAAAACCCCATTCGGATACGTAACCGGCCGCGACTGTCAAACAGTTGCTTCAGGTTGTTGGTTTCGACCCAATAACCGCCTGAACCCTGACCGTAACTGGTCATTTCCCCCGTGCGCATATCCAGCCTGAATCCGGTTCTGTTCCGGGGATCGAAGTTAGCGGATTTAATTTCATCCCCGACAACCAGCTTGCGAATATTCGCCACATCAATAAAAGCATCCTGTACAAATAACTGACCATTTTTCGCCACCATAAACGGCTCCATTTTCCCGTTAACCGGGTTAAACCAGCCGAAGTTTTCGGCGTTAAACCCAATGTTGGTCATCACCTTACCGTTCTTCATCTCAGCGCCAATCACCATCCCGGCTTTATAGAACTGACCGTTGTACTTGACGCCGACCCCAACGTCATAAATCCCATATCCGTTCCCGTCGATATCAAATACCGCCGTCGCTTTGGTCTGGACAGCCGCCGCATTTTTACCGACATCGACCTGCACTTTCTCCAGCTTTTCAGCCAGGGCTTTTTGGTCGGTCAGTTGGGTGGTTCTGACTTCCAGTATCTCTGCGCGCATCTCGCCATTTTCTTTCAGCTGATGCTGGACTACGGAACCAATCAGGGCCGCATTCCCTAAAATCGCCTCATTGGTAAAATTGATGTCCGATTGCAGGCGTTTTCCCGCTTCCGCACTGAGGAACTGGTTACCGGCAGCATCAATAATCCAGCTCGCATCCGTGGAGGATTCACCGCGCAAGAAGTCGGTCCACGGGGATTGATTACCGGATTTATCCACCAGTCGGGCACGGAAATAGAACGCGACGCCGGCGGCCAGTCCCTGCATCACATAGGTCTTTTGTGGGTAAGGAATGTCGGCCAGTAACATTAACCCCTCGCCGTCACTCGTCGGGCTGTACTGGATTTCGGTTTTCAGCGTATCGTCCGTGTGAGGGGCAAAACCCCAGTCTAACTGGATACCGAACACAATCGGTGTGGCTTTAAAACCTAACGGCGCAGGCGGCTCACCGGCTTTGCCCTTGATATTCACTTCTTCGGATGAAGCAAATAAGCTGGGTATATCAAATGCGTTTATGGCCTTGATACGGGCCTGATAGCGACCCGAATACGCATTCGGTATTTCAAATTCCGGTGATGAGGTGCGGGGAATGGTCACCCAGTTACCGCTGTCCCTGCGCCACTCACCCACATAAGCAACGGCTCCATCGGCTTTCGCCCATGAGATCATGACGGTCGTGGTGGCGATACCCTGCTGAACAAAAGAAAAACCCTGAAGCGTGACCGAATCCGGTGGTGATTGGACACTGGCCGGAATAACAGAAATCGGTCTCTCATCAATCCTCGCGCCGGTGTCAATGCGTTCATATTTATCAGGATCGTGATAAATACCGTTGATTTCAAACGAACCATCGTTGTTATCTTTGATACCAATGACGCGATATTGCTGAATAAATAAATCATCGGCATCCACCGCCCAGCCTGCATCTGATACCGGTGATTCACTGTATGCTGTCGTCACAGTCACCGTATTGCCGTTCACGGCCTGTACCGTCCGGCCTTCTGATTTTCCTGTCGGTAAATTGACCAACAGGCGATCCCCGGCTTTCACATCCGGCGTTCTGTCCAGTGTGATATTACGATTATCAACCGACTGAATACGGCCACCAATCACGCGCCCGGCTCTGTTTTTATGCGCGACACCAATAATCTGACTGGGCATGGGGATTTGACCATCCAGTCCTACACGGAATGAAATCAGGGTATCGCGTGAGTTAGTCAGGATCGCCCATTTTCCCCGGCGTTGTGCCTCACTCTGACGGGTACAGCCAATGGCGGCGATATCAATCTGATTGATACCATAGCGCCGGATTAAGCCGTCGTCTGAAACCACCTCAACTTCGTCTTTGTAATGGTTGTCCGGGTTTGACCAGCTCACCATGGCAACGGTGCTTCGGTTGCGCTCGCTGCCACTGCTGTAGATAAATTCACCATTGATAACGCTGGCCTGCGTGAAAATATAGGTCATGTCGTCCGGTCTGTCTGCCGTGGCAACGAACTGATTCGCGCCCCAGTAAACCGAACCCCGGAATATCGCCCCGATATCAGTCAGCACCTTATGCGCTTCTTCGCGTGATTGAATGTAAACATCGCTGGTAAATCGCGGTTCGGTGCCGCCTTTCCCGTCCGGGACAAGCTGATCGCAGTATTGCGCCACACGATACAACTCGGTTTCGTCAACCTGTGTCCGGTCTATTTTGTCACCGAGTCCGCATACATCATTCAGTAACAGATCATACAGCACCCATGCCGGGTTATTGCTGTGCGCCCATTTAAACGTGCCGTTCCAGATGCCGCTGTACGTGCGGTTGACCGGATCGTAATTAGCCGGTACGCGAATAATACGCCCTTTGGGTTTGCATGAAATCAGCGGCACATTGCCATTAAATAACCGGGCGTCGAATTCAACGTACAGCAAAGCGGTATTCGGGTAACGTAATTTGGCGTCAATAATTTCAGTGAACGCCATGACGTTCATTTTATCAACAATGCGTTCACTGGTACTGTTTGCTGTTTTTCTGATAACCCGGACAGTCCAGCTGGTTTTGGCATCCGGCAGATCAATACGGTATGAACGCTCATATAAGGTGGTGGTTTTGTTGTCGATATGGGTGTCAATGACGGTCTGGTAACTGCCGCCATCAGTCGATAACTCAATGGCGTAATCAATGCGATAACCGACGGTACTTACTCACGGATTAGTTTTATATCCTCACCGCTGCGATATAAATCAGAGAATTTACGAGCAAGAAATACTTCCATACATAGTCGATGACACATATGCAAATTTTACGCAGACAGTGCAGGCTCGCCACAGCGACATTGTGGCAGCAGGAATAATGACTTATTTTAGGATGTCGGGAAATTATAATATTCGATAATCCAAGCGCCCCTAACATACTCCTGCAACCCCAGAATTATTTGCTCTGGGGTGATGGTGTATTATTTGCCCGAATAACCTTCGCTCTTTCTTGCATTTCATCCATCACCTTCTCTAACTGCAACGCCAGACAATACAGCCTAAACAATGACTGTGAGAATGATGATTGATTGGCTTGTACACGGTATTCAATGACTGCTGTGGGTATTTGGTTTTCAATCATTTTTCTCTCCTACACTCAGCCTTAACATAATCTTGCAAATATCTCAGTTTTGCCCGGTCGTTGATGATGCCTTCTCGGATATCGAGAACATCTGATCCAGTTTCTCTAGGGAGTTCGACGGTGGTTGCATTGACCACGCTGCCGGAGGGAGTGGTTTCAGACACAGGACAGGCGGCCTTGATACGCAGCTTGCGACGACCAGCGGCAACATCAGCCCGAAGAGTGTTGATTTCAGTCTTGGCATTGGCGAGTTCCTGAGTGTGGGCTTTGTCCAGTTCAGCGAGGTGCTGGATGCGCTCTTGCTGGGTGGTGATGATGACATTTTGTTTTGCAAAATCATCAACCAGCGCTTTATATTTCCTGCCTAGCTCCTGATAACCTTTTGCTACTATCCATAGTGCGGCCAGTAGGAGCACAGCGATGACGATAAATGCATTCAATTTCCAACTCATAGCAGCTCAAACGCTTTTTCAAACGTTGCCTCAGAGTAAGGTTGCTTTCCGTTCTCATGCCGGATAATAGACTTGGACAAAGCAATCAGCGTGGATTTATTGACTTCAATCTTATCGAACGGATCAACATTAAGCGCCTTAGCAACCCCGTTAATATAAGCTGTAGTGTTATTTTCTATTGAAGGCGCCCAGCGATTGATAATCTTGGATATGCTGTTGTGTCCACCCTTATGATAATTACACAGCAGTTTCATCAGTGCCCGAATACCATATTCCGGTGACTCGAACCGACAGAACCGAGATTCAATCTTAGGATCATGGAGCAATAGACCTTGCCACTTATTCGCTTTGTTGTAGTCAATGTTGCCGGGATTGTTGTTACGAATGCCTCTCGTCATTAGATAATCCCTCTTTTTTGGTCGGTTCTTATAAATAACTTAAGAAGTCGATAATTTCTTTCAAAGCTGAATTCATCACTTAACCTCTTGGAATAACGGACTTGCTTACGAACACATTGATCTGAATGCCAATATTTCCGCCATACACGCAGCACCCACCAACGGCGAACCTGATAAAACATTACAACCAGTGGAAATATCTTCACACCGTATATTTCCTTAATCATCTGTGAGCACCTGTCAGTCGGTTCCAGAAATACGTGAGGGCAATACTTCCCATTGCCCCACACATGCCTGCGCTGGCGAATGTCATGTATAAGCTCAGCCCTGCCTCCAAACTGATAAATCCGCCTATCAGTCCGGTAAATCCTGAAACAATGACTTGGGCAAATGCTCCAAGCCAACTCCAGCGGGCGTTGCTGGTTTTTATATCAATGATGTAGCGGACTATCCCGCCCCACGCAGAAAGCAACAAAAGTATCAGCCATTGAGATAACTCAAAGCTGCTTGGGTCTTTATTTGGCATACGCATATTTCCACCCCATCAGAACAATGGGCGTCCGTGGGGTGAGTCTATGGTCGCCCCTGTGAGTTGTAGTGAATAGGTTGCCAGCCGCAATAGAAATACTGAGGTTATGGGAGTGATTGCGGTGGCAAATTTGGGAAAAGTTAATTTTTCTTGTTTATTTTAACTAATAATAAAATAAGCTATTGGTTACATATTCAAATAGTTGATACTGTAGCAATCTCAATATATTAAAAATGACGGAGTTCTTTTATGGAAGAAATTATTTGCCCTGACTGCGGTAGTCCCAATGCATATCTATATGATGGCGAGACTGCTAAAAATACAGTGTGCTTAGATTGCAATAGAATTACTATTTCTAGGAATTCTGAACTTAAAAAAGAAAACTCCCCAGAAAAACAAGAGTAACTCTAAATTGACGACTGATTGTGGAGGTCGGCACTGATCTCCGACATGAGGCACCAAGTCATACCATCCCGCACACAATAAGTGAATATAGGTCAGTCTTTCAGGTAGCAGTTAAGCACACAGTATCTAAGCAGCCAGTCAGCCCTAGCATTCTCCACAAGGGTTAAGATGCCTTCTCCATGCTGAGCAAGGATAACAAGTGTTATCAAAAGACACCTTACCGTTGCAGAAAACAAAAAGGCCGCATTAAGCAGCCTTGAAATCAGTGTGTAGATTTATTTCCAGTTGAAGCAAAAATGAATTGGAGTTGTATTGCCTACGTTTTGTTTCAGGAAGTCGCCTAGTTGTTTTGCACCGTCAGAGTAATACAAAAAATCAGTTGTAAGAGAATTTTTGGAGGCAACCAGATTATAAGTTGAGCCATTAACCACTACTTCAAGAGCTTTATTCTCTAAGCCTGACTGGTTTTGGGTGTCAACTTGTAATTGTATAAAATCAAAAGTACCAATGGGAGATTCAGACAACATAAATTCTAAGATGTTTCCAATACCTATAGTGCTTTGAAGATTAGTCAGAGTGCCAAAAGTAGATACACCCCCACCTAAATACCCACCTTTGGTCAAATATCCCCAATCTTGACCCCCGCCGTCATTAAATTGTCCAGTCCCTATCATAAGATCAAAAGACAGCATACATTCAACTGGTTTTGGTTTTGGTTTTATCTTCACTAATTCCCAATCACAGGCCATCAAATCTTCAGGGGTTGGTTCCCAATCATATGGAAAACTCTGCTGATCATGCTTTTCAATATGGGCAGGGGTCTTGCTATCATTTTTAGCAGAAAGTCGTATGTATTCATTTACGCCCCATTTACTACGTCCCACCACCTTTCCCAAATACACCTGAATTAGCGCCCAAGGCAAGGAGCCAACTGGAGCTGCTATGTCATTGTCAATCGTGTAACTAACCTTAACATGAGCTTTATATTGCTCCGGATCAAACGGGCATTGTTTATCATCCAGCTTATTAACATCAGACATAAACACCTCACTTTATTATTCGTTAAAGGTCATTTCATCCTACTGCTAACTAGCCAGTTAATATTACTGAGGTCAGGTTCCTATCTCAATTGAATAGCCTGTAACAGAATCAATACGCCTTAAAATAAGGTGGCGCATTATAAAGTTTATCTGTTAGTCGAGTGCGTGATTCAGTGAGGTGTATATTTGAAATTTGGTGCTGACAGTGCCCCCTAAATTATTAATGAAGCTTATTTTGACTGTCATAAATTCACAACATTATAATCACACTGTATGTAATGATACACAAGCATTCCTAACATTTAGAATGTCAGGTTATTAACTCAAAAAGGTTAAAAAATTGAATATTAAAATAAGGTTGTTAATTATATTTATCTTAGGGATAGGGTTTACTATTTACGGTATAACTCATTTTACATCCGAAAAAGAAATCACCCGAATTCCAAGAATTCTTTACCCACTGTATGAAAATTTCGGTAGTGCTGGGTTAGGCTCAGCCCTGATTATTGGCGGGTTATTCATAATGTTTTATGCCATCTTCACATACAGGAAAATGAAGTAATTTAACTAAAATTCAAAATTGAGCACCTCAAATATTGGGGTGCTTTTGTGCCTTATAAGCAAGAACCTCGCACTGAGCGAGGTCTAAATTAATAAGCTGTGTGACATTGCTATCACTCTTATCACAATATACTGACTTTTGTAATTACGCAACCTTATCAATGATTTCTTTTTGTGCACATTTATCCAGCTCCAAAACCACATCCGAAACAGCCAGTACACCTTCAATAAATCCCTCGGCGGCCTGTAACCGTTTGGCGACTTCGTTATGAGAAATACCCAACTTAATTCCCATCGGTCTGAGTGGCAGTGCCTTGATGTAGTGCAATACGATGAGCTGGTAGGAATACGGATTATGTTTCTTCAACCGCAGAACGGCTGCATCGATAGCAAACCCGTCATCATCACAACACTGGATGCGGCTTTTTCGGGTGCTGGGTGTCAATCCCTTAAATCCGGCCGCAATGGGTGCCCAGTCAACCGCACTATGACCATCACCGGCCCATGCGCCCCACTGGCTTAATATCATCTGCATATTACGCATTTACACTCTCCCTCAGCAGCTGACCCATGACGCTATTTTCTTTCTGACAGTGTAACTGATTAAATACTTTCAACATGCCTCTACTGCCTCCCTTTTCCGGCAATACGGTGTTGTCTCAAATGCACTGTTTGTTGTCTCATGTTGTCTCAAATTAAAAATGTAAATAATTAAAATTCATATAGTTAATAAAAATGA
>NZ_NJAJ01000067.1 GCF_002632825.1 Xenorhabdus stockiae
ATAGGTGGTGCTTTTGACGGTAATAGGTGGTGCTTTTGACGGTAATAGGTGGTGCTTTTGACGGTAATAGGTGGTGCTTTTGACGGTGATATCCACATGGTTAGGAGGTTGACAAATAAAAAACACCACCTATATTTAAAGTGGTATTTAAAAAAAAATCACCACCTAAAATCAATAGTGCAGAGATAACAAAATATGACTGACCTTATAGCCTACAAGTCAAATGCTCTCATTGAAGCTAGCTACAAGCTAACCCTACAAGAACAAAGAGTTCTGCTAATGTGTATTGGTAAACTGAATCCTCAAGCAGCTTCGCCTGAAAAAACCTTTCAATTAACTGCCAATGAATTTTATCTAGCGTTCCCTGATATGGGCAGAGAAAATGCAGAAAGACGCTTACAAGAAGCAGCTGATAGATTAGCTGAACGCTGGATTTACATTCATTGGAATAAAAAGGAAGAAAAAATAAGATGGATTCAAGGTCAAGCTAAATATTTTGATGGAAAAGGAAAAATAGAATTAGTTTTTTCTGATTTAATTATGCCTTATTTGACTCAGCTAAAAGGTCAGTTTACTACCATTGCAGTTAAAAATGTTTCAGCACTAAAACGAACGTATAGCATACGAATTTATGAACTATTAATGCAATTTAAAAAAACTGGAGACAGACTAATTAGCCTTAAGGATTTCAGAACAATGTTAGGTATAGAGGAAAAATATCTACAATTTAAGGATTTAAATAAACTACTCCTAAAACCATCGATCAAAGAATTAAATCAAAAAAGTAATTTAGTAGTGTCTTTTGATACGGTTAAAGACGGACGTAACATTGTTGCATTACATTTCACGTTTAAGGAGGACAATCAAATAAAAATGGATATTTAACAAAAATTATTAAAAAGAAATATAAAATCAATCTATTTATTTAGATTTATATTTCTTTTTAAAGATAGTTCCGTGTGATATTTTAGTGACTTACATTACATCATCAGACTTACTAAAATAACTAGGATGGTATTTTTATGGCACATATGATTTATTTATCTCTAAGTGGTAAAAAACAAGGATTAATCTCTGCTGGATGTTCAACACTTGATTCTATAGGAAATAGATACCAAAAAGGACATGAAGATCAAATACAGGTACTTAGTTTGAATCATACGATAACAAGAGAACAAAATGTAAGTCACCACCCAATACAATTTATAAAGCCTATAGACAAATCATCTCCATTATTAGCTATGTCTATAGATTCAAATGAGTCACTCGATGGTAGTTTTATTTTCTATAGAACAAGCCCAGCTGGAAGTTTAGAACTTTTTTATGAAGTAAAATTTACAGAAGCAACAATTTCAGATATTTCTTGCACTTATCCTAATTCCATTAATAGCAATGAACTTATGCCGTATGAAAAAATATACCTAAAATATAAATCCATAACATGGAATCATATAACTGCTGGTACATCTGCATATAGCATATGGAATGATAGAGTTTTTTAATAAAAAAAGGCTAAGAAAATATCTTAGCCTTTTTTTTTGCTACTAAAATACGCCGAAGCAAAATAAAAAACTATTATGATAAAACTTCCTATAGGAAAAACAGAATCCCATGAATCAAAAAAGAAACTTACGGATACAACACCCCATATTATAATAGAAACAGCAAGGATATTTGACCAAAAAAAATCCTCTACCAATCCACGAAACAACCCATTTTTTCTTTTTTTGTTATTCATATACTATAACCTCAATTATTTATAATATCAGCGAGTACACGAGCAACCTGTTCTTCATAACTACTCCCTTTTCTCTCACTTGGAGTCGTTGTATTTAAAATATAAATAGCTGGCTCTAATTTTGATTCAATTATAAAATATAACATTTCCAATTTATTGTAATAAA
The DNA here is from genome assembly GCF_002632825.1 of Xenorhabdus stockiae. Taxonomy (GTDB): domain Bacteria; phylum Pseudomonadota; class Gammaproteobacteria; order Enterobacterales; family Enterobacteriaceae; genus Xenorhabdus; species Xenorhabdus stockiae. The sequence continues at coordinate 1,905 of NZ_NJAJ01000067.1, forward strand.
AAATCCAATAAAGTTTAGGGCAAATTATTTTAAGGTTATCCGCTGCCATTGATGCTTTTTCAACATATCCATACGATTGAGTTAAAGTTAACAGAGCATTTATAGTCATCTTTGCTGCTCTCTTTACTACAACACTTCTTATTACATTTAAATATATTGCTTCTGATATTACCATAGTTATACCAGTCTTAACTGACTGCGCTGTAGAATATTTAGCGGTTAATTTTATCATGATAGCAAATATTCTTTTTATTGCTTCTTCATCATTACCATCAAATACTTCTTTAACATATAACTCTATCATTCTTTTAATGAAATTGGCGTTATTTTTTAACTCCGCTAAATTTAAATTCATTCTTTTATCTTCTTCTTTTATTTTATCATGTACATCTTCATAGCCTTCAAAATATGGAGAAACCCTATAATACAGTTCCCTTCTCATTCCTAAACCAATCGTTTCTATAGTATCAACCGCCATATCAGCAACATCTTCTAATGCACGCTGTACTGCCGAGGCACTTACTCGATGAGCTTCTTGTACTCTCAAATCAAAATCTCTTTTTTGTTCAACCGCTCTTCGTAATTCATTTTCAATATCGAATCCCATATATCCCTCTAATCAATGTGTAATCGAATTGTCTTCGAGTTTTAGTGTTAATACTCTTCCATCAGAGACACGCATATTAATCATTTCTGCCTGAACCGATGACAACAATTTAAAACTAAACATCATCATTACTGCTAGTTTTTCTTCTGGTATAGCATGGCTTTCATTTAAAACTTCACTTATTTTTATTTGTAACTTTTCTTTTTCATTCATTATAGTACCTTCATTTATTAATTGGGATATTAAATATATATCTTATATAACAATTAATAAGTGATATCAACAAGATAAGATATTATCTATAAATTAAAATAAGATTAGTTATACAGTGTAATCTATACCATATGAAATATTATTCATTCTTAACTAAAAAAAATAGACGCTCACAAAAAAATTAAGGGATTCCTGTATATTATTAACTAAATCCCTATAGACTTATTTAACAAGAAAACAATAAGGTAGTTATTTTTTTACCTTACATGATTTTAACTGTTCTTCCAGCTGTGATACTTTCTGATAAGTAGCCGAAATTGCATTGCGGTTTTTTTCTATTTCCTGACTAAAAAAGAATTTAGCACTAACTCCTGTGGTAACAACAATTGCCAGAATAGAACAAACAATAACCCCAAAAAAATAACGCTCGAGCCAGTTATAACCTAAAGTCACATTCTCTTCTTTTTTCTCTATCTTCTTCACAAAATCATCACTACGTTTAGACAATCTGTCTACCTGTTCAGCGATAGTTTCCATTTGTGCATCCGTTCTCTGCCGGACAGCCCCTGCAATATCAGTTTCTTGGATAGTGGCCAGAATATTCTGCTCTATTTCAGCGGGAACGGTGTTGGCCAGTTCCCTGAACTGAGTGGCGCTCGCATCCATCGAATCTGCAGTTCGGGACTTAATCGCTTTCAGCTCTTCCAGAACTTGGCTCATATGCGCTTTTTGTTCCTCAATATGATCCAATTCAGCCAGCTGCTGTCTGAGTTCATTTATCGTCAGACTGATGGCACTTTCAAATCTCATGATGATATCAGCAACAGTGCCTTGATTTTCGCCCGCCGCTGTCAGTAAGTCAGTCACAACCTCTTGCTGTTTTTCCAGCACGTAGAGATAACCGGAAATCTTTTCAAACTCTGTTAATTCTTTTTTCATATCTGCCTCTGTGGTTACCAACTAAAACCCCGTTCTGGAGAATGGCGCTGACGTTTTTGTAATTTCTTTTCCTGTTCGGCTCTGAGTTTTTCCTGACGTTCGTGTTCGTCACGCAGTCTTGCCTGTAACTTTGCCTGTTCTTCTTGTCGTTGCTGAGCTTCAAGCAATTGTTGTTTTCTCTGCTCTTTCTCTAGTTTATCCGCCTGATAGTTTTGCTTAAATTGCTGCATTCCGTTAAAAATCTCATATTCACACTGAAAATAAATCCTGTTGCGGGTAATTTCAGGTGAATATTCTATTTTGTCTTGTTTTTCCATAAGATGAACAACTTGCTGGCTGTTTATCTGCTCACGGCGGAGATGCCGGTATTCTATGATGGCGTTACGCTCTGTCGGTCTTCGCCATGCACTGGGCAACATTTTTTTCTCCGGTACAAGGTCTAAACCCTGTTTGGCATAGCTGCGCATATCGATACGCTCAGGGCACTGAGCCAGCGCCAGATGATGATTACAGGCTTTTTCCCAGCGTTCACGCAGGGCAACCAGCTGTTCCTTCCTTGTTTTGGGATCTAAGCCGGTATTCGCTTTCTGGCTGCCGCCTTTCTCCGGTGCTTTACGGTTAAATCGCTTAAAATACTGCTCTGGGTCACGTGCAATCCCGTCATTAATCCGCTCTGAAAACATCAGGTGACAGTGGGGCTGTTCGCCGCCGTCAGCGGCAATCGGCACATGAATAGCCCATTGATAGGCGTGCCGTTCGCCCAGCTCCTGCTTAACCCAGTCACGGATAAGCCCTTCCCGTTGTGCCGGACTTAATTCACGGGGTAACGCAATTTCCATCTCCCGATAAGCCGTTCCGTTCTGACGTTCGAAGGCATCCGCCGCCAGCCAGAACTGCTGCGGGTAGTTTTTCGCCCATGCGGGCATATTGCCGTGATCCGTAGACTCCAGCCGCTCACCTTTTTCAAGCCGGTTCTGATATTTCCCCTCACGGGCAATATAGGCTGCATGATGCGCGCCTTTTCCTTTCCTGCCGACTTTCACACTTAATCGGGCTATCGCCATATCTGCCTACCTCGCGGTGTTCAATTCGGAGCAAAGCTCCGACGCGCTGTTTCTCATGAAATGAGAAACATCTAAGCGCGCCTTACCAATAACTTAAACACTTGTTCGCCTGTTGCAAAATTAACATAATGCAAAGTGGCTCACCAATGTTTAAGTTATTGGTAAGGAAACGGCGCTGAATATTAGCATCGTACTGCGAGGTGATAATGAACAAGAATGATGAATGGTTGCAGGCACGGGTGAGCTATATTGAGGGACTGAAATCGCCCACCGAACAACAGCGATGGCTGGTGAAGCTCGCCGGTATTGAAAACCGGACAAAGGACGAAGAACGCAAGCTGATAGTGCTAAAACGTGCAGAGAAAGCCGCAGAACGAGCGATGAAAGCCAAAGGCGCCGCAGCAAGAGTAATTAACGCAGAACGGCTGGTAGCACGTAAGGCGCGTAATCACGAAATGTTTAAGGTGGCAGGACTGGTCAGCCTTGCCGGACTAGTTGACAAGAAAACCGGACAATTGACCCTTGATGCCGGTATTTTTGTGGGTGCATTAGCAAGATTAGTCAACGCATCTCCTGACAGTGAAAAACTACAAGATTTAAAGCAGTTAGGTGATCAGTTGATTGCGGAGAATGAAAAATAATTCTGAATAATTAATAACATTACTCACATCTACTTATCGGCAGTATCGACTTAAAACTCAGTGACTGCCGACAAGTAAAAGTGACTCTTAAGTATCCCAAATTAAAAGATAAAGTTAAGAATAAATTTTATTTATTATTTTCCAAATCAAACCATTCACGATAAACAAGCAATATAGGTTTATAATTGGATGTAACAGGGTCAAAATATTCTTTAAAATCCTTATTTTCAACTAAATTTGAGATTTCCTTATGATATGTTCTTTTAAATCTAACTTTATCTACTTTATTATCAATATATTTAGCACATGCATCATCATATTGATTCAACATACTTTCAATCATGGAATTTAAAGATTTTTTATATATTTCAAATACTAAATTATCCTCATCAGATAAAGTGTTATTATCATATTTAACTTTTAAAGGAGCATATGTAAGAGACAGTGTTTGGATTTGATTTTTGGAATTCTCAATAGCATTTCTAATAGCTAATTCAACACTTGCATACTGAATATTCAAGGCAGAAGACGATGCCTTTGATGATCTATAAAGTGCTATTGCAGATATAATTACCCCAAAACAGGAAATAATTATAGTTAATATCTCTTTCCAGTTCATTATTTTAAACTTCCTTTCATAGCTGCAATCAAGTCGATAAGTTCACTATTATCTGAAGCATTAGCAATACGGCCTTCCTCTATTGATTCTAGCCCGTCCCTCCTGCTTTTTTTGAAATTTTCTCGAACAACTTTTTTCTTTTGTCGAATTAAATTTTCAATATCCCTAATTAAAGATAACTTTTCCTCTTTATTTAAAGGATTATTATTAGAAACCCAATATAATGTATTTATTTCATCATAAATCTTTTGAGCTTCTTTTTTCTTATCTACAGCATTTAAAAGTCTTTCAGTATAAAATAAAGCCCTTTGCTTATTATCCATTTCCATGATTAAAAACTCTGAGTATAAAATTTATGGGTAACATAAAGTATCATTTTTTTCTTTTGTTTCAAATTAATATACAAATAAACCATAATCATATTAATAACTTTTTTGATAAAAGAAATAAAAGAATATGAGGGCAATGAAGCCTGAGCTGATGTTTTTTTGGGCGTCACGAGATTATCTCCGGTATCAGTGACGCCACAGGGACGGGTTCATACCCTGAGCGTTCTGATATCACCGTTAGGCAATTCAACACGTAGGCTTAGTTTTCCGCCTATCGCCTCAACATAGCGTTTCAGGGTAGATAATTTCACATCTTTGCCTAGGCGTTCTATCTGGGCAATGGACGACAGGGGAATATCCAGCGCCTCCGATATCGCCCAGGGCGAGAAGTTACATTCCTCTCTCAAAAGCTGTAATCCGGTCTTTAGCATAATTTCCCCGATCATATTGTCAGGCTTACAGGGGCTGCTTTCGGCACTGACCGCCAGTAAGTTATCAAAAATTTTTACCGGCTCACCGCCTGCCCACTGGGAGGATTTACGGGGTTTACGTTCTTTCAGATTACCTGCGTGATCAAAATAGCGACTGGGCCAGATTTGGGACGGATGCAGATTGAGGCGTTGAGCAATGATCCATTCCCCACGAGGCCAGCCACGATTGAGGGTATTGGCTAATGTCGAGGGATTTAAACCAGATTCACGGGAGAGTTCCGCCATACTGGTGCCGATTTTACGTAATGCGGCGACAACTTCGGCGGGGTGCCAGTCTTCGGTGGTATTCATGCCTGCTTCACCTCATTGTTGTTATTGGTGACGGTTCAAGCAGGGTTTCCAATACCGGAGTATCCACCGGCGAGGCCAAGGCCTCCCCTGCCGAACCGCCATTGAACAGGCGATAGCAGACGCACTGGCAGAAACATCCTACCAGTGTGGGATACTTCGGGGTTGGAAATCCCCGACTATTGGATTTTGCCAATAGCCCTTATAGATTAACCAGTTAAAATTAAATAATCAATAATAAAATCAATTAGATGTGAGTCATTGATTGTGTTGGTGATTCTCGTAAAGCGTGTATTTGCAGTGATGATCGTCGATCTGAGTGCCCTTTCGCAGAGGGAACTCCCGAGTATCAAAAAATAGCTGATAAAAACGCCTCAGAGCGATTCTAAGTGGTTTTTTTGCTTTTGGTGATGGAACGTGTGCCTGTGTATTAAAAACGTCTCAGAATGGTTTATAGGGGGTTATGCCTGTTAAGGCATGGAAGGCTGCTCTTCGGATTAATCGGATCATTATGGATCAAACAGCCGAAGCCAAAGGGGGCTAAACAGGAGCATCATACCCCTCCGCCCTGCAAAGCCGTGAGCGAAGCGAACCAATCTGCACGAAACTTAATGTAACAACAGGTGCATAGAGTCGGAGACTTCGGATCTAACTGAGATCTAACTGCGTGTTAGGCGATTGGGAAAAACAATCATACTGCGATACTTCTTTTTTTGTGACTTGTCTGACTAAATTTTCTGATTTATCCACAGGGCGCACCCTTTTTAACTTGTTTTTCTTGTTTTTATTCTTGTTTTCGGTCGTTTTTTTTATATATAAATCAATTTGTTATAGCCTTATAGGTGGTGCTTTTGACGGTAATAGGTGGTGCTTTTGACGGTAATAGGTGGTGCTTTTGACGGTAATAGGTGGTGCTTTTGACGGTGATATCCACATG
>NZ_NJAJ01000068.1 GCF_002632825.1 Xenorhabdus stockiae
AATTAAATTAAAAATCAGTTAATTAAAATAAATTCATGACTAAATACACCTTATATTGACTATTTGTGATACATTAAATATCTTTATACAAAAAAGATAATTCTCCATAGTTAATAACTTCGTCAAAATGTGGCTCTTAAACATCAGATAGAGACGTCTGGTATGGATCATATATTAAATACCCAATCACAGAATAATTTTTGCATCAGCTGTGGTGCCTGCTGTGCATTTTTCAGGGTCTCATTTTATTGGGCGGAAGCTGAGGACGGAGGAGGTACAGTCCCGGTTGCTGCCACTGAGAAACTGAACGATTTTATGTGTTGCATGAAAGGTACAAACGAACCCCATCCCCGTTGTATAAACTTACAGGGCGAAGTTGGTCACTCGGTTTCCTGTACTATTTATGACAAGCGGCCTTCCCCTTGCCGAGAATTTTCGCAGGCATGGGAAACTGACAATTACAATGAAGCCTGTGATCGTGCCAGAGCCGCTTATGGCCTTCCTCCACTACCAAAACCACAAACCTGAGCTAGCCCATTTGCCGTACTTTTATCATTGCGATTCAATGTGAAATATCTTGGGTATATCTTATTGTTATCAGGCCATATTCGTTATTTTCATCACAGACACTTTACTTTTGTATACTTATAGTTAACAACAGTAAAAACCCGTTGCCGCAAAATGTGTTATCCCTGTTCATTTTATGAACTTTCCTTCATGATATTATCAGGATGAAAAATAATGTCTGTTTATGTTCCTACTGAGTATATCCCCCAGACCTGTGAATCTTTACCACATTATCTTGCGAAAAATTTACCCGCCACCATCTCACTCGGAGGATTGCCTGAAACCTGGCAGATACAAGAAGTAGGTGATGGAAACCTGAATTTAGTTTTTATTGTTGCCGGAACAGAAAAAACTATTGTAGTCAAACAATCCTTACCTTACGTTCGGGCTGCAGGTGAATCATGGCAGCTTTCCCTTGTCAGGACCTATTTCGAATACCATGCCCTATTGGAAGAAAAGAAATTTGCTCATCAGTATGTACCCGATGTCTATTTCTATGATGAAGAAATGTCTTTGTTTGCAATGGAGTATTTGGATAAACACATTATCTTACGCAATAAGCTGATTTCTGGTGAAAAATTCCCCCACCTAGCTAAAGACATTGGCATTTTTCTTGCTAATACACTATTCCATACCTCTGATATCGGGATGGACAGCAAAGAGAAAAAAGAACTGGTAAGCCGTTTCGCCAATAATCATGAACTTTGTAAAATCACTGAAGATCTGATTTTTACAGAGCCCTATTTTAATGCTGAAAGAAACAACTGGACTTCTCCTCAACTTGATAATGATATTCATGCCATTTGGCAGGATCAAGCCATGATCCAAACTGCAATGCGGTATAAATACAAATTCATGACTGAAACGCAGGCACTTTTGCATGGTGATCTTCACTCAGGTTCCATTATGGTCACACCTGATTCCACAAAAGTGATTGATCCAGAATTTAGCTTTATGGGCCCAATGGCATTCGATATAGGCAATTATATCGGCAATCTGTTTATGGCTTATTTTGCTCAACCTGCTCTGCGGGAGAATATAGAGCAATGTGCTGATTATCAATCATGGCTCTTCATTCAGCTTGAAACAACGTGGGAAATATTTGAACATCGTTTTCGTCAATTATGGAATGAAAAAATAACCGGAGAAGCCTATCCTGTCACCATTTACCAACAGGGAACTTTCAATTCATCGTTCCTTAAAACTGCCCAGGATGATTTTTTCTCCAATTTATTCGAAGAAACTCTGGTATATGCCGGGCTTGAAATTAATCGCCGCATTATAGGCTTCGCCGGTGTTGCTGATTTCAAACAGATTGATGACCCGACATTACGAGCCGGTTGTGAAAAACAAGCACTAAAACTGGCACGTGAGTTAATTGTCAACAAGCATAAGTACCAGAATTTTTCACAGATTAAACATCATATTACATAAGGTTAAGAAACCGAGATGAAGATTAATGGAACCCATTATCGCTCTGTTTGGCTTGCTGACGATGGGTATACTGTCGAAATTTTCGACCAGACCAAACTGCCTTTTGAATTAAAAACTATTCAGTTGAATACCTTTCAAGATGCTGCAACAGCTATCAAAGATATGTGGGTAAGAGGTGCTCCTTTAATTGGTGCAGTTGCTGCGTATGGTATGGCACTGGCGATGCGTCAAAGTAGCAGCAATGAAAATCTGCAAATGGCTTACGATACTTTAGTTAAAACCCGACCAACCGCCATTAATTTAAAATGGGCGCTGAATCGCGCATATCAGGCATTAGAAAACACAGCTCCCATTCAGCGTGTAAAAACTGCTTATCGTATTGCCAATGAAATAGCAGATGAAGATGTCGAGCTGTGTCATAAGATTGGTGAAAATGGTTTGAAAATCATACAGGAAATTGCGGCCCAAAAACCAGCAGGTGAAATAGTAAATATATTAACTCACTGCAATGCTGGGTGGTTGGCAACTGTGGATTGGGGAACCGCCCTATCACCTATTTACATGGCACACGATGCGGGTATCAAGGTTCATGTCTGGGTTGATGAAACTCGCCCTCGTAATCAAGGGGGATTGACGGCTTTTGAGTTAGGTTCACATGGTGTATCACACACTTTAATTGCCGATAATGCGGGTGGGCATTTAATGCAGCATGGCAAAGTGGATCTGTGTATCGTAGGTACAGACCGGACAACCGCAAGAGGTGATGTGTGTAATAAAATTGGCACTTACCTCAAGGCTCTGGCGGCAAAAGCAAATCAGGTACCCTTTTATGTTGCATTACCATCACCGACACTGGATTTTACCGTCTGGGATGGCGTAAAAGAGATCCCCATTGAACAACGTTCAGGCAATGAACAGTCACACGTCTACGGAATGACGGCTGAAGGAAAACACAGTTGGGTCAATACAGCACCTCAGGGAACGGTTTGCGGGAATTATGCGTTTGATGTTACCCCGGCAGAATTAATTACCGGGTTGATTACAGAACGTGGAATTTGTGATGCCAGCGCAGAAGGCTTACGCATGCTCTTTTCTGATTTATATCCATATAATTTATAATGATTATTTTTTTATGACTGTCAGTAGAAAACATATTTCTCAAGCAATTATCGACGCTTGCCTTAAGATGAATGCTCTGGGTTTAAATCAAGGCACATCTGGTAACATCAGTGCCCGTTATCAAGATGGATTTCTTATCACCCCCAGCGGGATCCCCTATGAAAAATTGACTCCAGAGCAAATTGTCTACATTAATTATTCGGGAGAAGCAGAACCAGATAAAATCCCCTCAAGCGAATGGCACTTCCATCTTTCATGCTATGAAGCACGCCCTGAATTAAATGCTGTTGTACATAATCATGCAGTCAATGCAACTGCCGTTTCAATTCTCAATCATGGTATCCCGGCTATTCATTATATGGTGGCAGTGACAGGAACGGATCATGTGCCCTGTATTCCCTATTCAACCTTCGGGACACAAGAACTGGCAGAAAGCGTTAAAACAGGAATTAGGCACAGCAAAGCACTGTTAATGCAGCATCACGGTATGATTGCGATGGAAGTCAGTCTGGAAAAAGCATTATGGCTGGCCAATGAAATAGAGATATTGGCACAACTCTATTTGAAAATACTCCCCGTGATCGGAAACCCTGTAGAAAATATTGCAGAACGGATCCCTGTACTCTCACCCGAAGAAATGCAAAAAGTATTGATCAAGTTCAAAAGTTACGGATTGAAAGCGTAATAAAAGATTAAAAAACAGCATATTTTTATTTCACTAAAAGATAATGCTGTTTTATTTGCATTACTCATTCGCGGTAATAACAGGAATTGTTTGAATAAAATTTGAATATAAACCTTGCTTGGTTTTATATTTTTTGATGGTTTCTTAGGGGAATTATATGAAGTGGTGGGCGATACCAGATTCGAACTGATGACCCCCTCCTTGTAAGGGAGATGCTCTACCAACTGAGCTAATCGCCCACTTCATGGCTACCTAAATGGTGGGTCGTGCAGGATTCGAACCTGCGACCAATTGATTAAAAGTCAACTGCTCTACCGACTGAGCTAACGACCCAATTAGGTAATTCTGATTTTTATATCTAAATGGTGGGTCGTGCAGGATTCGAACCTGCGACCAATTGATTAAAAGTCAACTGCTCTACCGACTGAGCTAACGACCCAATTAGATAATTTTGATTTTAATATTTAGATGGTGGGTCGTGCAGGATTCGAACCTGCGACCAATTGATTAAAAGTCAAGTGCTCTACCGACTGAGCTAACGACCCATCTAAAATATCAGTGTGATACTGCGGAACAATCTAATGAAGTGGTGGGCGATACCAGATTCGAACTGATGACCCCCTCCTTGTAAGGGAGATGCTCTACCAACTGAGCTAATCGCCCACTTCATGCTGACTATTACTGCATGATGACTATTACTGAATAATTATCTGTAACAACATCGATATATCACTGATTTATGATTGGTGGGCGATACCAGATTCGAACTGATGACCCCCTCCTTGTAAGGGAGATGCTCTACCAACTGAGCTAATCGCCCAATCATAAAATCATTTTTTATCACTACGGCCTTACCGCTTTCAGTTTATCACTGAGAGTGGTGGGCGATACCAGATTCGAACTGATGACCCCCTCCTTGTAAGGGAGATGCTCTACCAACTGAGCTAATCGCCCCGTCGTGATGGAGTCGCATTATAGGGATAGTTCGAGGTGAGTCAACGGTTTTTATTGCTAAAATTTCCGTTCGTCGCAAAATTACACAGAATGAAACAATTATAATCACATAAGGTTATCATTTGGACAATGTATTTTGGTTTTTCTCAATAACCTACCATCAACGCCATTGAGGAATTGAAGTCCAGTGATAAAATGCACCCCACTATTGTTATTTTAATTGTTACTTCAATCATCCAAAACGTTCTCTAGCAAGTAGAACGTCATTAAGGCAACTCCTGATGAGTAAAATAAAAACCCGTTTTGCGCCAAGTCCTACTGGCTACCTTCACGTTGGTGGCGCACGCACCGCCCTTTATTCCTGGCTATACAGTCGCCATAACAAAGGTGAATTCGTTCTGCGCATTGAAGACACTGATCTGGAGCGCTCAACTCAGGAAGCCATTGATGCGATTATGGACGGAATGAACTGGTTAAACCTGAATTGGGATGAAGGCCCTTATTATCAGACTAAACGTTTTGACCGCTACAACCAGGTTATTGATGAAATGCTGGTCAATGGTACAGCTTATCGTTGTTACTGTTCCAAAGAACATCTGGAGCAATTGCGTGAAACTCAGATGGCAAATGGTGAAAAACCTCGTTATGACGGTCGTTGCCGTGATAGTGAGTGCCAGCATAGCCATGATGAACCTCATGTTGTACGTTTCCGCAATCCACAGGAAGGTTCTGTTATTTTTAATGACAGCATCCGTGGCCCGATTGAATTCAGCAATCAGGAACTGGACGATTTGATCATCCGCCGTACTGATGGTTCACCAACTTATAACTTCTGTGTGGTTATTGATGACTGGGATATGGAAATTACTCACGTTATTCGTGGTGAAGACCATATCAACAACACACCACGTCAGATTAATATTCTGAAAGCGCTCAACGCGCCAGTACCAGAATATGCACATGTTTCTATGATCCTCGGTGACGACGGTAAAAAACTGTCCAAACGCCATGGCGCGGTCAGCGTAATGCAATATCGCGATGATGGTTACTTGCCAGAAGCATTGCTGAACTATCTGGTTCGTTTGGGTTGGTCACACGGTGATCAGGAAATTTTCACAGTTGAAGAAATGACTGAGCTGTTCAGCCTTGATGCTATCAGCAAATCAGCCAGTGCTTTCAATACTGAAAAATTGCTTTGGCTGAACCATCATTACATCAATACCCTGCCAGCAGAAGAAGTTGCTGTTCATTTAGCATGGCATATTGAACAACAAGGTATCGATACCCGCACAGGCCCAGAGCTAGTGGATCTGATCAAACTGCTGGGCGAACGTTGCAAGACATTAAAAGAAATGGCCAGCGCTGGTCGTTATTTCTATGAAGAGTTTGCAGAGTTCGATGCTGATGCCGCGAAAAAACATCTGCGTCCGGTTGCGCGTCAGCCATTAGAAGTTGTACGCACTAAACTGGCAGCCATTACCGAATGGACACCTGAAAATATTCATCACGCTATTCAGGCAACGGCTGACGAGCTGGAAGTTGGAATGGGTAAAGTAGGTATGCCACTGCGTGTTGCTGTTACCGGCGCAGGCCAATCACCAAGTGTTGATGTGACCATTCACGCCATCAATCAGGCTCGTTCATTGAGTCGTATTGATAAAGCACTGGCTTATATTGCACAGCGTGAAGCTCAATAATCAGCATTAGAAACAGGCTAACGTAAGTGTAAAGGCACTCAGTTTATTGTTGTGCCTTTATTTTTTTATTCTCACACCTAGTATTGATGGCTTTTTCAGCGCTTATACATAGAATACTAATGAATTCGTTGACAGAATTCTCTGGGTTTCATATGATGCGCTCCATTCCACAGGATTTTGATTTGGGGCTATAGCTCAGCTGGGAGAGCGCTTGCATGGCATGCAAGAGGTCAGCGGTTCGATCCCGCTTAGCTCCACCAAAAATATCTTGATTCGGAACGCCACATTTGTGGGGCTATAGCTCAGCTGGGAGAGCGCTTGCATGGCATGCAAGAGGTCAGCGGTTCGATCCCGCTTAGCTCCACCAAAATTCTGAATCCCTGAAAGCGCAAGTCTTCAGGGATTTTTTCTTATTATCATGTATAACTAAATCGCCCTGCTTTTCTTTTTATGCTCAGGTAATTTAAAAGCATCAAATCAGTGTAATGCTTTTTATTTTTAAGCTGAATTTCCCGTCTTCATAGTTTGAATCGACATCCACTTTGTTATAGAGACCATTATCACAGTGATTTCCATTCCCTGTGTTGCCGCCATTATTGGGATCAGTTCCAGATGCAGAATCATCTTCAAAGATAACATTTAGACTATTAGAATACACATAATTTGCAGCTATGTCCAAAGCTATATAATAGAGCCCAAGCTTTTTATTAAATGGTATTTTTTCATATGATAACTGAAAATTATAACCAGCAGAGTTAACTTTCCCTATCATTGTTGATTCCAGTGTAATACTATTATTATTTTCATCTTTAACTAAAAATATAATAATATTGTTTGGACGAGAATTTAGATAGTTAGGAATATATACTCTAAACTTTTTATCTTCTTTTTCTTTTTTAAACACTCCTCCAGATAACATTCCAATAACTCTTGGTGCAGAAAGTTTTGGAGAGGGAATGTCACCTGCAATAATATATGTAGTTTGAAGAGGAATTGCATAGCCCATACCCAATATTTGAGTATTTAGCTCTAGTATTACACTACGTTCTTTTGGATAAATACGAAAGTTCACATTACCATTTTCATCACTATTAACCATGAAGAAATCATAGAATTCATTTAGAGGTTGAGTCTCTATAAGATCAGGATTTTTACCATCAACAGGATCTGTTGTGATATTCACACTCAGTAATGCCCTCCCAATTGATACAGACGATATCATTAGCTGAGTATTTTTTAATGGTATATTATTTTCATCAGAAAGCTTTCCGGAATAAAGAATATATTTACTATTTGGATCATCAATAGGATTACTTTTTTGTTGTAATTGAATGGTAATCCTCCCATTTTTCATGGAGGTTAAAAGTAGAATTCACGCAGCGCGTAATAAATGCTGCTTCGGGGTATAACCCCCTAATGCCATATTGGGCCT
>NZ_NJAJ01000069.1 GCF_002632825.1 Xenorhabdus stockiae
TATACATGCCTGAGGATCTCCACGATTTTGTTTTCTTTAGCAAAAACTTTGATCGTGCCTCAGGCACTTTAGTTCCCTTCTTAAGCGAAGCTCAGGTTAGTTTATATATATGACTAAAAATAATTAATTTGTTTTATTTTTATATTTCACATGGTGATGATTAAAGATTTTGTGAATGTGATTTTATTAAATGACTTGGCGATGTTTGTTTTTTATTCGTGTTTATGAAGTGTTTGTATTCTGCCTGTAGGGATATGGCAATATGTGAGTGATAAATTTTATATTAATTAATCTCCCTGAAAATCTTGCAAGGTTAATTATTATATTAATGAAAATTTTATGATTGGTGTTTTATGATTATAAAAAACATAGGAATATTATTAATATTATATATTCCATTAACAATAGCATCTCCGGTAAATTTTAATGAAAGTTTGCCTTCACCAACTGTGAACGAAGGGAGTAATAATTTACGGAATAGCGAAAGAGAGATAAACAGGTTGATTGAAGAAAGGCGGCATCAGGAGATGATTAACCGTTCAAGGCGATATTCTACAAAAGAATCACTCGCAAATCTGAAAGGTGATAAAAAATGCCTGCCAATTAGTGGGGTTTATCTTCAAGGGATATCATTATTATCATCATCGGACTTAAAAACATTAAGTGCAATTTCTAATAATTGTATTACCAGTAATAATATCAATAGATTAACATCTGAAATTATAAACCTTTATGTCCAGAAAGGATATGTTACAGCCAGAGTAAAATTGGTTCCTCCTGATTATGAGAAAAAATTAGGAATTCATGTTATAGAAGGGTTTATCGAAGATATTAGGGGAGGAAGTCGATGGGTAAATAGTCAGACTCTTTTTCCTGGTCTGAAGAATATGCCATTGAATATACATCAACTTGACCAAGGGCTAGATCAGGCAAATCGTTTACAATCAAATAAAACAACGTTGGATATTTTGCCTGGTACAATTAATGGAGGATCTATTATTTTTCTGAATAATAAACATAGTTCTCCGTGGAAAGTTTCTTTAACAACAGATAATTATGGACAAAAAAATACAGGGAAATGGGTAGGAAGAGTAAACACGAGTTTTGATAGCCCGCTGGGGTTATCTGATTTTGTAAGCCTTAGTGGAAGCTCTACTTTGAAAAAAGGCCAAAGTAAATATAATCGATCTTATATATTTCTTTATTCATTGCCATATGGACAGTCAACATTTAGCACATTTTATGTTGGTTCTAAATATCATCATCAACAAAAATCAAATTATAGAAAGTCTAGGTTTTTAAATATACATGGTGATGCCCAACAATCAGGAGTTCGTGCTGACTGGGCATTTCGCCGCAACCAGACACAAATAGATACACTGAGGACACAATTTATATATAAAAAAGGAGATAACTATTTAAATGATGAGAAAATTATAGTAAATAGTGAATCTATCAGTCTTGTTTCTCTTAATTTAAATCATTTTCAAGTTATTCCAACAGGATTTTTTTCTATTGATGTAGGTATTGATAAAGGTGTGCCATGGTTTAATCCGCAAACAGCTATGGACAAAAGATTTATTAAAGGATTGATGTCAATAAATTTGCAAAATAAATTTAAATTATTTGATTCATCTTATTTATTAAATAGTCAACTTAGCATGCAGTATAGCCGTGATCCTTTACCAGCTATGGAGTGTTTCAGTATTACTGATAAAAATAGTATCAGAGGATTTAACGAGAGTTTTTTATGTGATGACAATGGGTGGTATTTAAGAAATACGTTATCCTACCCGCTTCCTATAGCTATTCCTCAAGGTTATTTAGTTTTAAATATAGGTGGTGATTTAGGGCAAACTAAAACTTATGAAAATAAAAATAAATATGAATATAAATATGAATGGATAAATGCTGTAGGAATGAGTGCTGGGTTTTCACTGAGTTATAAACAGTTGTTTGCCGATATTCAAGTAGGTAGTGGGAAAGTTTTTCCTAGGCAGTACGAGAAACTTAATAATCCCATACAGATATTAGTGCGTATTTCTTATGGTTTTTAATTGCAGAGCTGCCACTGTTTCAATTTGGTCATATGTTTGGCCATATTTTTACACACAGTAATAACTAGATGTATAGGAGTAATTAAATGAAAGAAAAAAGGTTTAAATTATCGTCATCTGGTCGGCTTGCTGTATCAATGGCAATTGTTATGCTTTTTAGCTCAAGTAGTTTTTCCAATGGAATAGTGGCTGGAGGTGATGCCTCACACCGACCAGATGTTACACAATCTAAATCCGGCGCAGATGTCGTTAATATTGTTGCTCCTTCTGAATCTGGATTATCACATAACCAATATGATGATTTTAATGTTTCGGAAAAAGGGGCGGTTTTTAATAATTCGACAAATGGAGGTGAATCTCAATTAGCTGGAGAGTTATCTGGTAATAGTAATCTGCATGGCAATTCGGCAACAATTATTTTAAATGAGGTAATTAGCCGCAATCCATCTTTACTGTTGGGTAAGCAGGAAGTTTTTGGTATGGCTGCAGATTATATATTGGCAAACCCTAACGGTATTACTTGTGATGGATGTGGGTTCATTAATACCAATCAGTTATCGCTAGTGGTCGGAAATCCATTAGTTGAAAAAGGTACTTTACAGGGATTTAATACCCTCGATAATACAAATGCCCTGAAAATTGGTAAAGGAGGGCTGGTTCATGACTCTATCATAAATCTTTTTTCCCCTAAAATTGATAGTCGTGGCAAAATTAGTACCAGCCAAGATATTAATATTATTACAGGTCTGAATAAAATATCTGTTGATGGTCGAGTATTGGATTCAAAAAAAGCAACAGTGGGTTTACTTGATAGCTACTATTTAGGCAGTATGCAGGCTGGTCGTATCCGGTTATTAAGTACAGATAAAGGGAGTGGTGTTAATTTACAGGGGGAGATAACTGCTGATGATAATATTAATGTTGAATCTAAAGGCGGATTAAAACTGGAAGGTGCCAGATTAAAAGGAGGTGACCTCACCTTAAAAGGTGAAAATATTACATCTCAGGGAGCTTTGGATGAAGTATATTTGAAAAAGGAAAAATCAGGAGGTAATTTTTTTAACGGGAATAGTGCTAGCAGCGAGAAGAGGTCCCAAATCCTTCATCGAACCAAATTAGAAGGTAGAAATATTACATTAAATGCTAACAAAAATAATGAAATTAAAGGAACAGATATTTCTGGTGAAAATATTAATTTAACTGGTAGTAAACTTGATTTAGGTGGACAGGCAATTAATCAACATTCGGAGGACTTTCAAGAGCAATGGAAGTTCTTATGGAAGAGTAATAAAAAAAATACTCATGATAAAACTCAACAGGAGGGAAATAATTTAAGGGCAAATAATAATATAAAATTAACTTCGACTGGAGAAGATATAAGAATTGATGGGAGCAAGATTGACGCAGGTAATAATCTGTCATTATCATCTAAACGTAATGTCATAATAGATGGCTTGATAGAAACTGAACAAATGGATAATCAGCAATATCACAGATTGGAGTCGAGTTCACTAGATACAGGGCTAAAAGAAAAAGGACATTTTACTCAAAAACAGATTAGAAGTGAACTAAATGCTGATAATGATCTTGGCATAGAAGCCAATGGTGATATTAAAATTTCAGGTTCTAAGGCGCATGCCGGAAACAACCTTATTATAAAAGCAGGTAAAAAAACCCAGATAATATCTCAATCTTATGGTGATAAAGTTATTGATGATGATAATAGAACTTATTGGGGAGGGATTGCCGGAGGAAAAAATAAAAATAATTATATTGAAAATAAAATAAATCAATCATCTGATATTACAGCTGATGGGCATGTATTGCTTGTAGGAAATGATGGAATTAAAATTACTGGCAGTAATGTTGAAGCTGAAAAAGGTGGATATTTCCAATCTAAAAATGGTGATTTACTCATTGATAATGCGGTTAATTATCATAAAAATATTATTGATGAGCGCCATGGAACTGTTTTTAATATTACTAAGGATTCTAATAAAGAAAAAGAAAAAAAAGAAGAGGCAGTACGCAGTCAGGTTAAATCTAATGCAAATTTAAAGTTATCTAGTGGCAAAAATATTGATGTAGTTGATAGTATATTAAAAAGTTCTGATGATTTGAATATTGATGCAGGCGATAATATAAATATTTCTTCTTATGGAGAGAAATATAATAAACAGAAAGAAAATTCATTGCTTGAGGCAGGGAATATAGCTCAATCCTCTAATGAAGATGATAAAAAAACCATTACAAAAAATTTGGCTATTAAGTATAGCAGTGATGATAAAGAAAAAGAGAATGTAACACAAAAACGATCTGTATTGGATGGAGGAAATATCACAATTAATGCAGGTAAAGATGTTACAGTTGTGGGTTCAGATATAGATACGAGAAATGGGAATGCTAATATATCAGCTGACAATATCTCTTTCCTTGCTTCAAATGATTTGGCAGCCCAAAGAGAATCTCATTCTTCAACAGGTATTGGTGTGTTTTTCTCTAAAGGAAGCAATGGAATAAGTATTGGCGGTGGAGTTAATCATAGTAGCAATAATAAATCTCATGAGAATAAAAAAGCTGTCGTTTCAAAAACGGATATCGCGGGAGATCTGAAATTAAACGCACGAAATAAACTAGAACAAGAGGGAACTCAGCATAATGTTGCTGGTAATTATGAGGTGAGTGCTAATAGCATAGCAAATAGAGCAGCGGAAAGTAGTGATAGTACTTCCTCAGGAAATTTTAATATTGGAGGAGGAGTTGATCTCTCTTTGAGTATGAAGAATTATTCACCTAATGTTGGTGCTAATGTTTTCGCCAAAGGAGGTAATCATACAGAGAGTAATACTAAAACAAATGCTAATGTCACTTCAATTAAAGCCAACAACGACATTATCATAAATGCCAAAGAGGATGTATATGATCAGGGAACGCAATATCAGTCAGCTAATGGAGGAATAGAATTAAAAGCTAACAACCATATTAATGAAGCCGCATTTAATAAAAATGAAAAAGATGTTTTTGATTCATCAGGTAATGCCAATATACAAGCCGGCTTAGCGCTTTTCTCTCAGGATCTTACTGTTAAAGCTAAAGGGCAAGGGAAAACGTCTCGGAATTATGAATCTAATTCAGATGCTATTGTCAGTGATTTCAAAGCACATAAAGATATTAATATTCAGGCACGCCATGATATTAAATATCAGGGATCATCGTTTAATTCAGAAGATGGAGAAACAACCATACAGGCAGGGAATAATATCAATATTAATCAGGCAAATAATACTCATAAGAAAACTAAAACCCAATATGGGGTTGGTCTTGGTGTTGGGGTAGGCGTCAATTTGCCGACAGGAGTTGTCAATATGGGAGCAGGAAGTGCAGCAGCAGAATATTCTGTAAATGATGACACTACTGTAACAGCAAAAAGTAGTAATATTAGGGGAAAACAGGGAGTTAACTTGGTTTCTGGAAATAATTTGTCTTTGCAGGGGACAAATGTCTCTGGCAAACATATAAATCTTAAAGCAGAACGAGGTGATATCATGGTTACCTCTGCTCAGGACAGTATAAATAAAAGTCATTTCCTCATTGGGGCTAATGTAGGTGGGGAAGCAGTAATGAATGGTTCTCAATTAGCTCAAATTGAGGCAAAGGCTTATGGTAAATTTGGTAATGGTTATGAAAGAGATGTTATCAATCATAATAGCCAGATTTCTGGTGAAAATGTAACATTAACAAGTAAAAAAGATACGACTATTAAAGGCGCTAATATTGTAGCGGATAAAATGGGAGGGAAAGTAGGCGGTAATCTTAATATTGAAACGGCTCAAAATACGGCTAATGGGAGTAAAATAGATCTAGAAGCTGGAGGCGGGTTTAATAGTGGTACACTCTTTAATGATAATCAACCATCCGATTTTATGGGAGTGGTTAATATCATTAAAAGTATCGCATCGGGTATAAAAACCAAGTTTAATTTTAATTACGAAACACATGATGATACAGGTTTGACTAACCAATCAGGAATTTCTGCCAGAAATGGGGTTAATTTAGATGTATCAGGTAAAACCAATCTGACTGGAGCGAAGATTGAAAGTACTGATGAGCCAGTTATATTGAATACCAAAGAGTTGGTAAATCATGAAATAATTACTCATAGTAAAGGAGATAAAATCTCTGTGAAATTACCTGGGTCTCCTCTTGCGTTTTTATTAAGTTTACCAGGTGCAATTTCTGATATTGCTCATGGGAAAATTCCATATACAGAGAGGCATTATCATAATAAGAAAAATGCAATACTTCCTAGTAAAATCAACGAATACACTCAGAAGATGTCGAATTGTAATGTGACGGTAAAGGATAAAATGATCGAGAATATAGATAATAATATGCCTAAAAAAACAGTGACTGAAGTAATTGGATGCGGTCAACAGTTAGGTAATCAAAAGGATTATGGGGTATAAAAAATTGAACGTTATCCTATCAAATAGGAATCCACCTGTTTAACAGGTGGATTTTTTTATATTTTAAACAATCGCGTTCTGATATAAATCCCATCGGTTGCCATAAATATCTTCAAATACAACAACCAAGCCATATTCTTCTTGTCGTGGCTCTTCGCAAAAATGAACGCCATTTTCTTTCATTTTATGGTAATCGCGCCAGAAATCGTCAGTTTGCAGGAACAAAAATACCCTTCCTCCACACTGGTTGCCAATAAAAGCTTCCTGCTTTTCATTAGATGCTCTTGCCAACAATAGATTGCAGTCACTTTCAGGATTTGGTGTCACAACAACCCATCTTTTACCCGGTTGTGGAGTGTCTTCGACCAGAGTAAACCCCAGTTTATTGGTGTAGTAATCAATTGCTTTATCATAATCATCAATAACAATGGCAACATAACCCATACATCTTTTTTGTGTTCTCATAATATTCCTATTTTAAATTACAGCATCCGTGTCCCTAAGGTCACATTTTTATCTGGTTGGATGAGTACAGTGCCTTCATTATCACAAACGGCAGCCAGAACCAAAACTTCCGATTTAAACCCGGCTACTTTTCTCGGTGGAAAGTTTATAACAGCCAGGACTTGCCTGCCGATTAATTGTGCTTCCGTATAGTTTTGGCACAATTGTGCCGAACTCTGTTTTTCACCTATTTCGCGACCAAAATCGATATACAGTTTATAAGCAGGTTTGATGGCTTTTTCATTTTTTTCAGCTTTGATTATTTTGCCAACGCGGATATCGAGAGCCATAAAAGTGGATATATCTGTGAGATAATTTTCTGAATTTTGCATAACTGTATATCTATTAATAATAGGTTAAATAGAAAAATAAATTACTCAAATAATGCGCTAGGCTCCCGTTATAACTCACTATTTTGTTGAATTTGCCGAGTTATTATTTTT